>NC_017586.1:628296-1256593 GCF_000240165.1 Streptantibioticus cattleyicolor NRRL 8057 = DSM 46488
CCCGAATCACCGGAAGAACACATCGGCGCGCGGATCGCGTCCTACCGCAAGCTGGCTGGATACACGCAACGCGAACTCGCCGAAGCGGCCTTCATCTCACTGGGTTGGGTCCGGAAGGTCGAACGAGGAGAGCGCGTACCCAGCCACGGCTTCCTCACCGCAGCAGCACGTACGCTCCACGTGTCCGTAGAGGAGCTGACCGGCCAGCCGTACCGGGGCGAATCACGTTCAGACCAGAGGGTTCACGCACCTATCCCCGGTATCCGTGCCGCAGTACGCCACTACGACCTGCCGGCCGACTGGTATCCACAGCCGAAGCCGCTGCGGGACCTGGAGAGGGACGTGCGGACGGCCGGGGACTACCGGGCAGCGGCCCGGTACTCGCGGCTGGGCCAGATGCTGCCCAAGCTGCTGGAAGAACTCACGGCCGCAGTGCATCTGTCCGCAGAGCAGGAGCGGCGCCGCGCTGCGGGGCTCCTGGCCTCGGCCTACTACATGGCGCACAGCCTGACGATGAGGCTCGGGTACCCGGACCTGATCGGGCAGCTGGAGGATCGGATGCAGTGGGCAGCCGATCTCTCGGGCGACCCGCTGATGCGGGCTCTGGCCGGCTGGACGCGTTCCTACTCGTTCGACGCCTTCGGTGACTACTCGGGGGGCTTGAAGGTACTCGCATCCGCCCGGGAGGAACTGGAGTCCGACGATTCGGTCCGGAACGTCGATCAGGTCGTCATGGTCGGCAGTCTGCATCTCCGCGAGTCCTCTCTCGCCGCGTTCGCCGAGGACGCGGATGCAACGGCACACCACCTGGAGAAGGCCACCTACTGGGCGAAGAAGATGCCACGCGGTACGGACGAACTGCATTACCACATGACGTTCGGGCCGTCGAACGTCGGCGTCCACGAAGTCGCTGCCGCAGTGGAACTGAAACGGCCTGATGAGGCTGTCCGAGTCGCCAAGAAGCTCAACTTCCCCGCAGACATGGCACGCACGCGCCAAGGGCACCACTACGTCGCCGTCGCCCGTGCTTACCTATCTCTCGACAACAAAGACAAAGCACTCAAGTACCTGCAAGATGCCCGCAGGGTGGCCCCAGAGCAGACCAAGTACCACCCGATCGCGCGAGAGACAGCCCGGGTACTCACCCACAAGTACCGCCGGACCACGGAGGAACTGCGCTCGATCAGCTCCTGGCTTGGCGTGAAGTCCTAGACGAGTCAAGCGGTTTGCAAGACCGGAAGTACCCCAGCCCGGGGTACTTCCGGTCTTTTCATGGCGGCAATCTGTGAGCGTAGCCACACGGATCGCATGGAGCCGACCATGACGAACGAGCACAGCGCCACGCCCGGCGACAAGGGCGTCTCACCGACCAGAACCACACCTCCTTCCCCTTCCCCCCGCGCCGAGCGCCCCTCCGAACTGCCGATGGGCATCTTCCGTCGTGGTGGCGTGCGGTGAGCCCCGAAAAGCCGTCCTGGCTTCGTATGGGCAAGCCGGTAATCGATGCCGCGACCGGCCGTGAGGGCACGGTGAGCGGTATCGGGGAGCCCTGGATGACCAACAGGCCGCCGGACGTGGTCTACGTGCGCCCGGTGGGCGGCGGGATCGAGTGGCGCGTCCCCATCGACCGGGTCCGGCCTGGCCCGGTGCCGTCACATCCGGCGGGAGGCGGCCGGTGAGCACCGTCTTACCTCAGCGTCTGACCCGGGCAACCTCCGGCGTCCACGGCCGACCGAGCGTCGCGGCGGGGGCTCCCGACGAAGCGTTGCTGCGGCGGGTGCTGGCGGGCCTGCGTGCCTGGGACCGGCCCGAGCAGCCCGTGCCCGCCACCGCCGAGGACCGTACCGCCGCGGTGTCCATCCTCGCGCCGCCCCGGCCTTCGGGCCGGGCACGCCGCGGGCGGCCGTACCTGTTGGCGGGACGCGGGCGCCACCGCAAGGGAGGCCGGCCGTGAAGTTCCGCTGGCATGCCTCCGGCCGGTACACCGGGCTCCTGGTGATCCTCACGCTCCTGGCTCTGGTCGTCCTCATTGTGGCCCTGGCCGTCGCGGGTGCCCCGCCGTCTGCGCGCCCCGCGTTTCCCTGACGCCCACACCACCCGGCAGCCGTCACCCCCTCCCTTTACGACGAAGAAGAGATGACACCGACCAAGCGACCTCTCGTCGTCCCCTACATCGCGCCCTGGAGCGGCGAGCGCACCGCCGCCCACCTGCTGGTGCACGACGCCCGAGGCACGGGCATCGTCTACGCCGACGAGCACCCTTTCGACCGTGACTCCCATGGAGTGCTCTACAAGCGCACCTTGCACCGGCCGGGCGTCGGTGACCCGTTGCTCGGGGACGTGCACGGCCCCCGGCAGCGCCGCGCGATGCGCAAGCTGCTGTGCCAGGTGTGCGGCCGGGCGGCGGACCGGGACGCGCGCGGCTGGCTGTGGCTGCTGCGCGCCGACCCCCGGACGCCGGAGTGGCCGGAGGGCGAGATGACCACACACCCGCCGCTGTGCCGGCGGTGCGCCCGCATCTCGGTGCGGCAGTGCCCGCACCTGAACGACCAGGCGGTCGCCGCACGCGTCGGCCGGCCCGAGATCGACCACGTGCTGGCCGTCCGCTACCGCAAAGGCGGCACCGCGCCCGAGCCTGCCGGGCACGCGGACGTCGTGCCGATCGCCGATCCGGCCATCCGCTGGTACCTGGCCACCCAGCTCGTCGCCACCTTGACCGGCTGCACCGTCGTGGACCTGAAGACCGAACTGGGCGACCGATCGTCGGCGGTGTGAGCGGCGCGCCGATGGTGCCGCTCACACCGCCATCCCCCCGGGGGGCCTCACGACGACAGCGCACCCCAGGACCCCTGCCATTCGCAGCCACCTGCTGCTCGCCGTAACCAACCACCCCACCGACAAGGACACCTCATGAAATCCGTGGTGACGTTCGCGACCTTCAATCTTGAGCAGAACGGATTCGGCTGCCGTGAGCGCCGGGAGCAGGCGTACGCGCTGATCAACAAGGTCCGTCCCGACGTGCTGTTCCGGCAGGAGATGCCCGGTGCGGACGCCGACTACCACCAGCACGTGCGGGAGGCCGAGCAGGCCCTGGCCATGGTCGGCTACCTGGGAGAGGGAAGCCGCACCGCGCTGTTCGTGCGCCCTGGGCTGTTCGACGTGCTCAAGGGATGGCCGAGCCCGCAGCCGGTGACGATGTCGGCGCCGACGGCACTGACTGTCCAGCTACGCGCGGCCGGCCCCGCCTCCACGCCGCTGATCCTGGTCGCCGACCACCTCAGCTACAGCACGCCGACGCTGCGCCTGATCGGAGCCGGGGAGCTGACGCGGTTCAACGACAAGTGGGTGGTGCTGCCGGACGGGACACGTCGCCGGGGACTGGCCGTCGCCGGTCTGGACGCCAACTCCTACCCGAGCGGGGAATTCCTGACCGCTGAGCCGCGGCTGCCCAGGGTGGAAGAGATCCAGGACCGGCCGCACCGCGCCCACCGCACCGTCCTGGCCGCCGACGGCCGGCGCGTGATGGACCAGGCGCCGCACGACTTCCTGGTCACCGCCGGGCTGGACGATGTCGCCCGCGTGTGCGCGGCACACTCCCCGGGCGCCGTCGCCGCGACGATGGGACCGAGCATCACCCACGGGCCGGCGACCCGGGTGGACTGGGTGATGGCCTCCCGGCACCTGCGGGACGCCTGGGTCGGCGGTGAGGTGATCGACGCCTCTACCGTCTCCGACCACAACATCTTCGTGGGCCGGGCCGATCTCCAGATCCTCGTGGACATCCTGTCCGGTCCCCTGCCGGAGTTCGGATGATGCCCGGCGTCTCGAACGGCCTGCCCCGGCGCAGAGTTCCCCATGCGCTTTTCGGCCCACGCCTGTCTCGTCCGCAAGGCAGTGCCCCGGCCCGCATCCGCTTCGGGGTATGGAACCTTCACGGTCAAGGGGACCCGGGCTGCCTGAAGCGGGCGGTGGACAGTGACGCCGATGTGTTCGTGCTGCATGACGTGCCGAACTGGCCTCAGGAGGACCTGGACTGCCTGGCCCGCTCCGGCTACCGGCTGGAACGTGCGGTGATGACGGACCGGCCCGGTTACCACACGCTGCTGCTGTGCCGCCCGCCGTGGTACACGCGCGGCGTGTGGAACCTGGCCGGCCGCCACTTCCACCCGGGGCTGGTGCGCATGCGCCTGATCCACCTGCCCCCGGATCCGGGCCAGGACCTGTACGGGATCTCGGGCCTGCGCCCGGCCGAGGAGGGCGCCGAAGTGCTGCTGATGGCCCTCCACATGTCGGAGCGCGGCCGGCGTCTGATGCGTCGGGCGACCGCCGCGCCGGGCCTGGCCGGTGGAGAGCTGGTGGCCGCGGTCGAGCAGCTGAGCGTGCAGGCCGAGGCCGAGCACGGCCCGGACTGGGCCCGCTGGCCCGAGCCCCCGCACACCCGGCCCGCCGGCCAGCCGGTGGACCCCACGTTCGGCCTGCACGACCCCGCCGCCCCGCGCGTGCTGATCCTGTCCCACTGCACCACCGACGACGACACCGGTCCCGAGACCGCAGACCAGGTAGTGATCAGCGGCGCCGCCAGCAGCACCGTGCACTGCCCGCCCGCTCCCACATCCGCCGACGATCAGATGTGCCTGGTGGACCTGGAGATACCGCGATGACGAGCACCCGTATGCCCACGACAACCGCCGTCCCCGACCACGACTTCCGTGCGCTGATGAGCAAACGTGCCGCCGGGTGGTCCCGCCGCAAGCCGCCGTCCGCGTTCAGATACGGCTTCCCGTTTCACGCCGTCCCCCAGGTGCTCGCTCACTTCACAGCCAAGCAGCACTCCGAACCCTGGCTCGCCGGACGCCTGGTGCGCTCCCTGGCCGCAGACATCGCCCGCTGGCAGGGCGTCTGGTCTCTGCACCAGCCCAGCGGCCTGTACCGCCTGGACGACCGCGGCCCCGGTTCCCTGTGCCACGCCCTGCTGATTGATCCCGCCGGCGTCATCCTCGCCTACACGACATCCCACTCCGACGCCGCCTGCCGCCGCACCGGCATCCCCGCACCGCCCGCCGGCCAGCCGTGGCTGGCCAGCACCACCGAGCGCATCCCCCCGGACGGGGCGGTCAACGTCTGGCGCCACATCCTGCGCGTCAGCACCAGCGCGCCCATCGCGGTCAGCGGGGCCGCCTACAACGGATACAAGGACTGCCGCACCCACGACCCGGGGACCCATCCGCTGCCGCAGACCATGCCCAACTGGTACCTCGCCGCCCAGGCCAGCGCCACCCGCCTCGCCCCGCTCATACCCCACTCCCCGGGTCAGACGTACCGCATCCACGACGGCACCGGCCTGGCCTGGCTCATCCGCATCCCGACCCACCCCGGTCGCAAACCCACCGCGCTGCGCGTGCAGATGTCACCGGCCGACGAGCCGAAGATCATCCCTCTTGCCCCGCGCGCCGCAGCACAAGCCATGACCGACCCGCAGGTGAGCCTTCAGGACGCAGACCGCTGACCGACTCCCCCTCTTCCCGCCCCGCCGGGCGGCGCCCGCCCGCCCGGCCTTCCCTCTTCCGCCTCTTCTGCCCCGCCCCCTCCGGGAGGCCGGCAACTCACAACTGGACGGACGGTGTACCGATGACCTGGCGTGACCGCGCCCGTGACCTGGCTGCCACGCTGGAAAAGACCGGCGACCTGCACGACCACCGCTGGCGTGCCGCTGTCGAGGAAGTCCCCCGGCACGAGTTCGTGCCCGCCTTCTACCTGCCCGGGGACGACGACCCCGGCGTCTGGCACCGCGTCGGGGTCGACCACGACGGCTACCTGGACGCGGTCTACACCGACCAGACCCTGGTCACCTACCTGGACCCGCACACCGCGGCGAACGCCGGCACCGGCCTGGCCGGCGTGCCCAGTTCCTCCAGCACCCGTCCGGGCCTGGTGGTCCGCATGCTCGAAACCCTCGGCGTCGAGGCGCATCACGCCGTGCTGGACATCGGCACGGCCACCGGGTACCAGGCAGCGCTGATCGCCCACCGGCTCAACGCCTCCGGCCGGCTCACCACCGCCGACATCGACCCGTTGTTCACCACCCACGCCCAAGCCGCTCTCCAGCTACTCGGTTACACCCCCGAGGTGGTCACCTGCGACGCCACCACCTACCTGTGGTCAGAGATGTTCGACCGGATCATCAGCGGCTGTGCCCTGCCCCGCATCACGGACACGCTGCGGGCCGCACTGCGGCCGGGCGGCCGGCTGATCGCCCCCTTGATGCCGCCGCTCGGCTGCGCGCTGGTCGTGCTCACTGCCGAGGACCACGGCGTCCTGGAAGGCCGCTTCCTGCCCGGGCAGGTCGCGGTCATGCCCGCCCGCCAGCACCCCGCCAGCTACCCCGCACCCGCCGCCGGGCCCGGTGTGACGGCCGCCACGATCACCGGGACCAGCACCGTGCCCGTCGAGGCGTTCGACGACCCGTGCTTCCTGTTCCTGCTGGCCGGCCACCTGCCCGGTGTCGATCTCCAGACCGGCGACGGGGATACCGTGCCCGTCCGGCGGCTGGTGATGCCCGACGGCTCCTGGGCCGAAGGCCGCTTCGCGCCCCACCAGCCGGTCCTGTGGCGCGAGGTCGGCGACCACCGCATCCGCCGCACCCTCAACCGCTGCTGGACCTGGTACCTGCAACACGACCGCCCGGCCTTCGACCGCTTCGGCCTGACCATCACCTCCACCGGCACCCACCGCCTATGGTTCGACAGCCCCAACCACGTCCTCACCTCCTTCTGAACGCCTCGAACGGTCGGCGTGGTATCAGACGGAGCAGGCCAGGACCCCTCGTCAGGGTTGATTTCCGGCCGAACTCGGGCGCGCCGCAGCGGAAACACTCATAGTCGCCTCGAAGGCGAGACGCCCTGGCTAGCGTCGTGCCCACCGCCCCCCAAGTTCAAGTTCCGTCGCCAGACGGACAGTTCCCCGACGAAGCACGAAGGAAGACCCGCTCGATGACTGATGTGACCTCTGACCACGAGCATGCTGCGCGACTGCGCGACGCGGTCGTGGACGAGCTTGTCGACCGCGGCGAGATCGTTTCAAAGGACGTCGAAGCCGTGATGCGCAAGGTCGCGCGGCACGCGTTCACCCCTGAGGCGAGCCTGGAGGACGCGTACCACACCTACAACGCAGTGGTCACCAAGAGGAACGAGCATGGCAGGGCTGTCAGCTCGGTGTCCGCCCCGCAGATCCAGGCGTTCATGCTGGAGCAGGCCGAGGTCCGACCGGGCATGCGGGTGCTGGAGATCGGCTCCGGCGGCCTGAACGCGGCCTACCTGGCCGAGCTGGTCGGGAACACCGGCGAGGTCACCACCGTCGACATCGACCCGGAGGTGACGGAGCGTGCCGCGCGCCTGCTGGCGCAGGCCGGCTACCCGGACGTGCGCGTGCTGCTCGCCGATGCCACCGAGGGCGTTGCGGCTCACGCCCCCTACGACGTGATCATGGTGACGGTCGGGTCGTGGGACATTCCGCCCGCATGGATCGAGCAGCTCACTGCAACCGGGCGCCTGGTCGTGCCGCTGAGGATCCGTGGTCTGGTGCGCTCGGTCGCCTTCCAGCGCCAGGGCAATCGACTAGTCAGCACCTCGGCGCGGATCTGCGGGTTCGTGTCCATGCAAGGTGCCGGAGCGCACGAGGCCGATCTGCTGCTGGTCAACGGCACTGAGGAGATCGTCCTGCGGTTCGATGACGGTCTGCCTGCTGATCCGGGCCAGTTGAACAACGCGGTGCGAAGCCCACGTGTCGAGATCTCGACCGGGGTCCTGGTCCGGCGGATGGAGCCGGTGGACACGCTCCAGCTGTACATGGCCACCGTCCTGCCCGGCTTTTGCACCATGTCCGTGGACGCGGGCCTGGACACCGGGCTGGTCGCTCCGCGCAACAAGGGCTTTTCGATGGCCTGCGTCGAGGGGGCGAACTTCGCCTACATCACCACGCGTATCGCGGAGGATGATGCCTTCGCGGAATTCGTGGTCCATGCCTTCGGTCCGGGCGGTCCCACGCTGGCCGAAGCGATCGCCGACCATGTGCGCACATGGGACAGGGAACACCGCGGCGGCCCGGGCCCGCGCATCACCCTTTACCCGGCCGGCACCCCCGATGACCAGATCCCTGAACTTCCCGGCGGACGGGTGATCGACAAGACCCACTGCCGGGTCACGCTCTCCTGGTCCCCGACCGCGACCGCCGCCGAGGACCGGGCAACCCAGCACCACACCACCGAGTAAAGAGAGAGGTCACCATGCCCGACGTCCTGCTGCCGGACAACACCCGCTTAGCCGACGACCCGGCCGACGACGACTTCACGCTGGATGTCCGAATCGTCGTGGCCACCGGGCCCATGGCCGGCTACGCGGACTGCCCGACCGACGACGGCTGCGGCAACACCTGCGCCAACGGCGCCAGTGCGTGCGACTCCTACATCGGCGACCCGGCCTGACGGATCGGCGATGGTCCGGGGTGCCGGGTACCTCCCGGCGCCCCGCCACCCTCCTGTCACCGCTGCGGAGGCGACCTGTGACATCAGACGTCAGCTACCAGTGGCTTCCCTGTGCACTCCTGCGCGCCACCACAGCACCCGGCACACTGGACCTGCCACGCGACCTCGACCTCGCCAGCGACACAACGGCGGCCCGGGAATGGCTGGCCACGGTTTGGCAACGCCAAGAGGTTCGCGACACCCTCGCCGTGGCCAGTCCTGCGCTGTGCCGACGCATCAGCGAGGTACTGGCGGGGGAACGCTGCCAGCCGCGGCAGGTGCGCCGAGCCGCGATCTCCATGGCCAGCTACCTCCTGCGCTGGCAGCAGCGCCCCACACCATTCGGTCTTTTCGCGGGGGTCGCCGCGGTGCGCATCACCGACGCCGCGAAGGCGGCCTGGCGCGGTACGCACCGCACCGTCGCACGTGCTGACGCGTGTTGGCTCGCCGGCATCATCGAGCGCCTGAACGGCTGTCCCCCGCTTGTAGACCGTCTGACCGTAGTCGCCAGCAACGCCGGACAGGTCCGCGGAGACCGCTACGTGGTACCGGGCCTGCCGGGCGAGCAGCCGCAAGAGCTGGCCCCCGTCGAGGTCTCGGTGCGTCACACCCGGCCGGTGGCTGCCGCACTCGACGCCGCACGGATGCCCATCCGGTACGGGGAGTTGCGCGCGCTGCTGGCACAGCAGTTCCCCGCCGCGCCCGTCGGCCGGATCGACGCGATGCTGGGCGGCCTGGTCGCGCGGGACATCCTGATCTCCAGCCTACGGGCCCCGATGACCCGGCTGGACGCCCTCGGGCACGTATGTGATCTGCTCGAAGCGGCCGAGGCCCACACCATCCCTGACATCACCGACCTCGTCACCGAGTTGTACGCCCTACGGCACGAACTCTCCCGCTCGGTCGTGATCGACGCGAGGCCCGCGCGGTCGGACCTGGCCGACCGGATGCAGGCACTCAGCGACGTGGCCTCCGTGCCGCTGGTGATCGACACCGGCTTGGACTGTGACGTCGAGATACCCGAGCACGTGGCCGTGGAGGCCCAGGAAGCCGTCAACGTCCTGCACCGCGTCTCCGCCCACCCATCCGGCTCTCCGGCGTGGCGGGACTACCACGCCCGGTACCGCACGCGGTACGGCCCGGACGCGGTCGTGCCCGTACTGGACCTGGTGGCCGACAGCGGGCTGGGCCTGCCGGCCGGATACCTGGGCTCCGCCTACAAGACCGCGGCCCGGCAGATGACCGAGCGCGACGAGAAACTCCTGGCGCTGGTCCAGCAGACCATCCTCGACGGCGCGCCCGAGATCATCCTGACCGAGTCCCTGATCACTGAGCTGTCCGACGCCGACACGCCAACCAGGTGCGCACCCTACGCCGAGGTGGCGGTCGAGGTTCACGCCGCCTCGCCGGAGGACCTGGCGCGCGGAGCGTTCCGGCTGCTGGTCACCGGCACCCCGAGACCCGCCAGCAGCATGGCCGGACGCTTCGCCCACCTGCTGCCCGCCCAGACCCGAGCCCAGCTGGCCGACGCCTACCGGGCCGCAGCACCCGGAGCCCTGGCGGCGCAGCTGTCGTTCGTACCGCGCAAGCGGCGCAACGAGAACGTCGCCCGCACCGAGCGGCTGCTCCCGCAGGTGATCTCCCTGTCCGAACACCCCATGCCCGACCAGAGCGTAATCCCCCTGTCGGACCTCGCCGTCACCGCGGACACCCGCCACCTGTTCCTGGTGCGGCTCTCCACCGGCATGCGCATCGAGCCGCGAGTCGCGCACGCTCTGGAAGCCGGCGTGCACACCCCGCCGCTCGCCCGGTTCCTCGGCGAGATCAGCACCGCCCGGTGCGCGGTGTACAGGTACTTCGACTTCGGAGCCGCCGCCCGTCTGCCCTACCTTCCCCGGGTGCGCCACAAACGCACCATCCTGGCGCCCGCAAGGTGGCTGCTGACCGGACCTGACCTGCCGGGACCCGGTGCCCCGGGGCACGCCTGGGACGCCGCCTTCGAGGCGTGGCGGACCAGGCGGCGCGTACCCGACCTGGTCACCCTGGCCGAACACGACCAGCGATTACGCATGGACCTGACCCACCCGGTGCACCGCCTCGTGCTGCGAACCCGCCTGAACGCCACCGGCCACCTCGAACTGCGCGAAGCCGCCACCGCGCGCGACCTCGCCTGGCTCGGCCGCGCCCACGAACTCCTCCTCCCCCTGGCCCTGGCCAACCCCACGCCCGCCCGCATCCCGGAACGCACCCTGGTGCCCACGGTCACTGCCGACGCCGGACACCTGCCCGGGCACTCCACCGTCCTGGCCGCCCACCTACACGCGCACCCGGACCGCTACGACGAAATCCTCACCGGCCACCTGCCCAGCCTCATCGACAGCCTCCAGGGCACACCGCTGTGGTGGTTCAACCGGCAGCGCACCACACCCCGACCGGACGCCGACCAGCACCTCGCCTTGTACCTGCGGCTGCCGGAACCGGACGACTACAGCCGCACCGCTGAACAACTCCACGCCTGGACACGGCAACTGCGCCGGCAACGGCTGGTCGCCCAGCTCACGCTCGCCACCTACCAGCCCCCGACAGGACAGTACGGCCACGGCCCGGCGCTGGAAGCCGCGTACGAGGTGTTCGCGGCCGACTCCGCCGCGGCCCTCGCCCAGATCCGCATGACGACCCGGGGCGGAACCGACCCCCTGGCCCTCAGCGCGGCCAGCATGGTCGATCTGGCCGCCCGCCTCGCGCCATCCGCCGCCGACGGCCTCACCTGGCTCACCGAGCAACTCCCGCACGAGCCGGGACGGCTGGACCGGTCACTGCGTGAGCAAACGCTCGACATCGCCGACCCCTACGGACGCAGGACAACCCTGCGTGCCCGGCCCTGCGGTGACGAGGTAGCGGCGGCCTGGCAGGCGCGTGCCGCCACGCTGGCCGCCTACCGAGAGCACCTGGCCGGCCAACGCCAACCCTTCACGGTCCTTCGTCCGCTGCTCCGCCTTCACCAAACACGCACGCTCGGCCCCGACCCCACTCTCCGGCGGATCACCGCCCGCCTCGCACGAGCCTGCGCACTGCGCTACACCGCCGGGACGACCCAATGACCACACCCGTGAGCCTGAGCACAGCCGAACACCTCGCCCGGTACCTGGCGCTCCCCGAACCGGCGAGCCTGGATAAGCCCGGAGAGGCGCAGTCCCTCGCCCGAGGCCCGGCGGGCATCGCTCTGCTCCACATCGAACGCGCCCACACCGGCGACGGCACCTGGCAACAGGCGCACGCCTGGATCACCCGTGCGGTAGCCGGACCGATCAGCGCCGCCGAGAACACCGGCCTGTACCTCGGCGCGCCAGCCGTCGCCTACATGCTGCACACCGCCGCCATCGGCTCCACCACCCGCTACCGCGGCGCACTTCAGGACGTCGACAAGCACGTCACCGCCGCCGCCCACCAGCACACCGATGCGGCCATGGCCCGTCTGGGCGGCGGTCAACTCCCCACTTTCCGCGAGTACGACATCTTCTCGGGTCTGACGGGGACCGGCGCGCTGATCTTGCACCGTGCCCCGGGAAGCAGCGCCCTGGGACGCATCCTGGACTACCTCGTCGCGCTCATCAGACCGGTGACCATCGACGGCCAGGAGCTGCCCGGCTGGTGGGCCTGCCACGACCCACGCTTGCGCACCTCCGCCCGCTACCCCGATGGGCACGGCAACTTCGGCGCCGCGCACGGCATCACCGGACCGCTGCTCCTGCTGAGCCAGGCCGCACGGCGCGGGATCACCGTCGACGGCCACCACGAGGCCATCGGCACTATCCTAGCCTGGCTCGATACCTGGCGGCAGGACGGCGACGCCGGCCCGTGGTGGCCGGAGCACATCACCCTGGGCGAACTGCGCACCGGCCGCGCCCGGCAGGCCGGACCGGCGCGGCCGAGCTGGTGCTACGGCACCCCAGGTATCGCCCGCGCCGGGCAGCTCGCCGCGTTCGCCACCGGCGACCGGCGCCGCCAGCAGCTCTACGAGGACGCGCTCCACCAGTGCCTCGCCGACCCGGTACAGATGGGCCGCCTCACCGACGCCGGCCTGTGCCACGGATGGGCGGGCGTCTACCAGACCGTATGGCGCGCAGCCCGCGACGCCACCACCCCCGCACTCGCCACCCACCTGCCGCGCCTGGCCGAAGCCCTCGTCGAACACGCCGGATCCGGCGGCGAAGACGAGCCAGGTTTCCTCAACGGCGCCGCAGGAACCGCTCTCGCGCTGACCACCGCCGCGCGTGACGCCGCACCGATCTCCGGATGGGACGCATGCCTGCTGATCAACTGAGCCCCGCCGGCACCCCTGCCGCCGGTCCCGACGCCGTACCGCAGGACGGTGACTGGTGGCAGCTGTACCTCCACTTCACCGACTGGGCCGAAGCCGAGAACGTCGCGGCCAGCCACCTCGCGCCGCTCCTGCACCAGGCCGAGGCGGACAACACCGTGACCGGCTGGTGGTACATCCGCAAACACCCCTGCTGGCGGGTGCGCGTGCGCATCCGCGCCCAGGAGCACAGCGTCAAAGCCCGCGTGTCTGCGGTCCTGGACGGCCTCACCGCCGCAGGACACCTGGACCGCTGGTGGACCGGCATCTACGAACCCGAAACCGCCGCGTTCGGCAACACCATCGGCATGAGCCTGGCCCACGCCCTGTTCCACGCGGACAGTCGCGCCATCCTCGACCTCCACCACCGCGGCGAGACCGCGCTCGGCCGACGCGAGCTGTCCATCCTGCTGTGCACCACCATGATGCGCGCCGCCGCCCTGGAGTGGTACGAGCAAGGCGACGTGTGGCACCACGTCGCCCAGGAACGCCCGCTTCCCGCCGACGTACCGCCCGACCGGCTCCAGGCACTCACCGCTGACCTGCGGCAGATCATGGCCGCCGACACCGCCCCGGATGGCCCGCTGCTCGGGCCCGACGGCCCTGTGGCGTTCGCCGCCGACTGGGCGGACGCCTTCCGCCGGACCGGCCGGGACCTGGCAGCAACCGCTCGCAACGGATCCCTTGACCGCGGCTTGCGTCAGGTCCTCGCCTACCACGTGATCTTCCACTGGAACCGCCTCGGACTCCCGGCACGCACCCAGAGCATCCTCTCGTGGGCCGCCCGCGCATACATCCTCGGCCCTGCCGCCCAGCCCGCACGCTCCGCCATCCCCCACCAAACCCGGCCCCAAAGCCCGGCACCGACCTCCGCAGACCGCATCGCACGCCGGTTCCCGCTGGTCTACCGCCCCCACCTCACCTGCCCCGACCTGCCAACCCGGGTCGCCCAGGTCCGCCGGCACGCGGACGCCGGCCAGCACCAGCCGGACCCCGAAGCCGCGATCGACCGCGCCTGCGCGGCCTGGAACCTCGCTGCGCTGATCGCTGCGGACTGCGGCATGCCCGGCCTGGCCGCAGACCTGTGCACGCGGCAGTTCCGCGTCTTCCACGCCGCGTGGCCGGTGGCCGGCCGCACGGCCATCGCCTCACTCCAGCCACTTGCCAACCTCGCCCGCCTCACCCACCGGGCCGGCGACCCCGAAGGCGCCTTCCAGACGCTGCACGCTCTCGACCACGCCGTGCACCACGGCGGGAGCACCGTCATCCACGGCATACCGATCTCCTTCGACCGCTTCACCGCCACCGGCACGGACAGGAAAGAGGTCTCCGCCTGGCTTCGCACGCTCCTCCTGGACGACGGCACACGCTTCCTGGCCGCAGCCGGCCAGTGGACCAGAGCAGCAGCACACGCCGCCATGCACGACGACCACGCCGAACGCCTCCACGAAGCCCGGCAGACACAGGTCATCACCCAACTCCAACAGGGGCGAGCCGACTCGGCGCTCGAAACCCTCAAGACCGCGACGCGCACCGAACCCTGGGAGCAGGCGGTCGCAGCCTGCCTGCGGACCTACCACGACGCGCTGAACCACCACCTCACCACCGACGGCGCCGCCGCGACCCTTAACGCAATCCAGCAGGCACACCGGTCCCTCGCACCCAGCGGCATGCTCTTCAGCATCCGGCTCGCCCTCATCGCGGCCGACCTCACCGCCGAACACGCCCCGCAACAGGCACAGACCTTACGCACCAACCTCATCCAAGCCGCCGCAGACTCCCAAGACGCCTACGCCGCCCGGGAAGTGCTCCACCACCCCAACGTCAGCAAGCAAGCCGACCCGGCGACCACCCAAGCGCTCAGGACACTCCTCGACAACGCCGGCCTCGAACAAGGACACATGCCTACACCGTTGCTCACCGACCTGATGGCATCGCTCGACACCGCTGAGCCCGCCCTCACCCGGGCCCTCAGCGCTAGAACAAGCGAGTAGCAATGAGGTTCGGCACCCGGGCCTGGAACGCGAAAACCCCTCCCGACTTCGGCCGGACGGGGCACTGTTACAACCGGTTCCGCTTGAGGGACCAGAAGATCACGCCAGCCGACTCGGGCGCCCCTACCGTAGTGCGGGTGTACTCCAGTACCTCGTGGAAGAGGTCCTGCCGAGTGGTACCGGGCCGCTGGACCGTGATGATCCCTTGTCGCCCCCTGAGTAGCGTTTGGTCCCCCTGCACCCACATCAGGGTGACCACCCAGTGATACTCGTCATGCTTCATCGCACCTCCCGTGCCTCACCGTAGCGGAGCGCCCCGAGTTGAGAGCCCGCCTCACTGGCTATGACGGCGTCCGGCAGCTGCGGCGAAGCAGCAACCACGTAGGGCAGTCAGCCCACATCCCAGAGGATGGCCCACCGGTCCTGCTGCCTCCGAATAGCCCCGCAGCCTTCATGGGCACTACACGGGGATGTCGATCCGATTTCCCAACTGAATGACGCTGGGCGACGCCCAGAGTAGAATCCAAGGTCAGCAAGTGTCGTCCCCGCCAGCGCGGGGGTAGCCCGTGGGGTATGTGTGTCCCACTCCGCCAGGTCGAGTCGTCCCCGCCAGCGCGGGGGTAGCCCGAACCGAGGGCGGCGCATGCCACCCGTGCGATCGTCGTCCCCGCCAGCGCGGGGGTAGCCCCATCGCCACCCGGCCCCGCACGCACGAGCGCGTGTCGTCCCCGCGAGCGCGGGGTTAGGTCGCCATGCGTACGCACCCCGAGCCGGTCCCCAGTCGGTCCCACGAACGCAAGATCGCAACCCGGCAAGTCAGGGTTGGCTCGGGGCACAGCAACACCACCCTGCCCGCGTATGTCGTCCTCGACATACGCTCACCCTAGTGCTTAACTGCCGCCATGGCATCGATTCGCCTCACCAGACCGACACTTGAAGTACTCCAGGTACTTCTGGCGTCGACCGACGACGACCCGGCCTGGGGCCTGCGCATCTGCGAGGAAGCCGCTCTCGGGTCTGGCACGGTCTACCCAATCCTCGACCGGCTGACAGAACGTGGCTGGATCGCCAGCCAAGAGGAAGTCGTCCCCCACCCCGGGCGCCCAGCCCGCCGCTTCTACACGTTGACGGGGACTGGCCGGAAACTGGCCGAAGAAGCAGTCCGAAGCCGTCTGGGTCAGCGCGGTACGCCGTCCCCCGCCTTGGGGGCAGACGCATAATGGGACTGCGGAAGAAGGCGGAATTCCATAGCTCACCAGACCCAACCACCCCCCTGACCATCAATGTCTCGGTCGAGCCTCACGACACCGAATCTTTGCGGATTACCATGAGGGGCACAGTGGCCCGCATGGCCCGCGCCTTACCACCGGACGACTTCGTAGTCCTACTCTCAATGATGGCAGAATTTCGCCATCCGAATTGCACGATGCCCCTAAGCGGGATAGTCACAATCGTCCGCGCAATAGAAAATGGGCAAGGTCGCATCGAAGCACAGATTTGTGTCGCTGGCCTTTCAGCCGAAGTCACGAGACTTGTGCGCTACCCCGAAAATCCCCTGCATGGCCGCGATTCCCTCCACAGCGGTGTGCCGCGCCCGACCATGTGTGCCGCCTCACTAGCTGCCCGTCTGGCAGGTTCCGGGCGGCCGAACCTCAGCGAAGAGTGGGCAGCGATCCTCGCTGGCGAACCGGAGAAGGGCGTGGTTCTCTCTACCCGCCGTCAATGGACGTATGTCTGCGGGTTCCTCTGGGCGGCGCTTCGTATGCGCCTACACGATGTCCTTCAGCCAGCATGGGCACCGGTTGATTGGATACTGGCTACGCAGAGCCGATCACACGGGTTCGTATGCAGCGGCGTAGGAGCACTCGCCATCTACATCGACTGGCACGACGGGCTACATTCCTTGTTGACCGATGGCTGGGAATGGTGTGGCGCGTGTGGCACGTCGCTCGCCCTCTTGGTCCGCTGGTTGCGTCGAACGCGAGGCATCGAATTGGCCACCGCCGCACAACACAATGACCCGGAGGCCCGATAAGGTTCACCCGGCCGTTCTCCGTCATTCCGGTCCGCCGCCCGCGCGGGTCGGCCGGGAAGGGCCGACCTTCCGTCTCAGCTCAACGTCTAAACTCGATCGCGTGAACAGCGCCACGCCACGCGAGCCTGATATCGCGCCGCCGTGGCGGCCGGAGATGGGTCCGGAGCCACGCGTGCGGACTTGGCCGCCCGGGCGCCGGCCAGCCATGCGGGTCTACGCCGAGGGTGCATGGCGACGGGCCTGGGTACTCCAGCGGCAGGACTGGCCGGACGGCCGCACGGCCTACATGCTCGATGTGCTGTTGCCGTCCCGGCCGCCCATCCCGGGCGACCCCCATAGCCAGGACTACTTCGTGCGCACCTACTGGTGGGGCACCGGGTCCATGACCCCCGTCAAGCGGTCGTCGTCGTGACCAGGACCACCGCTGTCGCGTCATCGCGGTAGCCGGTCTCATCAGGCTCGGCTACTTCCACTACCGCCTCCACGAGAGCCTGCGCGTTCTCGGCATGCTCGCGGACCAGTGCCTCCAGCACCTTATGCGGGATGTGATCATGGACGCCGTCGCTCGTCAGGAGCACCAGGCGAGCATCGGTGCCGACGGTGTGCACGGTGGAGATGGAGCTGCGGCCCAGCGAGGCTCTGAGCCAGTTGTCGTGAGCCTGAGCCAGCAGCTCCACCGGCCCGCCCCCACCGCTGTTGGCCCGCAGGTACTCGCCGACGGTCTGGTCTGTGGTGAGCTGGGTGAGCGTGGTCCCGTCCCAGCCGTAGGCGCGGGCGTCTCCGGTCCACGCGATGCCCGTGCGGCGGCCGGGCTCGGCGACCGCGGCCACGGCGACCGCGTCGGGGTCGATCGGATTACGGTCGGCCGGCGCCGCGACCAGTTCAGCAGCCGCGAGGATGCCGAGGACCGGTGTCTTTCGCGGGGCGACCCGGGCGATCACCTCGGCCGCGATCTCGGCGAGGCGTGCTACGGCTGGGTTGCTGCCGATTCCGTCCACGACGGCGGCCCCGATGAGGCGGGTTCCCGGCACGCGGTGCACGGCGGCGGCGTCCGCGTTGCACGGGCGGCTGCCCTGGCGCGTGGCTGTGGCCGTGGTGACCGTCTGAGCTCTGGCAGTGGTCATGGCGAGCACAGTAGGTGCGCTCGCTGCCCGGCGTCTGCGAATCACGAAAAGGCCCCCGCCCGGTCCGCAGGGACCAGGCGGGGGCGGTACGGCTCTTCGGGCAGAGCAGGAGCGGTGCGCGGTCAGGTCTTGAGGAGTGAGGCGACGGTGGCGGCTGCGAGGATGAGCGTGGCCAGGGTCGGGATCAGCCACCGGCGCCAGTCTGCGCGCTTCTCCTCCAGCTCTCGGTGGTGAGTCTGGGTGGCGATGTGCTCCTCGACCCTGTCCATGCGTACTTCCAGTGCCTTGACCGTGACCGAGTCGGCCTTGCCGTGCAGCAGGGTCATGAGGCTGTCCAGCTTCCGGTGGAGGCCCTCGATCAGCTCCTTGACGCTGTACTGGATGGTGACGCCAGCCTCGGTCTCGCCGTGCGGGTTCTCCGGGGTCACTGGCTCCCCTCCTCCGGTACAGCGGTTGATGCGTAGCGGGTGAGAGCGCTGCGCTCGGCGAGGGTGAGCCAGCGGACAAGCGCGAGCATGGCGGGTCCGTTCTACGGGCGCGGGTCAGGAGTTCACCAGGTCTCGACGGCGTACGCGAGCCCGGTCGTGGTGGTCTGGAGCGATACCTTGACGGCGCCGGTCACATCGACGTCTACCGTGGACCCGGCTGCGGTGACCTTGACGGTGGACACGGCTCCCCAGCGGATGCCGTTGTGGACGGCGACGCGGACGGTGGCGGTCGCCGCGGGGGCGCCGAGTTGATCCATGCCCAGGTGCAGGGTCCGCTTCGGTGCGGCTTGCCAGGCGTTGCCGTGCGGCACGAGGACCACGGTCGGCTCGGAGCCGGCGGTGATGGGACCGGTGTGCCACTGGGGCATGTCGTCCTCCAGGACAGGGGTGTTGGACAGGATGGCGGCGATGGGGAAGACACCCGGGTCGCCGTGGTCGTTTTGGGGTACGTGCATGTGACCTGCGTGTCCCCGGAACGCCGACCACGCGGCGGCGTCCATGCGCACTCCGTTGTTGGCGCCGAAGGAGGCGGGGTACGGCAGCCAGCGCAGCCCGGAGGTGAGCGGAACACCGTGGGTGGTGTGGGCCCAGCGAGCGCAAGCAGCCAGATCGCGCACGGCCCAGCCGGGCAGGGCAGGCATGTACAGGTGCTGGATGCCGGCTTGGGTCCATGCCGCGTGCGTGGCGGGGTCGCAGGTACCCACGATCTCGATCTGTGCGACGTTGAGGGTGTTGGTGCCGATCAGGGCACGGTCGTGGACCAGGGCCCGGGCGCTGGTGTCGAAGGGGAAGTGCTGCCACCAGTCGAGTCGCTGTTCGCGCCAGTTGGGGACCGCGGTCAGTGTTGGCGCGATGCTGCCGCCACCGTAGTCCGGCAGCACCGTGGTCTCCGTGGAGTGCCAGATGATCGTGTTGACGCGCATCGGGTCGCCGGGGTACGCCTGCTCATACCAGTGGGAGCGGTTGGCGCCCGGGTAGAACTCGCCGCCGGGGGGCGGGCTGGTGTCCACGCCGGGCCAGTAGTCGACGACGGCGCTCTTGTCGTAGCCGTGGTAGTCGCCCAGGTACTGCTTGGCGATCGCCCCGGCCGGGATGGTCGGGTCGCCGTCGTAGGCGGCGACCCAGTAGTTCGGCTCGGTTATCCCGGCAGCCTGGAACGCCGCCCGAACGGACGGCCACTGAGAGGTGTTGCAGTAGACGGTCAGCTCGTGGTTGGGCGTGTCGGCCATGGTCTGGGTGCACCACTGCACGGCCTGCTCAGGGGTGGCGTCGCCGCTTTCCACGTCCAGCACCTGGGCCCTGGTGGTCCACCGCACCGCGATGCTGATGATGGTCGCTGCCGGGAAACGGGCCCGCAGCTCGTCGAGGTTGGCGTACCGGCCGTCCGCGTAACCGGCGACCATCGTCGCGTTGGCGGGGATGTTCGCGGGCGTCACCGCGTCGTACATGGTCCGCGGCATTGCAGGCTCTCCTAGCTGATGAGGTGGGGGACGTACAGTTGCGCGGACCAGTCGGCGTGTGAGGCAGTGTGGGCCCCGCCGGCTCCTCGGTGGTGGTACGCGCAGAGCCAGCGGAACTGGCCCGGTGAGGATTCGGCCCACTGGGCTATCTCCTCAGCGGTCGCGTCTTCGCGTACCTCGGGGAAATCCTTGTGGAGTGCTGCCGCGTCGACGGCGTTGACGACCGCGAACTCCAAGACAGAGTGGTGGAGCTCCAGGTCGCCTGCGCACTGGTCGTGCCCGGCGCGCTCGCCGACGTAGCACACTGCCCCCTGGCGGTGGTGGCGCCGGTACAGCTCGAAGGCGCGGTAGTGGGGGTCTCCTTCGCGGGGTGCATGGGCTGGGTAGTGCATGACGTACCGGTGGGTGACGGACTGGTCGTGTGCGGCGACCTGGCGGTGGGGATGGGTGGGCACGCGTCTTCTCCGACGGGCGAGGGCCCCGGTCAGCGATGCCGTCCGGGGCGGGTGCGGTGGGGTTACGGCTCGGGGTGGTCTCGCATCGACACGGCCCGGCCCAGGCGTGTGACGTCGCGCTGGAGGCGCGTCAGGCGGTTCTCGACCGAGGTGATCCAGCGGCCTGCCTTGATGGCGGCAGCCAGTACGCCGATTACGGCTGCGGTGATCGACAGACCGGTGACCACGGTCGTCATGACGGCTCCGGGCTGTGCACGGCGTCGTGCTTGGCGTGCAGGGCGGCAACCAGTTCGGTGACGCCTTCCAGTTGCTGGAGCACCGCGTCGTGGGTTTCGCGGAGGGTGGCGGCCCATCTGCGGGTCTGCTTGTCCTGCCCGGCGCCGAGGACGGCGAGGGCCACGAGCTGGATGAAGGTCTGCGCGGTCCATGTCACCGTGGGGGCGATGCCTCCGGCGAGGGCCTGCGGCAGCGAGACCAGAGCGAGCCCTGTGAACAGGTAGGCGGCCCACATGGACGACAGCGCGGCGGTGATCCAGTCGGCCAAGCGCTCGTTGAAGGCGCGGATTCGGTCCATGGCCCTCCCCGGGCATGAAGATGCCCCGTGCCGTTCGGCACGGGGCGAGAGTGATGAGGACGGAGGAACGGTGCTATTCGATGACGGAGGCGTGGATGTGCAGGTGCTCTACTGCGGCGGGAACGTCGTCTATGTCCAGGTACTCAGCTACCTGCTCAGCCATGACCACGGAGCGGTGACGGCCTCCGCTGCACGCTAGGGTCACGGTCACGGGGTCCTGGTTGCGGTTGGCGAAGCTGTACAGCTGTGCCTTGGCGGCTTCCGCGATCTGCACAGCGAGATGCGTGGCGCCCGGAGTGCTGAGGACGTGTGCGCGAACGTCCTCGGACAAACCCGTCTTGTAGCGCATGATGCGGTCGGCGTGCGGGTTGCGCAGGTGTCCGAGGTCGAAGTACAGACCGGACCGAAGCAGGCCGATCGCGTCGGGATGGCGCGTGCCGATGGACCGGACGACGACCTTCGCCGACGCGGTGTGGTGAGGGGTCATGGGTTTGAGCATTTCGGGTGCCGGGCGCGCGCGGTAGAGGGTCTTCGAAGTTTCCTGTTTCCTCTTTGCCGCGCCCCCTTTTTACGGGCCGGACGGGGCGCGCTCCGCAGGGGCGGGGACGACCCATCCGGTGGGCAGGGTAACCATGGTCCCGGGGTCGCCTGGTCGCGGTTGCGGCTTGGGGGGTGGCTCGGGTGTGCAGTCGCACTGCGGCAGATCACTCTCGTGCGGGGCGGTGCAGGTGCTTGCGTGGATCCGGGTGGCCAGGTCGAGGGTGATGGTGTGGGTCGAGCACGCGTAGACGGCCACGGTGTGGTCGGTGGCCTCGGTAAGCCCGGGGCCGATCGGCGGGGGCCGGTCGGGGTCGGCGAGTTCCAGTATCTCGGCGCGGCGCTGCGCTGCGGTGGCGTTGATCGCGGTGTGCTCCCCGGGAGTGGGGCGGCGCAGCCACTGCACCGCGGAGGGGGCGCCGCAGCGTGCGCAGGTGTGAGTCATGGGCGGCTCCTCAGCTGTGGGAGAAACGCAGGTAGAGCATGCTGGCCTGGTCGGCGGCATACTGGGTGGACAGGGTGCCGCCGGAGGACTGCCAGCCGTAGATTTCCACGTAGTCGCCCTGGTTGAGGTAGACGTCTCGCGCGGGCAGTGCCACGGCGGTGTTGTAGGTGGGGCCGGCGGGGACCTGTGCGGCGCAGCCCTGGATGGGGTTGCTGGCTCCGTTGACGCACGCGTGGGCGCCGCGCATGCCGGTGGCGTTGGCGGTGTAGACGACCGTTCCGGAAACGGTGTAGTACCCGGGTTGCTGGCAGACGTAACGGGAGGTGGAGAAGCTGGTGCTGTGGCCGCCGTAGAAGTCGATCACGTTGGTGTCCAGGTTGATGGCCGTGGTGGCGGTGTTGGCCAGGCTTTGTGTCGCTGCGCCCTGGACTCCGACGAACACCGGCGGGCCGAGGAGGAACGTGAGTCCGTTGGCGACTTGGCTGTTCCACAGGGCCCCGGTGATGAAGTTGCCCGGGGCTTGGGTGGCGATGACTGGCGGGGCGAGTCCCACAGGTCCTCCTTCCCTGTCGTTGGGCACGGGGTGTCCGGGTCAGTAGCAGAAGACCGCGGTGTCGAACCGGGCCACCTTGTCCCATGTGGCGGGGTCGTTGACGCCGGCGGGCAGCGGCTCGCACACCGTGTCACCGGCTGCGTGTGCCTTGCTCGTGGGGCCGGTCAGGACGATGGCGGCCGTGGTCCATCCGGGGCTGGTGGCGCCAACGGCTTTGACGGTGACGGTCTCGGCGGTGGGTGTGCCCAGCCCGAGGACGAGTTGCTGGCCGGCGCCCAGTTGGGCGGCGGCCGGGTTGGTGGTGTCCGTGGTGGCTGTGATCGTGATGGTGCTGGTTGGTGCGGTGGTTGCCGTGGCCAGGGTGGTGTGGAGCGATGCGAACAGGGCGTAGGGCGCCGGGTCCGCGGGTGAGCACTGGAGCCTCCAGGTGGCTTCGCCGTCGTCGCGCATGTCCACCTGGATGCGTTCGATGAAGACATCCAGGGTGATGGGGGCAGCGCCGGGTGGTCGACGGTTGATGCGGATCCGCATGCCCAGTTCCAGGCTGAGGCACACCGGCCACAGGGCGGGGTTCGCCGATGGATCGAGAACCAGCGTGCTGACGCGTGTCAGGGGGGTCTTGTAGCGGGACAGAAGGTAGTTGGCCGCGTCGAGGCATTCCAGTGGCGAGGTGGGGTCGATGCTGCGCGTCA
The DNA here is from genome assembly GCF_000240165.1 of Streptantibioticus cattleyicolor NRRL 8057 = DSM 46488. Classification (NCBI taxonomy): domain Bacteria; kingdom Bacillati; phylum Actinomycetota; class Actinomycetes; order Kitasatosporales; family Streptomycetaceae; genus Streptantibioticus; species Streptantibioticus cattleyicolor. Next base: position 651,532 of record NC_017586.1, read on the forward strand.
GGGTGCGCGGGAAGTACGCGGCCTGGCTGGTGGTGTCCTGGACGGCGCAGACCTGTCCCGTGCTGGTCTGGGTGACGGTGACGAGGTTCGCCAGGTGGGTCGGGTCGTAGTCGAGCTGGCAGTCGGTGTACGGCCACTCCCCCATCTCCGCTCGTTCCCCGAACGTGTAGGCAGGGTTGATCGAGTTGTACCGGGCGGAACGGGCGCGGAACGTGATGGTTCCGGCTCGGTCAGCGAAGTGCTCACCGTTCTCCGTATCAACGACGCTCTGGAGGCACGACAGGGCGTCCTCCCCGGCGAGCCGGGCGGGGCCGATCGATGTAGTGAGCCCCGTCTGCACCTGTGCCAGGCCCTGGTAGCCGGCGTAGCTCAGGATGCGCTGGTACCGCACTCCGCTCGGTTCTCCGGCGAACGCTGTCCGCCACGCTGTGTAAATGGTGTTCATGTCGGAGGTTGACAGCGCGGTGGGGAACTCCCCGGCGAAGGCAAGGTCTCCTTGCCAGTTACCGGAGGAAAGGTAACCGTTCCCGGGGTCGGCGAACGCTCCGATGGTGTCGCTGACCAGTAGTCCGGCCGGGTTGCTGTTCGACAGCAACCCACCGGTCCAAACGGTTGTCTGACCATCGAGGTTGATGGCGAGCTGAGGTGTGGCGTTGTCCCAGGAAACAATGGCCAGGTGCCAGTTGCCGTCGGCTGCGTTCCCCGGCACGGCGTAAGCGCCTTGGGAGGTGATGCCGTTGACGTTGAGCTGGAATGCTCCGGAGGCATTGATCTGGAATGCCAGATAGGTGTGCAGGCGGGTGACGTAGACCTTGCCGATGCAGCCCCACATCGTGGATACGGACGACGGGTTGTTCGCGGCCGTGAACCGGAACGCGATCATGCGGGTCCACGAGAGGGTAGCCGGTCCGGTGATGCCGGCCTGGCCCAAGTCCAGGAAGCTGGCTCCGGCGTTGATGCTGCTCCCAGGACTCAGGTTGCTGATGTTCACGACGGTGCCGGTGGCACCGGCGAAGGTGCCCTGGGGAGACAACGCGGTGATCGAGGTACCGAAGGCCACGGTGCCGCCGCCCAGGGCTCCCTCCGCGACCGGGGCACTCGGGTTGCCGCCGAGGGCGTCGGCAGCCGCCGTTGAGGTCTGCGGGTCTCCTAGGGTGTACAGGAACCGCGCGTGGTGCTGCTGTACCTCCTCGGTGATGGTCTCCTGGAGAACGACCTGCGACAGCAACGCCATCGCATCGACGCCCGCGGGGCTGACGATGCCGTAGGTACCGGACAGCTCCCACTGCGTCGACCACCGTTCCATGTACCCGGCGTAGATCGGTTCCCAGTTGCCGGGGCACTCCCAGGGGCACACTGTCGCACCGGTGTTGAGCATCCAGTCGTCCATCTGCACGAAGCATGCGGCTGATGGTGCGGCGGCTGCCTGTACGCCTACGGACATGTAGGCCGCGTTGGCCGGTGCGGTGACGGTAGCCGACAGTGGCGTCCACCCGGCAGTTGAGGCGCCGGTCAGGGTGGTTGGGGCAACGGAGTAGGTGGTGCCAGATCCTGCGGTGACGTCCCAGAAGAAGTAGGCCGGCTGCACTGCGACAGTGGTGCCGGCTGTGATGTTCCGGACCTGGATGGTGGTGGTGTACGTCTGCCCAGGCTCGACCGCGGTCTGGCAGGTCCACATGATCCACTGGCCGGTCTTCGCTGCGGAGGTCACGCTGAACTGCATGACGGTCCCACCGCGCCAAGCCGAGGCGGTGGCGACGAAACTGCCGCCGCTGGCGTCAGTCTGGGTGAGGATCGCCGGGCCTGTCCTGCTGGAGTCGATCGGGCCGAGCTGTTGCCCGCCGAGGTCGCCTCCAGTGGCCTGCGTCTGGGTGAGGAGGTTCCGCGTCGGCGGCCACGCGGCCCGCTTCCGGTACGGCTGGTAGGGGGCGATGTGGCCGGAGTAGGGCCCGGTGCGGTTGGTTGGGTCGAGGCCCCCGTCGGGGTCGGCCAGCTCCAGCGACGCTTCGCCCGCGCGGATCTGGTCCAGCTCGTACTGGCGGCCCCGGGCGGTGGAGGTGGCGCGGCGGGTGCGGTCTGATAGGTCCACGTACCGGTCTTGCGGCAGGTCGCCACCGCGGCAGTTCCAGTACGGGCCCCACGCTTCCTCGACTCGGGGCCAGGCGGCGTTGTAGGGGGCGCCGAGGGGGGTGTTGACGTGGGAGATGACCGCGGCCATACCGGGCGGCTCGGTGTCGGTGGCCGTGACTTGGAAGTACACGCCGACGGCGGTCGCTGTCCAGGCGTAGGAGACGGTCGCCACGGAGGTCCAGGTGTAGCCGTCTGCGCTGGTGGAGAAGGTGAAGGTGCCGCTGTCCTCGGCGAGGCGCCAGTACCGGTGGGTGTCCGGGTTGTAGGTCGGCAGCGTGGCGCTGGCGGTGATGATGCCACTGCTGAGCACCTGCACGGTGAACGCACCACCGGAGGCGACCTGGGCCAGGACAGCGTTGCCGCTGCCGGCGTCCAGGCGTAGTGCGGTCTGTACGCCGCCGTTGCCGTTGGGAGCGGCAGTGAGCCGTGCCGTCACCGCGGAGTTGGTGGCGTTGTACGGGCCTGCGGCTCCCAGGTTGTTGGTGGCGCCTGCCGTGGTGGGAACGGTGACGGCCACGCAGCCCTCGGTGGGGTAGGCGGTGTACTGGCCCGGGGTGGAGGCGTTCCACACCGCAGTGTCGACAGGCACGGTGAACGGGTCTCGCAGCGTCGAGAGCAGTGGATTCGCCACCTGACCGTCCCTTCTCAGGCATCGAGTAGGTGTGGTTCGGGGTCGTCCCAGACGATGCGGGTGTACCCGCCGTGGCCGTGGACGGACTCGGCATCGGCGATGCCCCCGCCCCAGAAGACGACGGAGGGACGGGGGCCTCGCCAGCGGACGGACGCGGTTCCATCGGGCCAGAGGACGCCGTCGGCGACGCGGCCGGTGCCTGATGCTCCGGTGATGTCGGTGTCGCGTTGAAGATGGAACCGGCGGGGCTGGGTCACTTCGGGCCTCCTGAAGGTCGGGTCGCCCCGTTGCGGCGGGGGGATGGGCAGGCTTGCTGCGCTCGTGCTCGCGGTCGCTGCTCGCTGCGGAGACTGGGGACTACCGCCTGTAGGCGGGCCAGGTCTGGGAGTTCCGCGCACCCAGCCGCAGTAGCTCTGTCTGCACGGTGTCCCGCAGGTCCCGCTCGGCCAACACCGACCCACGGACGTGGATGTGGACGATGGGCTGGTTGGGGTATTCCGGCATCAGGTTGACCTGCCCGAAGCTGGCGCCGAGGGCGGGGCCGGCGTACCCGGCCGAGGTAGCCATGGCCGCCGGGCCGCCGAACGCAGCGGCGTTGCCGGCTTGCAGGGTGGCCACGGCCATGCGCCGGACCGCGTGTATCGCTGCCTGGGTGTTCTGGGTGACGCCCATGCCGACACCGGCCGGGATCCACTGGCCGACGTCCTGAGCGAAGGCACGCGACGGTGAACTGATGCCGAGGAAGTCCTTGGCTGCCTTCAAAGCATCACCGGCGAGGTTCTTCAAAGAGCGAAAAAGAGAACCGGCGGCATTCTCAACACCCTGAACAATTCCGTCTATGATGTTCGCGCCGATACTCAGGAATTTCGATCCTATATTGGATACAGCGTTCCAGGCCGACTGGAGGCCATGGCCGATGGTGTCAGCGATCCGCCCGACCGTGCCGGTGATGGTGTGCCAGGCGCTTTCGAGCGGGTTGATGATTGCGGACTTGATGCCGTTCCACACTGTGGAGGCCACCGATTTGATGCCCTGCCACTGGCCGCCGAGCCAGTGTGAAACGGAGTTCCACACCTGCTGGAGGACGTGCCAGGTGGCCTGGATCGGCTCGACGATCACGGCCTTGATCGCAGCCCACACCACAGAGGCGACGGCTTTGATCCCATCCCACAGCACCTTGAGGAATGACGACACCGCGTTCCACACCGCATGAACGACGGCCATGATCTCGGTATGGAAATGGTTCCAGATGGCCAGCAGTGCGGCGATCGGCGGCGCGAAAATCACCAGCAGCAATGGCCACCATTTTTTGAAAAATCCAACGATGGCGTTCCAGACAGTGCTGGTAACTCTGGCAACGGCGTTCCAAGCAGTCTCGATCGCATGCCAGACGGCTTCTACGGCACCGATGACGCCGTTCCAGGCAGTCACCATGGTGTGCCATACAGCCAGTGCTGCCTGTCCAACCGCGTGGAAGACCGTGTCGACGATGTTGCGGAACCAGGAGAAGTGGTTGTAGGCGTAGATCAGCCCGGCGACCAGCGCGGCGATGGCCACCACGACCAGCACGATCGGGTTGGCGTCCATGACCGCGTTGAGGACGGCCTGCGCGCCGGCCATGACTCGTGAGGCGACGGCGGCCAGTTGCTCTGAGGTGGCGAGCGCCTTGATGGCGCGGCCTGCCTCCATCAGGCCCGTTCCTGCTTCCTTCAAGCCCTTGAACGCACCGGCCACAGCGTCGATCTGCTTGACCGGGAACCTCACGATGTTCGTGGCCAGGCTCGTGATACCGGTCGCGGCCTTGATGCCGCCGATCACCGTCAGCTTGGCCGCCAGGCCGCCGAGGATGACCTCGCCGAAGGTCTTGACCAAGCCCTGGTTCTTGGCCAGGAACTCGGAGAAGCCCTTCAGAGCCGGTCCGACGACATTGGCGAGGATCCCGCCGAGTACCCGTAGCGCACCGAGCAGCGCGCCACCGACTACCGCCAGCACCGGAGCAGCTGCGGATGCTACGTTCCGCATGGCCTGCGCCGCCTGGCGGCCGAAAGCGGTGAAGTCGTTTGCAACCGCGCGAAGCTGCTGGCCGACGCGCTCCCAGCCGCTCACTTGCGGTGCCTGCTGCCCCTCCTGCCCGCCGCGCTTGCCCTGCTGTCTGGGGGCCTGGCCCGAGAACCCGGAGGTGATACCGGAGATGGCCTTCGAGAACCCCTCGACCACTGGCTTGCCGCGGGATTCCAGCAGGGTGATGAAGCGGGACACCTGTGGGATCAGCGCAGTACCGAGGCGGATCATCAGCGCGTCGAAGCCGGCGCGAAGCTGCTTGACTTGCTGCCCAAGGGACTGCTGCACGAGCGCGAACCCGAGGACCTTGTTGCCGGCCTCGGTGGTGCTCTTCCCGACGGCGGATATCGTTTCCGCAGTGGCCTTGTAGTTCTCGCCGACCGTGGCCAGCGCCGCGTTGGCACCGGGGGCAGTGCCCATCAGGCGCTTGAGCGCGGCGGCGAACTCGGTGGTGCCTTCCTTCCCGCCCTTTGCCGCTGCCTGCGACAGGTACTCCATCGCGTCCGTCAGGCCGTTGGGGCCGTGCAGCTTCTCCTTGAGGACGTCAGCGTCGACGCCGAACTGCTTGAAGGCGTCCAACATCGGGCGTGTGGGGTTCAGCAGGCTCCGTAGGGCCTGTGCCAGGTTCTGGCTGGCGCGAGTCGCCGTGAACCCGTGGTTGGTCATCTGCGCGAGCGCCGACAGCACGTCCTGGAACGAGATTCCGGCCGCGCTCGCGGCAGGCACGATGCTGGCGAAGGCGCCGGAGAACTCCTGCAGGTTCGTTTTGCCGTGAGCGACGGCGGTGATCATCTTTGAGGTGACGTCCGCTGCGGCCGACGCCTTCAGGTGGTAGTCGACCAGCACGTCCGTCAGGGCCTTGGCGACGGTCGTGGTGTCGGCGCCTTCGGCTGCCGCACCCTGGGCTGCGGCTTTGACGACGGTCAAGCCGTCAGCGGCGTGGTAGCCGGCGGCCTCGATGTAGTACATGGCCTTGGCCAGGTCGGTGGCGGAAACACCGACCTGGCCAGACATCTTCAGAAGCCCCGAGCGGACCAGATCGAGGTTCTGTTCCAGCTCACCGGCGGAGGTGACGAGCTGGGTCGTGGCGGTCTGGAACTTGCTGGCCATCCGCACCGACTCGATGCCCACACCGGCCAGGCCGATGCTGCCCCACTTGGCGACCTTCTCGAACACTGGCGCCAGGCCGAGCCACTTGGCGCCCAGCACGTCAGCGCTGGCCGCCGACTCCCCAGCGGTCGTCTTGGAGGTAGCGGCGACCTTCTCCATCGAGGCCGCTGCCACCTTGGCCGCCTCGGTGAGCCGGGCCAGTGCCGCCGCGGCTTCGTCACTGCCGGCCACGAATGCGGCTCCCACCGCGGTGGCGTCTTCGTCCAGCGACGCCATCGCCGTGGCGGTGGCCTCAGCGGAGGTGGTGACGGTCTCGGCCATGCGCTCGGCGGCGGCGGTGATCGTGGTCATCGCCTCGTCGGTGGCGACGGCCGCGGTGTCGGCTGCCTGCCCCACCGTGCGGGTCGCGCGAGCGAACCCCTGCATGCCGGTCTTGGCTGCTTGCGAAGCGTCCGCGACGGCGGACAGCGGCTCCGCTGCCGCCTGTAGGGATGCGGTGGCGGTATCCAGTCCCTCGGTGGCGAGGAGCGCAGCTTCTCCGACGGTCGTCAGCGTCTTGGCAAGCTGCTGGAGCGTCTTGAGTGCCTCGGCGGCGTTGGCGGTGAACTCGATCCCGATGGGGGGAAGCTGCGGCATGGCACACCCCCTCCGTCAGCAGGCCGGGGGCGTTCCCCAGAGGGTGTGATCAGTGCTGGTGTCACAGACCGAGAGCCGCACTCCAGGCGCGTGCGAAGATCCCGGTGATGTGGGGGTCGTGCATGGCCTCATCGGCGGTCGGCCGCAGGTAGGGCCGGGCGGGCAGGACCGCACCGTGGCCAGCAGTACCGCCGAGTTCCTGGATACGGGCGTACGCGGTGTTCGGGCCCATCACCGACGTCCAGACGCCGGTTCCCTCGCTGGTGGGCCCGGCCAGGTCGAACGAGCCGCGCAGGCGCCCGGTGACGAGCGCCGGGGGCTGCCCTGGTGGCGAGGGAGTTGGGGTGTCGGGCTGGTGGGAGTAGCGGGAGAGGTGGGCTCGGGCCCGGCCGGCGACAACGGACTGCGCCGTGCTCAGCGCTTCGCCGGTGGCCTCGTCGAGTCGGGCGGCCATCGCCGTAAGTCCGGCGATGGCCTCGGACAGGCCCGTGAACGATGACGGCACCCGGTCACCTCTGGGCCTGTTTCATCTGCTGCTCCTGGACGTAGGCTTCCACCTCGTCGTGGAGGCGGGCCAGGGCTGGCAGGCGGGCCTCCAGCCACCACGGCAGGGCGTCTACCTGCTCAGGAGTCCAGTGGTACCGCTCGGCGTACCACAGGTAGCCAGCAGCCTCCTCCTCCAGCGTCCACGGGTGAGCGCCGGGAATCGGTTCACCCCTCCACCGCGCGGCTATGCGGCGGAAGGCACGGAAGGGGATGCCGGATCGGCGTCCTCGGTGTCGACGGACGTCGGCACCAGCCCCTGGATGGCGGGCAGAACAAGGTCCATCAGCGGCTGGTCGTCCTCGATGGGCAACAGGTCCAGGGACTCCGGCGATGCGGAAGGCAAGGGGAGTTGGTAGGACCAGGCGGTGATGAGAATCGTCAGGAGCGCGTCGGCGAGTTCGTAGCCCGCCGCGACCGGTCTCGTGGTGTCGGTGACGTCGGACAGCGCGCGCTTCTTGTCGCCACGGCGCAGTTCGCGCCAGTCACGCAGTTCCACCCACGCGCCGGATGGCAGGGTGTGACGCTCAGCCATGAAGGGGCCTTCCTGGTCAGTAGGTGTTCGGCGGGACGTTGTTGGTGACGGAGACCCGGATCGGGGACATGCCGCCAGAGCCGCCCGCGTTGCTGGTGTTGAACAGGGCCTTGAACTCGTCCTGGTAGCCGACAGCGGTCTTGCTCGTTTCCGCTTCCGCCGTGGTGAACGCGGCGATTTGCATGTCGAGCTGGACCACGCAGAGGCTGGCCCCGGACAGGCCGTTGGAACTGATGATCTGCACCTGCGGCTGGGTGTTGTTCAGCATGTACAGCAGAGCTGACTCATCCGAGACCGCCCCGAAGTTCAGCTTGCCCTCGACGGACAAGCCGCCCCGCTGGATGACGTAGGGCGTCGGGACGCCGGTGGTGGTGTAGTACACCCCCAGCTCGCGCTTGATCGTCACTTCGCCGTCGGTGACGGTGTTCACCAGCGTGCCGCCGGCCGCTGGCCCGCCGATGCCGACGGTGGTTCGCCATGAGGCGATCGGCAAAGTGCTGGTCGGGTTCGCAGGCGGAAGGGTGGTCGCCGGGACCGAGGGCCAGGCGGAGCCCTTGCCGGTCCACTTGAGCAGCTCGGACTCGGCGTTGAACTGGAGGACGAGCTCGGACAGGCTGGCGCCGGGGTACTGGCGTGCGCCAGTCGTGGCCGTGGGGCCGAGGTAGTGCGTCAGAGTGTGGCTGACGGGTTGCCCGCTGCCGGAGTTCAGCAGAGACCAGGCGTAGGTGTACGGGCCGGTGACGGGCGTGACGGCCTGTGCGGAAGCGTGCTGGTACGCCAGTCCCCCGGCTGGTGAGGTGATGGGGATGGTGTAGGGGCCGGAGCCGGCCGGGGTACCGGTCGTGACGCACTCTGCTGTCGGCCCGGTACCGATCTGCACGAGCGTGCCCGCGGGGATGCTGGCGGCGGTCTGGATGCTGGTCGCCCCGGCGGCTGCTGCGGTAGCGAGTGTGGTGGCGCCGGATCCTGTCGGGGTGCCGGTGACCGCGAGGTCTCCGAGGATGTTACGGAGGAAGAACGGGAGGCTGTCGGCGTAGACGGGCCCGCCGACGTCGAACTCGGACGCCTTGACGCCTTGGATCTCGGCGAAGGCTTCGGTACCCATGGAGCCGCGCCAGGACTTGTCCTCCAGCCACTTGGGGGTGTCCTTGGGCTTGAGGCTGTCGACCAGCACGGTGAATGCGCCGGTGACGGGCTGGCCTTGGGTTGTCTCCGGCCCGATCAGCAGGTACTGCTTCGCCGGAGCGTAGGTCATGACCACGGCTGTCACTCCTCTCCGGGCAGCACGTTGTCGGCCTGCTGGTTCGGTGGGCTGGCGGTGGGTTCCCACCTGCCGTCGTCCGGGGCGCCGGCGGCCCAGTTGAAGACCGTCGCTGGAGTGGTACCGGTGGCCGGGTGAGCGGTCAGGGGGACGTCGAGGTACACGGTGGTGTAGGGGGCGGTGTAGGCGTACACCCCGGGTGCGAGCCGTCCCGGCGGCGTGGGCTTCGGGGCCGGTGGTTCGGTGGCTGGGACGGGTTCGGGCACGTCGGTGGCGGTGATGGTGGCTTCGGGGGCGGTATCCGGCGGTGACGTGTTCGCCGGCTTGGCGTCCTTCGCGGTGGGCATGGGTACCTCCCGGGAGCTGGCAGGCCGGGCAGTGCCCGGCTACGCCTGGGGAACGATTTCGCAGGCGCTGAACTGGACGGACATGAAGCTCTTGGTCAGCTCGGCGCGCGACTCCGGTTGGCCGTATTCGATACGGATGGCGGCGTTGCCGTGGGTCATGTGCTCGCCGGCCTGGAATACCGCGCTGCCGAGGGTGCGGTCTGCTCGCAGGTGCTCCAGGAGCGCGTCTTGCAGGGCGTACACGTCGTCTTGGGCGTCCTCGGCATGAGGTGTGCGGGAGCGGATGTAGCAGGCCAGTTCCACCTCGAAGTTCCGTTGCTTCTGGCCGGAGTGCTCGCCGCCGAGGGCGATGCGGAACTCCTCTTGGTGGTAGATGGTGACGATCAGCTGGCAGCCGGTACGCGTAGCGGTCGGCATGCCGTGGAAGTAGTCGGCGTGGTCGTCTCGCTTGGCGAACGCCCGGCGGACGACGCCAACCCCTTTCACCTGCGCTGTCCGGTAGGTGCGGGTAGCGGGGTCGTATGGCCCGCCGAGGTATCGGCAGATGCCGTCGAGGGCGGTTTGTACGCTCACCGGACCCGCCGGTACTTCTCGATGATGCGCTCGGCTTCGGTGACCAGGCCGGAACCGTCCTGCCGGGTGTCGCCTTGCCGGGTGCCGACGGCCATGTGGGTGTCGGGGTAGGAGTCCTCAGCCGCGGTGTCGGGGCGCAGCAGCTGGGACACGGCGTAGTTGATGACGGCCAGCCGCAGGTCGGCAGGCATGTTGGTGACGTCCTGTGCAGCGGTGTGAGCCCACTGGGTGGGGGCGGTCAGGGGCACGGCGGTGGCCACCGGCGTGGTGGGGGTGGCGCTGATCGGCGGCGGCGTCCAGCTCGGGGAGACGGTGACGTTCTCCTCGGCACCGGGCTCCCAGATCCGGTAGGTGCCCCCGGGCTGGATTCCGGTTGGGTCGGACAGCGTCAAGGTGGTGGCACCGGCCGGTGTGGTCCCGGTGGTCTGGGTGGCTACCCACCCTGCGGCGTAGGCGGCCTCCACGAATACCTCCTGCCCTGCGGCCGGGTACCCGATCTGGAGAGTGCCGGCCCAGGGGCCGGATGCACCGGCGATGGGTACGAGCAGGTTGTTGTTCTCTTCCCACACCTGTTGCCCGGCCACGGTGGTCAGTGCGGTGGGCGTGTATCCGTAGGCGATGGTCCCGGCCGCGATGTACGGCCGGTCTTGCAGGTGGATGTGCAGCCGGCCGTACCGGTCGGTGCGGGAACGGCCGCGCTGCACCACGATGTGGGCGCCCAATGGCTGCTCTGCGTAGTTGTCGGCCCATTCGGTGGCCATGAGCAGGATGTTGTACAGCTCTGCGGTCTGGTCCCCTGGGGTGGAGTCGCCGACGCGTAGGTCGTCCAGGTCCAGGTACGTCGGGTGGGCGGTGAACGCCGCGGTGGACACGTAGGGGGCCAGCGCCACCGGCGCACCTCCTCTCTGCTCGGTCATCGGTGGCGGCGGTGGTGAGGCGCCCGGGCGCGGTGGACGCGGTAGCGCGGCCCGAAGCGGCTGTTGTGCTGGCGACGACGCGGTCCGAACCTCAGCTTGAGTTGGTGGTGTCGTGGTCCGAAGTGCGTGCCGAGACGGCCGTGTCGGACGGCGCGGTGCTGATGACGGCCATGCTCCCGAGGGCTGCGGGTGGCCGTGCGGCGGCGTTGGATACTGCCGTGGCCGTGCCGTAGGTGTCGGTGCTTGGTATGGCGTTCGTTGTGCTGCTTGTGCCTCAAGTGGTGGCGACGACGCCAGTTGTGTCGACTACGGGGCTTTATGCGGGGTTTGTGCCTCGGGTGGTGGTGGCGGCGCGTGTGCCTGGCGTGGATGTGCTTCGACCGCTTACGGTGCTGAGGGCGGCGGAGGCGGGCACGCCGCTGTGCATGGCGTTTGTGCTTGAGGTGGTAGTGGCGGTGGTCATGGCTGCCGCGTCGGTGGTGCCACGACACCTGATCACGTCCGCTCGGCGGCCAGCCAAGCTCCGGGGGCAAAGAGCGCGATCGTCTGCTCGTCGCGGCCGTCACCACGGGACAGCACGAGGGTGCCCGAGTCGTCTACGTCCAGGTCATCGGCGGCGTACTCACGCCGCGGCTCACGGGCGTTGGGGGTCTGCACGATGACCGGCATTACGCCTCCCCTCGCACGCGTACCCACTGGGAATGGGCGCAGCCGATGACGCCGACGCCTTCTGGGGGCCCAGCGGGAAGGCAGATCTGGCAGAAGGAGTGGGTGGGCTCCCCGCCGACCTGCACCCATCGGTCGGGCGCCGGTGCGGCAAGGGTCTGCTCAGCAGCAGCGGGCTCGGAAGCGGCTGGGTCGATCGTGGCAGCGAGGGGGGTCGTCGTCTCGGGTTCGTTCGGGTTGGCGGATTCAAGGATGGGGGTCTTGCGTGTGCGCGGCGGCATCATGCCTCCCGGGTGCAGGTACCGCCGCAGCGGCTACAGGTCTTCAGGTAGGCGGCAAACCCGCATTCGGGGCAGCGGTAGCCGCCTGAGCGGGTCCGGCCGCCGATGTTCACCGTGAAGGCGCCCATCGCGCGCAGTGCACGTGCGTGGCGCGGGTTGTCCACATCCACGATGCGACCCGTGTAGCGGGTGACGCGGCCGGTCCGGGCGCCTGCGACTTCGATACCGGTCACCGCGCCGTCGGGCATGGCCAGGCGTGCCACAGGTCCTCCTTCCGGAGTGAGGGGGCAGAGGGAACTGCGTGGGCCCCGGCGCTGGCCGGGCCCGGGGCCCACCAGCCGGTCAGGGCTGGCCCGCGTAGCTGATGCCGGAGATGCAGCCGTTCCAGGCTGGGGCGTAGCACACGAAGGTGCCGTACCAGTAGCTCGACGACTCGTAGGCGAACTGCGTGACGGGCCAGTCGATCCCCATGAAGTCCTGGACGTTGAAGACCTGCCAGACGTTGCTGACCTGGGTGTCGGGGATGGGCAGGGTGTCCGACAGGATCGGCGCGACGCCCTGCGGCATCCACGGGTGCACTTCCATCTCGACGCGCTTGCCGGTGACCTCGTTGATCACGGCTACGGCCACGTCGCCGAGGGTGACCCCGGTGATCTCGTCCTGGGTGATGCGCATCTGGTAGTTGGTGTTGGACCCGGACTTCAAGGTGTCCGACAAGGTCTTGCGGTCGGCGCCGTTGAACAGGACCCGGTCGGGGTCGGCCTTCACGGAGTTGTACAGCGACACGAAGGCGTTCTGGAGCTCGATGCCCGGGTTGGTGCTGCTCCAGGCTCCGTTGATCTTGGCGTTGTAGCCGGACTGCGGGCCCATGCACCACGGGAGGATGCCGTCATACCCGGCCTGGTAGGCGGAGGTGTCGCCGGTCGGAACGAGCTTGCCGGAGGTGGGCAGAGCCCCTTGGAGGACAATCTGCCCGGCGGCGTTGAGCCCGGGCACGCGCAGCATGAAATGCCGTGCGGTGTCACCGGGGTCGGTGGTGCCGGTGGACACGTACACGTTGTAGCCGAGGGCCTGCGCTGAGTCGGTGAGCTGGAGGATCACGTTCTGTCCGGCCGCCACCGCCACCGACACCGCGGCGGTCGGCGCGGATTCACCGAAGGCGCCCGCGTCCGCGGTTACCTTGACGTAGATGGTGGGCGTGGAGCCCTGGGCGCCGGTCAGTGCGGTCTGGCCGGCAGCCGGAGTCTGCGCAGTCGCGGTCAGGCCGGTGGGGGCGGGCATGGCGCCGGCGAATCCCGTCTGGGTGCCGCGGCCCATCAGCAGCATGCGCTCCTCCATCAGCATGGAGGCGTACAGCAGGCTGGTGCGGGACAGTTGGCGGATGTCCTGGTACCCCTGGCCGGCGTACTGGGCGGACCAGGTCACCTCGTCCGACATGCTGAACTGGCTGTAGGCGAAGGTCTGGTCGTACCCGGCGTAGGAAATCTTCGGGCCACGGGCGTAGTACAGGGCGTTGCTCGACCCGGACGGGGCGAAGTTGTTCTGGGTGGTGTCCTGGATGCCGGGGTGGATGTTACCGACGCCGCCGGTACCGGTACCGGTGTACCCGGAGATCACCTTGATCCGGTGCGAGGTGCCGATGCCCCTGCCGCGCGGGATGCGGTTACGCAGCGGCGTCGGCCGGGGCGCGAGGAGCTTGGCCGGGGCCTCAAGGTCGAAGGCGACCAGACCGGTGGGCAGGGGGCTGGTCAGGTTGAGGTCCTTGACCAGATCCGGGGTCTGTGCCTTGAGGGCGTCCAGGGTCTCCTGTACGGAAGCCAGGGCGTCCGGTGACAGGTTCTTGGCGATGTCCGGGGTGATGGCCTTGGTCAGTGCCTCGTACGCGGTGGTCGGCTGGCTGCCCTGGAAGTTGATCGCCTGGCCTGCGCCGAAGCTGGTGACGATCTCTTCCTTGCTCAAGGCTCTGGTCGGGGCCGCGTCGATCGACTTCATCAGCTCGTCGAAGCGGATCGATACCTCGGCGTCCGACAGGCGCGCGGCATCGGGAGTGCCGCCGAACATGATCTCGGTGTTCGAAGGCAGAGCCACAGCTCTGCTCCTTTCAGCAGGCCGCCCCGCCGCAGCGGGGCGAAGAGGGAAGGTCTGGGCGGATGGGCCGACGGCTCAGGCAGCGGCCTTGTTCAGCAGGTCCCGAGCGCGGGCGCGGTAACCGTTGGCGAGAACGGAGTTGGGCGGCATGGAGTCGGCCTTGCGCAGCAGTTCCTCGGCCTGGGTGCGTAGCGCCGCGGCGTCGCTGGCTACCGCTGCGGCCTGCTGTCCCGCGGTGCGGGTCAGCACGGGGCCGCCGGGCATCGGCAGCTGCTTGATGGCTTCCAGGTCGCCGGTGGCCTTCGCCAGGTCCGCCTCCAGCGCCTGTGCGCTCTGTCGGGCGGCCTTGGCCTCTGCCAGGGCGGTCTTGACCATGTCGGTGATGTCGGCTTTGGTGACGGGCTCCGGCTCGGAGGCCGGAGCAGGAGGAGTGTCGGGGAGCAGCTCGGCCAGGGCGGCGTTGACCGCCTCGCGGATGCCGGCCTCGATGTCAGCGCGTGTCATCAGCGTGCGATCTGCGGCGGGCTCCGGGTCCGGGGCGCCCTCGGTGGTTTCGTCCGGAGGTTCGGTGGCAGACGGCTCGACTGGTGTGGTGGTCGGCTCGTCTGCCTTGGGAGTATGCGGCTGATCGGTCAGGTTCATGGTCTCGCCGGTCTGCTCGGATTCCTCCGAGCATTTGAACCACCGGAGGGCCCGTACCGCGTCGAGGAGGGTGGCGATGTCGTACGCCTCGTTGAGGTTGCCCATGGCCAGGCTCTCGGCCTCGCTGACGATGAGCTTGGCGATCAGGGCGATCGCCTGCTCGGCGCCGGAGATGTCGCCGGACTCCTCCTCGCCGCCCTCGGACTCGTCACCGTCGTCGGCCTTGGCCAATTCGGGGACGAGACTGCGCACGTCTCGCAAGATCGTCTCTGCTGTCTCCGCGAGCTGTTCGTGTGGGCTGGTGTCGGCCTTCGTGGTATCGGGGTCGGCCTTGAGGCTGCCGTCGGGGTTCCAGTTCTCGGGCACCATGCCCTCCAGTCCAAGGGCCTTGGCCCGGGTGATGATGTGCTTCCTGATGGCGTCGTGGTCGCTTCCACCCCGGCCGACCGCGCGGATCGCCTTGCGCAGCTCGGCCTTGGAGCGGATGGGGTAGGAGCCGTCGGACATGGCTGCGCCGGACGCGGCTGCTTGGCGGCGCCCAGCGGCGGACAGGTCGGCTTTGGCCGCCTCAGGGTGCACGGAGACGTTGACGATCAGCGGCGTCGCGGACTCGTCGGTCTTGACCACCTCTGCACCGATGCGGGCGCCTGTGCCCGCCAGCGTCGCCAGCGCGTCCTTGACGGGCGCAGCGAGCCGGTTGTACAGCTCCGCCGGGATCCCGTAGGTGTCCGACCGGGTGATGACCTGGGCGTCCTCCACCGGGGCCAGGCCACCGCCGGCTTCGTCGGCCTTGGCCAGCTCGAACAGACACTCCGGATTGGCCGGCCGGTCAACGACGGACACCTCGATGACTTCGCCGCCGGTGATCAGACCGTTGGGTGCATCGGTTTTGCCCATCTCCACGACGGGGTTCTTGATACCGACGCTGAAGCCCCGCAGCACCTTGGCTTCCACTTTCTTGACCGCCACCGGGTCCACGATGTGCGCGGCGATGTGGTGGGCGCCGTCGTCGCCTTTCGACAGGCCCACACCGACGCCTACCGCGCGTTTGGCGTCGTGCTGTTCGCGGACGGCGCCGCCTTCGGCCATCCAGCGGGGCATCGCGGTGTCGAGCCATGCGCTGTCGAGGCGCTGCTGGTCGCGGTCGAGGGCGCTGGTGGCGGCCGGTCCGTAGACGATGAGCGTCCCGTCATCGCGTCTCTCGGCCTTGGTGATGGGTGCCCAGACGTAGCTGACGGACATACCGAAGACCCTCCTTCCATCGGGGTGCAGTGTCAGGCCGGGACGAGAGCGCACCTGCACCTGGGGTGCGCGGGCGGCTGGGTGTCGCCCGTGGGCCAGACAGCGCCGAGCGGCAGCGGACCGGCTTGGTGGTTGGCGACGCAGGCTGGGCAGGCGCCGGGTTCGATGGCCCAGTCGCAGGCGTTGACCTGGCCGGTGCGATAGGCGTCCACGGCAGCGGCGAGCACGGCTCGGGCCACCTCGGTCATGGCGGTCATGGCGGCCCAGGAACGGTCACGCAGCAGGTCGCGCAGAGCCTCGGCGAGTTGGGCTGCCGTCTGGTGCCCCGCTCGCGCGCCGCCAAGGACACGGCCGAGCGCGGCGAGACGGCCGGCGGCGATGCTGCGGACGAGGGGTGCGGACTGCTGCCGGAACACGGCCAGAGCCATACGTGTGGCTGCTGTGAGGCCACGGGCAGCGTCGGCGGCATCACCGACGGCCCAACCGTAGAGGGCCTTGGCGCGTCCGGACATGATGGCTCGGGCTGCCGCATGCCCAATCGCCCACCCTTCCGTCCACAGGTCGTTGAGCAGGGGCGCGAGGATCCCGGTGAGATCGATGCCCTCACTGGTGAGGAATGCGGCGGCGAGCGTGGCGGCCCACTCGTCGCTGTCAGCCCCGTCCTGGCCGGGGTCGGTCCGGTCGGTCGTGTCAGTCTTGACCAGCTCACGAGCGAGCCACCGCTCCGCCAGCGCATCGGCGGGCACCGCGGCCATCAGGTGGCGGACGATCCTGGGCTGCCACACTGCGGCGGTGGCCTCGTCGCGGTCCCAGCCCGGCCACACCGGGCTGGGGTCACCGGCTTTTGGGCGGTCATCACCTCCAGGAGCGGCGAAGATGACCGGGGCGCCGTCAAGTTCCGGAGCGTCGGCTTTCGTGAGGTACGCGAAGCGGAAGGGCCGGGCAGGGGTGGCGTTGCGGCGGATCCAGCGGCGGTACGCCGCCAGTTCCTGGCTCTTCTTGGCCGCGGTTTGTTCGCTGTCGTCGTCGCTGCCACTTGTGGCCGGGTTGCTGATATCGGTGTCGGGGCCGTAGGGGGCGTCCAGCTCCCCGTCGGCGTCGGCGTCGTCCTGGGGTGGTGCCTGAACCGGTCCGATGAGTTCGCCCGGTTCGGCGACTTCGGAAGCGCCCTCGAGGAAGACCACGCCGCGGGTGGTCATCAGCATCGGCATGTCGGCCTCGGGGAAGGCGTAGCGGGGCAGCCCGAGCCGGTCTCGGTCTTCGTTGAGCGTCATCCGGCCCCACTGCACGCGGCTCTGGGCGACCATGTCCGCCGCTGCCTCGTCCTCGCTCTCCAGTCCGAGGATCCGGAATTCCAGCTCCGGCGCCATGCCGAGGTGCCGGCGGCTGATCTGGGTGACCAAGTTCTGGATCCACCGGTAGGTCGGCATGGTTGCCGACCGCTCCTTGATGTCTGCCTGGCCCTCGTGGTAGCCGGACGAACCGAGGCCGCCCGGTTCGGTGAAGTTCAGCTCCGCGATGGTTGTGGCGAAGTGGCTGGCCAGCTGCTTGAGGAGGAACAGGTCGTACTCAGGGCGGTACTTCTCGGCGACGTCGGCCATGGACTCCAGCTCGAAGCCCGGGGGCAGGATCCGTAGGCGGTGCCGCTCCAGCGTCTGTCCACTCCAGGCATCGTTGAGTGCGGTTTCGTACTCAAGGACCTGCTGTGGGGTCCAGCCGTTCGCCGCTGTGTTCCGCAGCACTCCGGCCGGGATCGCACCATCGGTGAACTCGGCGCGGATCCACTGGCGTCGTCGCAGCCAAACATCCAGGTCCTCAAGGGCCTGCTCGACTGCGCTGTACCCGTAGGGTGTGAACGCGCGGACGTTGCGCCGCTTGTAGATCAGCTGGTCGGCGCTGTACCCGTCGGGTACGGCCCCGTCTGGGTCCACGTCCGCCACATATTCCCCTCGGGGGAACCCCCACAGGTGCTGTTGGAAGGCAGGCTGCGGTGGTACGGGCCGGCCCCCACGGTAGTCCCGGAGTACCTTGATGGTGGAGCCGTCCAGGATTTCCAGCGCGTACAGGTCGCCGCCGTAGGTCCGGCGTGGGTAGATCGCCACAGCGTCGAGGACCAGGTGCTCTTCCAGCAGCTTGCCGATCCAGTCCGGCCACTCTTCGTCCTGCCCGGGGTCCGGCTGCTCCCAGAACGCGGTGCACCGTGCGATCTCCGGGGACAGGCGCTTACGCAGGTCTGCCTCGATGTCTGCGCGGGCCATTGACGGGTGGTCGGCCTCGGCTTGGGCGATGGCCGACTTGGTGATGGTGATGGCCCACTCAAGGGTGGCGATGTCGGCCTTGCGGATCTCGATGCACCGCCGTGCGATGCCCCCTGCTGCGGCGGCGTCACGCAGCACCTTCCAGGGCACCAGTCGATCGGTGATGCCCGGCAGGTTGGCGCTGACCGGATACTCGTTGAAGCGGGGCTCAGGCCGGCCAGTGTCCTGGCGTACCGGGTCGATCTGCGCCGGGATCAGAGGCAGGCCGGGTCCGAAGGCCACCTGCGGGTCGGTGCGTGGCAGCGGGTTGAAGCCACCGGGGATCTGTGGTGAGGCGCTGATGGAGTTCAGCATCGCCGCTACTTGGGCGGCGGTGTAGACCTGGGCGCCCGCGCCGACGCCGGGCACCTGGGTTTTCGTCATGTCCGCCGGGGTACGCCGGGGGCGGTGACGGTTGCGGTTACGGCGGGGCACCATGTCTCCTTCCCGTCGATGACAGCCCGGTGGTAGGCGGGGAGATCAGGCACGGACCGCCCGTCTGGTACGGCGCTGTGCCTCGGCGACAGCGGTGCGCAGGTACGCGGCCGTACCAGGTCCCATGCACAGGGCTTCGTGAGCGTCACGGACAGTCCAGTGCTCGGCCAGCTCTTGAGCGCTGTTGGCGACCCAGCCACGGCCACACCAACCGCCGGCCTCGGGACAGGCCCGGCACAGCAGCGCCCGGAACGTCGGGCGGTTACGGCGGTGGCTACAGCGAGGCGCCAGAAAGTAGATCACTTGAGCTCCTTGGCAGGTCAGGTACCGGGCCGGTAGTCGCGCAGCCAGTCCATGGCCTGCGCGGCGCCGTTCTGGCTACCCAGGAGGTACAGCAGCGCCTGGCTGGTGGCGTCCACCTGGTCGTCGTGGGGGGCGTTCGGGAAGGAGGCGGTCTCCTCGACGTACTCCGCGATCCACGGGGCGAGGTCGGGGGCCGGCAGGTGGACGTTCCCAGCTTCCACGAAGGGGGCGACGGCGGAGGCGCGCGCGTACTTGCTGCCTGCCGGGTTCACCGGGATCAGGCCGGGCACGGTGGCGCGCAATTGAGCGACGATGGCGGGCCCGTTGGCTTTGTCTTCGACGAGCTTGGCGTGGCTCTGGGGCCACTTCGCCGAGAGAGCTTCCACGGCGCGACATGCGGCGGGGAAGTCGAGGCGGTCGCGGACCTGGTCCAGCAAGAACACCTGCGCGCCGATCTTCGCCCACACTTGTCCGACTACGAAGTCGGCTTTCGCGGAGTCCTTGAAGGTCATGTCCCACGACTGGATGACCTGGTGGGCCGCGGGTACCCACCAGGTGCCGTCCGGGCGGCGCTCTGCCCGTAGCGCGGTGTACCACTGCCAGTGTGCGCGCTTGAACAGCCCCCCTTCGGCCGGCGCCGGGCGCCCTTGGTACAAGGCATTCCACGTGCGGGCGCCAACGTCCTGCTTGGTGTCCTCCCAGTCCTTGATGGTCCGGCCCCGCGCTGACAGCAGGTACTCACCGGGGGCGCGGCCGAGCGGGTCGTCGTCGCTCTCAGCCTGTGCCGGGATGTTGATGTGCCGCCAGTCACCGCGGGTGTCCTGGGCGAGCAGTCTCCCGGCGAGGTCGTCTTCGTGCCAGCGGGTGAGGACGACGATCACCACCGCCTCGGGGGCAAGGCGTGTGCGAGCGGTATCGGTCCAGAAGTCCCACACCCGCTCGCGGAACACTGCGGACTCGGCCTGGGCGCGGTCCTTGATCGGGTCGTCGATGATCAGTACGTCGACCGGGCGGCTCGTCAGCGCACCGGCCACGCCGACGCTGTACACGCCACCGATGTGGTCCCGGAGCTGCCATTCCTGCGCGCTGGAGGTGTCGCCTCGGATGTACAACCCGAGGGCATCGGGGTGGGACCTGATGTCGTTGCGGATCGCGCGTCCCCAGCGCATCGCGGTGCGCTGCTCGTAGCTCGCGATGGCGACGCGTAGGTCCGGGTTCCGCGACAACATCCACGCCGGAAAGGCCCGGGAGACACGCTGTGACTTGCCTTCCTGGGGAGGCATCGTCCAGATCAGCCGCCGGCAGCGACCGGCGGCGACGTCCATCAAGTTGGCGTCCAGGAGTTCAAGGGCGGGCGTGGCCACGATCCGTGGGTCGAGGGCCTTGGCCAGGTGGTGGGGGGCGGGGTATCGGTCGGCGGCTGCATTGCGGCCTTCGAGCCGGTCGGCCGCGCGCACGAGCGCGTTCAGGTCGGACATGTGCAGGTGCCTCTGGCCGAGGGTGCAGGGGCTTGTGAGAGGGGGTGAGCGCGGGACCGAGGGTCACGGGGCGGTGGGTAGGGCGATATGGAGGCTGTCGAGGACCATCACGGCGTCCGGGACGCTGATGTAGGCGAACTCCCAGTCGGTGCGGCCGTCTCGGTCAACGGTGGCGGTCCACTCGGCGGTGGTGGCCTCGTCGTACCAGTAGTACTCGCCGGGGCCGGACTGAGCGATCCCTCGGGGCGCGTCTTCGAACAGGCCCGGCAGCAGCCTGTCCAAGACGACGCCGGCGACGTGTGGGAGGCCGGTGAACTCAATGGTGGCGCGGGTGTGATCGTCTACGCACACGGTCCCGGATCCGACGCCTGCCCGTTCCCAGCGCAGGCGTGTGGGGCAGCAACCGGTCGGCGGCGGCACGTCCACGAGCAAGGGGAAGGCGGTGCGAAGCGCGGTAGCAGCACTCTGGTGCTGGCGGGTGAACGCCTCTCGCCAAATGGCG
The DNA here is from genome assembly GCF_000240165.1 of Streptantibioticus cattleyicolor NRRL 8057 = DSM 46488. Classification (NCBI taxonomy): domain Bacteria; kingdom Bacillati; phylum Actinomycetota; class Actinomycetes; order Kitasatosporales; family Streptomycetaceae; genus Streptantibioticus; species Streptantibioticus cattleyicolor. Next base: position 672,210 of record NC_017586.1, read on the forward strand.
AGTGCTCGTGCGGCGTCGGGCTGCACAACACCTCCCTCCCACTCGGAGCACCCGTCTTCACGCCACAGAACGCAGGTGCCGGGCAGCGGCTTGGCGAGCCGCCACGGCGGCGGCTCCGGTGATCCCCGCAGCCGCGAGGCCGGCTTCGAGCGCCGACACCAGCGCTTCGGCCTGGCGCTCGGTGACGCGTGCCATACGGTCTTCGATGTTCAGCCGGGCGATCATGCCGAGGATCTGTCCGGCCCGGTCCATGGCCCGCTCGTACAGGGCGATCTCGGCCCGGAGTTGCTCGGTGCCTGCCGCTCCCTCGTACCGGATGCGGTCGCCGAGGCGCTGCACCATGCCGCTGATGGCTTCCTGCCAGGCGACGGCCTGGCCGGCGAGCCGGGCCAGCGCTGCGAAGGGGTCAGCGACTGCCTCGACATTCAGGTCGGCGAGAACGGCGCGGGCCTCGGCTTCGGCCTGCTCGGTGCGTGCTGCGGCGCGCTGGTTGCGGGTGTTCCCACCGTGGAGGCGACACCGGCCGAACCCCACGTGATCGGTACCCCAGCCCGCCACCAGGCTGCAGACGTCACCGGGAGCGCCCTGCCGCTTCTGGGCGCCGCACTGGGGTGTGCCGTCCGCGGCCTGTTCCGGCTTCAGGCTCACTCGTCACTCCGGCGGTGCAGGCGTTTGATGCGCTGCCGGCGGTCGGCGATAGTCAGTACCCGGTCGACCGCAGCCAGGTCTCCCTTCATCGCCGGGCCCCACAGGGCCGCTTGCAGTCGGTCATACCGCAGGGCTTCCAGCATGCGCTCCGGGTCGAGCGGCGGCCCGTCGTACTGCTCGTCAGCGATCTCCCCTGCGGCGAGCACGGCGTCGGCCACATCCGGGTACCCAAGCTTGGTGGCGATGGTCTGCCAGTCCACTCCGGCCAGCTTCAGCGCGAGGGCTTGACTGGCGCGTTCACGGTCGCGGGCATCCATCGGCGGGCTCCCTATCGGGTCAGGAGGGTATGGAGGTCAGCACGCGCCTGCGGGTCGGTCAGGAATCGACCGGTGTAGGAGGCGGTGACCATGGACGCCCCCGGCTTGCGGGCGCCGCGGTGCGCCAGGCAGCCGTGTTCGGAGCGGATGATGCAGGCCGCGCCAAGGGTGTCCAGATGCTCGTCCAATGCGGCGGTGACCTGCCGGGTCAGCTGTTCTTGGGTCTGCAAGCGGCGGGCGTACACGTCCAGTACCCGCGGCAGCTTGGACAGGCCGGCGACCGACGCGCCGGGCTTGGGCTGGTACGCGATGTCCGCAGTGCCGCTGAACGGGAGCAGGTGGTGTTCGCACAGCGAGGTGAACGGCACGCCGGTGACGGCGATGGGCTGCCCGGCATGGTCGGCCGGGAAGGTCCGCGACAGGTGGAATGCCGGGTCGTCGCGGTACCCGGCGGTGAATTCGCCGAGCGCTCGCAGCACTCGCGTGGGGGTCTCGGCCAGAGCCGGGCTGTCGGGGTCCAGGCCGATCGAGGCGAACCATGCGGTCAGGCCGGCGGTGAACCGGCGGGCGGCGACGCGGAGGGAGGGGTCGGGGTTGGTCATCGTGCCCTTTCGTTGCCCCAGGTGAGGACGTGGAGCCGGGTGGTCAGGTTGTAGCCCGCGCGAATGGCGGGGTCGGCGATGACGGCCAGGTGGCGGCCGATGGTGGCGGCGTCGGTACCGCGCGGCATGATCCACACCTGCTCCGGGGGAATGCCCAGCGCCTGCACCCACTTCTCGGTCTCGGTGACGTCCTCGGCCGAGGCGCAGACGTACTTGAAGGTGGCTTGGCCGGTGTCGCGTAGCGCGTGGATGGCGTCTTCGCGGATGCGTCTGCTCTCGCGGTCACCGGCGCTGGCGAGTTTCGGCGAGACGTTGAACCGCGTGGCCCATGCGGTGGTGAGCGGCGTCGGCGCGATCGTGCCGTTGGTCTCGATCTCGATGTCCACCCCGGCGTCGGCGAGACGGTCCAAAAGATCCAGCCAGCCCGGCTGGTGCTGGTGCAGCAGTGGTTCGCCGCCGGTGATGACGACCACAGCGGGAGCGCCTTCCAAGGCGCGGGCGGCGATGTCGGCGGTGGGCTGGCGGGTGAGCTGGGTGCGCAGGTCGTAGCGCGTCGCGTCCCACGTGTAGGGAGTGTCACACCAGGAGCAGGTCAGGTTGCACCCGCCGAGCCGTATGAAGGCGGCGCGCCGGCCGGTGGAGGGACCTTCCCCCTGCACGGTCGGCCCGAAGACCTCCGCGACGACGAGGGTCGGGCCGCTCATGATGCAATCCAGGTAGCGGCGTTGACGTGGGTCTCGGCCAGGTGGACGCGGGTGACGCGGGCGCCGGGCGCTCGGACCAGGTCCCGGAGTACGCCGGCGGCCATGTCGGCGAGCAGGGCGGCGACGTTCTCCACGGTCGGCCATCCGGTCACCTCGTAAGCCTTGCAGTCGAAGGAACGCAGAACGGGCAACAGCGGGTCGTTAGGACCGAGCATGACCCCGTGGTCGAGGTGGGTGTCGATCCACTGGCGCAAGGCCCGCTTGAATGGCCCGAACTCGACGACGAGGCCGGCGGCGAGCTTGGGCGCTTCGACGGTGACTTCGGTCCACCAGGAGTGGCCGTGCAGGGAGGTGCACTTGCCCGGCAAGTGGGGCAGTCGGTGGGCCGTCTCGAAGTTGTGGCGGACGGTCACGCTGTGGGTCATTCCAGGCGTCCTCTCATGATGATGCGGGCCAGGATGACGCTCTGGTCTCCCGAGCCTCGGGTATCGGCGAGGGGGTAGGCCGCTTGCGGCCTCACGATCCGGGCAAGGGCGGAGTACCTGTTCGGCGCCGGAACCGCGGCGTGTTCGTGGTCGGCGCACCCGAGGGCGCGGCCTGGGGCGACTTACGTCGACTACAGGCGATGACCACCAGGTCAGGGGAGGTCACACCGCATAGTCGGTGGGGTCGGGTACGCCAGCGTCAGCGAAGGCTTCGCGGCGTTCGGTGCACGTACCGCACGTGCCGCAGTGCTGCTTTTGGCCCTTGTAGCAGCTCCACGACAGGCCCAGTGGGGCACCGAGTAGATGTGCGTGCTCGGCGATCTGCGCCTTGGTCCACGTGATGAACGGCGCCTCGATGCGGGGGGTGTGGTGGCCCTCAAGTGCCCGGGTGACGCAGGCCCTCAGGGCGTCGAGGAACGCCGGGCGGCAGTCGGGGTAGATAGCGTGGTCACCGGCGTGGATACCGAGGCCGACGAGCTGTGCTCGGCGAGCGGCGGCGATCCCGACCGCGATGTTCGCCATGATCGCGTTGCGGTTGGGCACGACGGTGACGCGCATGGATTCGGCCTCGTAATGCCCGTCCGGTACCTCGATCGCTGGATCGGTGAGGGCGCTTCCGGGCATCAGTGCGCCGACGGCCGTCAAGTCCACGACCTGGTGTTCCGCGTCGAAGTGCTGGGCGACCCGCCGAGCGGCGAGAAGTTCGCGGCTGTGCCGCTGGCCGTAGTCGAAGCTCAGCAGCATCATCTCGTAGCCGCTGTCGTGGTAGTGCGCGGCGAGAGTGGTGGAGTCCATGCCGCCGGAGAAGGAGAGCACGGCGAGGGGGCGACTCATGAGGTGTTGTCCTTCCGGGCGTCAGCGGCCAGCGCGCGGGCGGCCACGGTGAAGTTCTTGGTATCGGTGTCGGCGAGGAACAGGCCGGTGCCGGTGCTGGTCCACCCCGGCGGCGGGGCCACGTGGTGACGGCGTTCGAGCCAGCGGCCAAGGCGCCCGTAAGCCACTGCGGGGGTGGCGCGGATCATGGTGTCCTCGGCCTGGAACTGCTCCGGCGGCTTGCCTGCCTTGGTAGCGAAGCCCCGTCGGCCGACGACTGCGGGGTCTGCGCCGTGGGTGCGCAGGAGCCCGGCGTGCTTGCGGGCTTCGGCTGGCCGGCCCACGGTCAGCTGCACGATGCGGGAGTGCTGGCTGTCCCACAGCGACATCACTCCGAAGCGTGCGCCGGACGCCCAGCTGGAGGAGTCCACTGTGTAGAACGGCAGCGCGGCGATGGTGGCGAACCGGGTCTGGCCGAAGCCGTGGTAGACCGCGCCGTGGTGGCGTGCGATGCGGAAGGCTCGGATCAGCCAGCGCATCACGTCGTCGGTGCGTCGGGCGTAGGGCACCATTCCGCCCAGCGCGATGTACCGGTAGGAGGCGCACAGTGCTTCGAGGCGCCGCCAGGGGGATCCGATGTGGAATACCGGCAGGACCCGGATGCCCTGGTCTTCGAGGGCGAGGGTGTTGCGGTGGGTGGCGTCGGGGTCGCCGATCACGTCAAGGGTCGCGGCGGTGGTGATCACGTGGCGCCACTGGTGCAGCCAGGCCGCGTAGTCGGCCAGCTTGATGGTCGAGCCAGTCGTCGCGGCGGAGAATGCCCCGGAGTCAGCGAAGACCTCGTAGGGGCCGCCGTAGGCGGCGCCTATCGCGGCGAGGTCGGTCTCGCGGTGGTAGTGGAAGCTGGTCAGGTAGCGGAACACGGGGCTCCTGGTGCGAGGGTCCGGGCGGCGAGGCGCATCTGCTCGTCGTCGGTGCAGGCGAGGAACAGGCAGGTGCCGGTATCCGACCAGCCAGCCGGTGGAGGAACACGGTGGCGTCGCGCGAGCCATGTCTCCAGGCGGTGGAACGCGGTCATCGGGGCGGCGCGCATCATGTCGTACTCGCGAGCGTGCTCAGCCGCAGTGCGATGAGCGGTGTGGGCGAACCCTGGTCGGCCGACGACTGCGGGGTCTGCACCGTGGGTGCGCAGGAGCGCGGCGTGCTTGCGGGCTTCGGTTGGTCGGCCGACCGGCACGGTGACCAGGCGGCAGCGCCGATCGTCCCACAGCGTGATGTTGCCGTACCGGGCGCCGGATACCCACGCGGAAGAGTCCACGGAGTAGAACGGCAACGCGGCGATGGTGGCGAACCGGGTCTGGCCGAAGCCGTGGTAAACCGCGCCGTGGTGGCGTGCGATGCGGAAGGCTCGGATCAGCCACCGCATCACGTCGTCGGGGCGCTTGGAGTGCGGGACCATGCCGCCGAGGGCGAGGTAGGCGTGGCGGCTGCACAGGTCCTCCAGCATCGGCCAGGGGGTGCCGACGTGGAAGGCGGGCAGGACGTTCAGTCCGGCATTCAGCAGCGTGGCGGTGTTGCGGTGGGTGGCCTCGGGGTCGCCGATCACGTCCAGGGTCGCGGCCGTGGTGATCACGTGGCGCCACTGGTGCAGCCAGGCCGCGTAGTCGGCCAACTTGATCGTCGAGCCAGTCGTCGCGACGGAGAACGCCCCGGAGTCAGCGAAGATTTCCACCCGGCCGCCGTGAAGGGCTTGGAGATCACCGACGAGTTCCCCCATATCGGTGTCGCGCCAGTACGCGTACGACGTCAGGCAGCGCAGCGTCATCTCACCGCACCCCCTCCTCCAGCAACATCCGCAGTGGTGCGATGTCCTGGTCCCGCGCTCCGGAAAGAGCGAGGTACACCTTGGTGCCCTGGTCGGCGGCGCGGGGCAGCGGCGGCGCAGGTACACGGTGGCGGGTGGTCAGGGACCCCTCCATGAACTGGTAGGCGCGGGCACAACCGGCTGTGAGCAGATCCCGGTCGGCTCCGGTGGATCCGGCGGCGGGCCGCATGAAGTTGCGGTCCAGCAGCCGGTGTGGCGGCAGGCCGTGTGCGCGGACCAGCGCAGCGTTCGGCAGTACGTCGGCGGGGTTGCGGAAGAACAGGCTGCGCATACGGAGAGTGCGGGCGTCCCACAGGTAGACCAGACCGAAGCGTTGTCCCATCGTGTAGGAGCTGCTGTCGATCGAGTAGAACGGCAGGTGGCGGACGAGATTGGCGGAGGTCAGCCCGAAGCCGTGGAGCGCGGTGCCGTAGGGCCGAGCGACTTTGAAGGCGCGGATCAGCCAGGCCATGAGCGCCTTCTGCTTGGCGGCGCCTGCGGCGTGGAGCGCCAGCCCGCCGAGGGCGATGTACCGGTGCTGGGCGCACAGCCCTTCCAGCACGTCCCAAGGCTCACCTGTGTGAAACACCGGCAACACGCTGCAGCCAGCCTCGGTGAGGCGATCCAGGTTCGCGGCGGTGGCCCGGTGGTCACCGATCACGTCAAGGGTCGCGGCGACGGTAATCAACGGCTGCCAGTGTCGTAGCCAGGCAGCGTAGTCGCCCAACTTTATCGTCACGCCGGTCGTCGCAGCGGAGAACGCCCCGGAGTCGGCGAACAGGTCCACGTTCCCGCCGAGATCGTGCACCAGGGCGGCCAGGTCGGTATCGCGGTGGTAGTGGTAGCTGGCCAGGACCCGCAGCGTCACGCCATCGACCGCAGCTTGTTCATGAGGTGGATGAACCGTGCCGCGTCGTCGTCCGGTGTCTCGCACCCGGACGACAGGTCGTAGAAATCGTCGCGTACGTTGGGCGGGACCTTGAACCGCAGTACGGGCCACAGGTCGTCGTCCTCAGGCTCGCCGAACTCGGCGGCGAGTGCGTCCAGGTCCGGCGGTGGTGTGATCAGCATCTCGACGTCGGTCTCGGTGTAGCCGGTGCCGGTGTAGTCCCCGTCGAGGTAACTCAGCAGCTCCGCCAAGGCGTCGTTGTCGTATGTGCCCAGCTCCGCCAAGCGGTTGTCCGCCAGGTTGATGCGCCGGGCCTCGGCGTCATCGCACCTGACAATCTCGCACCGCGCGGTCTGCGCGCCTTCGGCGGCGAGAGCCTGCAAGGTGTGGTTTCCCGCGAGGACGATCAGCGGTCCGCTTGGTATCTCCCGGACGATCAGCGACCGGTACTGTCCGTTCCGGCGCAGGCTCTGGCGGATCGCCTCGACGTCCCCCCTCTTGGCGTTGCCGGGGAACAGCATGAGTTCGTCCAGGGGAACGTCGCGGGTGGTGACGTACTCGGCAGGCATGAAGGGCTCCCGGGGGACGGGGACGGTGCACTACGTGAGGGTGGCGCCCAGGCGGGTGGACCTCGGCGAGGGCCGCGCCACGGCCTTCTCCTGGGGGCCGGCCCGGCCGTGGAGTCGGCGGCTGGGCCGACGTGCGGGTCAGTCCGTCGGACGGACCGGGCCTGCGGACGCGGGCTTCTGTCCCAGGGCCAGGGGCGTGTCGAAGAGTCCGCGCACGGCCTTGATGGCGTCGGCGAGAGCCTGCTTGGCGTCGGTGCCCGGGCCAGCGAAGACCGGTTCCACCGCGTTGAGGACGGTAGCCAGCAGGCGCCCCACTTCGCTGACGGCTTCCGTCTTCAGACGATCGAACTCGGGTCGCACCGCTTCCGTCAGAGACTCCACAAGGGTCTCCAGAGCAGTCTCGCTGCCAGCGCTGACGTGATCGATGTCCGCCCGGAGCCGGGCGGCAACGGCGCGGAGCCGGCCGGCCAAGGCGTGGCCCTCGTCCTCCAGGTGCGCGATGACGGTGTGCAGCTCGTCCAGGATGTGGCTCATGCGGTGTCCTTCTGGGCTCGGGCGGCGCGCAGCGCCTGGGTGAGGGTTTCGGGGAAGTCGTCGCTGGACGCGTTGACTACCTGGATCACCACGGATCCCCGGGACGCTCGTTCCTGATCGGGCGCCGGATGCGCGAGGACCGCGGTGAACTCCATGCGCACGGTGACCGGGCCAAGGGAACCATCGGTGTGACCGCCGCGCGGGGAGGTGTACTCCAGGGTCCAGTTGTCGGGGCGCAGGACCTGGCCGTCGATCTCGATCCCGTCGGCGACGGGATGGACCCGCGGGAATGTCGGTGGGGGATGCAGGGACAAAGGCAGCTCCGAGGGGTGGGGGCTGCCCGCCGCCGCGCACCCCTCAACACGCGGCGGCAGGCAGCATGAGGCCCCGCCGCAAATCAGTGCGCGCGGGGCCGGCCTTGGGTTGGTCAGCTCCGGGATGGCCTGCCGCTTCGAGGAGTTGGCAGCCGTGGAGGGCACGTGATCCGGCCAGCGGCTACATCGCGGAGTTCCATCCAGTCGTATCGGCCGTCATGGCTCGTGAGTCGGCCTTCGTGCGCCCAGCGCTTCACCGTGCCGATAGGGCGGCCGAGGAGGTGAGCGGTGTCCGCCGGGCTGAGGAGTACGGGGCGGGTAGTCATGGCACGCGCCCTCCGGAGACGCGGAAGGCCGTCCCATCAGGGGACGGCCTTGGTGCACGAGTTCCAGCAGACCAGATGATCGGTTCGCTTCCCTGCGGAAGTCAAGTCGGGCGTGCGGTCCGGGGTCAGCGGCGCTTGGTGATGCTGACGGTTGATCGGCGAATCACGGTGGTTGTGTGCCGGGTCGCGGGAGCCCGGCGGGGTACCGGACTGACGACGTGCACATGGGTGTCGTGGTGGACGACGACCACAGTCGAGTGGTGGGGACCGGTGGCTGTGCTGTCGCATGCGACGGCAGCACCCATGACCGCGGCTAGCCCGACGGTCCCTACGGTTACGGCGAGTAGAGGCTTCACTGTTCTCATTCTCTGGACGGGTCTGACACTGCTCGCCAGACGCGTTTGCGGATTCCGGGGCGGTAGACGGTGATGGGATCGGGGATGCAGCGCCAGGGCGGGGTACGGCCCTCCCGTGCACGAGTTGCGTTCATCACCGCGTCCGTGGGGACGATGGAGCCGGAGTCGTAGACTTCACTGGCGAAGCACCGCAGCATGTCGCGGCGTACCCCCGGCTGGACCGGTCAGCCACGGTCGTACTCGGTGCGCCATGCCCTCCACGGCTCGGTGGGGATGTCAAGGCGCCATTGCATCCGCAGCATGATGCGGTCTTCCACGATGGAGGCTGGTAGACCCAGCCACCGGTCTCCTCGTGCCGGCGATGTCGGTCACGAGCGCCGACAGGTAGTAGCTCAGCTCGACGGGGCCTCGCTCGACAGCGCAGCCGATGGAGTCCACCCACGAGTCCATGCCGACCGACCAGTGGGTGAACAACGAGGCGATCACTGGCCGGGCTCCGGGGCCCCGCTGATCGTGATCCCGTAGCGGGCCGCGCGGTCCCGGCAGACGCGGCAGGTCACGGCCGCGTCCGGAGTAAGTGCCAGGTCCGAGAACCGGTCTCGCGGCTTGCACAAGGCCTCTCCGGTGTCACGGCGGAACCGGTCGACCGTGACGGGCTGGTTGAGCACGAGGTGGTACCCGCCACTGAATACGTCACCTTGGCGGGGCTTGGAGGCATGACGGACATGCGCGGTGAGGGGAGCGGCCGGTGCCGCCGGTGTTGCGAGGAGGATCGGCCCGGTGGAGGCCGTCTTGCGCACCACGATCCAGTCGGCGGCCTCCAGTGTGGCGGCGTACTTGGCCACCATGTCGCGGCGTTCGGCGGCTCGTTCGGCGCTGGTGGGCCGGTCGGGGTCGCACAGGTCGATGCCCGGTTGCTGATGGTGCACACGGGCCTGTCTGGGGAGTGGGCCGAGGCCGACGCTGTACCCCGCGGTGGTACAGCGGCCGTACTGGTTGAGACCAGCAGGGCTGTGTTGGCGGGACAAGACGCTGGCAGCTTGGCTGACGATCGGGTCAGTGATGAGGGGCTTCACAGTACCTACCGGGGTGAGCCCGGCCGTCGTGATGACGGCCGGGGACAACTGAGGAAGGCGGGGCGGCTGGGTCGTGCGCAGTCCCCGTCCTGGTTGGGTCAGCGAGGGCCGCGCACCGGGCGCCCATGGCGGTCGACGGCTGGCCCGCGCCAGGCGAGCCGGACCTCTTCGTCGTTGTCGAGGAACAACGCCGTGTCCTCGTCTACCGTGTAGATCGCACGGCCGTGTGTGGCGGGAGTGTTGAGCCAGACCGTGCGCAGAGTGCCACGCAGGTGTGCCCGGTCGCCGGAGCGCAGATCACGAGCCGGGACAGGTTCGGGGTGGGCGTAGGCCGCCAGCCGCGGGGTGAGACGCGGCAGCACGGTACGGGTGCGGCGGGTGCGGATCACGCGGTATGCCCACTCAGGTGAGAGGGCTTCCCGCTCTTGGGCCTCCCGCTGGGCGTGGGTTTCACCGTCCAGCGGCGGGTGGCCGACGCGCTCCCACGTCTGTCCGTTGTCGGCGCTGACCTCGAGGACGTACGTGTCCTTGCGGTAGATCTCCTCTTCGGTTGGTTCTGCTGGTGTGCGCTCGGGAGCAGGGGGTGGCGGGGAAGTGACGAGTGCCACACGGCTGGCAGGCCAGGTGACGCCGTTGACGACAGCTCGCGGGTAAGGGCCGACCATGCGGAGGTGTACCGTGCCGAGGTCTCCGCGCGGGGTGCGGACGGTGGCGCCGCTGTCGATGACGGCCGGTGTATCGGTCGTGGTGGTTCGCCGGGCGGTGAGGTACGTCGAGCCGGTGTTGGCCACGGACCACCCCCATCGCTCCAAGTGCGCCCCGACGATGTCGAGTTGGGAATCCCAAGACTTTCGCTCGGGTGTGAGGTGCTGGCCGCCTTCGAGCCAGTAGACACGCACTGCGCCGTCTTCCTCGGGGATGACCACGACCCCCCGGGTGTCGGGAGCGTCGTACTCGTCGTAGTAGTCGCCGGTCAGTTCAGCGTGAGCGAGACCGACGAGGGCGGTGAGTGCCGCGCGGACATCGGGGTGGTCTGCGTGCTTGGGCAGGCTCCCGACAGCAAAGCCAGCATGAGTGACGATGACGCCTTCCATCGGCTGGCCCCCGCTCGTGGGGGCTGCCTCAGTTGGCACGCTCGGAGTGCCCGCCTGCGTCTGGGCGTACGGGGAGTCATCGTCGTGGTAGTCGCAGCGTCCGGCTGCCAGTTGGATGACGCTGGTGTTCTGGAGCCTCGCCGTCACGTCATCCTTGATCTGCTGGATGCCAGCTCGTTTGGTTCCGAACTCGGCGTCGGCGGCCCGCTCGCCGGGCCAGGTCAGCATCCAGCGCGGACCCGAGGGAAAGCCAGCGCGTACCGCGTCGGGGTCGGCTGGACAGTTGTCGAGACTGTAGGTGCCGTAAGGGGTGTGGACCCGGTAGCAGCCGGAGGCCACGGGCCGGATGTCCAGCAGGTCGGTGACATCTGAGGCTTCCCCTGCGGCAGCGGACTGCAACGCGGCGTGGACTTGCTCGCCTTTGCTGGTCAAGACCCACCCGTCCCCGAGGCGCAGCATGCCGCGCTCGAACAGAGCGCGCAGGGTGCCGCTGTCACCGCGGACTTCTCGGCCTTCCCCTCCGGTGGAGATCGCGCGGCCCATGCGCTCGCTGATGCAGTACCGCGTCATGAGGTTCTTGCGAATGAGCGTGCTGATCGGACCTGCGTCGACTTCCATGATGGCTCCCTTCGGTGGCGGTGAACGATCCCATCGTATTGCCTGCCGACTCTAATTACAAGCCGGTACCGGCTACATGTGAAATCTGATTCAAAGTCAAACGAATCTCCGCTCGATCATGAAATGGGAGGTACCGTCGCCCATGAAGTCTCGGCACTCGTGCCGGATTTCCCCTCCGGCGGTGGTCGCTACAACCACCGCCCGCCCCCGCCTCACGAGCGAGGAACCCGTGAGGCGGGGCGCCTACGCCCCGGGCTGGTCGCGCGACCCCGGGACTGCGGCGGTCAGCTGCGGGCGTCGAGGGTCACCCAAGCCCGTTGGGTGCCGACGCTCAGCCGGTAGCGCACCCGGTCACCGGTGACGGGAACCCGCTCAACGCACACGGTGAAGGCAGCCGTCCAGGTGCGCACCTCAGGCGAGATACAGTCCCCGCTGTAGTGAGCGGATTCCCAGTGCCGGGCGTAGTCGACGATGGTGCCGCAGGCCAGGTTCCCATCAACGAGGAACACGAACTGGGTCAGCTCGTCAGGGGTGTTGTCCGGCTGCCAGTCCCCGGCCGGCAAACGCCATACGGCGGTCATGTGCGATGCGTCTGCTGCGAGTTCGACGGCCACTTCGCGGCTGGTGACGGGAAGGAAGTGAGTGACAGTGGCCAGCACTGCCCATTCCCGCGGGTCTTGTTCAGGTGTTTCAGTCATGGAGCGCCTTTCCGGGCCGACGTCCCCCTGCCCCCGAGATACGCCGGAACGACGGAGCCGGGGGCAGGCGGCGACAGGGGTCGCCTTGTGCGATCACCACCCTTCCAGGATATTCGGTGCCGACTTAGATAGCACGTTGCTAACGCTCTCGATGGTGCTTGGCCCTCTTCAGGGCCCGCAAGGCAGCCCGGGTACGGGCCAGCTCCTCAACGGGCGGCGGCGCTCCCTTCCCGGCGGGTTCTACAGCACGCACCCGCCCGGCGGACCGGCGGCCGGCCGGAGCGTCCGGCAACTCCCCCGGGGCGAGCCTGTACTGGTACACCGCCAGCAACGACTCGGCCCCGGCGGTTTCCCTCGTAAGCTGCGCCCGCAACTCCGCGTCGGTCCAGCCCGCAGCGAACGCATCTGTTACACGGCCCACCAGGTGCAGACGAGCCGTGCGGCCGGGCCTGCGTCCCCGAAACGGCAGCGAGTCCACGAAGTCCGCAGCCCGCTTGTCCTCACAGCCGGGCGCCGTCTCATCCTCACTCGCGCCCTGCTCGCGGCCAACACCCGCGCAGTCGACGGACTCAGCCGTCCGGGAGGGGGAAGGGGGTGTCCTTCTTCTGGTCTTCTTGGATTTGATCTTCTTATGGTGACGGTCGTCCGCTGGCGGGTCAGCCGCCGGTGGATTTTCCACCGGCGGTTGTGAACTGGGCATATCCGTGATGCTGTAGGTCATCGGCCCGTGCGTGCCATCCGGCCGACGCTCCTGGTCGCGCACCAGGTAGCCGTACCTCTCCAGCTCGCGCAAGCCGGTCTTCACTGCGGTGACACCGTCGGTTGAAGATGCGGCTATCCACTCCGGCGTGACGCCGTACCCGGTCCGGTGTGTGCTGATCAGACCGAAGATCCCCTTCGCTTTGAAGCTGATGCGGGGGTCACGGAACAGGCGGTTGCTGATCTGAGTGAAGTGTCGCTGGATCACGTCAGCGGCCATGTCGCCGCGGCGTACCCGGGCGTAGGTCACCGCAGCACCCCCGCCGCAGCCGGGACCGGGCGCAGAGCATGGTCGTGGAGCAGTGTTTCGCAGGGGAGCCCTGCAACCAGTACAGTCATGGACGTCTCTCGTTGCACACGGTGGGACACACGCTCAGCGGGGTGCCACCCGCTGGGCACTTCGTCCGAAACGGCCGTCGGGGTGCCACCCGGCGGCCGGTTCGCGTTAGGTCGCCTACTCGGCAGACGGCTCCCCCTTCTTCGGGGGCCGCTTGGTCCCGCGCAGGCCCACGCTGATCTGCTGGGCGCGCGCCGGGGTCTTGCCGCCGAGGATCGAGCCGATCTCCGCCCAGGTCCTGCCCGCATCCCTCAAGGCGTTCACACGTTCCTGCCGGATCTGCCGCAGGCGACCATGCAGGTCGGGCCACTTGTCCAGCACCACGGTCACGGCAGCGGCGCACGCCGCGTCGTCCTCCACTGCCGCGAACGCCTCGATGGCCTCAACCAACCGCTTCACCTCCTCGGGCTCCTTCGCCGCCACTGCCGCTCTCCCTTCTGAGAGGGCAACCACACAGCCATTAAACCCTAGGGTTGCGTTCGATCGAAACCCTAGGGTTTAATGCTGTTGCGAGGCCGCCTCTCGGACTCGTGATCCATCAACACAACGGCCCCGACCCAATGGCGTTGCCGCGCCGGGTCGGGGCCAGATCCACCGTCCGCCCGCGAAGACCAGACGGAGATCCGCCATGGATGGTAACCGCACCAGCCCTGCCCCGCCCACGGACCGCGCCCCGAGACCGAACCCGATCCTCAGCGAACCAGCCACCGTCGAACGCTGCCGCGTCGACTACGGCACGGGAGCCCTTGACCGCGCAGCCCTCGACCGCGCCGCGCGCAAGGCGTACCGCGGCTGACCGCCGCCGCTCGGGGCCTGCCGCTACCACGGGCAGGCCCCGTTCCTCTTCCCTTCCAGGGCGCACCCGCTGGGTTCCCCTTCGGACTGCGCCGGCACAGAACGGACCCCGATGAGGACGCGCACGATCACCCGAACTCGCATGGTGCGTCACACGATCGACGGTGTGACACGCCTGGTCGAGGAGCCCTACACCACGCAAGCACCAGCGCCCCCACTCGACTGGGACCACGCCCTCCTCGCCGCCGTCACCGTCGCAGCCGCGACCCTGCTGCTGACCGCTCTCGTCTTCGGTGCCGCGTCCGGTGGCGCTCTGCTGTCCGAGGCCGTCCCCGCGCCCATCGCCTACACCATGGCCAGCGCGGTGGACTCCGGCTGGATCATCTGTATCGGCATCGAATACCTCGACCGCTGGCACGACGAACGCGCCGCCCTGCCTCGCTGGGCCGGATGGTGCTTCCTGATCGTCGCCATGGCCGAGGACGCTCTCAACGGCTGGCTGCACGGCAGTTGGCCCACCGGCCTGACGGCCGCCGCGGTGTCGGGCGTCGCCAAGGTCGTCTGGACCGTAGTGATGCGACACCACGCGGTACCCCTGACTCCCCGAACCCGAGCGTGGCTGGCCGCAGAGAAGGCCGACCTCGGCGCGCAGGCAGCCCTCTTGGCGTGGCGCCGGCAGGCCGAACGAACCAAGGCCGTACTCGCTGCCCAACGCGCCGTCTACGGCGACGTGGTCGACGTCCAGGACGACAGCCCGAGCCCGCTGGTGGTGACTCGTGAAGCCCGCGATGCCGTGCAGGCCGCGATCAGTCACATGCCCGGCGCCAGCGCGGCGAAGGTCGCCGCTCAACTCGCCCACGCAGGGATCGAGATCGACGAACGTGTGGTGCAAGCGGTCGTCAACGACACCGCGAGCGACGACGACACGCAGAACGTCCACGCCCTCCGTCCAGCCGCCAACACCCAGATCGCCGAGACCGTGCGAACGCTCCTCCGCTCCGGGATGCAGGACAAGGCCGAGCTGCGTAAGGCGGTGCTGCTGGCACACCCGCACGCCAGCCCCGAGACCATCCGCCGCACGATCAACAAGCTGACGGCGGCGAGCACACGATGACCACCCTCGCCCTGCTGATCTGGTCGTTGATCGCCCTCATCGGGCTCATCGGGCTGCACGCTTCCACCCGGCTACCCGGTTACGTCCCGAACCCCTACGTCCTCCCCGCCGCTAGCGTCACCGTCGTGCTGCTCGGCACCGGCGTCTACGCTCTCGCGCTCTCGCAGTGAGTTCCCATGACCGACCGCGACACCACGAAGCCCACGGACTGGTGGACTCGGCTGTACAACCCCCTCTTCCCAGACACGGCCGAGCATGCCGGCAACCAGCGCCCGGACGGGACCGGCCAGGACGAATCCGGGACCGAGCGGGAGCGTCCGGGACTGGTCCCGGACCAGGCCCGGACCAGTGAACTGGCCCGAGGGACCGACGATCGCTCGATCCCGCCCACGTCCCGCCACACCGGCGGCGCAGGACGGCTGCCCGACTGGCGCAAGGGCGAGACCGCCGACCTCAGCCCAAGTACGCCCGACCCAGCGGGATCGTCCGGCACCGAGCCCAACGAGGTCCAGGACGAGACCGACCATGACGGGACCGGTCCGGACCGCCAGCGGGTTTCCCCTCCCAGCCAGCAGGACGACGTTCCGGAAGACGGCCAGGAGGAAGAGCGCACCGACGCTGACGAACACGGCGGACCACCGCAGGTCGAAGACCGCGACCCGCCCGGGCCGGGGGCACCCGCCAGCAGGATTACCCCTGGCCAGCCAGTCACGCGCCGCCGTTGGCATCCAGCCCCCGATGCCTGGCCCGGCTCAGGTACACATCACAACGGGCTGACCCCCCGGGTGATCCTCTTCAACGGCACGGCGGCAGCCGCTGGACACGTGACCGGAATCGAGCCCTTCCTCGGCCAAGTCCTCCCCATGGCCGGACGCAACGCCACCGCGGTGGTCGGCCTGGCTCTCGCCATGGCCGGTGCGACCGCGGCCTGGAAGATCGCAGGCCGTCCCAGCGTCGCCGCTGTCCTACCAGCGCCGCGAGCGTCCCGCGTACTGCTCACCGCCGGCGCCGCCTGGCTAGCCCGCACCTGCGCGCCGTACCCCGTGGCCTGGCTCGCGCAGCACGGCGCCAGCTGGGGTTTCGGCCCGGCACCGACCTCCCTGCTCCTCACCGCGACGGGCCTGTGCGGCGGCCTGTGGTGGCTGACCGTGCCCCGCACCCGCCGCTGGTGGTGGCCGCTGCGCTGGGTCGCCCGCATCCCGCTCGCCTCCGCGCTGCTCGCCACCGCCCTGTACGCCCCCGGCACCCACCTGTGAAAGGCACCCTGTCGTGATCACCCTGGCCGCCGACGGTCTCGGCTCGCAGATCCTCGGCTCCATCACCCTGTCCGGCCTCGCCATGGCCAGCGCGGTCGCCCTGCTGATCGGCGTACGAGGCTCCGACCGCATCAAGCTCAACACCAAGGAGCGGGCTGGGGGGTTCGGGATCCTGTCCGGCACGCTGATGGTCGCGGCCGGGGGAACCTGGGCCTCGGTCGCTCACGGCCTGGGCAGCATCCCGACCTCCGTGCTCGGCAACGGCAGCAGCCTCGGCGACCCGGGCCAGGGCGGCATCGCCCTGGTGCTGACGATCGCGACCCTCGCGCCCCGCTGGCGACGGATGTGGATCCCCGCGGTGCTGGGCATCTCCGCAGCCGTGGTGTACGGCGCCGCCGGGGGCGTATGGAGCATCGCCAGCACCGCAGTACGCATGGGCATCGGACACCTCACCGGGTCGGCATGATGGGCAGGTTGCGCGACGAACTGCTGATCCCGTTCCGGGGCGCGGGTGAGGCCGGCCGGGACCTGTGGGCGGGGACGCGGGTCCTGGTCAGTCTCGGCGGCCGGGGTCTGCGGCGCCTGGCCGTGCTGGCCCTGGGCGTGCTCCGGCCCCGCACCGGCGGCAAGGCGCTGGAGATGGCGGGGGCTGTGGTGTTGGCCGGTGTGGCTGTCGTCCCGCCGGTGTGGGCGGCCGGGGCCGTCGTGTGGCGGGTGGTGGCCCGCTACGGCTCGTGGATCGCGGGCGCGGGCGTGGTCGGCTGGGTGCTCGCGGCCTGGACAGTCTCTCCCCCGCGAGCAGAGCAGACCACCCTAAACGATCATGAAATGTCAGCGGGGGAGTACGACACCGAGCCGGACCCCGCAGAGGATGACGAGCCGGCGGTGGACCCGGACGACGTCGCCGAGCGCATGGTGCACCTGGTCGTCGAGGCGATCGCCGACGCCGCAGCCGCCGGGCGTGCGGGCGTCCACCTCGCGACGCTGCGCACGATGCTCACCGAGGCGGGCCTGCCCGCGCTGGAGGACGTCGAGGCCCTGCACACCTGGCTGAGGGGGCGCGGGATCCCCGTCGCCCGGAACCTCAAGGTGCGTGGGGAGAACAAACTGGGGGTGCGCGCGGACGCGTTGACGGCCTCCCTCGGGGTCCCGCTGCGGGAGGCCCTGGCCGCCCCCGGCTGGCGGGTGCAGGAGGGGGCTTCGGGCCGGGCCCCGGGGGCCGCCGTTGAGGGCCCGCCCGGGGCCGGCGGCGGGGCGGGGCGGGGCCGCGCCGTCGCCCCGCGTCCGGCCACTCCCCCGACACGGCCGCATGACCCCACTGGGGGCCGGTAGATCCGCAGGTCACGCGGCATCTACCGGCCCCATCTACTGCGCCTTCTACCCGCTCGTCTACCGGTCGTCTACCGGAGGTTGCTGTGCCCTACGCCTACGTCTGCCCCGTGTGCGGCATCACGTCCCGGCCGTACCTCACCCATCTCGGCGCAGAGCGCCACGGCTGGCGGCACCGCGGATTTGCGCACTGGGGCGACTATCCCGACGGCGAACACGTACGCCGCGTGTCGTGGATCGGACCGCAGCGCCGCGACGCCGCCGTGGTGACTGCTGTCGTCGCCGGCCTCCTCATCGCCGCATTCCTCAGCAGGTGGAGATGACCAGTTGGAGATGACTGGGAGGCACCCCGCCGCAGAGGAGCAGCGCACCGTCCGTGCGGAACTCCGGGACCAACGCGTCAGGGTCTCATGGCTGTTCCGCAGCTGGCTGGACGAACGGGCCGCGCAGTGGGACAGCGCTGGGCCCGCACCGGGGGGTGATCCGGACAACGGGCCAGCACGGTTCGGCGACACTCCCGGTTTGCCGTACCTCTGCACCGTTCTCAGGAGTCCGGGACTCTGTCCCGGGGCCGGTCCAGGATCAGTCCGGGACCGGGACCGGGACCGGCATCGGCCCAGTCCCGGCCCAGTCCCGGCGATCGCTGCCTCTCCACCAGCGCGGGACAGCTGTGCCCGGGAAGGCAAGACGTAGGCCCCGCACCGTGCAGGTACGGGGCCTGGCTCGCTGTGACGGGGCCGCGATCGGCACGATGCTCACCCAGCTGACGCCTCGGACGCCGCTTCCAGTTCCTCGAGGCGCTTGGTCCACTTGGCGACCTGGTCCAGGTAGTTCTGGCGGGCCTTCGGCGCGTTGGGGCTGGCTTCGTCAGCAAGGGTCTGATACTTGGCGATCTTGTTCTTGGCCGCCACGAGCTTGGCCTCGGTAGGGTCGGCCTTGGGCCGGCCGTCCTTGCCCCCGCTGTGTCCACGCGCGATGCCGGAGACGCGCTGCACCTGCACGTCCAGGGCGCGGGCGATGTCCAAGTTCGGGATGCCGCGGCTCTGCGCTTCCAAGACCGCGAGTTGCCGGTACCGCTTGGCGAACTTTTGGAGTTCCGGGATGTCCCGGATGAAGTCGGACAGGGTCCTGGCGCGTTCGAGGGGTTCGGCATCGGCGAGGTCCTGGAAGAACCCTTCCAGAGGCCCTTTGTAGATATCGGGCAGTTCGGTTTCAGGCATACGGCCAGCGGCGCCAGCCGTGGAGTCGGCAGTCATAAGCCCACAAGGTATCCGGTACCGACTACATATTCAAGCTGCCGCCGACCGCAGGTCGCGTACATCCAACCCATCACCCTAGCGCCCCCACGGACACACCTCTCGCGGCCCGCGAAAAATCCCCAATCGTTCGATACCGGCTTTTACTTTAAGTCGGTACCGGGTATCCTGGAACAAAGCAACCCGCTCACCTGGAAGGACAGGACATGCCCAAAGCCCCTTGGTTCCCCCGGGTCACACGACTCGCTGTCAACTGGACCTGCGCCGACACCCACACCAGGGACTACTTCAAGGGCCCCGACGCACCGTTTTCCCGCATGGTCACCTGGACCACTGACCTCGCAGGCCGCGAGCTGATCACCGTGATGACCCCCAACGAGGCGCGGGCCATCGCTTACCACCTCGCCCGGCAGGCCGACGCGGCGGACCAGGCGAACACCACACAGGGCGACGGGAACTGCTACCCCGACGAGGCCAAGTGGGCCAGGTACCGCGGCGTCGTCATACCGCTGACCACCGTGGCAGCCTCCATGCTGCTCGATGACATCAACGCCGCCGCCCTGGCCGAGTGCACCGCCTCAGCGCCCGCAGCTCGGTTGTCCACCGCTGTCCGGTCGCAGCTGAGCAGCCTGCACGCACTCACCCGCCGCTGATCGACGCCTCAGCCCCGGGATCGCACGACCAGCCCGGGGCCACTCCATCTGCATGCCCGAACCGAACGGAACCATATGGCTGCCACCGTGTACTGCCCGTACTGCTACCAGCCTGTGCGGACTACCGAGAAC
The DNA here is from genome assembly GCF_000240165.1 of Streptantibioticus cattleyicolor NRRL 8057 = DSM 46488. Classification (NCBI taxonomy): domain Bacteria; kingdom Bacillati; phylum Actinomycetota; class Actinomycetes; order Kitasatosporales; family Streptomycetaceae; genus Streptantibioticus; species Streptantibioticus cattleyicolor. The sequence continues at coordinate 691,748 of NC_017586.1, forward strand.
GGTCTCACCTCCACTCACGACTACCCCTACGACCGGGCCTACTTCGGCCAGTGCAAGGGGTCCGGGCAACGCCCGCTGACCGGGCCCGGAACACCGCCGGCAGCATGGGGTGCCAGCTCCGGGAAGACCTGGGTGGACCTTGGTGTGCTGCCCTCCCCGTTCCCCCACGCGGAGCGCGACGGCTGGACCGTCACGATCACCGGACTCCGCTTCACCCACAGCGCTGCTTGCTGGTCATGCCGCCAGCCTGTCTACGTCGCGACGGACGGCGGGACGATCCGTCTCGGGTTCGACCACAAAGGGAGATCGTTCGAGGAGGAACGCCCCGGCCGCCGTGCCGCCTACAAGGGGCCATGCCCCAACGGGTGCGGCGAGCAGGTGACCATCGGCGCCGACAACCGTTGGCCCCAACGACAACTGCCGGTCGCGGACGCCCGGATAGCTCAGTACATCCAGTGGTACCGGTTGCGTCGGGACTTGGGCGTCACCACCGTGGACATGACGCCGGCGGACATGGCGCGGCTACGGTCTCGCATCAGCTGAGATTCCCAGCACCGCCCGCCCCGCAGACGCAGCCGGGGGCGTCCCACTCAAGCTCATCGCCGACCGCACGGAAGCCCCCGCCCCTGATCGGGTCCGGGGGCTTCACCGGTCCGGGCCTGCTACTGGACCGCGAGTTCGTAGACCGGTTCGGTGTACGCCTGCTCTCGCTCCCAGGCCGCCACGGCCGTCTTCAGCACGAGGTCGGCAGCCTCAGGCCCGAACATCAGCAGGACGTCCGTTATCAGGTCGGCGGCTTGGAGCTCCACAGCGCGAGTCGCGGCATGCGGGTCGGCCATGCGGGAGTACTTCCGCATGGCTGCCGCAGCTGCCCGGCGCAGCCGCGGATTCGGGACGTTGCACGGCATGAAGGGTTCCTTGTCTTCCGGGACCGGCATCGCCGGGGCCCATCGGTAGGTAGAGAGGCTGGTGCAATGCGAACTTCGAGGTGGGCGGCGCCCCGGGGTGGTCGTGCGAGCCCGGGGCGCCCCGTCGTTGGCTAGCTGGCGGCGATCCACGCCTTGGTGGAGGGGCCGCCGACGATCACGATGCGCCCATCGGCCAGTTCGATGATGCGGGTGTACCTCTCGACCCACGTCCGGACCATTCGGAGGGGTTCCCCATCGGCCCGGTTCCGGTCGCCGGCAGCGTACAGACGACCGTCCCCGGTAGTGCCGCACCAGATCCAGCACGGGGTGGTGACGCCTCTGAACGTCCGCCATTCGGGTGCCGCCTGCGGTTCGGGCGCACTGTGCTGCTGGTCGTTGTTCACCTGTTCCTCCTTCACTCCGAGGGGTCGGGTTCCCGACTCCGGCTGTCCGTTCCGTCGTGGTCGTTCAGCTGGGACGGCGCCCCGGGGTGGTCGTGCGAGCCCGAGGCGCCGCGCAGTTGGCTAGCTGGTTGCGATCCACGCCCTGGTGGCGACTCCGCCGACCCGCAGGTGGTGACCGTCATCCAACTCCGCGTAGCGCACGGAGTGTTTGATCCATGTGCGGACTACGCGACGCGGCTCACCGGCCGCCCAAGTACTCCTGTCGCCAGAGGCGTACAGATGACCGCCCGAGGTGAGGCTGCACCAAATCCAGCACGGGGCGGTGACGCCCTTGAATGTCCTCCACTCCGGCGGCGTCTGCGGTTTGACCGCCGACTGTTCGCGTTCGTTCACCTGCAACTCCTTCGCTGCGAGGGGTGAGTGTCCCGACTGCTACAATGATAAGTGGTGCCGACTTAGTTGACAAGTCGGCACCGACTCCACTTACCGACCCTCAGTCACACCGGGCGGCCATCAACGCAGCGCGATCCAGAACTGACGGCCGGGGTGGCCAAGAGCTATCGACCGCCCATCCCGAGTGCGCCCGACGCGGTAACCGCGCCCCACCTCCGGGTCCACCTCCATACCCACCACACGGTACGGCTCACCGGTGGCCTTCTTCGGGTCAGAGGACGCGATGAGGAATCCGTTCGCCTCCTCGCAGTACACCCAGAACGGTGCAGACACCCCCGTCAGGCGTCGCCGCTCCGGGAGCGCCAACGGAACGCTCACGACATCGACACCCTCGCCCTGCACCGTACTGGCGTCCAGGTCGCCATACATCTTGGTCTGACGCAGGAAGTGCCGGACGCCCTCGCGCCCGATTCGGGCCACCGCGCCGTCCAGGTCGTCGGCGAAGTCCTCGCCGGACTCCACGAGTGCTTCCCTCAGGGCGTGCCGCGCGGCGCGAACCGCCCTGAGGACATCGGCGCCAGCATTCAGCTGCCCCAGCACGAGATGCCAGGGGGTCGCCTCGGCTTCGGCGACCAACAGGCTCTTCCACAGGCGAGTGTTCGCCGGCTTGCCAGCGGCGAGCTGTCCAGCGAGTTCCCTGCGGGCGTCTTCCTCCTTGGCGATCGCGCTCGCGGCCCACTCGCGGGCAATTCCCTCCAACTCGCCGGGCTGCATGACGGCATTGACGACAGTCACCAGGACTCCCTTCTCGGGGGCGCTTCCCCCTCACAACTTCATGTTAACCCATGCCGACTCGAATTCCTAGTTGGTACCGACTTTGCGATTGAAGGGATGTGTCAGCCCCAACCAGGCCAACGAGAGCACGTCAATACCCGGGGCACCGGCGCAGCCTGCGCCCGCCGACAGTCGGAAGACGGCCCCAGGCAGTGACGTCACGCGGCTTCTCCTTGCCGCCGACGCTCCTCCCTATCGGACAGAACCGCGCCCCGCCTGATCCTCCGCAACGGGGCGCGGCTTCGTGTCACTGTTAGGTGAGTCGCTTCAAGGCCGCAGACGCCATCTCGCGCCGATGCTCCCGAGCAACCCGCCGCGCGACCTCACGGTCTTCCGTCCACTGCGACCATCCGCACGTGCAACTCGCCACGCTGGAGCCGTCGTACACCCGGCCGGAACGGCGCCCCGGCTTGCACAAGCCGACCGTGCCGCTCATGCCGATGTCCGCCGGGTACACATAGCCGCGGGGTTCCCCTGTGCTGGTTCGGTGATCAGCAGCCAGCATGGCCAGCCGAGCCGCGAGCACCACCCGCACCGGGGTGCGTATCTCCTTCAACCGTCCGTGGGACGTGTCCTCGTACGGCAGACCAAGGACCACCATGCCGCGCTCGACGAGCCGCCGGGCTGCGGCCGGCGGCACCGAGTAGAAACCCAGCATGATCCGCCCGACGCGATCGCGGAACGGCATCTCCGCCTTGTCCACCCGATACGCCCTGTCCGAGTCGGCGATCGCCTCCAGGTCCTGGCGCATGGTCGGCGTCATGACACCAAGGGGCTTGGCCGGCTCCAGGCTCACAGTCCGCCGCGACGGCGTCGAGCTGCCCGTCGACCAGACGTCGCGGGTGATGACCAATCCCCCGGTGCGGGTGGCCTCCAGCGGGAACCTTCGGTCCACCGCTCGCCGCAGCATCACGATGGCGTGGTCCTCGCTGCACAACCCGGTGGTGGTGCCGTCCCCCGCCTGGATCTTCTGTATGAACACTGCAACTCCTGCATGATGTTGTGGCGCTGCGCCCGGCCTGGTCGTGCGTGGCCGGGCGCAGCGAAGGTGCGAGCTATTCGGCTGCCTTGTCCCGGGCTGCGTCGAGTTGCTGCTGCATCTCCTCAGCCGACTTGCGCCCCGTCACCCCGTCATACGGCGCGGTCCACGTCCAATCGAGGTGTCCGTCCCCCTTCCGGACAACCGCGCGACCGATGCCGTTGTGAATGTGCGGGATCGTTACCGACCTGGCATTCACTCGCAGCACCTCGTACCAGGTGCCTCGGTATTCCACGAAGTCGCCCTTGGCGAAGTCAGCCTTTCCCCAGACCTTGAAGCCGTCCGCCTCCGCCTCGGCGATCACCTGCCGCCAATAGGCGATCTCCTCTTCCAGCTCCGCCTTGCGCCGGTTCAGCTCAGCTACCCATGCGGACGCCTTCTCCGAGCCGTCGCCATGCTGAGTTTCAGCAGCGATCTGGCGGTGCACCCGCCGCAGGTCCGCCTCCAGCTTCGCGATACGGCGCAGCGTGACCCCCGGGTTCTTCCGGAACTCCTCGTACGACGCGGACGCCGCCGCCCGCCGGGCGAGGTACTCGGCCTTGTCGGCCTCCTTCACGCCCTTCTCGGTGTTGCTCCAGATGCGGTCCCGGTCGCGTTCCGCCCGCCGCTGCGAGTGGTGCCCTAGGAGGATCGGCTGCCCGAGCGGTATCCCGTCGGCGATCCGGCGCGCGGTGGCGTGGGCCGCCGCGGACCGGTCCGCGGCGTTGCCGGCGTACCCCTGGAACCGCTCGGCGCGTGCCGCAGAACGCGCCACGCGGTCGGCCTCGGCCTCGGCGAACGAGCGGCGGGTGTCCTCGTCCACGCGGATCTCGACGGTCCAACCAGCCGCGCGCAGCGCCTCGGCGGCGCGGCGGATGGACCAGTGGTCGGCCCGCTTGTCCCGGGAATGCCGGATGAACAGCACGCCCGGCAGGGAGCGGCCCCAGGTGAACTGGTGGGGGCGGACGATTTCCCACACGCCGTCACCCTTGCGGGAACCCTCCAGCAGGGTGCCGTCGGCACGGGTGTGGGTGATGGTAATGGTTCCCCGGTGCGTGCCCTGCTCCGCCAGTTGGGCCAGCAGCTCCTCGGACGGCTGGAGGTGGGCGTTCCAGCACGCCGGAGCGGTGCAGGCATACCAGGTGCCGGTGAACCCCTGCTCGGACGTCTCGGCCATGCGCAGCGCCATGGGGCCGTGCTGGGCGCAGGCGGGGGCGCTGTCCGTGTCGGCCACGGGTGTTCCCTTTCTCGTCGGTGGGTCGGGGGTGCCGGTCCGTCCCTGCCCGGTTGAGTGGCAGGGACAGACCGGCGGTTGGGGTTCAGGCGGACGGCTGCTTGTGCTTGGCGAAGCGGGCGGTGAGGCGGAGGAAGTCGCGGGACGCCTCCCGCTCCATGCGCTCGAACTCGTTGAGCAGACCGTCCGCCTGAACCCCCTCGCTCATGGAGAGCAGTCGCCGGGTCAGCTCGGCGCGGACGTCGAGCAGAGCCGCGACGGGGGCCAGGCCGGACTGGATCTCCGCGCGAACCTGGCGCCACGGGAGGGCGGCGGCCTGCGCGCGCAGGACCGGCCCCAGACTGAGGGGGTCGATGTGGAAGGAGCCGGCGGCCATGTCGGTGGCCAGCTCCTGCCGCTTCTTGTCGGCGCGAGCGATGGTGGATTCGGCGACGGAGAGGATCTCGGCGGTGGCGGATGCTTCCGGTGTTGGCATGCTGGGCATCGGTTCCTCCACGGATGGTGGTGGCTGGGCCGCGCTCGGCCGGTCGTGCGGCCGAGCGCGGCGTGGGACAGGGGCTTCTACCGCTGGTGGCGCGGCTGGAGGAGGGTGGTCAGCCCTACCCGCCAGGCGTACTCCTGGGCGGTCCGGAGGTTAGGGAACTGCTGGCCGTGGTGGGTGGGGTGGTGGGTGACGGCGTGCGTGCCGGGGGCAATCTGCGTTACGTCTACGTGCGTGACGTGGAGAACGGCACCCCGGATGTCTCGGCCGGTCTCATAGCTGACGCCCCAGTGGGAGGCGGTGGTGTATCGAGCCTCGGGGTCGAAGGGCCCCGTGTTGACGATGTTCTGATCGGTCGTGGTGGTCATGGGTTTGCCTTCTCGGTCGTGGGAGCGCCGCGCCCGCTGGGGGTCGGGCGCGGCGCGGTGAGGGAGCACCCGCTGATGGGGCGCGGCGTCTGGAGGGTGCGCCCAGGGGGCCGTCCCGGGCTGGTCGTGCGATCCCGGGACGGCCGGGGCTCAGTGGCCGAAGGCCACGGCGGTGATGATCGCCGAGCCGATGACCGCGATGATCACGGCGGCGATCAGGTCGCCGACCCCCAGACGCCTCACGGTGCCTCCTTCCGTTGTTCCGGGGCGGGTCGGTCCCGCCCACATCCACAAATTTAGTTGGTACCGACGCGGTTTTCAAGTCGATACCGGCTACTTGCGGCAAAGGGTTGTGCAACTCCGGCGAGCCCGAGCGCCAGCGCCGGAGCCCAGCCGCCCGCGGCGCCCCGGGCCCCGACGCCGCCGTGCATCACAGATACCGGTAGTCGGCCTCGTAGTCGTCGACACGATCGCGGCCCTCGGCCTCGACGGGCTGACGGGCGGAACATCCGGGCTCGCAGTGTTCGTCGCAGCAGCAGCCCTGGTCGTGTATGCGCATCGGGTCCCCCTCGGATCCGGCGGGCGGTTCCGTTCCGCCCCCCTCATGTTCGTAATCCTAGTCGGCACCGACTTCATTCTCACGCCCGTGGACGAGTTGTTTTTTAAGTCGGCGCCGACTACTATAGTAAGCGTGAGGGCGGGAGGTGCCCGCCCAGGATCGGGAGGATCCGATGACCGTCAAGCCCGTCAACCACCGAACGGTGCTGAATCTCCTCCACCCGCTCCAGCGGGTGATCTCCATAGCGACCGTCAACGGCCGTCACGAGACAGTCCGGATCGGCGAGCTGGTCGTCACCTGCTCCTTGAGCAAGACCTTCCGGTACGACGCCTACGACGGGGTGACCATCACGGTCATCAACCCCGCCGTCGGCATCCTGGACGTGAACGCGTTCCGGTTCGCCGACTACGGAGTGACCACCGGCACCAGCGAGAAGCACTCCCTGACGCTGATCACTCCCGCCACCGCCGCATCCCTGGCGGATGGGGTGGGGATGACCGAGATGGAGCAGGCCATCCGCCGGTACCTGTCCGACTTCACCGGCATCGACCTCTAGCAACTTTTAGTCGGTACCGACTTGTTTTTGCGGTCGGTACCGACTAATATTAAGGGTGTGAGGGCGGGAGAGTCCCGCCGGAACAACCGGGAGGTTGAGTTGGAAACCGATCACAAGCACGGGGCGGATTGCCTAAGACTGTCCGCCACCCTCGCCGAGCTGGCACCCGGCATGCTGGTCCTCCACAACGGCAAGTGGCACACGGTCCAGCACACCTGGACCGCCGCCTTCACCGGCGCGTCCACCTTGCACCTGGCCGGCAGGACCCCGATCCCTTGCCTCGCTCGGGATCCGTGGACCGTCCACGCGCCGGATGCCACGGTGCGAGTGCCAGCCCACGACGGCGAGCTGGTCTTCGTGGAGCACCTGCTGGCCGTGATGCAGCTGTCCACGATCGGCCTGTCACCCGACGAGCGTTACGCGGTGGCCAGGTGGATCGCCGAAGCCGCCCCGCTGTGCTCCCCCGCCGGGACGTACGCCGCGTCCCCGGAGTACAGCGTCGCCCAGGCGACGGCGAAGTTACTGGCGCTCAGCACCCGGGAGCTGCTGACGACGTACCAGCGGCTGCGCAGTGACACCGAGCGGCTGGCACGGCTGATGGAGCGGGTCCGCCGGGAGCTGTCCTGCTAGCTCCACTCTAAGTCGGTGCCGACTTGTAAAACAGGTCGGCACCGACTACACTAAGAACATCGGCGGGAACATCCCGCCCCAACCCGGAGGGAACGCAATGACCACCTTCACCGCGGCCGAGCGCAAGACGGCGACGGGCACCAAGGTCTACCTGCACTGGAACTGCACCTGCCACCGCATCGGCGGCAGGACCCTCAAGGACATCACCTCCCCCGCCGACGCCATGGCTTACGCCACGGAGCGCGGATACACCACCGGCTACTGCAAGACGTCACCGGAAGCCCCCGACGCCGCGCCCGCCCTCGACCAGCCCCAGACCCCGGCGACCGACACCACCGAGGAAGAGCCGGCCCCAGTGCCCGAGGGGAGCCCCGTCGAGAGCAGCAGCGAGTGGACTGTCGAGGTGAACAACCTCGACCAGGCGGGCAAGCAACGCCGCGACGGAATCACAGCCATCGTCTCAGCACTCGGCGGCGGGCAGATCACCTACACGTCGATCAAGACGAAGAGCAAGCGCGGCAACGCTGCGTTCGTCGTCACCGTGACCGGCAACCCCGCGGCCGAGCAGCCGGTCCGGGCATGGCTGACGGCCATGGAAGCGGAGCTGCCCACCACCGTGGAGCGGGCCAAGGCCGAAGCCAAGGCAATGGAGGGCGCCAGCAGCAACGACCGCATGAAGGCGTGGAAGGGTGCCGTGCGCCGCTGGATCGCGCAATCCGGCGCCGACTTCGCTGCGGAGTTGCGCGCCTGACCGACCATAGATATCCGGTGCCGACTTAAGTACCTTGTCGGCACCGGGTACAGGCGGGGCGACGGGGGCCGGTCAGCACGGCCCCCGGCCGACAGAAACAGAGACCTCAGCAGCGAACCGCCCGCCACCCCCGGCGCGCACGACCGGCCGGGGACGGACCCATAAACCGCCAGGAGCGCCACTCGTGAACCCCGAACCCGTCGAACTGTTCCTCGCCGTCGCCTACGACCGTCCCACCGACCCTCAGACGGTCCGCCCCCTCCCGGCCGGCTACAGCCTGAGCCACCTGACCATCAAGCGAGCCGACCACGTCACCGCTGGCGACCTGGTCGTCGGTGACGTCGACGCACCCGTCAGCCGCCCCTACCGCATCATGCGCTACGCCACCTACGTCGCGGCGCCCTACGACGCCCGCCCCGTCCCGGTGGACGCCCACTGCGAACGCTGCCGACTCTGGCGCAGGAACGCCTCGACCGACGGCTGGGTGTGCCTACGACCGCACTTCCAAGTGCGCGCCGACGAGCTGATCGCCGTGATCACGCCTGCCAGCCCCGTGCACATCCCGGACCAGCACTGCGTGTACACCTGCTCCATCGGCGTAAGCGGCCCGTACTCCCCCGGCTGCCCGGACTGCCACGGCCGCCCCTGCTCCCCCTGCCTCACCGCAGGAGCCAACACCCACTAACCCCCGGGCTGCTCCGGCACGCACGACCAGCCGGAGCAGCCCCTCCACGAGGAACGCACTCGCCCTCGACCGGCACCTGTGCGACCCGAGCAGATGGAACCCGGTCGACCTGAGCTACGAGGAGTTCAACACCGCTGCCCGGTATCTCGCCCGCGGCAACGAGGAGAAGCTGCGCCGGTATCAGACCTCCACGACCTACGACCTGGCAGGCGAATACGCGGCCCGTCGCTGCTGAGATGCAGCGTTCCGGTGCATCGCCGCCCTCGCCGCCGACTCCGTCAGCCGCGCCTGACCGATCCCAGGGCCACCCCGGCACGCACGACCACCCGGGGTGACCCACCGGCACCGAAGGGAATCCGCGCCATGCTGGACGCCAACGGACGCACCCCGCCCGGCTCGTGCCGTTGACTCGGCGGCACAGCACGGCCCCGGGCTGCGCAGTCCGTTGCCAGGGCCGGGTTGGCTGCGCGTGCGAGGGTCATGACCTGCCGGTCAACTGGCGGGTGTCATGACCTGGCGGGTGTGACGGGGGTCTTCTCTCGGCCACAGTCCCGAGCGGACGGTGCGCGCGGGTGTTACGCGTTCCGATCGAGATATCCGGATCAGCCCGGCCGAGGCTCGCTGCCCTCGACGCCATGTCGCCGCCGTGCCGAGGGCTGCCAGCCGCCTTCAGCGGATCAGCTGATCTTGTCGGCGGCCGTCTTGTACGCCGCGGCCTGTGCGGGGGTCAGGAAGTGGCTGACGCGGATCAGGATGGTGCCGTGCTGGTAGTCGTACTCAGCGAGTGCCGGCATGGACTTGGTGACGGCCTGGACGTACTTGGCGCGGGCTTCGGCGTCAGCGGGTGTGGCGAACGCCTCGATGGCGCCGCCCTTGCCGATGTCGGTGGCATCGAGGTGGCTGGTGTCGCCGGCGGGGACCCGGGAGTCCGAGAACGTGACCTTGGATGTGTACTGGTTCGGCCGCCCCAGGAGATGATTCGGGTCGTTCTCGGCGGTCACGGTTCCGGTGAGGTGCGCCGTGGGCACTGCGGTGGCGACAGTCTTGAACGCTGCGGAGGCGTTGGCGGCCGAACCGGCCGCCGATGACGGGGCCGTGGGGGTGCTGGATTTGCCTAACGCTTCGTTCGAGTGCGGGTCACTCGCACTGCTGGAGCAAGCGGCAGTGAGCAGGAGTGCTGCGGTCATGGTGACAGTGGCGGTGCTGCGGCGCACGGGAGTTCCCCCCAGGGAAGCTGTGTCGGTAGGTACGGGGAACTCTGCCAGAATCCGACGCATTCGAGCGGGCTTTTGACGGTACCGTGATGTTGACTGGATATTGCCGCTGAACGCTGTCCCTCCTCCACGGACCGGGACGTCCGCCGCGACCAGGACACCGCCGGTAGCCAGTACGGGCTAACCGCAGCCGACTCCCGCCGAGTACCTTTCGGCGATCCCTGGCTTCCCGTCAGGGCTGTTTTCGGGGCCAGGGAAGATACGGAGGAGCGGATGCGTCACGTGATCGTGTAGGGCCTGGCGTATCCGGTCCTCTCGAACTCCGCTATCGCATGGTCGAGTAGCTCCACGGCAGTGGTGCGGCCGAGTGCATCCAGCATCATGACCACAGTGCATATCGTGATGGCGTGGACACGGCCCAGCGGCGCCAGGCTCTCCACCGCTCGGCCGAGCCCCATCTCCCCTGCGGCGACCCTACGCATGGCCATTGTCGTCGCAAGCTCGATCTCTGGCGGGGCCAGTGCGGCCACCGCGTCGATCTCGCGCACCTCCATGGATGGCTCGCCCAGGTTGTCGAAGATGTTGTCGTGATCGAGGATCAGCCAGACCAGGATCCGCTCCAGTCGTTCGGTGTCCAGGTCCGCGACGCAGGCGGTGACCGAGGTACGGTCCTGCGCGAGATAGGCTCTTGTTAGGTCAGTCGCCCGCCACATCACTTCGATGAGCTGCGGGTCGTCCGGGTTTGTCATGGCCCTCCTTCTAGCGGAATTGCGGAAGAGGCGTGGGTGGTTCTCACCCGGTTCACCATTACGGGATGGCACTCGCCGTCGCGGTGAGGTGTTGATCGCTTGTGTCGCCGCGCTCACTGCGACGAGCCGAGGGATCGGGCGAGAGCTGGGGTCCAGGTCCGGTTACCGGTCGCTCACCTGCGGCCCCCCGGGGTGCGGGTCAGTGGCGTTGATGGCGTCCTGGAATCGGCTCAGGTAGGTCTCCTGGTGGAGATTCGTTATTGGTGAGTGCGGCGAGGACGGCGGCGCCGGCGGCGCGCTTGGCAGGTATGTGGAGCCAGTGGTACCCGAGTTCGGTTGCGCGTCGCACCGCTGCGTCGGTGTCCTTGCCAGGATTGGTGGGCATGGTGGGACGGCCGGGGGGGCGCCGGGGCGCGGCCTTGCGGCGCAGGCGGGTGCGTAGTCGCCCGTTGGCATTGCGCAGTTCCGCTACGGTGGCGACAGCGGCGGCTTGCTCGGAGGCCAGGTCGCGCAGGCCGGCGCGGAGGCGAGCGGCCTCGGCTGCGGTCAGTCCTCGGCGTTCAGCTCGGTCGGCGAGGTTCAGAAGCTGGGCGACGGTAGGCGGATGGCGAATGGTCATCGTCCTCTGAGGCTGCTCTGGACGCGGAAGCGCCCGGCGCCGCCTCGGTAGTGACGGCTGGGCCGGGCGCTCGTCCGCTAGCTAGGGTTGGTCGTTCGGCCGTTGTCGGCAGATCGCACAGTAGGCGCGGCCATCGGCATACAACCGGCCGTGCAGGGTTTGGTCATGGCCACTGCGGCACTGCGACGGGCGTGACCGCCCGCCCCCGAGGTACCGGAGCTGTTCTCGCAGGCGCGTGCGGCCGGGGGTGTCTTCGATGTGCGCCGGTTCGACGCAGTGGTCCATGTCGCACTCTGGCTGTGCGTATCCCTGGGGTTCGCGTCCGGTGCGGAGGCGGAAGGCAATCCGGGACGCGGTGTACATCTTGCCGCGGTGCCGGAACACTGGGGTGCCATTGGCTTGCCGAGGCCCAGTCCACTCCAGGTGGCCGCCCGCGACCGGCCGCGTGCGTGCACGGAACGCTGCCTCTACCGAGGGGTAGGGCACCGGGTACGTCGGTGGCCGCACAGCTGGGATCCCTAGATCACGTTGAATCGCCGGAACGGTGGCGGGCGGCCGACTGTCGGTCCAGCGGACCGTCCCGTCCCGCACTTGTGTTGCCAAGTCAGTACTGGTCCGGGTGGTCACCGTGATGCTCCTGCGGATCTTCGGTTTGGTAGACGCGGGCGCTGTCGATGTCCCCTGAGCGCCAGGTGACGCCGCGGAGTGTGCCGGGAGGTGCTTGGTGCTCATCGTGTGGCCCGCGGACGGTGCAGCGGGTATAGCCGAGGCCGCCGAACTCTGCTGCGCACGGCGGTGCTTCGGGCGGTGCTGGCACTGGCTGCGCCGCCGGGATCTCGGCGTCCAGCACTGCACGGATGGCTCGGTGGTGTGCGGGGATGCGCATCAGGTGTGTGTCGACCTGGCGCCCGGCTTCCGTACAGGAATCACCTGACGGTGCAGCGCAGACGGGACAGGGGGCGACGATGGGGTCGGAGTCCATCAAGCGCTTGGCTCGGTCCAGCTCCGCCCAAGCGGCGTCCCGCGCTGCGGCGATCACGTCGGCGGCCTGGTGCGCGAGCGTGGCGAACGCCCGCAGCTCGCGGTTGTCGCGCAGGAGACGGAACAACAGGATCTCGCGTTCATGAGATGTGCGCTTGGAGCCTCTTGCGCGAGCGGAGTACCAGGCTGTGCGGTACCGGTCGCGCTCCTCGGCCCTCTCCAGGGCATTGCGAACCTCGCCCGGGGTGTAGCAGGCGCGGTCCGCGAACTCGGGGAAGCTCACGGAATCGGTGACGTCATACCAGGTCGTGGTGTCGTACTGTTCCTCGTCCTGGAAGTGGCCGAACCAGCGGCTCTCGGACACCGGGTGCTTGGCCCAGCCGACCGCCCGCAGATGTCCGCGGGCCGGATGGCGGGTGACGTGCTCCACGTAGAACAGGACGGAGAGCTCCGGTGCCCGGTACCCGCCGCCAATGTCGAGGTAGGTGCGGCCCGGTTGGAAGAACTCAGGGATGGGGTTGGTCATGGTTGTCCGTTCAGGTTGGAGGCGGCTCCGGGCTGGTCGTGCGGGCCCGGAGCCGCCGGGTGGTACGGGGATCAGGGGACGTCCACGCCGAGTTGGCTCGTCAGTCGTCTCCGTCTTCCACGGGCAGTGCTCGGAGTTCCGCGAGCGCGAGCCCGTAGGCGGCGCACCAGCCTTCGCAGTAGGTACGGGCCGGCTCTCTGGAGCCGTCCACGTGGACGCGACACATGCCGACCGGGGTCGTCGTGCCCGTAGCCTCCCTGCCGCACCCTTCGACCGGGCACTTGCCGGGCCCCACCAGGGTGCGCCCCGGCGCGGTCCCCCCGGTCTTGCCTCGGTTCCAGCTCTGCTGAGCGTGGCTGGCCACTAACGGTCACCGCCCTCAGCGACCAGCGCGGCAACCTCATGCCAGCGCCCGGATACGGCCTTCAGCAGGCGGCGTTCGCGTTCCATCCGCTGGGTGGCCGCGTCCCACAGTTCGGCGTCCCGCCAAGCCCGGATCTCGCTTTCGATGATTCGATCCAGCGTGGTGGGGTCGAGAGCGTCCAGCTCCCAGCTGCTGCGCCCGTACTGCCGGACGTAGCTGCTCGCACGGCTGTCGGTCAACTTCGCGGGGTTCGGCGGCGGCTGGTGCGTCTCCACCTGGTCCATGTTCAGTGCGATCCGCCGGACATCGACGTCCGCGCCGAACAACCGCAGTCGCTCTGCGATGTCCCGAGTCATGTCGATCCCAGACGGGTCGTGATCACCGAGGTGGATGACAACCGGCTTCTGCCCGGACCGCTCGTACCGGGCCAGCCGCTGCGCCGCCCCCCACAGCTCGGACTGGGATGTGTAGCCACGGCACGAGAAGTAGTCGACGTCGTTGCGCTGGCAGACGCCGCTGATGACACCGACCAAGGCGTCCTTCTCGATCCAGACCTCGACGCGATGTGGCTGGTTGGCCCATCGTTCGGTGCGGTAGCCGGCGGCAGCGGATCGGATGATGGACTCCGGCGCGTCCCAGTGGGACAGGCCGCGCAGGTTCCGGGTGCGGTCCACGATGTAGTCCCAGTCCAGCAACCCGGCCAGCCGTGCATCGTTGATGATGCTGCCCAGCCGCTTGTACTCGGTCTGCGCGTTGGCCAGGAAATCTCTGGCGACGAACTGGTAGTACAGCTGGCGCAGCGTCAGGTCGAACCCTTGTCGCATGTACTCGCCGCAGATCGCCTCGGCCTTGGCGATGATGTCGAGGCTGGCGGCACTGAACCGCCTCTCAACGTACGCGATACGAGGCATCAGTGCCCGCTCCCCGGCGTTATGCGCAGGCACGGGCAGTCAGCCCTACCCTCCGCAGTCCCGGATGGGAGAGCGTGCCCCGTGTGCGTGGCAGTCGGTCGGGTGAACTCGCCCGCGGACTTCGGCTGGCTGCCGTCGCGGGTGTCCTTCCCAAGCGCGCCACTCGCCTGCGCGGGAGTCTCAGACGTCGGGCCAGCGTTGGGCACGCTGTTCTGCCCGTCCTGGTCTGCCTCACCGTTCGGGTCAAGGAGTGCCGCCCCCAGGGCCTCGCGGAGATCGTCGTCGAGGAACAGCGCGGCGGGGCGGCCGTCATCGGTCATGCAGCACACGATGGTGTCCTCGTCTGAGGCCGGGCCGGGGTAGATCACATGGCGGGCCCAGTGAATGCTGAGCGGAACGGCGCAGGTTGTAGCCCGGTGGGATCTGGCGCGTGCGGACAGCCATGCTGCTCTGTAGCGCTCGGCCAGGGCCTCGGCGTTGAGCAGGCGGCGCAGCAGATGGCCGGTGCGCTCGCCCATGTAGCACGTCAGGTTGATGCTGAACCAGTCCACGGACTGCGAGGCGTGGTCGTGGTGGGCCAGGTCGTGGATGATCCGGGCGCACATGACCAACTGCTCGACGCCAGCGGGCTGGGCGGTGCCGATGTACTCGGATATCAGCTGGCGCTGCTCGGCGGTCAGCTTGTCCCATCCGATGTCGGGCATGGGGTTCCTTCCGGTTGGGGCGTCCCGGGCTGGTCGTGCGGGCCCGGGACGTCACCGCATGCGTCAGGGTTAGGAGGCGTTGGTCGGAGCGGTGCTCCACCAGGGGATGGGGTCGGGTACCGGTTCGAGGAATGCGAGCTGCGACCGGTCGATCTGTCCGAAGGACGTCGGGCCGTATCCGGGGTCCTTGTCGAGCTGGACGAAGAAGTACTGGTAGGTGATGCCGGCACTGGGCATCCCGAGGTAGACGACGGGCATGGCGGTCGCCGACTTACCGCCGTAAAGAGCGCGATAGCTCTTCATGGGGCTCCTCTGAGGACTGCACCTGCGCCCGAGGCTGGTCGTGCGGGCGCAGGAGCAGAGGCTGTAAGGGACGTCAGGATGTGTTGGCCATTCGCGCGATGGCGTCGGCGAAGTGGAGGACGGCGGCACGCAGCAGATTGACCTGCGTAGCGATCGGGTCCGCGGGGGCGTTGGTGATGGGTAGGTCGCTGATCGCGAGCTCGCGCAGGCTCAGTGGGCGCGGTGGGCGTCCTCCGGGCGGGCCCATGCGGCGGGCGCGCGGGATGTCGGGCAGCTCTTCCAGGTCTCCGTAAGGGAGCACCCCGTTGAACCGATACTCGGTGCTTTCGTAGTCACTGACCAGGAGGCGTATGCCTGTGGTCGCTCGCGTCCAGTCCGCGTGGACGCCGTACAACTCAGCCTCCGGGTCCGCGGGCACCAGCACGGCCGGCACCACACCGGTAGGCGTACCGTATGCGGGCTTCGCGGGGGTGATGCCGAGCGCCGCGAGGCGGGCGTTGATGCGGTCGGCGGTCATTTTGGACTGGATCAGCTTTGAGTTGCGTTCCGCAGCTTGTGTCTCTTCGTAGGCCGCTTCGGCTTCTTCCAACCAGGAAGGCAGTTCTGCGGCCGGAGTGTTCTGTTGCGGGGGTTCAGTCGTCACTGGGGTGCCCTTCTGCTCGGCGCTGATTCGTGACGGGTAGGAGCGGCATTCCGCGCGTGCAAGAATTCGTTCAGGGATTACAGCGCGGGGGTCATCTGGATTCGACAATCCGAGCGCGCAACACTTTTCGTGGCCCTCCTTTCACGGGGGGGACGTTGCCTTCAATCTACGCCGTTCCTCTTGCGTTTGCAATAGGAACTGGTGTGCTTCCCAGGACAACAACGCCGAGCAATCGGGGGTGATCAACGGCGGGTCTTGGCGGCCGGGTCCGGAGCCGTCCCCGGACCCGGCACTGCGCTGCTCGTGGTTGACGGCACTCAGGTGCGACGGGTACGGCGGCAGCCGTCAGTACGGCGGCGCGGCGTCAGCGCGATTGGCGGGCTGGCTGGTCCACGGGTCGTCGGCCGGCGGACTGCCCCAGGTGCTTGCCGCTTCCGTCGAAGCCGCGGAGGACGAGCTGTTGCCCCACCCCTCGACACGGCGCTGCACCTTGGTGACCTTGGCCGTGGCATTGCGGAGCGAGGCGCCGACCTCGTCGACGTCGAGTTCGTAGACCGTCCGCTTGACGCCCTCACGGTCTTCGTAGGTGCGCTGCTTCAGCCGGCCCTGCACGATGACGCGCATGCCGCGCTGGAGTGACTCGGCCACGTTCTCAGCTGCCTGGCGCCAGATCGAGCAGGTCAGGAACAGACTCTCGCTGTCCTTCCACTCCTGGGTGTCCCGGTCGTAGGTGCGGGGAGTGGAGGCGATGCGGAACTTAGTGACCGCGGCACCGGATGGCGTGAAGCGCAACTCGGGGTCGTCCACGAGGTTGCCTACGACAGTGATGATCGTCTCTCCTGGCATGGCAAGAGCCTGCCTTTCCGTCGGATTGGCGATTGCGTTGAGGGGTGGTGAGCCGGCACACCTGTAGCTGGCGTGCCCTGGCTCGTTGCCGAGGTGGTAGGCCGGGCAGAACCGGCATTCGTAGATCACCAAGTGCTGGCGTCCGGCCCGGCGGCGCAGGGGCTTCCGCGCGAGCTTGGCCTGGTGGTACGTCGGATACGAGCCGGTCTTGGTGCGGCAGGCGCCGTTTGGAGATCGGCCGGGTGCGGCCCGGGCATGTCAGCGAGGTCGACGGTGCGGTGTGCGTCGTTGTCGCGGTCCAGGGCCCACGTCGGATCGTAGGGCCAGGTCTCGCCGCGAGCTTTCGCCGCAGCCTTGATGCGTTCCCATGACCTGCCGACCGACTGGGGCTTCATGCCTAGGGCGAGCGCGATGGCGGAGCGGTCCATGCGACGCCGACGGGTGCCGTACTCGATGGCTGCCGCCCGGTCCCAGAGGTGCAGCGGGACGCGTTCGCCTTCCAGAGCCCGGATGACGGCGGCGTGATCGACGATTCGCGACTCGCCGCCCTGCCACCCGTGTTGAGCTCTGGCCCGGGGGTCCTCGATACGGTCGTCGTCCCACGCCAGCGGGCTGGCGTAGCCGCGCTCCACGGCTGTGCGCCGGGTTGCGTGCGCCACGTTGCCGGGCACGCCGTGATCCTCGGGACAGGCGTTCCACCAGTGGTCGTACAGGGTCGCCGCCTTCAGACGGTCGAAGACGGTGATGGGGCGGGTGGTCGACTCTCCTTCGAGTACCCAGTCGATGTATGCCGACTGCCAGCCGAGCGCGTCAGCCATGGCAGAGGGGGGCCATCCCTTCCACATGAGCGCAGCCAGCCGCCGGCGGGTGCCGAGGGACCGCGTCGGGGCGGTGAGCCGGCCGCACGGCAGGATGGGTATGGCCAGCAGGCGTCGCTCGACGTCCCAGCCGATGGGACGGATCGCGGCGGCCCGCCGCACGGCGTCGGGCGTGGTGCGTACGTGGGTCGCAGTGACGGGGTCAGGGATGCCGATCAGCCGGAGTGCGCGGACGTGTACGGCGGCGGGCAGGCTGCGCACGGTGCGGCGTATCAGCAGCCGGTCGGTGCGTAGATGACATGCGGTGGTCACGGCTGGACGGTCCAGACGGTGAGGAGGGCCCCGGGCCGCGGCAGGGCATACGGCCCGAGGTGTGGATACGTCTTGCTGAGGCCCCGGTACGCGACGATCAGGCCGTCGTCCTTCCACACCACGCCGGTCAGGGCGTCCTCAGTGCTGCGCACCAGCTTCGACAGGTCCGGATACACGCTCGGGTAGACACGCCCTTGAGGCATACGCTGCGGCGCCGGCATGGTGAAGTGCATCCCCACCGCCAGGGCCTCGGTCAGCAGCGTCCACCGTGGCAGCGAGCGCAGCCGGACGCGGGCAGCTGCTGCTACGGCCTCACGCCAGGGCTTCACCTTCGCGGACGACTCGACCAGGACGGGGACGCGCTTACCGTTACGGCTGATGCGGTATCCCTTTGGGGTCTTGCTGCCCTGCGGCCCCGGGATACCCCACACCACCATCTCGAACACCGGGTCCGGGCCGCACAGTGGCTGAGCTTGGGTGCTCACCGTGCCACCGCCTTGGCGTGGCGGTCGTACAGGGTGATGGAGCCAGCGACGGCCACGTTCAGCGATATCGGGAGCATGGTGGGGACGGTCAGAAGGGTGTGGCAGCGGTCCAGGACTGGTGCAGGCAGACCGGTGTCCTCAGCGCCGAGGAGATAGGCGGCCCGCGCTGGGTGAACGAAGCGCGTCAGCGGTACCGCGTTCTCGGACATCTCGACTCCTACGAGCTGGCACGCGTGCGGCAGGTGCTCGACCAGGTCCTCGAGGTCGCAGAAGTGCAGCAGCGGCGTGTGCAGGGGCGTCTTGCAGGTGTCGGTGGCCTGGTGGCGGTAGCGGGCGCCCACGGTGAAGACGAACGCTGCGCCGTACAAGGCTGCAGCCCGCCAGAGCATGCCGACGTTACGGCTGGTCTTGGTGGCGTAGATCCCGATGGCGAAGTAGCCGCGTCGGGGTTCGCCGGTGGTGGGGAGCGCCAACGTGGTGGTGGTCACTGGTTGTCCTTGGTGTGCAGAGGGGTTACGACGATGGGGTCTTGCTCGACGCCGAGGTTCGTGGGCTCCGGTGCTGCCGGACGGTTGGGAGGGACACGGGGAACGAACCAGCCCGCGGACGGTGGAGGGTGTTCTTCCGTACTGGTGCTGCACGCCTCGGCTTCCTGAAGGGCAGTCTTGAGTTCGTGGGGCCATCGCAGCCGGGTGGTGTGAGTGGTGTGCCTGGCACACGGAGCCGCGAGCTCGAACGGGATGCCGCGTGGGTGGTGGGTCAGGGTGGTGCCGTCGCCATAGGTGCCCGTCGTCGCGGTGCCGTCCTCACGCCCGGCCCAGTCCTCCAGCGGAATGTAGAAGCCGGCACTGGCCGCTGCGAGGTAGGCGTGGGCCCGTGCTACCTCCTCGGCCGACGGTGCGGAGGTGGGAGCGTCGCTCATGGAAGTCTCCAGGTTGGGGCCCGCGCCGTGACGCGGGCCGTTGCACGGCGAGTGCTGGAGGGGAGTTAGAGGGGTTCGGGAATGTCGCGGTTGGCCGAGTGACGGATCAGTGCGACGTCCCGCGTGGGATCCTCCCGAAGGTGGTTCCACGCGCGGATGACGTAGGCGACCTGCGTCGCCGTGGTCACCACGCGGTTGACGTCTCTGTCGGACTGGGCACGGCGTCGCAGCGCGTACACCGGGTGGCCGACGGGCAGTTCAGCGCCATCGGCGAGTCTGGCGAAGAACCAGGTGGCATCACCGGCGGATGTTCGACTGCACAGGGCGTGGGCCGTGCCGACGGCGCTGGGCGACAGAGCGCGGAAGGAGCGGTACGTCGTCGCGGCGACTTCCGCTGAGCGCCTCAGCTGCGGCTGTCGGGCGAGGAGGGCATTCATCTCTGTGACGGTGGGCGTGGTGTTGCCGTTGAACTTGCGGTCCCCGGCGTCCCACATCCACACCAGTCGCAGGATCGGCGCCAGGTAGGAGGTGTGCTTCTCGCCCTCGATACCCAGGACGTCTGCCATGCTGCGGCGAGCCCCTACGTCCATCGACCTTTGCACTTCTTGTGGGAGGCCGGTGATGATGAACGTCGTGAACGGCCTACCGGCCTCGACGCATGCGGTCAGCCGGTGCTGCCCGTCGAGGATCGTTCCGTCGACGGCAATCTTGATCGTCTCGCCGTTGAGGTCCCAGGAGCCGTTGGCGATGTCCCGGACCATCTGTCGGTAGTGCTTGGGCTTCGTCTTGCGATTGTGCGTGTTGTGGCGCAGGTACTCCGTTGCCATCTCGGGGGTGATGATTGCGATGCGGGCGGCCGGCCCGGTCGTGCCGTCGGCGGCGCCGGAGGATTTGCCGTTCATGTCGGCTCCTTTCGTTGAGGTTAGGCCGCAGCGGATGGGCTGCCGGTGTCCGTGAGGGTCTGAGCCAGGGCACGCAGTGCGGTGGTGACCACCTCCTGCGTGACGCCGGGCTGGTCGGGCCATGCGGCCAGCGCGTCGATGGGGTCGGCTTCGATCGCCGCGGCGGCTGCACCGACCGCATCGGAGTTGAGGTGGGCCGAGAGCGTCCTGATGGTGTCCATGGCCACCGGGTTGGTGATGATGCGGGACTTGCAGCGCTCGATCGCCTCGATGCTGGGCAGAGCGAACTCACTCGGCAGCACGCCGTCGTTGGCGGCCTGGTAGATGGCCGCGGGTACGTCCAGGGCGTTGCCGGTGGACGCGGCGAACGCTTCGTCGCCGGTGTACAGGCCGTACAAGTCGATGTACACGGCGGCCCACCGAAGGGTGATGGCTTGCTCGGTGGGAGGCGTTTCGGGCATGGGTGTTCCGTCTCTGTGGTCTGTTGGTTGGGGTGGTGCGCCGGGCAGGCGGGAGCGGCGGGGAGGGGTAGGTCGCTCGACCGCCTGCCCGGCGGTCGGTTGGGGACCGGTCCAGGGGATGTGGATTCACCCCCGGGGACGGTCCGGGTTGTGGGTCAGTCCCAGAGGTGCGGGTTGCTGGTCAGGTAGTCGTCCCAGCAGTCCGGGCAGCGCCAGACGGTCTCGTGCAAAGTGGCGTCGGTGTCGGCGAGGAAGCCCCGGCAGTCGCGGCAACGGGTGACGACCTGTCCGGTGGTCAGCGGAAGCCCGACCACGGCCGCGGCGGTGCGGTTGAGGATGTTGAGGACGGCCCGACGGGCGGTGATGGGGTGTTCGTCGTAGCCGTCAGCGCCCAGGGCTGAGGCAGCAGCAGCGGCGTACCTCACTCGCCAGCGGGCCAGGGAGTCGGGCGAGATGACGCGCACGGAAGCCTGCGCAAGCCCTAACGGGCGATTCGTGAGGGTCATATCGGGTTCCTCGCAGGGGGGTTGGTCGGCAACGGTCGGATCCGTTGCCCCGTCGGCGATCCCGATATTACGCCGTTCCTATTGCAACTGCAAGAGGAACGGGGGGAGGTGGGACGAGCAGCAAAGAGCCCTGGCCGACGGATCGACCAGGGCTCTGCTACGCCTACTGACTGCAGCGTTACGCACTGTTGGCGGCGTCGGAGCAGCAATGCACTGTTCGTGGCTTGATGCGCAGCCAGCCGTTCCAGTAGTCGCGGTGCCATTCGTATATGGCGCTTCGGCTGACGAGTTCGCCGCGCACTCCTGGGAGCCGGTACGTGCGACCCCCGGACGCACGGAATTTCCGACGCAGGTCCCGTTCGCTCATGGGGTGCGGCGTGCGTTCCAGTGCCGCTACTGCCTGAGGCCAAGAGATGAGGTCCTCCGGCGTGCCGGTGAAGAAGGCTCGGGTGAAGCACACAGGTTCAGGAGGGACGCAGGGCATGTGTCTTCCGGTGGCAGGGCAGGCCGACGGTGGGGGCGACAGGCCGGCGTGTGGGTCGGGTAGGACGGGTTAGGCCGCGTGACGACGGCGAACGTGATGCCGCGCGATGGCATACAGGCTCCAGGTACGAGGACCGCTCCGTCCGGGACCTTGAGCATCATCGTCTGAGTAGCGGGGGTCCGAATCGTAAGCGCACCGCACGTTCTGACAGGCCGCTCGCCACCGACCGCCACACCGCACCGGCAGCAGCGACCAGCACAGGCACTTGGGACAAGCGATCCGCCCGAGGATCCCGTCAGCCTCGCCGATCAGCATCGCAGCCCGCAGTGCACCGACAAGCTCTTCGACATCCAGATCGTCAGCCGCCTTGCGGTCGCGTGCCGCGAGGTCCGCAGCGTAGACGGCGAGCGCGGTGCGATCGGTGGGAACGTTTTCAGTACCACCATGCCGACGCACCACATCGGCCAGCGCGGCGTCGAAGTCCTGAGCCAGCGCGTAGACGTCGAGGTTCAGCGGGGTGCTCGGCGAGGTCGCGGTGGGCTGGCGGTCCGGAACCGCCATGGAGCCAGCCACTCGGGTGGAACCGGCTCGGAGCCAGTGGTCGTCAGCTGCCACCTGGTACGGCATGTAGGAAGTCGCGTCGCGCGTACGGGCCTTTCTGGCGCTCGCGGGAGGTCGGTCCATATTCGTCCCCCAACGGGAAGCGTGTCCCGGCCGCACGCATGCCAGCGGCATATGCACGGCCGGGTGAGATCAGAGGGGTTATCCGGCCGAGGGCCGGGCGTCATCCTTGCACGATCACTTATGAGAGCAAATGCAAGCCATGGGCCATCTGTCCGAGAATCCTACGTTTTTACTATTTCTTGGGGTATTCGAGAGACTGCGCCGATACCCCCGCTGCACAGTGACCCTCTGTGTTCACTCCTTCACCAGAACTCCACAGGTGTAACGGGCACCATACGCCTCTGTCAACCGGCTTCCGCCGCAAGCCCGTTGGGGGCCTGATCAGCAAAAAGCGGCCCGTCGGCCCGTTTATGCGAACGGCCCGCCAAGATGCCAACGGCACCCCGGCGGGCCGACGCTGAGTAAGGCCTCTCCTCTACGGCTGGCGCTGGCTTCGCAGTGCCGTGTCTGCGGCTGCGGCCATACCCCGCAAGATGCTGACCCAGTGCCGGGCACTGTCCACGTCCATGCCAGCCGTGGGGTTCGGTGGCAGCTCGTGGGGACCGCCACCGTGACGGACATACAGCAATCCACCCACTACGCGCTCAAGGCCGTCCGCAATGGCCATCATCACCTCCGCCGGCGGACGAGGCGTGGTGAAGTCAAGGCCAGCCCCCGCCAGCGCCTTCCGCCAGTGCTCCATCGTCGCCCGCACATCTGCGGGTACCTCCTCAACGGCCTCCGTCTTGCCTGCCGGGTCCTGGAGCCGAGCGGTCAAGCTGACTACCGGGGCAAGGCGCTCAGGAGGGTGCACCGGCTGCGGAGTGTCGTCACTGTCGAAAGCGCTCGCTTGCGCCATGGGGCTCCTCGCGGGATGGATGGTCGGACTGGAGGCTGCCGTGGTCGGGGGCTGCACAGGCCGCAAATGAAGCGTGCGACAGGTAGTCGTGCGCTGCTCTACCCAAGGGACCGTCTCCGTCGCGCTTCCCCTACGTTGCCGACGCGGACCAGACGCGACAGGAGACGGTGAGCCCCATACCTCTGATGGAGGTTGGAAGCGCCGGGGTGTACCCCCGGCTTGAGGGCGATTGTAGACACGACTCTCGGCAAAACAACAGCCCCAAGCGCCTCAGCCGTTAACGATCAACGTCATCCGTACTGTACCCCGCAGTTTGATGGGCCTTTGGGCGCGTGCCACCCGTCAGCCGGTCTCCGGACCCGTCACCACGTCATCTCACATGCGGCCCGGCGACCAGCACGCGCGTTCGACAGATCTGTGCAGACCGGGGCACCGTCACCCATGGGCCAGCTTGTCGAAAGATGGCTGGAACTGATCCATGGCCCGGCCGGGCCCATTGACAGCACGGCGCGATCTGCCGGTCGCTCGGGCTGAAACATGGGGGGTGTCTTCCCTGTCCTGGTGTCCCGGAGGCCCGTCTGACCTGGGGCGGGACACCAGGACATCAAGACACCGGGACAACAACGCTCCCCCAGCATGCCTCCTCACGGCTTCCCTTGGGGTACCCCGTCGCCCGGAGCTGGTCGAGCTGCCTCATCACCACCAGCAATGCGCGGCCGGGGTCTAAACGCGGTAGGACTTCATGCGCCACCGATTTGGTTGCCGCTCCCGGCAGCATCGCCCGTGAATGAGTCAGTCCGCCCTTGCTGTGGAGCGCGGGCAATACGCGGGCAAGCCTGAACGCCTCGGACGCCGCAGTGATCAGTACAGCGTCACTGACCTGCAATTCAATCCGCCAGAATGGAAGCCGAATGGGGGACGGCGGGTTATACGTGGGACCCGTGGCGCCGGTCGAAGACGGGGTGAGGTCGCCGCCGGTGGAAAGGGTTCGGCCTGGTCAGCGCGGCAGCGCACGGCCGGACGCCCCGCCGGGGGCGAGTCCGGCCAGTGGCGGCTGCCACCGGGTAGTTTCGGCTGCCCGCCGGCAATACGCGGGCAAGTTCTGATTACCCGTCAGCGAGCATCAGTTTCGGGGTGGACGCGGGCAAGTTCTGACCGCCCGTGGGCGTGCGGGACCCTCGCGGCGGGCGCGGGCAATACGCGGGCAAGCCTCGACGCTTCAGTCACCGCAGTCACCAACACCCCCTCCCTGACCTGCGCTTTCCTCCGCAACGACGGAGCCCGCACTACAGGCGGTCGGGTACACCTACGACCCGTGGCGCCGGTCGAAGACGGGGTGACGTTGTCGGGCTACCGCAGGCCCGGCCCGAGCAGGAAGAACAGGGCGACCCCGGACCCGATGATGATCGCGGTCAACACCGCTGCGGTCAGCGGTAGTTGGCACAGCGTGTAGAACGAGGCGTAGAAGCGGGGCGGGGCGAAGGCAGCAGGGTCTCCGGCCGGATCACCGCGATCACGCAGAAGACGGCGGAGACCACCGACACCACGGCGTTGGCCGACGACAGCACATCGCGCACGCCGGTCTCCAGGGGGTCGGTGAGGGCCGCTCGGCACCGCCCGGGGAGCGGCGACGCCATCGTCCCACGGCGTTCGGGCGCCGTCACACCCTCCCGGGTCGAGCGGGTTGGGGCACCACGGCCACCGGGCACGGTGCGTGGTGGAGCAAGGCGTGGACGACGGGGCCGAGTTGGGGGCCGGGGCCGGGGTGGGGGTGGCGGAGGGTGCCGATCACGAGCAGGTCGGAGGCGGCGGAGACCTCCAGCAGTGCCTTGCGGGCGGGGCCCTCCACCGCGCCGCGGCGGACCTGGATCCCGGGGTGGCGGGCGGCCGGGCCGGCCAGGGCGTCGTCCAGCACGCGTTCGGCGTGGGCGATCCGTTCCGCGGCGGTGTCGGGGCCGGGCGCGGTGACCAGTTCGGGGCCCTGCGGCCAGCGCCAGGCGTGCACCGCGTCGATGCCGCAGCCGCGTACCGACGCCTCCCGGAAGGCGAACTCCACGGCGGCGTCGGAGCCTCCGCCGGCGGCCACCGCCAGCGCGATCCAGCAGTGGGCGCCGGTACGGGCGCGGGGTGTGCCGCGCACCACGATCACCGGGCAGCGGGCGTGCGCGGCCGTCCGCAGGCTCACCGAGCCCAGCAGCAGCGCGGCGAGTTCCCCGCGTCCGCGCTGTCCGACCACCACCGCCAGCGCCTCGTCACTCTCGGCGACCAGCACCCGGCCCGGCTCGTCGGGCACCACGGCCGCGGTGACCGGCAGCCCGGCGTGGCGGCCCCGGGCGCGTTCGGCGGCGTCCGCGGCGACGCGTTCGCCGGGCGCGGGCGCCGGGGGTGCCTCGTACCGTTCCCACAGCGAGGCGTACACGATCCGCAGCGGGCAGCGGTGGCGGGCGGCCTCGTCGGCGGCCCAGTCGACCGCCTCGGTGCCGAGCGCGGAGCCGTCGGTGCCCACGACGACGGGGCGGGTCTCCATCGGTGCCGCCACCCTCGGTCACAGGTCACCGGGGCGGGGCGGAGCGGCGCAGTTCCTCGTTGTCGTCGATGTCCTCCTGTGCGGTGCCGATCAGTTGCCGGGCCAGGTCGGCGAAGGCGCGTCCGGTGGCCAGTTCGTCGCCGATCCGCGGGACCTGGGGGTCGAGCGGGTTGCGGTGGGCGACGCCGTGCCCGGTCAGTGCGGTGTTGAGGGTGTGGAGGGTCACCTTGGCCTCGGTGACGTCGTCGTCCTCCACCAGGAAGACATCGGCGTTCCACTCGCTGGTGTGGGTCATCTCCGGCTCCCGGTCGCTCGGGCGACTGCCCGCCGACAGCCGCTTCGTGCGTGTATGTCCCTTCCAGCACATCACCTGGCGGGCCGTTCGGCCAGAGGCGGGCGCGGTTTCCCGTCCCAACCGGGTTTGGTCCATACCAATACTTGACGCGGTCACATCACGGTGCCTCAATGGACGTACCCCGAAGGGCGCCCGGGTGCGGCACACCGGCGCGCACCGGGTGTCTTCCGCTCGACGGCTCCCGCCTTCCTTCCCCCCACAGGAGTGTGCAATGAGCTTCGTCGTCCCCGGGCGCTGGCGCGCTCCGGTCCTCGGGCTGTACCGCTTGGTGACCGGGGTGCTCTTCGCCTGCCACGGCGCGGCCGGGCTCTTCGGTGCCTTCCCCGGCGCGCAGGCCGGCCAGGCCGCCTTCCCGCAGTGGCCCGGCTGGTGGGCCGCGCTGATCGAACTGGCCGGCGGCGCCCTGGTGGCCGTCGGGCTGTTCACCCGGCCCGCGGCGCTGGTCTCCTCGGGCGCCATGGCGTACGCCTACTTCTCCGTCCACCAGCCGCACGCGCTGTGGCCCATCGAGAACCACGGGGAGCCCGCCGTGCTGTTCTGCTGGGCGTTCCTGCTCATCGCGGTCACCGGACCCGGCCACTACTCGCTGGACCGGCTGCTCGGTCACGCCCGCATCGGCCGCACCGCGGGCACCCGTCCGCCCCGCGCGACCGCCGGCGCCGGCTGAGCCGCAGCCCGCCCGGCAGACTCCCCCGTCCCGGCGGCCACCGCGCCCCGCCGCCGAACGCGCCAACGTCCGCCCGGCCGGAACCGGCGACCATGACCGGCCGGCGGGCGGGAGACCGGGGCGGCCGGGGCGCTGAACGGCCGCGGCGCCCGGCCCGGCAAGCCCGCCGCCTTCCCGGCGACGGCACTTCGCGCCAATTCCCGCTGGCCATTTCCGCGCGCATACCCGTTCCGGTCCGCAAAGGGCGGCGCTACGGTGATGCGGCGCCCCCGGCGGGCCCCGGCGACGCCGCGTCGACCGCGGCTCCCCCGCCGCCTGGCACGGTGCCGTACCGCGCGACGGTCCCCCGCACTCCGCACGGCCCTTCACCCGCACGACCCGGGACACCGGCCGAAGACAGATCACCCGCGATCCGAGGAGGAGCAGATGTCCGGTGGTGTGATGGCAGCGCGACGACCCGGTCCCGCACACGGCGCGGTGCCCGGGGTCCGGCCGGACGGTGAGTCCCCCGGCGCGGCATGACCACCGTCGGCGTCGAGGAGGAGTACCTGCTGCTGGACGCGGACAGCGGTGCCGCCCTGCCGAAGTCCGCGCAGGTACGCGCGCTCGCCCGCGACCACTACGGGGTCCCCGCCGACGAGGTCGCCCCCGAGATGCTGCGGGCCCAGGTCGAGGTGATGACCCCGGTCTGCCGTGACCTGGAGGAGGTGGACGCCCATCTGACCCGGCTGCGCCGGGACGTGGGGGCCGCCGCGCACGGGGCGGGGTGCGGGCTCGCGGCCAGCGGTACGGCGCCGTTCGCCGGTGCCTGGTCGATCCCGGTCACCGACGAGGCGTACTACCGGGCGTTGTCCGGCTACACGCCCCGGATCGTCCACGGCCAGCTGATCAACGGCATGCACGTGCACGTCGCGGTGCCCGACCGGGGCCGCGGGGTGGCCGCCCTCAACCGGGTGCGCCCGTGGCTGCCGGTGCTGGTGGCCATGGGGGCCAACTCGCCGCTGTGGGACGGACGGGACACCGGTTTCGCCAGTTGGCGCACGGTCGCCTTCGCCCGCTGGCCGGTCAGCGGGCCGCCGCCGGCCTTCACCGACGCCGACGACTACCGGGAACGCACCCGGACCCTGCTGGAGGCCGGGCTGATCCGGGGCCGGGCCCAGCTGTACTGGCAGGCCCGGCTCTCCGACCGCCACCCCACGCTGGAGATCCGGGCGATGGACGTGCAGTTGCGGGTCGACGAGGCGGTGATGTTCGCCGGCATCGCCCGGGGCCTGGTCACCACCGCGCTGCGGGAGGAGGCGGAGACCCGGCCGCCGCCCAGGGTGCCGCACGAACTGCTGCGTGCCGCCGGCTGGCACGCCGCCCGCCACGGCCTGGAGGGCGAGCTGGTCGACCCGCTGCGTGGCCGGGAGGTCCCCGCCGCGGACGCGGTGGCCGCGCTGCTCGACCACATCGCCGCCGCCCTGGAACGCCACCGCGACCTGGCCCGGGTCACCGCCGCCGCGCACCGGCTGCTCGGTGAGGGCAGCGCCGCCCGGCGGCAGCGTCAGGCGTTGCGCGACGGGGGCGCCAAGGCGCTGGTGGACCTGGTCACCGGGAAGACGTCCTGACCGGGCCGGCCGGATACCGCACCACCAGCACGGCTTCCACGTCACCGTGGGGCGCGGCGTAGACGTGCGGCACGTCGGCGGGCCAGGCCGCGTGGCCGCCCGGGGCCACCACGGCCGGGCGGCCGGCCACGCCGACGTGCGCGGTGCCGGCGAGCACGATGAGGTGTTCCTCGGTGCCCGGGGCGTGCGCGGCCGACTCCTGGACGGTGCCGGAACGGATGCGGATCCGGTAGGTCTCGGTGACGGCGGCGGGGTCCTCGAAGCGTTCGGTGAGCACCGCGTCGACCGCGCTGCCGGAGATGGCGGGGAGCCGCAGGGCGGTGCTGAGCGGGACGCCGAGCGCGGTGGTGAGCGCGTAGAGCGTCTCCAGGGTGGGGTTGCGGCGCCCGCTCTCCAGTTCCGAGAGGGTGCCCTTGCCGAGGCCGGAGCGCCGGGCCGCCGCGGAGAGCGTCAGCCCCCGTGCCTCGCGCAGTTCCCTCAGGCGGCGGCCCACCTGGGCGGCGAGTTCGCCACCCGGTCGCCCCTCGTCGCCGGTGTCGGTTGATCGGCCGCTGCCGTTGTGCCTATCGTTCACACACCGGATCGTTCCATATACAGAACGCCGCACGACGCCGAGGAGCGCCATGGAATCCCCCGCCCACACCTCACTGCCCGCCCGCAGCCGCCAGGTGGCCGACGCCCTCGCGGCGGCCGGGGCCACCGGCGCGGTACGTGAACTCGCCGACTCCGCGCGCACCGCGGCCGAGGCGGCCCAGGCGCTCGGCTGCGAGGTGGGCGCCATCGCCAACAGCCTGGTGTTCATCGCCGACGACGAGCCGGTGCTGGTGCTGACCAGTGGCCGGCACCGGGTGGACACCGCGGCCCTCGCCGCCCGGCTGGGCCACGACGTGCTGCGCCGGGCGACCGCGCAGGAGGTGCGGGACGCCACCGGCCAGGCGATCGGCGGGGTGGCCCCGGTCGGCCACCCCCAGCCGCTGCGCACCGTGGTCGACGAGGCGCTCGCCGACTACCCGCGCGTCTGGGCCGCGGCCGGCACCCCGCACACCGTCTTCCCCACCACGGCCGCCGAACTCGCCGCGATCACCGGGGGCACCGTGCTGCCGGTGGACAGCTGACACAACGTCAATTGCCGGATCGCTCCGGTGACATGACCTCGTAGAGGTTGCCGCTGCGGTCCCGGAAGTACAGGCCGCGGGCGGCGAAGCGGTGGTCGGTGCGGCCGTTGTCGGGGTGGCCCGGGTCGCTGCCGTACGGGGTACGGGTCTCGCGCAGCCGGCCGAGGACGCGGTCGAAGGTGGCCGGGTCGACGTCGAAGGCGAGGTGGTGGCCCTCGGGGTGGGGCACGGTGAGGAAGTCCAGGGTGAGGGTGTCGTTGACCCGCACCGGGGCGAAGCGCCCGTCGGGGCCGGCCGGCGCGAGCAGTTCCAGGCCGAGTACCGAGGCGAGGAAGCGGGCCGCCTCGCGGTTGTCGGCGGCGGGCACGATGGTGTGGTTGAGGGTGACGGTCATCGGGTGCCTCCGGATTCGGGCCGGGTGCCGGGTTCGGGCGGAGTGCCGGGGTCGGACCGGGCGCCGGGGTCGGACAGAGTGCCGGGGTCGGACAGGGCGCCGGGGTCGGACAGGGCGCCGTGGAGGAGCACGTCGACCAGCTCGGCGGCGCTGATCTCGGCGCCGTCGCCGGCCGGGTGGCGGTGGACGAAGAGGGTGCCGACGAAGAGCGCGGCCAGCTTGCCGGGATCGCAGCGCAGCGCGGCGCGGTCCGGTTCGATCAGCTCGGCGACGCCGTCCCGCAGGGCGGCCATGGCGGCTTCCCGGCGCCCCGGATCGGGCTTGCGCGCCCCCCGTTCCCGCCGCGGTGTCCGGAGGCGTGCAGGGTGCCGACGACGGCGCCGAGGCGTGCCAGGTGGGCCCACATCGCCTCGGCGGCCTGGACGAGCCGGTCGGCCAGGGGTTCGTCCAGCGGGATCGCGGCCAGCTCCCGCAGGACGTGGGCGGGGTCGGTGGCGGTGGCCAGGCAGGCGTCCAGCACGTCGTCCTTGTCCTTGAAGACCCGGAAGACGGTGGCCTCGCCGATGCCCGCGGCGCGGGCGATGCGGGCGGTGGTGACGGCGGCGCCGTACTCGGCGATCAGCGGCAGCGCCGCCGCGACGATCATCGCCCGGCGCTCCTCGGCGCTCATGCCCGGCGCGCGCCGCCGGGTCGGGGTGTCTGTCATGTGTCCAGCATGCGGAGTGAGCACTCACTCCGTCAAATCATCCGCCGGCCTCGGGCGGGAGCCGGCCACCGCCGCGGGGCGGGCGGGGCCCGCCGCCCGGCCGGTGGCGCTCATGGACGTGGTGGCCGAGCAGCGCGCCGCCGAAGACCACGTACCCCACACCGATCAGCCAGGACTGCACCACCAGGACGGCGCCCACCGAGCCGTAGGTGACCGCGTTGCTGACGATCAGCGGGGAGAAGACCAGCGCGGAGAAGCCACGCAGCCCGACCAGCCCGGCCATGGTCGCCACCGCCCCCGGCAGCAGCGCCCGCCACGGGATCCGCCCGCCGAGCAGGAAGCTCTGCCCCCACCAGAAGAAGGCGACGCCGAACACCACGGTGAGCGTGATCCGCACCGCCCCCTGCCACCAGCCGCCGCCGAGCACCGCCCCGCTCTGCACCTCGGCGTACAGGTACGCGGCGAGCGCGGCGAGCCACACCGCCTGCCGCCACACCTTGTGCCACGGGCCCGCCGCCAGGCCCCAGATGCGTTCGTAGCCGCTCTGCACGCTCGCCCCGAAGGCCAGGCCGAACAGCCCCAGGGCCAGCACGCTGAAGGCACTGGTGGCGCTGAGCACTTGACGGGGCGCGGAGAACAGCCGCTCCACCGCGTCGGCCGGGCGGCCGGAGAGCCCCATGCCGTCCACCACCCACAGCGCGAACCCGCGCCGGTTGAGCGGATCGGCCGCCGCCACCACGATGAGCAGCGGCGCCAGGGTGACCAGGCCGAGGGCGGCGAACCCCATCGCGCGGTGCAGCAGCTCCAGTTCGGTGCCGTGCTCCCAGAAGCGCCCCAGGCGTGAGCGGTGCCAGGCGCGGCGCAGCCGCCGCCACCACCGCACCGTCCAGGCTCTGGCCACCGCACCGCCGCCCTGCTCAGCGAGACAACGCAACCGAAGACATCCGGCCGCCGGGGCCGCGTCTCACCCCCACACGTCGGGCCCGCCGCCACGCCACTCGATGAGCGAGGCGTCCTCCAGCGCCACGTCGTCCGGATCGAGCCCGGCGCGGCGCAGGAACTCCACCACGTCCACCGGCGAGGCGGCGACGCCCACCGGCTCGCCGTCGATCGTCACCCGGCGCCCGCCGCCGGAGTACGGGTGGACCACGACCCGCGGCTGTCCGGCCATGCCACCAGCGTGCGGCCACCGGCGGCGGGGCGCACGCCGGAGGCGTCCGGCGGCCCGGGGCCGTTTCGGCCGGGCGATGCGGGCTACCTGGTTCGACGTCGGCGGCCGGGCGCACCGGTCCCGGCCGCCGACCCGGGTGTGACGAGGCGAGAGAGGCGTGGATCCATGACCCAGACCGTGGTGATCACCGGGGCGAGTGCGGGGATCGGGCGGGCGACGGCCCGGCTGTTCGGCGCGCGGGGCGCCGCCGTGGGGCTGCTCGCCCGAGGGCGCGCCGGGCTGGACGCGGCGGCCCGGGAGGTCGAGGAGGCCGGGGGCACCGCGCTGCCGGTGGTGACCGACATGTCCGACCCCGCCCAGGTGGAGGCCGCGGCGGACGCCGTGGAGGAGGCGCTCGGCCCCATCGACGTGTGGGTCAACGTGGCCTTCACCTCCGTCTTCGCCCCGTTCACCGAGATCGCGCCGGAGGAGTTCGCGCGGGTGACGGAGGTGACGTACCTGGGGTTCGTCAACGGCACGCGGGCGGCGCTGACCCGGATGGTGCCGCGCGACCGGGGCACCGTGGTGCAGGTCGGTTCGGCGATGGCCTACCGGGCGATCCCGTTGCAGTCGGCGTACTGCGGCGCCAAGGCCGCGATCAACGGCTTCACCTCCTCGGTGCGCACCGAGTTGATGCATTCCGGCAGCCGGGTGCGGATCACGGTGGCGCAGATGCCGGCCGTCAACACCCCGCAGTTCTCCTGGGTGCTCTCCCGGCTGCCGAACGAACCGCAGCCGGTGCCGCCGATCTACCAGCCCGAGGTGGCCGCCCGCGGCGTACTGCTCGCCGCCGACCGGCCCGGCCGCCGCGAGCGCTGGGTGGGCGCCTCCGCGATGGCCACCATCCTGGGCAACAAGATCGCCCCCGCGCTGCTGGACCGCTATGTCGCCCGCACCGGCGTGGACTCCCAGCAGACCTCCCGCAAGGCCGATCCGCAGCGCCCGGACAACCTGTGGCAGCCGCTGGACGGCGAGGACGGCACCGACCACGGCGCGCACGGTGTCTTCGACGACCGGTCGCACGGCCGCTCGTTCCAGCAGGCGCTGGCCCGCCGTCCGTGGGCCGTCCCGGCGCTCGCCGCGGGGCTGGCGGTCGCGGTGACCGCCGCCGTGCGCGGCAGGTGTCCGGGCCGCTGACCGGCGCCCGTGACGTGGGCCGGCCGTGATTAGGCCGGGTGAACCCCGGGCACCCGCGTCCGGGAACGAGGACGCCTACCGAGCGTGTCCCGGTCCGTCCGGGACACCGGAACGGAAAACGGATATGAGCAGCGGGTTCATGGGTCCGCAGGGCTACGGTCCGGACCCGTTCGGAGAGTTCTTCGCACGCTTCTTCGGCGGCGGGCCCCGGCCGGGATCACGGCAGATCGACATCGGACGGCTGATGAGCGAGCCGGCCCGGCAACTGGTGGCCGACGCCGCCAGTTACGCCGCCGAGCACGGCAGCAGTGACCTGGACACCGAGCATCTGCTGCGCGCGGCGCTGACCACCGAGCCCACCCGCAGTCTGGTGGCGCGCTCGGGCGCCGACCCGGACCGGATCGCCGCCGACATCGACAGCCGGGCCGGGGCCGGGCCGCCGAAGGACTCGCTGGCCGTCACCCCGGCGGTCAAGCGAGCACTGCTGGACGCCGCCGACCTGGCCCGGTCCGCCGGCTCCTCGTACATCGGGCCCGAGCACGTGCTGCGGGCGCTGGCGGCCAACCCCGACTCGGCGGCCGGGCACATCCTGGGCTCCGCCCACTTCGACGCGCGCGGTGCCCGGCCGGGCCCGCCGGGGCAGCCCCCGCAGGGCGCCGGCTGGCCGGGCGGCGAGGCCGGCGCACCCGCGCCCCGGCACGACACGCCCAACCTCGACCGGTTCGGCCGGGACCTGACCGAGCTGGCCCGGGCCGGCCGGATCGACCCGGTGATCGGCCGCGAGGAGGAGATCGAGCAGACCATCGAGGTGCTCTCCCGGCGCGGCAAGAACAACCCGGTGCTCATCGGGGACGCCGGCGTCGGCAAGACCGCCATCGTCGAGGGGCTGGCCCAGCGCATCGCCGACGGCGAGGTGCCCGACACCCTGCTGGGCCGCCGGGTGGTCTCCCTGGACCTGTCCGGTGTGGTGGCCGGCACCCGTTACCGCGGTGACTTCGAGGAGCGGCTCAACGGGATCGTCGAGGAGATCCGGACGCACTCCGGTGAGGTGATCGTCTTCATCGACGAGCTGCACACCGTGGTGGGCGCCGGTGGCGGGGGCACCGAGGGCGGCTCGATGGACGCCGGCAACATCCTCAAGCCGCCGCTCTCCCGTGGCGAGCTGCACGTCATCGGGGCCACCACGCTGGAGGAGTACCGGCGCTACATCGAGAAGGACGCGGCGCTGGCCCGCCGGTTCCAGCCCATCCTGGTGCCCGAGCCGACCACCGCCGACACCCTGGAGATCCTGCGCGGCCTGTCCGACCGGTACGAGGCCCACCACCAGGTGCGCTACACCGACCAGGCGCTGGTGGCCGCGGTGGAGCTGTCCGATCGCTACCTCACCGACCGCTTCCTGCCCGACAAGGCCATCGACCTGATGGACCAGGCCGGCGCCCGGGTGCAGTTGCGTACCCACACCAAGGGCACCGATGTGCGGGCGCTGGAGCGGCAGTTGGAGCAGCTGACCCGGGACAAGGACCAGGCGGTGGCGGCCGAGTCCTACGAGCGGGCCACCGAGCTGCGCGACCGGATCACCGAGCTGAACCGCCGGATCGACGCGGCCCGGGAAGGCAGCCAGGGCGAGGAGCACGGCGACGGGAAGGTGGTCGAGGTCACCGCGGAGGACATCGCCGAGGTGGTCTCCCGGCAGACCGGCATCCCGGTCAAGAGCCTCACCGAGGAGGAGCGCGACCGGCTGCTGGGCCTGGAGGAGCATCTGCACCAGCGGGTGATCGGGCAGGACGAGGCGGTCACCGCGGTCGCCGACGCGGTGCTGCGTTCCCGGGCCGGACTGGCCGACCCCAACCGTCCGATCGGCAGCTTCCTGTTCCTCGGCCCCACCGGGGTGGGCAAGACCGAGCTGGCCCGGGCGCTGGCCGAGGCGCTCTTCGGCAGCGAGGACCGGATGGTGCGGCTGGACATGAGCGAATACCAGGAACGCCACACGGTCAGCCGGCTGGTGGGCGCCCCGCCCGGTTACGTCGGCCACGACGAGGCCGGACAGCTCACCGAGGCGGTCCGCCGCCACCCCTACTCGCTGGTGCTGCTGGACGAGGTGGAAAAAGCCCACCCCGATGTCTTCAACACCCTGCTCCAGGTGCTGGACGACGGACGGCTGACCGACGCGCAGGGCCGTACCGTCGACTTCAAGAACACGGTCGTGGTGATGACCAGCAACCTCGGTTCGGAGACGGCCGGCGGTCCGGCGCTGGGCTTCGGCGCGGGGGCCGGCGGCGACGACGAGGAGAGGGAGCGGACGCTGCGCCCGCTGCGGCAGCACTTCCGCCCGGAGTTCCTCAACCGCATCGACGAGATCGTGGTCTTCCGCCGGCTCACCGACGACCAGCTGCGGCAGATCACCGATCTGCTGCTGGAGGAGACCCGGCGGCGGCTGCACGCCCAGGGGGTGGCGGTGGACTTCTCCCCGGCGGCGGTGGACTGGCTGGCCCGCCGCGGCCACCAGCCCGAGTACGGTGCCCGGCCGCTGCGCCGCACCATCCAGCGCGAGATCGACCGGCCGCTGTCGCGGTTGCTGCTGGACGGCAAGGTGCCCTCCGGCTCGCGGGTGCGGGTGGAGGTCGAGGACGACCGGCCGGCGTTCCGTACCGGCCGGGGCTGATGACGGCGGCACGCGCGGCGCGCGCAGGTGTGCGCCGGGGCCGCGCGGGCAGGCGGTACGCAGGCCGAACGACCACCGTTGGGAGGCGGGTGTGATGTCGGACGAGCTGATGGGCGACGAGGTGTACCAGCCGGACGACTCCGAGGTGCAGGACGACGCCGGACTGATGGATCCCGAGGACACCCTCGACGATCGCGGGATCGACCCCGCGCTGGACGAGGGCTACTCCCCGCCCGAACGTCCGCTCGCGGTGGAGAGGACCGGCACCACGGCCACCGAACAGCGCCACGGCGAGACCCTGGACCAGCGGCTGAGCGAGGAGGAGCCGGACGTCGCCGCGCCACTCGGCAACGGCATCGGCGACCTGGCCGACGGTGACGGCGAACCGGTGGACCCGGAGGCCGGCGACCGGCGCGCGGGCCGTCTCCTCGGCGCCGACCGGGGCGTGCCCCGGCCGCAGTCCGAGGTGGACGACACGGTCGCCTCGGACACCGGGATCGCCGGCGGCGCCGCCTCCGCGGAGGAGGCCGCGGTGCACGTCACGGACGACCCGGAACGCGGCGAGGACCGCGGCTGACGCGTCGGAGCCCCACGCGCCGTGGCCCACCCGGTGCACACCGGCCCCGGCAGCGACCTCGGGCACGGCGCCGGGCAGCGCGGTGAGCGGTCCACCCCTCGACCCGAAAGGTTCCCCACGATGAACACTCGCCGGCCGGTGGCGCTGGTGACCGGGTCCGACTCCGGTATCGGCCGGGCCACCGCGGTCCGCCTGGCGGCCGACGGGTTCGACGTCGGCGTCACGTACCACACCGACGAGGCCGGGGCGGAGCGGACGGCGGCGGAGGTACGGGAGAACGGCGGCACCGCCGCGGTGCGCCC
The DNA here is from genome assembly GCF_000240165.1 of Streptantibioticus cattleyicolor NRRL 8057 = DSM 46488. Classification (NCBI taxonomy): domain Bacteria; kingdom Bacillati; phylum Actinomycetota; class Actinomycetes; order Kitasatosporales; family Streptomycetaceae; genus Streptantibioticus; species Streptantibioticus cattleyicolor. The sequence goes on from NC_017586.1 coordinate 728,103, forward strand.
GCTCGACCTGACCCGGCTGCCCGCCCAGGCCGCGGTCGTCGACGAACTGGCCGACGAACTCGGCGGCGTCGACGTCCTGGTCAACTGCGCGGGCACCGGCACCTCGACGCCCTTCCTCGAACTGGACCACGACACCTTCCGCTCGGTGCTCGACGTCGACCTGACCGGCCCGTTCCTGTGCGCACAGCGCGCTGCACGACGGATGGCGGCGACCGGGCGGGGCGGACGGATCGTCAACGTCACCAGCGTCCACGAACACCAACCGCGAGTGGGCGCGGCCCCCTACTGCGCGGCCAAGGGCGGCCTCGGTCTGCTCACCCAGGTGATGGCGCTCGAACTGGCGGAACACGGCATCACCGTCAACGCGGTGGCGCCCGGCGAGATCTCCACGCCCATGACCGGCCAGGAGGACGTCGACCCGCACGGGCAGCGGCGTCCAGGGATCCCGCTCGGCCGACCTGGCGACGCCAGGGAGGTCGCGGCGGTGATCGCCTTCCTGGCCGGCCCGGAGGCGGCGTACGTCACCGGTGCCTCCTGGGTGGTGGACGGCGGCATGCTGCGGATGGGGCCGATGGCCGGGTCGCACCTGCGCGAGGACGACTGGCGCCGTCCGTAGTCCGTGTCCGCCAGGAGCCGGTCTCGGGGCTGGCGCACCGGTCCCGGCTGGTGGTTGCAGCAGTCGCCGCCCCGCACCGTCCCAGCGGCCGTGTTGTCGGCTCGGAGGGCCGGCCGTGTCCGCGCCGTGAGTGCCGGTTTTTCAGAGCCCGACGTTGCGGCAGCCCTTCACACTGATCACGCGTCGTCCCCGCGCCCGCGGGGGTTGCTCCCCGGGGCGCTTGCACGCTCAGGCCGGTGGCGGGTCGTTCTGCTGATCACCGTCAGGGGCAGGTCGTCGACCGCAGCCGGTCCAGTTCGCTGCCGATAGCATCCCGCAGCACATCGTGCTGCGGGCCGAGTTCGAACCGCTCGTCATCCCACCGGTCGCGGGGATACAGCCACACCGGCTTGCCTGCCAACTCGGCCGGCTCCCACTCGAACCGCGGCCAGACATGGGCATGCAAGAACGGGTCCTTGTTGCCGAGGATCTCCAGGTTGACCCTGCGGAAGCCGGGGTCCAGCCCTCGGCAGGCCCGCTCGACCGCTTCTGCGAGCTGGTCCATGCCGGACAGAAACGACAGCCGCTTGGCCCTGGGCAGGTCGGACAGCCGTTGAACACCCGGCTCGTCCGTGAGGAGAACTGAGTACCCGGGCAGAAACTGAACGTCGCCGATCACCGCGAAGCCAGACTCAAGCCGCCGCAACACGGTCGGGTTCTCGCCCCGCAGAGCAGCCCCGATCCTGTCCACCCGCCAGTCACCGGTCACGGCCCGAGCCTACCCATGGGTGATCAAGACCTGCTCCTCACTCCCCACCCTTCCCGCCTACTTCAATTCTCCTCGGCGAACCGCCGGATGCGTGCGTTGGCGGCTTCGAGGCGTCACAACAAGGAAGCGTCGGATGTGCGTTGAGTGTGGGAATCGCTGACCTGGGTTCCCGGAGGTGCGCTGCCCGCAGTCGCTCGATCGCCGCGCGCAGGTCCGGCTGGGTATGGAGCCACGACCGGGACACTCCGACGCGTTTCGCGACGGTCTCGAACCTGACTCTGGCTCCCCGGCCGTGTCGAGGGTGCGGAGAGCCGGGACGGCTTCGGCGCGGGTCTACTCGCTGCGGCGGCGGGCGGCGTCGACGACGTGCCGGCTGTTGCCAACTCGCCCTGCCGCCGTTCTGCCGGTCATCGACCCCGTCACCAGCGCATCAGGGGCCCATGCCAACCGCGAACGAACCTGCGGTGCCAAGAGCACCGACCCGTTCATCCCGACATCACGCGTCAAGGACGACTCGTGCGACGAGTACCCTTTCGCCCGCACCTACGAGGGCGGACGCAACGGGGCCCTGTGCGCCGACATCGTCCCGCTCCTCGAGCGGGGAGTCCGGCAGATCTACGAGGCCAACCCCCCACAAGCCCGTCACCGGGCACGAGCACTGCGTCCGCGGCCACGTCCCGCTGCCGCGGAACAAGGCGAACGTGTCCTGGACACCGAAAAGTACACCGTGACGAACACAAAGTGACGTAGTGCTGCGGCGGGGCGGCCAGCGGAGATACTGACCTTGCTGGTCGCCCCGCCCGACACTCGGCCCATGCTGAGGAGTGGATTCCGTGACCGCAGAACACGACACGTGGGACTGGCTTCTCAACGACAACCACCCCTCCTTCTGCCTCACCTTCGTGGAGAGGTCCGCCATCGACACGGTCCTGCGCTGCTACGGCGCCGACCTGGCCGAGGCCCAGCTGCTCACCGAGGGGGAAGCCGTCCCGCCCGACGGCCATGACGGCTCCGTACTGCGGCTCGGGAGCCTGGGCCACTGGACGTTCTGCTTCGAGACCTTCGGCACCCGAGGCATCGAGGACGACGTCCTTCGCGCCCTTTCCCGCCACGGCGAAACACTCTGCGTTCTGTATGGCAGCCCGAACTACTTCCATCACTGGCGCGATGGCCGACAGGCCGATGCCTTCGAACCGGGAAACCCGACCACGACGCCTCCTTCCGCCGACGTGAGCCCTTTCAGGGAGGATGTCGAGCGCCGCTTGGCAGCAGGACCCGACGGTCTCCGCCTTGTTGCCGTGCTCGACTCGATCAGCGTGCACACCCGCCACCGGCTGACGTCACAGGCCATCGAAGGGCCGCTCCTGACAGCCTTCCCGCCCGCTCGGCTTCCCGCTGCTCGCCCCGAGCCCCCGACGCCGGTCAGCCACCGAGGACTTGGCCGTTTCCTGGGCACCATCGCCCCGGACGAGACCTGACAGCCAGACGGCGATAGCCGCTCGGCAGCAGTGCCTCGAACCGCGCATTGCTCGACCGCGCTGCTCGTTCCCCTACAGTGGCTTCCCACTGGCGGCAGGTGCCCGCCGCGAACGCCTCCACAGCCCGTCTCGACGCCGCACAGCGCCCTCGTGGCAAGGCCGCCGGGCCCACTCCAGCGCCTCCGCGGCGGCACGGTACCGTCGGTGTGCCGGGATCCACGGTGATCTCACCCGTGCCGTCCTCGATGTCTCGGTCGCCGTCGTGCCCGGAACGCCGGTCTGCGGGGAGGTCCGACGGAGCCCACCGGCTGCGCGCTCTCCTGTAGCGAAGTCCGCGTTGCGCCGGGCGTGAGGCTGCCCGGATCCGGATGCGTAGGATCTTCTGGTCGGCGTTTTCGGGATCGCAGTGTGTCCTTGGGGGAGTCCGTGGCGGCATCGTCGGAACATTTCTTCATAGAGCCGGGGCGGGTCACTGCCCTCGCAGACGACTTCAGCAGTTCCGGCCGGCAGTTGGGTGGGAAGGTTCAGGCGTTCGCGTCCGGGGCGGAGAACGTCGACGATGCCTTCGGGGTGATGTCGCAGTCCACCGACGCCCTCGCCGCGTACGTGCGGATGACTCAGTCCACCGTCACCGCGCTGCGCAGCCTGGTTCACGCGCTCGACCAGTACGCCACCGGCCTGCGGCAGACCGTGACCGACTACCAGGCCGTCGACCAGGCCAACGCCCAGCGGCTCGGGGGGGTGCCTGATCGTGTCGACGCCTCCGGAGCAGCCTCCCATCCAAAAGAGCTGGAACCTGTTCAACCCCGGCGGTGACCCGTCGGTGCTGCGCGCCTGTGCACAGGCGTGGCGGGAGATGGCCCGGGATCTGAAGGGCATCGTCGAAGCGCAGGACGCGGAGGTCGCCCGGATGCGGGCGGCCTGGACCGGGGAGGCCGCTGATGCCTTCGACTCCCACTGGTCGCACACCCGCAGGCAGGTCGAGGAGGTGCTGCCGCATTTCGAGACGGTCGCCGGGCAGCTGGACTCCGCGGCTGAGGCCATCGCCAAGGCGAACGCCGCGGTGCACCACGTCGTGGAGGAGGTCGCCACTACCGCGCTCATCGGCATCGGCCTGTCGGTGCTGACGGCTGGTTTCTCCGACGCCGTCGCAGCCGGTGCCGCCGAGGCCGAGGTTGCCGAGGCGGCCGGTGAGGTGGCCCGGCTCGGCCAGCTGCTGATCAAGGTCGCGGAGGTCATGGAAAGGGTCAAGGACGCGATGGAAGGCAGCAGACTGCTCAAGTTCGCTTTCACCTTCGGCAAGAATCTTGATGCCAACTTCATCGGCAACGTCGGCGGGCAGTTGACGACCGGGCAGAAGGTAACCTGGGGGCAGGATCTGCAGGACGCCGCCGTCGCCGGGGTGGCCGGAACCGCCGGGCAGTCCGGTCTCGCCGCGGTGGGAGGCAAAGTTGCCGACTGGTCGGTCGACACCGGCGCGCACGCGGCGGACGAGGCGTGGGGGCCCGGCTCGAAGATCGTGTCGGTGCTCAGCGGTGAGGGCTGGCTGGGCAACGCCACCGTCGGCGCGACCACCAGCGCCGCCGGGCAGGGCGCCGCGACCGGCCTCGATGTCCTCACCGGCCAGGGCGGCAAGCAGGCCTCCGACATCCCCAAGGACATGGCGACCAGCTTCCTGACCGGCGGCGCCGCCGGCCTGGCGAACGAGAGCGGGGAGAGGCTCTACGAACCCGGCGAGGGCAGGCACCGCGCCGACGCCCCCACCCCGACGTTCCACGCCGGCAAGGAGATCGGGATCGACGGAGCCCTCTACGCGGCGGGCAACGCCATCGAGTCCGAACTCGAGAACTGACCCCCATAGCAGGAGAAGCCCCGAGATGTTCGAAGTCCGCAAAAGCATCAGACAGTTCCGCGACGATCCCGCCTGGACCTTTCAGCGCAAAGCACGGGACTACCTCGCGGAGTTCGACCGGGGCGGCTACCCGTTCAGCCTCGGGCCGAGGGGCAACTTCATACGCAACCTCGCCCGGGGCCGTCTCGCCAGCGGCCGACCCGTCAGCCTCTTCCACCTCGGTGCCTGGGTCCGTACCGGAGGTGCGCCATCCGGGGAGCATGCCCGCGTGTTCGGCGTGGCAGTACTGGAACTGGACCTGGTTCTGCCCGCCACGGCATTCACCCACAGCGGACTCGCCTACTTCACCAAGAACTGGTCCCGGCCCGCCCTGCCGTGCCCGGCGGGCACCGTAACAGTCCTGCCTCTGCAGGGCCCGAACGACCGCATACACCGGTGCAGCACCGACCCCGCCTTCGCCGACGCGGTGTACACCCTCCAGCTCCGGTCCCTGATGCGCACCCCTGCCTTCGGCTGGCGTACCGACAACAACCGCCTCATCGGCTGGCGCTTCGGCCGCCGGCCCCTCACCCAGATCCTGGCCCTCGCCGAGCGGCTGAACTCCATCGCCGACCTCCTCAGCAACCCGTGACCCCTCAGGGCTCGGCCTGCCAACAGCGCGAACGAGGAAGCGCACGGCGCGTCCCACTCCCGGCACAATCCGCAGTGACCGAAACCGCCCAGCACCAGCGCAGATCACCCGGCGTAACGAAGCACTACCAGGAGTTCTGCTGTGCCTGGAAGACCATGAGTGCCAGCTGGACCCGGTTGTCCAAGCCGGTCTTCGTGAGGGCGCGGGAGATGTGCGTCTTGACTGTGCCTTCGCTCATGAAGAGTGCCTTCGCGATTGTCGCGTTGGAGGCACCTTCGGCGACAGCCTCGGCGACGGCGCGTTCTCGATCGGTGAGCGCCGCCAATGTCTGCCGGGCTTTGGCGGTGGCGGAGTCGTTGGCTGTGCGCGTGTGGCGTGCCACGAGTTGGCGGGTGATCGTTGCTGAGAACGCGGATTCCCCAGAGGCGGCGAGATGAATCGCGTGGCAGAGCTCTTGCGGCGCGACATCTTTGAGTAGATATCCGCTCGCGCCGGCCCGCAATGCGTCGAGGACGTGTGTGTCCAGGTGGAAGGTGGTCAGCATCAAAACCGCGACCGACGGCACCGCCGCACGGACACGGCGGGTGGCCTCGACACCGTTCATCTCCGGCATCTGCAGGTCCATCAGCACGACATCGGGGCGGTGCCGCGTCGCCGCGATGACGGCCTCGGCTCCGCCGGGTGCCTCGGCGACGACAGTGATGGTGGGGTCCACCGACAGGACCATCGACAACCCGGCGCGGACCATCGCGTCGTCGTCGACGACGAGCACCGACGTGGGTGCGCCGCCGGGGGTGCTGCTGGGAGGTGGAGAGCTGGTCATCGCAGGGGCACTCGCGCGGACAGTCGGAACTCGTGGGTGTTCTCACCGCGGTCGACGACCTCGTGTTCAACGACCCCTCCCACGGTGGCGATCCGTTCGACGAGACCGCTCAGCCCGGCGCCGGTTCCGGGCAACGCCGACTCGGTTTCTTCGATCGGGTTGGTGATCGTGATGAGGGCATCACCGCCCTCGCGGCGAACGTTCACCGTTACCAGTGCGCCAGGGGCGTGCTTGCGCGCGTTGGTCAGCCCCTCTTGCACGACGCGGTAGATGTGCTCGGCGTTCGGAGGTTCCCGCAACGGGGCCGTGCTGCCGGTGTTGCCGCTGTTGTCGGGCGGATCAAGGCGCGCGACGATCAACTGACCGGCTTGTCTGGCTTCGTCGATCAATCCCGCGACGGTGTGCCCGTGCTCGGAGCTTTGCGGTGTCACGACGATGCCGTCGCGCAGCATGCCGATCACAGTGCGCAGCTCGTCGAGTGCGCTGATCGCGGTCGTGCGGATCGTCGCGGCTGTTGTGCCGACGTTCTTGGCGTTGTCCCCGGCGACCGCGAGCCCGCCGGCGTAGAGCGCGATCAGCGAGATGTAGTGCGCGACCGAGTCGTGCATGTCCCGGGCGATTCTGGCGCGCTCGGCCATCTGGATCTGTTCCGCGCGCTGCTCTCGCTCGCGCTCGATACGGGCTGCTCTGTCCCGGTAGACCGCGACCAGGTCCTGCTGCTTCTGCCGCAGCGCGCCCCAGGCCACGACGGCGAGTGCGATCGCGGTGTTGACCACCACCGTGAGGCTCAGCGCGGAGTTGGCCGGATACAGCAGCCAGAAGACCAGGGCGCCGGCGATATCGGCCAGCGCTACGACGAACGCCTGCTCGATACGCCTGCTGCGTGCCACGGCGAACAGCGCCACGTAGTTGGCTACACCGGCGGTTGCGCAGAACGCCCCAGCGACCGCCAGCAGCAGACCGATCACGACCGGAGCACGGTAACGGAGCAGCAGCACGAGACTCGCGACGGCGCCCACGCAGATGTCGAGGACGCGCCACCCTCCTCCCGGGCGTTGCTCGAGGACCAGGAACAGCATGGCGAGTCCACCGGCGAACGAGGAGAGAACAAGCAACGCCGACCGGCCGCGCTCGATCCACGGCCCTCGACGCACCGGTATCTCGTCGTTGCGGCCGCCGGCGACTGCGAGGGGAGGAGACGTCACCGGGCCACCCTAGACCGCCGGACCCGGCGAAGCAGTCAACGAAAGTCGTAGAAGCTGTCGGCCGTTCGTGGACTCGATCGGTCCCGATCGGCAGACGTCCGGCGCGTTGGCCGGCCGACATGGTTGAGGACATGAACACCACAGGTCCTCGCCGATACCTGATGACGCTGCTCGGGCTGGACCCGACCGATCAGCGCTCCACGACCCGGATCCGCTTCGCGGTCACCACGATGGCCGCCTTCGCGACCGCCGTGCAGATCATCGTCTGGCTGCTGATGGGCATCTTCCGCACTCGTCTCGACGGTCCGTGGTGGCTGTGGACGCCCGGCAGCGCCCTCCTCGTCAACGCTGCGCTGCTGTCCGTGGACCACGTCCGCGACCAGTGGCCACGCGCCGGTTCATCGCACAGTCTCCGGACCGGCAACCTCCGTACTCACGACGTCACCCGGGAGACATTGTGACCACGCCATCGACCACGCAGAACCTGTCTGCCTCGTCTCGTCCCGCAGCCGGCGCATCGGACCTGCCCACCACCACGTTCGCCGGCCGGACGGGCATGGCAGTGGGTGCCCTCTCGGTGCCGATGGTGGCCTTGTACTTCGTCTACTCGGGACCACCCCCGCAGTGGAACGTCCTGACGCGTAGCCTGCTGACGCTGGTGATCATGGCTGTGCTGACGGCGTTCGGGGTGGCTCTGGCACGCCTGCTTCCCAGGGACGACACGGGTCGGCGCGCCATCGTCGGCCAGCTCACCATCGTGTCGCTGCTCACCTACGTCGCGGTGATCCTCTTCGCCGCCTCGCTCGAAGCCGGTACTCCCCTGGCCTTCCCGGACCGGGGGATGGACCCGACCACGGACGGCCCTTTGGCGGCCGCCATGGCGTTGGCCCATGGTCCGATCGCACACCTGTGGATCGCGATGTTCTTCCTCGGGTTCGCCCGTGCCGCGCAGCATCGCGGGACAGCCGCGTCACCGATGGTGCCACGGTGGACCCTGCGCGGTGCCATCGTCGTCGGAGTCATCAACCTGCTGGCCATCCCGTCGCTCTACTTCGGCATGGACGCCACCCACTTCTACGCCATCAACGGGTGGGGTGCTGATGCCCTCGTCGGCCTGATCACTCTGGTCTGGGTCGGCTTCATCGGTCTGGGCATCCACCGGGCGTCACCTGGACGCCTGACCCCACGACGTCCGCCGGCTGAGACCCCCGCGCGCACTTGATCGAGGCCCAGGGGCGGCCCTGCCCGGGCCCCATCCGGCGCGGGCAGGACCACGCCTTCGCGACGCCGGCGTCGTGCAGCCCGGTGCCCGTCTTCAGCATCGGGCTGCGCTGCGCACCGTCGTTGTCCGGGGTGGCCAGGAGGCGTAAGACACGTTCTGGTACGTAGGGTTCAGCGAACGTGTCTTACTGATATCTCGGGGTTGTTCCGGGCACGTTCGGCACGTGGGCCGCGCGGTCGGCCGCAGTGAGCGCTCGTAGGCGAAGGTCCTCCCCCCGGCCTGATGCCCCCTCCCCGCAGGCACGCGCGCTCCCGTCCGATAGCCTGCGCGGCGGCTGTGGGGCGCAGGAGGGGCGGGATGAATCGGCGGGTAGGCAGAGCTGTGCCGTGGATCGTGGTCGCCGTGGCCGGCGTCCTGCTCGTGTTGTCGTGGCCGTGGGGGAGCCGGGCGCAGGCGCCGTTGGGAGCGTGGGGCGGGCCGGACAGGCTCGCCCCGGGGCCGATGGGCACGGGTGTGCTGCGCGGTGTGCCGTTGCCGGGCGGTGGCATGTCGGACGGGAACCACTGCGGGGCCAAGGGGTACCACTTCTTCCCGGTTCCGCCCGGCGCGCACGCCGCGGCGGCCGCCGCGTTGAGCGGTCGTCAGGTGCCAGGTCCGCAGTTGGCACTGCTGTCGTACGGGGGCGGGGACGACCCCCTGGGCGAGAGCGGACCGTACCGGCACCAGTGGACGTTCTCGATCTCGTTCGGGCTGAGCCCCGGCCCGTCACGGGCGCTCAGTCTGGCGCAGCCGATCGGGGCGCAGGGGGTGGCCGTGGAGATCGAGGGCCCGCACGGGCTGGTCGCCGGTGCGCACGGGCTCCCGGTGACCCTGCACGGCGCGACCACGGGCCCCGACCACCGGCTGGACGTCCGTTCCAGAGGCAAGGTGACCGCCGACCTGAACCTGCCGCTGGCGGCCGTGTGCCCCGGCACCGACGCCGGTCACGTCGTGGAGGGGCTCTCCGGACCGGTCGATGCCCACAACACCCTCATCGGGCAACCGCCGTACCGGCTGTTCGTCTCGGTCAGCGACCCGTCCATCGGCGCGCTGCGCGCCGCCGTTCACGCGCCCGTCGCCGGGGACACGCTGACCGGCGACAACCTGGAGTAGGCCGGACCATGGCCCGCGGTCCAGGCCGCGGGTGCCGTCCGCAGGGAGGACCGGGGTCCGTGGGAAGTCCGGGGACTGCTGCGCCGGGACGGGCAGCGGCCACCGCACCGTACCCGGGACCGGCCGGGCGGGCGTGAGTCGGCGGGGCTTGCGCTCCTTGGCGTCCCCTGGCTGTCCCCGCGCTGGTGTCGGTCCGCTTCCGCTGCCCAGGGCACGAACCAAGTCCATCGGGATCACCTCGGCGCGCGGGGATGTCGGCCTGGCGGACCGTCCGTGCGGGGCGGTGCGCGAGCAGCGGGTTCGGCCCCCAAGCACCGTTGTTCACCGAGGTCGGCCGCTCGGTGAACAACGGTGGTGAACGTTCAGCTCTGGATGGACAACCGCCTGGCTCCTATCACTGAGGTACTGCCCGCACCGGGCCGGCGCCGGCCCGGTGCGGGAGTGCCTGTGCACGCCCGTCCCCGGGTCCGCGGGCCCCGTTCGGGCGGCCGGGCTTCCTGCCGGCTCTCCGGGAAGAAGGAGTCCTGCTGTGTCGAAACCGATCAGGTGGCTGCGGCGGTTGTCCTGGCGGACGGTGACCGCTGTGGCGATCACCCTCGCCCTCGCCGTCACCGCCGTGACCTTGCGTACCACCGGCGCCTTGACCGTGGCCGCCCCCCAGCACCGGACCGCGGTCCGCACCGTCGCCTACACCCGCAACGCCGCCCCCGGCGACACCTCCGCCACGGCCGCGGAACAGGGCAGCGCCGGCACCGCGTCACCGGCCACGCCGACAACGGTCAACACCCTGGCCACCATCGAGGTGCCCGCCCCGGCCAACGCACCCAGGCACTGCCGCGCCGAGATCGCGCCGGCCCTGCTGATGAACGCCTTCATCCCCCAGGGCCTACGCCTCGGCCTCAACCCGTGCCTGCGCAACTGGCTGGCCGCAGGCGTGATCACCACCGGCGGCCTGGCGACCATCGTCAGCAACTACCTGCCGCCACCGTGGAACACCATGGCCGGCGTCATCGGTGACGCGATCAACGGCAGCACCGACGCGATCTCCTACCTGGTCAACGACGCCTGCGGATACTGGGCCTACCTGTACGTCACCTGGGCCCCGCCCCTCGCCTGGGCCTCGTGCAGCCCCGACGCCTGGGGAGGCTGGACCCACTGAGACACCAAACCTCGCGGCGGACGCAGCCGGAACCGGCAGCGCCCGCCGCGAGGCGCTCTGCTGCGAGTACGCTGTCCGGCCACCTCGGCACAACGGCCGGAAGCGGACGCCGGTGCGTCCCTCGCGTACCGGGCGGCAGGCCGAGCGTGCCCTTCTTGATGAACCCGGTGTCGTCGATGATCAGCACACCGCCCGGTACAAGCCGTTCAGCCGCATAGTCACGGACGTCGTCACGCAGGGCGTCCGCGTCCCAGACACCGCTGTGCAGCAGCCGCTGAAAGCCGTCCGGGGTTCGATGCCCCGCCCGCTCCGCGAGCTGCCGGCCGTTCTTGCGTACCGCCTGCCCCAACAGGCCCCGGACTCAGTCCCGCATCCGCCACCGCAGATCCGCCCGAGCGAACCGGCCCGCCACCCGCGCGAACATCGACTCCAACTCGCCTGCTCAGCGGGCGACTTCAGTCATCCCCGCCATACCAGGACAAGGACAACTGCCAGCTCAGGACACGAACCGCTGCTGGAGTCCCAGGTCTGTGTTCACGTCGCCCGCCAGCCGCTCCACCGGCGCACCGTCACCTCCACCACCGGCCCGGCCGGCGCCCGATTCGCGTACTGGTCGCGGTACTTGGCGGTCAGCAGCGCCACGTGGTGGCCGGAGCGTGCGCATTCGGCGGCGGGGAGCAGTACGCGGGCGTCGCCGTCGGCGCGGGCCCACCACAGTCGGTCCCATTCCTCGTGGTAGCCGTCGGCGAGCAGGCAGACGGCGGGGTTGGCGGTGATGTTGGCGAGGCGTTTGAGGCGGATGGAGCGTTTGGGTTTGTGGTCGACGGCGAGGACGACGGTGTCGCCGGTGACCGCGAAGACCACGGGTACGAGATGGGGCCGGCCCGCCGGGTCGGCGGTGGCCAGCCGGGCGACCCGGGAGGCGGTGAACGCCTCCCGGGCCTGATGTGGTGTCAGTGAGGGCACCGGTTCACCGGAAGCGGGCGGCGGTCCGCGCCAGTTGGTCGAGCCGGGCCATGGTCGGCCCCTCGGGTTCGGTGGGCAGGTAGAACAGGACCCGTTCGACGCCGAGGCGCAGGTACCCCTCGACGGTCGTCGGGTCGTCGGGGATGGCGTAGACGGTCACCGGCACGTCGCGGTCGGCGCGTTGCCGCAACCGGTCGATGCGCTGGGAGAGTTGGTCCGGTGGCAGGCTGTTGGCGAGCCAGGCGTCGCCGAGTTCGGCGACGCGGTGGAAGGCCCCCTCGCCGCCGCCGACGTAGATCGGCGGATGGGGCCGCCGTACCGGCTTGGGCCACAGGTAGACGGGGTCGAAGTCGACGAACTCGCCGTGGAACTCGGCCTTCTCGGCGGTCCACAACTCCTTGATGGCACGCAGCCGTTCGTCGACCAGCCGACCGCGGGTGGCCGGGTCGGTGCCGTGGTTGGCCATCTCCTCGCGGTTCCAGCCGACGCCGATGCCGAAGACTGCCCGGCCGCCGGAGATCAGGTCGAGCGAGGCGACCTCCTTTGCCGTGACGATCGGGTCCCGCTGGGCCACCAGGGCGATCCCGGTGCCCAGCAGCAGCCGTTCGGTGACCGCGGCGACCGCGGCTAGGGTGACGAACGGGTCGAGGGTGCGGTAGTAGATGTCCGGCAGTTCGCCGCCACCCGGGTAGGGCGACCGGCGCTCGACGGGGATGTGGGTGTGCTCGGCGATGAAGAGCGAGTCGAACTCGCGCTCCTCCAGCGCCCGCCCCAGCTCGATGGGGCCGATGCCCTGGTCGGTGACGAAGGTCGAGATACCGAACTTCACGGAAGCGCTCCTCGGGTCCTCGGTCGGTCATGACGGTACGCAGGGGTGGCTACCCGTAATCGCACTGTTTCAACGCGTGACGCGCGGTCATCCGGTGTGGTGGCCGGTGCCCTCGTGGTCCGTCGGGGCGCCGCCCATCATCCGCAGCATCGCCGGGCCGCCGGTACGCAGGAACCGGACCACCAGGGCGGCGGCGACCAGCAGGAACGCGATGTTCAGCCAGGTGGTGTAGTTCCACCGCACGCCCGACACGGGCACGGCCGCGCCGGTCCGGCCGGGGACGAGGCCCGCGGCGCCGAAGACCACCTCGACCACGTACCCGGCGGCCACGGCGGCGGCGTAGAAGGAGGCGAGCAGGAACGCGGCCATCCGGGCGCCGTAGTACTTCCGGTAGATGGTGAGGATGGGCACGATGAGCAGGTCGGCGAAGATGAAGGCGACCACGCCGCCGAAGCTGATGCCGCCCCGCCACAGCACGACGGCCAGCGGCACGTTGCCGATCGAGCAGACGAAGGAGACCACCGCGACCACCGGCCCGATCAGCGGGCCCCAGACCTTGGCGGCCAGCGGATGCCCGTCGAAGAAGAAGGCACGCCAGAACGCGTCGGGCACCCAGGCGGCGATCGCGCCGGCCACCAGCAGCCCGAGGACCAGGTCCTTGAGGATCGCCGCCCATTCCATGACGAAGACATGGGCCACCGAGGTGAACCCCTCGCCGGAGAACAGCCGCCGGGCGAAGGAGCCCTCCCGCCGCACCGACATGTCCATCGCCGCGTGGCCCTCCATCGACCCGGCCACCCCGCGCTCGGCCTGCTCCCGCGCCGCACGCAGCAGCCCGGGCCGCAGCAGCAGCCGGAAGACCACCGCCAGCACCGCGATCATCACCGGTCCACCGGTGAACTCGGCCAGCGTGAACTGCCACCCCATCAGCAGCGCCAGGATGACGCCGAGTTCCACCACCAGATTGGTGGAGGCGATCTCGAAGGCCATCGCCGCGGTGAAGTCGGCCCCCTTGCGGAAGAGCGAACGGGCCAGCGCCACCGCCGCGTAGGAGCACGACGAGGAGGCGGCGCCGAGCAGCGAGGCGAGCGCCAGCGTGCGAGGCCGGGCGTCGCCCAGCAGCCGTACGACGGTGCCCTTGCGCACCACCGCCTGCACGACCGCGGAGAGGGCGAAGCCGAGGACGAGCGCCCAGGCGATCTCCCAGGCCATCGACCCGGTGATGGACAGTGCGTGCACGATCGCGGACATGCCGGCCGCCTTCCCCGGTGCGAGAGGTGTGACACCACGACGTTATGCCCCGGGCGGGTATCGCGGGGCGCCCCTCGCCGACGCCGCGGCGCGGTGCGCGGTCTCGGCGGCGGGGCGCACGTTGCGTACTGTTTTCGCGTTGATCCACCCGTGACGTCCCGTCACGCCCATCGGTCCCAAGGAGCGTCCATGAGTCATCAGGTCCGTGCCGTCGTCGCCCTGGAGAAGTCCGCACCGGTCACCGTCGAGACGATCGTGGTCCCCGATCCCGGACCGGGCGAGGCGCTGGTCCGGGTGGAGGCGTGCGGGGTGTGCCACACCGACCTGCACTACCGGGAGGGCGGTATCACCGACGACTTCCCGTTCCTGCTCGGACACGAGGCGGCGGGCCGGGTGGAGGCGGTCGGGGCGGGCGTCACCGAGGTCTCCCCCGGCGACTTCGTCATCCTCAACTGGCGTGCGGTATGCGGAAGTTGCCGCGCCTGCCGCAAGGGTGAGCCGTGGTACTGCTTCGCCACCCACAACGCCACGCAGAAGATGACGCTGACCGACGGCACCCCGCTCACCCCGGCGCTGGGCATCGGTGCCTTCGCTGAGCTGACCCTGGTGGCCGCCGGGCAGTGCACCCCGGTGGACCCGGCGGCCCCGGCCACCGCCGCCGGACTCCTCGGCTGCGGGGTGATGGCCGGGTTCGGCGCCGCGGTGAACACCGGGGGCGTCGGCCGTGGCGACTCGGTGGCGGTGATCGGCTGCGGCGGGGTCGGCACCGCGGCGATCGCCGGGGCGCGGCTGGCCGGGGCCACCACGGTGATCGCCGTCGACGTGGACCCCCGCAAGCTGGAACGGGCCGCGCGGATGGGCGCCACCCACACCGTGGACGCCAACCGTGAGGACGTGGTGGCCCGGGTACGCGAGCTGACCGGCGGCTTCGGCGCCGACGTGACGGTGGACGCGGTCGGCCGGCCGGAGACCTTCCGGCAGGCGTTCTACGCCCGCGACCTGGCCGGCACCGCGGTGCTGGTGGGGGTACCCACCCCGGATATGACGCTGGAACTGCCGCTGATCGATGTCTTCTCCCGTGGCGGTGCCGTCAAGTCCAGCTGGTACGGCGACTGCCTGCCCTCGCGTGACTTCCCGATGATCACCGATCTGTACCTCCAGGGCCGGTTCGACCTCGACGCCTTCGTCTCGGAGACCATCGCCCTGGACGACGTGGAGCGGGCCTTCGCCACCATGCGCGACGGCGACGTGCTGCGGTCGGTGGTGGTGTTGTGACGGTGGCGGCGCCGGGCGGCCCGATACCGACTTGACGGCCGGCCGCCCGACTTGGGCGCCTTGACACCGCTTCGGGGCCGCCACAACACTGGCCGGGACCTGTCGCGCACTGCGCAATACGTTGCGCAAGACGAATTCGTCATACACATCGAGGTGTCATGATGATTCCCGTGTGCCGCCTCGCGGTCCGTCCGCGCGGTGTTGTGGTTCCCGGTGGTGCGGCGTGAGATGCGTGGCCGTGGTGGGTGCGTCGCTGGCCGGGCTGTCGGCCGCGCGCAGCCTGCGCCGGCGTGGGTACGACGGGCGGCTGGTGGTGATCGGCGCCGAGCCGCACCGTCCGTACGACCGCTCGCCGCTGTCCAAGGGGTTCCTGGCCGGCACCACCGAGGCGGCCGGGCTCGCGTTGGAGGCCGACGGTGAGGAGTTGGCGGCCGAGTGGCTGCTGGGCACCGCCGCCGTCGGCCTCGACCGCCGCGACCGGGCGGTGCGCCTGGCCGACGGCCGCCGCATCCGGGCCGACAAGGTGGTGATCGCCACCGGGGCCGAACCCCGTACCCTGCCCAGCCCGGAACCGCTGGCCGGGGTGCATGTGCTGCGTACCCTGGACGACGCGGTGACGTTGCGTCAGGCGATGCGGCGCGGCGGCCGGCTGGTGGTGATCGGTGGCGGGCTGATCGGGCTGGAGGTCGCCGCCACCGCCCGGGCGCTGGGGCTGACGGTGACCGTGGTGGAGGCGGCACCCGCCCCGCTGGCCGGGCCGCTGGGTCCGCGGATGGGTTCGGTGGTGGCCGCCCTCCACGCCGACCACGGGGTACGGCTGTTGTGCGGGGCGGGGGTGCGGGCGGTGCGCGGCGCCTCCCGGGTGGAGGCGGTGGTGCTCGACGACGGCCGGCTGCTGCCCGCCGACACCGTGGTGGTGGGGATCGGCGCCCGCCCCTGTGTGCAGTGGCTGGCCGGTTCCGGGGTGGCGCTGCGCGGCGGTGTCTGCTGTGACGCCGCCGGGCGCACCAGCGTGCCCGACGTGGTGGCGGTGGGCGACTGCGCCGCCTGGTACGACCCGGCGACCGGCCGTCGGCGGCGGGACGAGTACTGGTCGTGCGCCCGGGAGCGTTCCGCGGTGGCGGTGGCCGCGTTGCTGCCGTCCGGCCCGCCTCCGCCGCGCAGGCCGCCGTACTTCTGGTCCGACCAGTACGGGGTGCGGATCCGGTTCGCCGGGGACGTGGCCGGGGCGGACGGGGTGTCGGTGGTGGAGGGCGACACCGGCAGCCGCAGTTTCGTCGCCGTCTACCGGCGGGGCGAGCGGCCGGTCGCGGTGCTGGCGATGGACCGGGCGCGGTCGTTCACCCGGTTCTGCGCGGAGCTGACGGCTGACCCGGCGGCGCGGACCCCGGAACCGGCCGGAAGCGGCGCGTAGTCCGCGGCTCAGCCGGGGTGGCCGAGCCGGTGGCCGATCTCGTCGGCGCCGTCGACCAGCAGCGGTGCCAGCAGGTGCATGCGTTCCTCGGTGAACCGGTAGCCGGGTCCGGAGGCGCTGAGCGCGGCGACCACCTCTCCGTCCCGGGAACGGATCGGCGCGGCCAGGGCGTTGAGCCCGGGTTCGAGTTCGTCGCGGGTGACGGCGTAGCCGCGGGTGCGGACGAGGGAGAGTTCGCGTTCGAGCGCCGCCGGGGCGGTGGCGGTGTGCGGGGTGAGCCGGCGCGGTCCGGCGGCGGCGAGCAGCCGGGCCCGGTGGTCGGCGGTGAGCTGGGCGAGGAGCACCTTGCCGGCGGCCGTGGCGTGCGGCGGGGTGAGCCGGCCCACCCAGTTGTGCGCGGCCACGGTGCCGGGGCCGCGCACCTCGTAGAGGTTGATCACATGGTGGGAACGGAGCACCACGAGGTTGACGGTCTCGCCGAGTTGTCCGGCGAGGCGTTCGCAGACCGGGCGGCTCTGCTGGGCGATGTCGAGCCGGGCGGTGACGGCACCGGCCAGCCGCACCAGGCCGAACCCGAGGCGGTACTTGCCGCGTTCCCCCGCCTGTTCCACCAGACCACGGCTCTCCAACGCGCCGAGCAGCCGGAACGCGGTCGACTTGTGCACCGCCAGCTCCCCCGCGACCTCGCTGACCCCGGCCTCACCGCGGCGGGCGAGGATCTCCAGCACGCTGATGGCCCGGTCGACGGACTGCACGCCGCCCGCCGACCGGTCCCCGGTGTCCACGGGCGCCGTGTCGTTCCCCATGGCGGCACTATAGGTGTGAACCACTCGCCCCCTTCACCGGTCCGCCCGGCCCAACCCGCCCTGATTCCAAGGGAGTTGATGCGCCACAGGGCGCCGGCCGCCCCGTCGGGTGGACGGGGCGGCCGGCGCCCTGCGCGGAAAGATACCGGTGGTGAATTATCCGGTCAGTACGCCGAATTGACGTTGTCGATCGAGCCGTAACGGTGGGCGGCGTAATTGCACGCGGCGGTGATGTTGGCCACCGGGTCGTAGATGTCCCACGAGGTGCCCGTGACGTGGTACGCGGTGAACGTCGGCTGGATCACCTGGAGCAGGCCCTTGGAGGGAATTCCCTTGGCCGCGTTGGAGTCGGTCAGGTTGATCGCGTGCGGATTCCCGCTGGATTCCCGCATGACGTTGCGCTTGATCCCGTTGTAGCTGCCGGGAATTCCGCGCTGCGCCATGACCGCGAGGGACTGGCGGATCCAGCCGTCGAGGTTGTCGGGGTAGACGGTGGCCTTGACCGGGGCGGCGGCCGGCGTCGTGGTGCGGGCGGCCAGCGTGGTGACCCGCAGCGCGGATCGGGTGACGGCGGGCTGGGCGGTGGCGCGCTGCTGGACGGCTGCCGCCGCCTGCTGCTGGGCGGCCTGGGCCTTGGCGGCCTCGGCGGCCTTGGCCGCGTCGGCGGCCCGCTGCCGGGCCTCGGCCGCGCGGTGCGCCCGCTGCTCGTCCCTGGCGCGGCGGCCGGCCTGGTCGGACTGGCGGGCGACGCCGTCGTGCTGGAGCTGGGCGCCGGTGGCGGGGGCCTCCCAGGCGATCGACTCGGTGGACACGGTGGCGGCCTGCTGCCGCGGCTGGGCGGAGCCCGGCGCGACGGCGAAGGCGAGCGAGGCCGCTCCGGCGACCGCGACGACGCCGGCCGCCGATATCTTGTGCGAACGCGTCCAACGGGCTCGGGCATGTCTGGGCATGGTGGGCCGTCCTCTTCCGGTGACTCGACCGCAGTCCCGAACCGAGTCGAGAAAGCGCCGCGCGCATCGAGTGCGGCGGCGCCCTGCGGGGGTGGCCAATGTTTAACGGCCGGTAAAAGCGGTTGGCAATGATGTGACCTACTACCGGCCTTCGTGAAAAGGACGTCCCGGGTCGTCCGGCGACCCTGTCGGTTTCCCGGGTTTATCGCGGAATCAGGCGTACTAGGCGGCTTCGTATGTGACCTGCGCCCTATGACCAGGGTCACGCGATCCGGCGCAACCGGAAGCGCGTCGGGGTGTTTACCGATCACGTTTCCCGGTGGTGCGGGTCAGGCGGCGCCGGGGGTCACCGCTGGAGCGACGCGCGGTCGCCCATGACGATCACCGGGTGGTCGGCCGGGTCGAGCGCCCTGAGCAGTTGCACCATGTGTTCGCCGGCGAGCGCGACGCAGCCGTGCGTGGGCCCCTGGTGGTCGACGTGCACCCAGATCCCGGAGCCGCGTCCGGCGCCGATCGGGGTGCGCGGGTCGAGCGGTGAGGTGCCGGGGACGCGGTTGTAGTCGATGGCGATCACGTAGTTGAAGGAACCGGCGAGCGGTTCGCCCTCGAACCCGGCGCCGACCGCCTGGAACGCGGAGGACTGCTCGTACGGCAGCCGGGTGCCGGGGTCGGGTTCGAGGCCGCCGGCCGCGGTGAGGGTGAAGACGCCGATGGGGCTGTGCAGGTCGCCCTCGTGGTGTTCGTCGGTCCAGCCGCGCAGCGCGTTGTGGGCGGGCCAGGTGGGGCCCTGGAGCCATACGCCGTCGTCGCCGCGGTGCCACAGGGTGGCGCTGGAGCGCCAGGAGCCGGCGCCCTCGCCGGTCACCACCAGGGCCTGCCGGGTGTCCGCCGGGATCTGCGCGCTGGTGCGGGGGCCGATGCCGGGCAGTTGGCGGGGGCGCAGGTTGGGGTCGGAGAGTGGTGCGCGCTGGCGCAGCGGACGCTCCGCGGAGCCGCCCGGGCCGCCGGGCGCCGCCGCGGCCGACGGCGCCGCGACGGAATCCGTCCCCCCCGGACTGCTCTGCAACGCGTTGGTCCCCAGCGCCCCCACCCCCAGCAACGCCAGCACCAGCAACGGCAACCGCGCTCGCCGAGGCGCCCGATGCCGCCGGACCCGCCCGCCCTGCGCTCGGGTTTGTGTTTGTGTTCGCGCTTGCGTTTGCGTTCGCAGGGTCCCCACCCCATAAGCGAGGCCGGAAGCCGGCGGACGGGACGTACCGGTCACGCCCGGGACGGAGTGGTCCGGGCGGGCGCCCTGCGGACGGGGTGCACCCGTGGCGTGGGCATGCGGCGCGGTGCCGGGGGCACCAGCGCTCCCCGGCGAGCCGGGAGCGGCCGGAGCGGAACCGGACGGACGGGTCGCACCGGTCGCACCGGGGACCGGGCGGTCCGAGCGGTTGCCCGGCACCGGGCCGGAGGCGGCAGCGCCGGTCGCCGGCGGGCGGGACGGACCGGCGCCAGCCGGGGTCCCCCCAGTCCCCGGCGAGCCAGGCGCGGCCGGGGCGGAACCCGGCAGACGGGACACACCGGTGACACCGGGCACGGAGTGGTCCGGCCGCATGCCCGACCCGGGGGTCCCGGGTGCCCCGGCGACACCCGGACCGGAGCCCATAGCGGCGCCACCGAAACCCGGCGGGCCGGACGCGCCCGTTACGTGGCCGTCCGGCGTGGCGCTAGGAGCACCCACGGTCCCCGGCGAGCCGGCAGCGACCGAGGAGGAACCCGGCAAATAGGACGCACCGGTCACACCGGGGACCGGGCGATCCGGACACACACCCGACGCGGGGCCGGAGACCCCGGAACCACCGGAACCCGGCAGGCTCGACGTCCCGGTCACGTCGGGGGTCGGACGGTCCGCGCGGGCGTCGGACGCGGTGCGAGCGCCACCGTCGGCCCCCGGCGAGTCGTCGGCGTCGTCGGCGCACCCCGGCAGGCGGGACGCACCGGTCAACGGCGACCCCGAGGCGGGGGCCGCCGCGGCACTGACGGAACCGAGCGGGCGGGACGTACCGGCCGAGCCGGACGCCGGTCGTTCCGCACGGCCGTCAGCGGCTGCGGGGGCGCCTGCGGTCCCCGGCGTCCCCGGGGCGGGGTGCGACGGGGCGCACGCCACGCCGTCGGAGGCACCCACGATCCCCGGCGACCCCGAGACAGCCGGGGCCGGGGCCTGGGCACCCGCGGGGTCCGGCGGGGCCGGGGCGGCGGCGGGGGGTGGGGAGGGCTCGTCGTGGGGGGTGGCGGGGGGATCCGGGGGTGGCGGGGGGGTCGGGTTGCCGGAGTCGCCCTGGGCCGTACGAACCGAAGGACTCACCGCGGACAACCCTCCCGATCAGCCGGGTTCCGGGCCCCCGGCACGTACCTCGCGTTCCATCCCGGACCACGCGAATGTTCACCATAAGGGCGGCTCGCCCGATCATCGGCACCACACGCCGACCTGCCCCACGGGCGGGGGCATTCGCGAAACCCACGGTGTTGACGCGGCGTCAACCCGCGTCACTGGGGCGGGGTGGCTCGGGTCCGTCGGGGCCCACGCGGACGAGTTGCTCCACCCGGACGACGCGGAAGCGGCGGCCACACACCCGTACCTCGTCGCAGCGTTCGGCGCCCAGCCGGCGCGCCGCAGCCTCGTACTCGCCGCCCGAGCCGCCGGGCAGCGCCCGTACGTAGCGGGCGAGGTGGTCGCGGGCGCTCTGCGGACCGGCGCCGGGGCAGCTCAGCGTCCGCCACCGACCGCCGGTCTCCTCGGCCACCGAGAAGCCGGTGGGCAGCAGGACGCCACCGGGGTGGGTGGCCAGCGCCCGGTCTGCGTCGGCGCGTACGTCCTCGTGGACGCGGCCGGGCGGGTGGACCAGCGGCAGCAGTTCCAGCCGGAGCAGCCCGCCGCTGGGTCCGGTGGCGGCGGCCGGGTCGATGACGAAGCCGGCGGTGCGGTCGGGCGCCCGGTGGCCCTGGCCCGCCGGGGCCCCGTCGGGGTCGGTGGGACGCGGCGGTTCGGGGCCGTCGGGGCCGGTACGGGCGTAGGCGTCGGCCCGGATGACCCGGAAGCGGTGGGCGCCGGCGGCGACCTCGTCGGCCGCGCCGCCGGCCAGTGGCTCGGCCGCCGCCGCGTAGGCCGCGCGGTCGGCCGGGGCCGCGGCGTCCTCGGCCAGCCGCAGCAGATGGGCGTGGAGCCGGCGGCGGGCGGAGCGCGCGGAGGGTTCGCCCGCCGCGATCACCCGCCAGTGGCGGCAGCCGTCGCGGTGGGCGGGGAGTTCGGCCAGCCCGAAGACCGGGCCGACCACGACGACCTCGGGGTAGGCGTCGAGCGCCCGCCACGCGTCGTCCTCGGTGACGGCCGAGACCGGGTCGCTCGCCTGCGTGATCCTGATCGTCAGATGCTCGGGCACGTCGCCGCGGCTGAAGGTCATGGCTTCATTGTGCGCACCGCGCGCTCCCCCGCCGGGGCGCCGGAGGACGGTGGCGCGGCGTTGCGCCATGCGGTGGTAGGGGCGGGTGTCGCGGGGTGGGCGCCGGGGCTCACGGGGCCGGCGCGGCCGGGGCGCGCAGCCCCAGTACGGTCTCCACGGTGTCGGCCTGGTCGGGCGTCTTGTCCTCCCGGTAGCGCAGCACCCGGGCGAACCGCAGGGTGACCCCCTCGGGGTAGCGCGGGGAACGCTGCACGCCGTCGAAGGCGACCTCCACCACCAGTTCGGGGCGGACCACGACGCCCCAGCGTTCGTCGTGCACCGTCAGCTCCTGCAGGCGCTCGGTCTGCCACTCCAGCATGGCGTCGGTGAGCCCCTTGAACGTCTTGCCGAGCATGGCGAAGGTGCCGTTGCGGCGGCGGGCGCCCAGGTGGAGGTTGGACAGCTTGCCGGTGCGCCGTCCGTGTCCCCACTCGGCGGCCAGCACCACCAGGTCGAGGGTGTGCACGGGCTTGACCTTCAGCCACGAGGCACCGCGCCGGCCCGCGCTGTACGGGGCGTCGAGCGCCTTGAGCACCACGCCCTCGTGGCCGCGGGCCAGGGTGGCCTCGGTGAACTCCTCGGCGGCGGCCCGGTCCGCGGGGGAACCCGGGTCCTCGGCGACGATGCGGCGTACCCGCAGCGGGACCGGCACCAGCGCGGCCAGTTCGGCGTGGCGATCGGCGGTGGACAGCTCCAGCAGGTCGCGGCCGTCGACGTAGAGCAGGTCGAAGAAGACCGGGAAGACCGGGAGCGCGGCCTGGGCGGAGGCCACGTCGAGCCGGGAGCCGACCCGTCCGGCGGTCTCCTGGAACGCCCGGGGGCGCCCGTCCTCGCCCAGCGCGATCACCTCGCCGTCGAGCACGGCCTGCCGCCCCGGCAACGCCCGGGCCTCGGCGACCACTTCCGGCAGCCGGTCGGTGATCTCGTCCAGGGAACGGGTGTAGACGCGTACGAGGTCCCCGTCGCGGTGCACCTGGACGCGGATGCCGTCGAGTTTCTCCTCCACCGCGCAGGGGCCGAGCCGGTCGAGGGCCTCGGCGACGTCCCGGGCGGTGTGCGCGAGCATCGGCAGCACCGGGCGGCCGACCTCCAGCCGGAAATCGGTGAGCGCCTCGGCGCCCCGGGCCAGCAACGCCTCGGCCACCGCGCCGAGCGAACCGCGCAGCATCACCGCGCGCCGCACATCGCCCGCCCCCACCCCGACGGCCGCGGCGAGCCCTTCGACGGCGAGCGCGTCGAGCGCGCCCTGCCGCAACTCCCCGGCGATCAACGCGACGAGGAACCGCTGCTCCTCCTCGGTCGCCGCGGCCAGCAACTCGTGCACCAGGCGCCGACGCTCGTGCTGGGCCCCCTGCCCGACGACCGAGGCGATCCGCCCCAACGCCAGGTGGACCTCCAGCACCGCGAGCCGCGGCTCCTCCGCCGCCGGCACCGGTTCCGACAACGTGCTCCAGCCCACCCCGATCCGCCGCTGCGGCAACCGCCCGGCCAAATACGTGATCACCACCGGCGCCTCGGACGGCTCCGCATCCCGGAAAAGACCCGACAACAACGAAATCTTCCGCGAGCGCGCACTCGTAGCCGCGACCTCACGGGACGTCCGAGCGACCTCGACGAACCGCATGTCACCCATCCTCACCCGGGCCCGAGGCACGAGGCACCCCCGGAACGCGGACCGCCGTCGCGGTATGACGCACGGCCCCGGTGCGAAGCCCGGCTCGGATGCGGAACGCGCTCGCGGCGCGAGCCGCAGTCCGAGCGCGAAGCGCGTCTTGGGCGCGGGGCGCGGCCCCGGTACGGGACGCGGTCGCGGCGCGGAGCACCGCCCTGGCGCGAGGCACGCCCGGAGCGCGCAGCCCGGCCGCGGTACGGAGCACGCTCCCGGCGCGCAGCCCGGTCCCGCCACGGGACACGGCCCCAGCACGGGACACGGCCCCGGCACCGAGCACGGCTCCGGCACGGGCCGTAGTCCCAGCGCGAAGCGCGGTCCCATCACCGGACACGGCCCCAGCACGGAGCCCGGTCCCAGCACAGGGCACGCTCCCGGCACGAAGCGCGGCTCCGGCGCCAGCCGCAGGCCCAGCGCCAAGCGCGGACCCATCACCGGACACGGCCTCGGCACCGAGCACAGCCCCGGCACGGGTCACGGCCGCGTCGCCGAGCGCAACCCTCACGCGCTCCACCGTCCCCGCGCGGAGCGCGCCCCCGGATCGGCGCGGAGCGCACCGCACTCCCCCGGGACGCTCGGTGCGGGCCGGGGGGTGGGGGGATGGGGCGGTCACCGGGGTCGGCCGGTTCTGGGGGAGTCGGGGTGGTCCTCGCCGGAGTGGCGTTGGGGGTCGGGGTCGCCGCCGGGTTCGGCGGCGGGGTTGGGGGTGATCGCCTCTCCGGCCTCGCCGCCGCGGCGGCGGCTCCAACGGCCGCTGAGCGGGTGTTGGCCGTACTCCTCCAGTTCGTTCACGATCTCGTCGAGGGCAGAGTCGTCCGGGTCGCGTTCGACGCGGTCGTTTTCCTGGCGCCCCATGGCGCGGCTCCTTCGGGTCGGTGGACAGGTCGGGCGTTCGGTCAGGCGGGGCCCCTGCCGCGCGGCGGGGGGCGGCGGACGGTTCCGGCGCGGCGCTCGCCGGCCCACCGGCAGACCACCCCGAAGGTGACCGCGACGGTGAGCACCCACAGCACCGCGAAGGCCCAGACGGCGGCGGTGGAGGCGAGCCGCACGCCGACGATGAGCAGCGACAGCGCCACCGTGCCGAGGGCCACGGCGATCTCACCTCGGCAGACCGCCCGCCACGCCGGGCGGTGGCCGGCCGGGTCCAGTGTCCGCAGCCGCCGGTCCAGGCCGGGGGCCTCTTCCTGGAGCATCTCCTCGATCTCGTGGAGTGACCGCTGTTCGCCGGGGGAGAGTCCGGGACCGTCCATCCTCACCACCTCCAGGCATCGGCGCCCAGGCCGTTCTTCCCCTGCCCTGCCGTCTGCCCCGCGGAGGGGATGTGTAACAGGTGCGGCCAGGGCGGACCGGGTGGCGTCCGGAGGGGTGAATGCCGGTGTGGCAATCGGATGATCAGGCGCGTCGCCGTGACGGACCAAGCGGGGCCGGGGACACGATGGCGCCACCCCTTCAGCTGAACCAACAGGAGATCCGGGAATGAAGAGAATCCTCACCTCCGTTGCCGTCGCCGTCGCCGGCTGTGCCGTCGCGGTCGCCGGCGCGGGTGTCGCCTCCGCCCACGACCACGGCCGGGACAAGGACCGTGGTCACGAAGAGTGCTGGGGCGGCCACGAGGACGAAGGGTACGGTGATCGCGGGTGCGGTCGTGAATACCATCACCACCACCATCACGACTTCCGCGAGTTCCGGCGCTTCGACCACAGCGGGGCGGAGGCGCAGGGCGCCGCGGTCGGCTCCCCCGGGGTGCTCTCGGGGAACACCATCCAGGTGCCGGTGAACATCCCGATCAACCTCTGCGGCGACACCATCGACGTGATCGGGTTGCTCAACCCGGCCTTCGGCAACGTGTGCGTCAACAAGTAGTCGGCGGTCGCACGTACGCGTCAGGGCACGGCGCCCCCGGGAGCACGCCTCCCGGGGGCGCCGCCGTACGGGCGCGCGTCGCGCACCGGCCGGTCAGGGGTGACGGGCCGACAGGTCTGGAACCCGTGCCGGGGCAGGCGGTGGTGGCTCCGCCCGGCACGGGTGACAGGGTGCGCCGCTCCCCTCCGACCGGCGCCCCAACAACTTGGCCTAGACCATTGCGGGACGTCAAGGGCTCCGCGGAAACGTCCGGTATCCCGGTGGTTCGTCACCCCGGCGGTGCGCCTACCGTTCCAGGACGACGGCGAGGCCCTGGCCGACGCCGATGCACAGGGCGGCCAGGCCGGTGCCGGATCCGGCGGCGGCGAGCTGGTGGGCCACGGCGCCGGTGATGCGGGCACCGGAGGCGCCGAGCGGGTGGCCGATGGCGATGGCGCCGCCGCGCGGGTTGACCGTGGCCGGGTCGAGGTCGGGCCATTCGGCCAGGCACCCCAACGCCTGCGCGGCGAACGCCTCGTTGAGTTCGAAGGTGGTCAGGTCGGCGAAGCCGCGGCCGGCCTTGGCGAGCGCGCGGCGTACCGCCTCCACCGGGCCGAGGCCGAAGTAATGGGGTTCGATGCCGGTGACGGCCGAGGCGCTGATCCGGGCGAGCGGTTCGCGGCCGGTGGCGCGCAGCCCTTCCGCGTCGGTGACGAGCAGCGCGGCGGCGCCGTCGTTGAGGGGCGAGGCGTTGCCCGCGGTGACGGTGCCGTCCTTGCGGAAGACCGGCTTGAGCTTGGCAAGCGCCTCCAGCGAGGTGTCGTCGCGGATGGTCTCGTCGCGCTGGAGGCCGGTGCCGTCGACGGGGACGACCTCGGCGTCGTAGCGGCCGTCCCGCCAGGCGCGGGCGGCCTTGTGGTGGCTGGCGAGGGCGAAGGCGTCCTGGGCCTCGCGGGTGATGGCGTGCCGGTCGGCGACGAGTTCGGCGCCCTCGCCGAGGGAGACGGTCCACTCGGCGGGCATGGCGGGGTTGACCATGCGCCAGCCGAGGGTGGTGGAGTACATCTCCTGGTGGCCGGCGGGGAAGCCGCGTTCCGGCTTGGGCAGCACCCACGGCGCGCGGCTCATCGACTCGACGCCGCCGGCGATCACGACGGAGGCGTCGCCGAGCGCCACCGCCCGGTACGCCTGGATGACCGCCTCCATGCCCGAGCCGCACAGCCGGTTGACGGTGCTGCCGGGCACCGTGACCGGCAGCCCGGCCAGCAGCACGGCCATCCGGGCCACGTCCCGGTTCTCCTCCCCCGCGCCGTTGGCGTTGCCGAGGACCACGTCGTCGACGCGGGCCGGGTCGAGGTCGGGGGTACGGGCGACGAGGGCGCGGACCACGTGGGCGGCGAGGTCGTCGGGGCGTACCCCGGACAGGGCGCCGCCGTACTTGCCGACGGGGGTGCGTACGGCGTCGACGATGTATACGTCGCGGAGGGTCATCGGGCGTCCTTTCCGGCGGCTTCGAGGGCGCGCGGGGCTGCGGGTTCGGCGGCGCGGGGTTCGGCAGTGGCCGGGTCGGGGCGCGCGACGCCGGGGCCGGTGCCGTGGCCGACGGTGGTGACGGAGTCGGTGCGGTCACCGGCCGTCGCCCCGGCGGTGTCGGCCGCGCTCAACTCCCCGGCGAGGAAGCCCGGTTCACGGACGCGGATCACCTCGTGGGCGGCGGCGGGCGGCAGACGGGTGAAGCCCTCCACCGCGACGGTGTCGCGCGGGGTACGGATGTCGGACATGGCCCTCGTACGTCTCTCGTGCGGCTTCCGGTGGCGCGGGGCGTCGCCGGACGGGACTTCGGGCTGGATGTCCCCGAGGCTTGCCTCTGCTGTGTTCGTCTGGTGAACTTTCGTTCATCATCGCGCTCGCGGCCCCGAGTCTCGCCCCGGGTCGCCGTCGTGTCAACGCCCTGGAGTGGAGATGTCCGTCCCCCCGCCGCCGCCCCGGGAGGCCGTCGGGCCGCTGGTCCGGGGGGTCGCCGTGCTGCGTGAGCTGGCGGCGGCCGGCGGGCGGAGCACGGCGGTGGAGCTGGTCCGCGCGACCGGGCTGGCGCGTTCCACCGTCGACCGGGTGGTGAGCACCCTGGAACGCGTCGGCCACCTGCGCGCCGAAGGGCGGGAGGTGGTGCTGACCCCGCGTGTGATGGAGCTGGGCAACGCCTATCTGACCGCCTCGGGCCTGCCCGATCTGCTCGGGCCGCACGCCGACCGGCTCGCCGGCGAGCTGGACGAGTCGGTCTCGCTGGCGGTGCCCGACGGCGAGCGGGTGCGCTTCGTCCACCAGGCCACCCGACGGCGCCGGATGTCGCTCGCCTTCCGGATCGGCGACGCGCTGCCGGCCGAACGCGGGGCGCCCGGCGCGCTCTTCGCCGCCGACTGGAGCGAGGAACAGTGGGCCCGCCACTCCGCCGACCTGGCCGGAGGCGACGTCCCCCCGCTGCCGCCCGCCCCGCCCGAGGCCACCGCCTCCTTCGAGGCCCGCGTCCGCGCCGCCCGTTCGGCCGGCTGGTCCGAGGACGACCAGCTGATCGAGGCCGGCCTGATCGCCCTGGCGATGCCGGTCCGGGACGCGGCCGGACGCCAGGTCTGCGCGGTCGCCGTGGTCAGCCACACCAGCCGGCACAGCGTGGCATCACTGCGCCGGGCCGTACTGCCCCGGCTGCGCGAGACGGTGACCGCGATGGAACGGACGCTCGCCACCGCCCCGCCCCGGGACGCCGGTGACGCGGCCGGTGCCACCACGGCGGGGTGGACCCGCGCCACCAAGCGGGAACTCGGCCCGGGGTTCGTCGAATCGCTCGCCCGGGGCCTGGCCGTGCTCACCGTCTTCGGCCAGGGCCACGCGGCGCTGCCGCTGACCACGCTGGCCGAGGCCGCCGGGCTGCCCCGGGCCACCGCCCGCCGCGCCCTGATCACCTTCGAGCACCTGGGGTACGTCGCCCACGACGGCCGGCTGTACCGCCCCACCGCCCGCCTGCTGGAACTCGGTTACCCCCAGCTGTCCGGGGTGACGCTGCCGCGGATCGCCCAGCCGCATCTGGCCGCGCTGGCCGCCCGGGTGCACGACTCGGCCTCCATGGCCGTGCTCGACGGCGACGACATCCGCTACGTCGCCCGGGTGCCCACGGTACGCATCATGACCGTCAACATCACCGTGGGCACCCGCTTCCCCGCCTACGCCACCGCCATGGGCCGGGTACTGCTGGCCGGTCTGCCCGCCGCCGAACGCGCCGCCCGGCTCGGCGGCACCGCGCTCCCGGCGCTCACCCCGCACACCGTCACCGACCCCGCCCGCCTCGCCACCGTCCTCGACCGCGCCGCGAACGACGGATTCGCCCTGGCGGACGAGGAGTTGGAGGAAGGACTACGGTCGATCGCGGTGCCGGTACGGGACCGGGCGGGACGCACCGTGGCCGCCGTCAACGTCTCCATGCACGCCAGCCGCCGCGGCCCCGGGCAGGCCCGCGAGGAACTGCTGCCGCCGCTGCGCGAGACGGCCGCCCGGATCGAGGCCGATCTCCACGTGGCCGCCCGGCACGCCCCCGTAGCGCTGGAGTGACGGCCGGTCCCGCCGGGGCCGTTCGCCGTGGCGTTCCCGTCCGTCGGCCCGGCGTTCACCCCCGGCGTGTTGGGTGGGACGGGGGCAGGGCGTGCCGGAGGAAGGGGTGAACGTGACGCACGAGGGGGCACCGGGGTTGGCGGCGGTGCTGTTCGACATGGACGGCACGCTGGTGGACACCGAGGGCGTGTGGTGGCGGGCGGTGGAGGCCACCGCGGCACGCCTGGGCCACCGGCTGACCGAGGCCGACGTCCCCGGCGTGCTCGGGCGTTCGGTGGACGACACCGCCGACCACCTGCTGAAGGTGACCGCCACCCCGCGTCCGCGCGCCGGGCTCGTGGCCGAACTCGGCACCAGGTTCACCGAGCTGGTGGCCGAGGAGGTGGTGCCCCGCCCCGGTGCCGTCGCGTTGCTGGACGCCCTGCGGGCCGAGGGGGTCCCGCTCGCCCTGGTCTCCGCCTCACCGCGACGCGTGGTCGACCTGGTGCTGCGCACGCTGGGCGCCGACCGGTTCGCCGTCACCGTCTCCGCCGACGACACCGCGCGCACCAAGCCGCATCCGGCGCCCTATCTCGCCGCCGCCCGGCTGCTCGGGGCGGACCCGGCCCGGTGCGTCGCCGTGGAGGACACCCCGACCGGGGTCGCCTCCGCCGAAGCGGCCGGCTGCCCGGTGCTCGCGGTCCCCTCCTCCGTCCCCGTCCCCACCGCACCCGGGCGCACGGTGCTGCCCGGGCTGGACGCGGCCGGCCCGGCGCTGCTGCGTTCCCTGGTGACGTCGGCCGGCTGACCCGGCGCCGGTGCCGCGTCAGCCGAGGTCCGCCGCGTCACGGCACCCGGACGGCGCAGCGCCGGTTGGGCGCCGGGCCCGGCGGGGAGGCTGGTGGGGTGTCCACGATCCCGAAGGTGACCCGTGCGGGCGACCGGCGCGGGGCGGTGTGGCGGGGCCGGCGGTGGCGCGGGCCGGGTGCGCGGTGGCGGCGTGGTGCGGCGGCGCTGGCCGCGGGGGCGGTGCCGGCGCTGGCCTTCCCGGCGCCGTCGTTGTGGTGGCTGGCGTACGTGGCGTTGGTGCCGCTGATCGTGCTGGTGCGGTCGGCGCCGGACGGGCGGCGCGCGGCCGTCGACGGCTGGCTGGGCGGCGCCGGTTTCATGCTCGCCGTGCACCACTGGCTGCTGCCGAGTCTGCATGTCTTCCTCGTCGTGCTGGCCGCGTTGCTGGGGCTGTTGTGGGTGCCGTGGGGGTGGCTGGTGTGGCGGCTGTTGGGCGGTTCGCCGGGGCCGGGCGCGGTGGCCGCGGCGTTGCCGCTGGTGCCGTCGGCGTGGCTGATGGCCGAGTTGGTGCGTTCCTGGCAGTACCTGGGTGGCCCGTGGGGGCTGTTGGGGGCCAGCCAGTGGCAGGTGGCGCCGGCGCTGCGGCTGGCGTCGGTGGGTGGCGTGTGGCTGCTGAGTTTTCTGCTGGTGGCGGTCAACACGGCGCTGGCGGCGCTGCTGACGCTCGCCCGGGCGCGGACGCTCGCGGTGGGGGCGCTGGCGTTGGTGGTGGCGGCCGGGGCGGCGGTCTGGCTGTGGGTGCCGGCCGCGCCGCGCGGCGCGACGCTGCGGGTGGCCGTGGTCCAGCCCGGCCTGATCGACCGGCCGGCGGACCGCTTCGACCGGGCGGTGGCGCTCACCCGCGAGCTGGCCGGGCAGCGTCTGGACCTGGTGGTGTGGGGTGAGAGCAGCATCGGCTTCGACCTGGCCCACCACCCCCGGCAGGGCCGGCAACTCGTCGCCCTCTCCCGGCTGCTCCACACCGATCTGCTGGTCAACGTGGACGCGCAGGGCGACGGCGAACGCGGCATCGCCAAGACCGCGGTGCTCGTCGGACCGGACGGCCCGACCGGTCCCGAGTACGCCAAGATGCGTCTGGTGCCGTTCGGCGAGTACATACCGCTCCGGTCGGCGCTGGGCTGGGCCACCGCGTTCGGCAAGGCCGCGGGGGTGGACGGGCGGCGCGGCCACCACCAGGTGGTGATGGACGTGGGGGCGGCCCGGGTGGGCCCGCTGATCTGCTTCGAGTCGGCGTTCCCGGACATGAGCCGGCACCTCGCGCGGATGGGCGCGCAGGTGCTGGTGGCGCAGTCGTCCACCTCGTCGTTCCAGGACAGTTGGGCCCCGGCGCAGCACGCCTCGCTCGCCGCGCTGCGGGCCGCGGAGACCTGGCGGCCCACCGTGCACGCCACGCTCACCGGGATCAGCGCCGTCTTCGACGCCCGTGGCCGGCCGGTCGGCCCCCGGCTCGGTACCCGCGAGAGCGCCGCCCGGGTCTACCCGGTGCCGCTGTCGGCCGGGTCGAGCCCGTACGTGCGGCTGGGCGACTGGGTGCCGCCGGCCGCGGTGGCGCTGCTGCTGGCCGGGGCGGCGTACGAGGGGGTGGCGGCGGTCAGGCGGAGGCGGCCACGGGAGGCCGGGGCGCCCCGGCGGCGTCCTGCCGTTCGATCTCGGTGACGATGTGCTCGCACAGCTCGTGGGTGCGCAGCGCGTCGCGGGCGTCGACCGGGGTACCGGTGCGGACGGCGTCGAGGAAGGCGAGGGTGATCTGCTCGATGCCGCGCCGCCGGGCGACCGGCGTCCAGTCGCCGCAGTCGGTGGTGGCCAGCCGGCCCGCCTCGTGGTCGGTGACCCGGGTCAGGGCGCTCACCTGGCGCTTGGTGCCCTCCCCCATCACCTCCAGGGTCTCCTCGGCGGAGCCGCTCATCCGGTTCATCACGCCGATCGCGCTGAACCCGGCCCCGGTCAGCTGGAGCACCACGTGGTGCAGCAGCCGGTCGCGGGTCCGGGCGGCGACGTGGACGTGCTCGACGGCGCCGGGGGCCAGGAAGCGCAGGGTGTCCACGACGTGGATGAAGTCGTCGAAGACCACGGTGCGCGGGTCCTCCGGCGAGGCGGGCCGGTTCTTCTCCATCACGATCAGGTCCCGTGGCCGGTCGGTCAGCGCCGCGTAGGCCGGTGCGTAACGGCGGTTGAAGCCGGTCATCAACGGCACCCCGTGGCGTTCCGCCAGCTCCACCAGGTGGCGGGCGCCGGCCAGGTCGGGGGCGAGCGGCTTGTCCACGTAGGCGGCGACCCCGGCGCGGATCAGCCGTTCGGCGATCTCCACGTGGGCGGTGGTGGGCGCGTGGACGAAGGCGGCGTCCAGGCCCTGGGCGAGCAGCGCGTCCAGGTCGTCGTGGCGGTGCGGGACGCGGTGGGCGTCGCCGACCCGGTCGAGGGCGGCGCGGGTGCGGGTGTGCAGGTGCAGCTCGACGCCGGGCTGGGCGGTGAGCACCGGCAGGTACGCCTTGGCGGCGATGTCACCGAGCCCGATGACCCCGATCTTCAGTGGCGCGGCGGCGGATCGCACGGTGTTGCTCCTGTCGTGTGGCGCGTGGTGCCCGGTAATCCTATGGCCGGGGCCCGCGCCCGCCGCCATGATGGCGGTCATGCCCGAGACGACCGAACGCACCGAACCGTCCACCACCGCCGGCGAACGCGAACAACTGGAGGGCTGGCTCGACTACCACCGGGCCACCTTGGCCATCAAGTGCCAGGGGCTGAGCGAGGAGCAGTTGCGCGAGGCCGCCGTGGCGCCGTCGGAGCTGACCCTGCTCGGTCTGGTGCGCCACATGGCCGAGGTGGAGCGCCACTGGTTCCGCAACACCTTCGGCGGCGCGGGGGACGACGGGATCTGGATCCACGACGGGGACCGCGACGCGGAGTTCCACGACCTCGAACGGGCCGACACCACCGAGGCGTTCGATGCCTGGCGGACCGAGATCGACCACGCCCGGGCCCTGGTGCGCGACCGTCCGCTGGACGACACCGGCACCCTGCGCCGCACCGGCGAACCCGTCTCGCTGCGCTGGATCCTGCACCACATGATCGAGGAGTACGCCCGCCACAACGGCCACGCCGACCTGCTGCGCGAACGGATCGACGGCTCGACCGGGGACTGATCAGGGCACCCGGATCCGGCGGTCGCGGTCACCCCGTGCACCGCCGGACCACCCCTGCGGGGAATACCCGAATCGCCGGATTTACGGCAGAGTTGGCCGGGTGCGTGGTATTTCCGTGGCGATGGCGCCGGTTGCGGTGGTGCTGGCGACGGCCTCGGTCGTCACCGGCTGTGTACGCGTCTCCTCCCGCCCGCCGGCCCCCGGCCACTCGTCCGCCGTGCCGCCGCCCGGCCGTGAGTTGCGTCCGCGTCCGGCGCACGAGTCGCTGACCGTGGTCGGGGCGGAGCCGTCCGCCGACGGCGCGGGGCGGGCGGAGGCACGTCACGGCACGGGCGACGGCGCCCCGGAGGCGGGCCAGCCCGGGGCGCACGGTCCCGGGGCGCGGGCCCCGGAGGCGCGGGAAGCCCCCGCCGGCCGCCCCGCCGGGGTGGAACGGCGAGGCGGCGGCCACCTCGCGCACCGTCCCGCCGCCGCTCCCCCGGCCCGGCTCCCCGTGGCGCCGCCCGCCGCCCCGCGCACCGTCGACGGCGTCTGCTCGCTGGGCCAGGCGTACGGCCACTGGGCCACCGGCAGCGAGGCCGACCGGGTGTGCCGTCAGGTGTACGGACGCTGACGGCACCCCACCCGGCACCGGGGTCACCCCCGGTACACCGCGGCGAGTTCCCCGGCCGCCGAGGCCACCGCCGCCCGCAGCTCGGGCGGCCCGGTCACCTCCGCCCCCGGCCCCAGCCGCAGCAGGTCGCCGACGGCCACCGGGACCGCCTCCACGGCGAGCCGCACCGCGAACCGGCCCCGCCCGTCCGGCCCCCGCGCGCCCTCCACCGCCTCCTGACCGGCGGTGCCGAACCGGGCGGGCAGCAGCGCCAACACCGTTGCGTCGACCAGCAGTTCGGCGAGCTGACTGCGGGACCACTCGGTCATCCGCTCGGTCGTCGCCCGCCAGTGGGCCGCGAGGTCGAACCCCGCCGGGCGTTCGAAGGTCTCGGGCAGCGGCAGGCATTCGACGAGCCGGGAGACGCGGTAGGTGCGCACCGACGACGACTCGTCCCCGGCGCCGTCCGCACCGGCGGGCCGGGCCGCCAGGTACCAGATGCCCGCCTTGAGCACCAGGCCGAGCGGCTGGAGTTCGCGTTCCACCTCGCCGCGCCAGCGCCGGTACCGCACCCGCAGCACCCGGGACCCCCAGACCGCCGCCGCCACCGTGGTCAGCAGCGGAACGGGGTCGGCGTCCCGGAACCAGGCGGTGGCGTCCAGATGGAACCGCTCCCGTGTGCGCCGGGCCTGCTCGCCGAGGCCGGCGGGGAGGGCCGCGTCCAGTTTCAGCTGGGCGGCGGCGAGCTGGGCGCCGAGCCCCAACTCGGCCGCCGCGCCCGGCAGTCCGGCCAGCACGAGCGACTGGGCCTCGCCGTCGGTGAGCCCGGTCAGCCGGGTGCGGTAGCCCTCGGTGAGCCGGTAGCCGCCGGCCGGGCCGCGGTCGGCGTAGACCGGCACCCCGGCCGCGCTCAGCGCCTCCACGTCCCGGTAGACGGTGCGCACCGAGACCTCCAGCTCGGCGGCGAGTTCCCCGGCGGTCATCCGGCCGCGGTTCTGGAGCAGCAGCAGAAGGGTGAGGAGGCGGTCGGCGCGCATACGGCCATCTTCCCGGCCACCGTTGCCCAGGTCGCCGCCGGTACCTGACAGAAGGTGTCAGGTACCGGCGGAAGAGTGGTGATCACGTCCCCGCGGCACGGTGCGCGGGGCCTCGAACGACGGGAGCACCCATGACCGAGCAGCCCACCGCCGGCACCTTCGCCTGCGACAACTGGCAGGAGAAGCCGGCCGCCGGCGAGGCGGACAACGGCGTCCGGACGGCCCGGGCGTCCTCCGTCAACATCTACCGCGGACTCGTCGAGGGCACCGGCCACTGCGAGTACACCCTGGTGTACCGGTCCGGCGGCGACGGCGTCTTCAGCGGGTACGAACGGATCACCGGCGCCGTCGCCGGACGCAAGGGCTCACTGGTGCTGGAACACCGGGGGACCTTCTCCGCCACCACGATCAGCTGCGCCCTGACGGTGGTGCCCGGCTCCGGCACCGACGAGCTGACCGGGGTGACCGGCTCCGGCGGCTTCACCGCGAGCCACGGCGAGGAGGCGACGGCGTACGCCTTCGAGGCGGAGTGGGCCGCCGCGGGGTGAACCGGGCGGCCCGGGGGCCTACTTCGCGCCGTCGGCGAGGTCGGGGATGCGCCAGTCGACCGGGTCGTGCCCCTGGGCCTTGAGGGCGGTGTCGATCTGGGTGAAGGGGCGGCTGCCGCGGAAGAGCTTGGCCGACAGCGGCGAGGGGTGGGCGCCCTGCACCACCGCGTGCCGCTCGGTGTCGATCAACGGGAGCTTCTTCTTGGCGTAGTTGCCCCACAACACGAAGACGGCCGGCTCGGCACGGGCGGACACGGCCTTGATCACCGCGTCGGTGAACTTCTCCCAGCCCTTGCCCTTGTGCGAGTTGGCCTCGCCCTGACGCACCGTCAGGACGGCGTTGAGCAGCAGCACGCCCTGCCGGGCCCAGGGCATCAGGTAGCCGTTGTCCGGCATCGGGTAGCCGTACTCGTCGCCCAGCTCCTTGAACACGTTGCGCAGCGACGGCGGAACGGTCACCCCGGGCCGCACCGAGAAGCACATCCCGTGCGCCTGCCCCGGGCCGTGGTACGGGTCCTGCCCCAGGATCAACACCTTGACCCGGTCGTACGGGGTCGCCTCCAGCGCCGCGAAGACCTCCTCGGCGGGCGGGAAGACCTGGTGGCGCCCGCGCTCCTCCTCGACGAACTCGGTCAGCTCCTGGAAGTACGGCTTCGCCAACTCCTCGCCGAGCACGGCCTGCCAGGACCCGGGCAGCATGGTGGACACCTGAAGAACCTCCGGTACGTGATCCGTCACTGCCCGAAACGTACCGGCACCCACTGACATTGATGCTGCCGAGGGGGCGGTGCCCGGCGCACCGCCCCCTCGGGCCCTCGGCCGCCGGGTCAGGCGACGCCGGCGTTGAGGAACAGGCCGCCGTCGATCACCAGGGTCTGCCCGGTGACCCAGCCGGCCTGGTCGGACAGGAGGAACGCCACGGCTCCGGCGATGTCCTCGGGGACGCCGAGGCGCCCGAGCGGGTAGCCGGCCGCGGCCTCCGCCTCACGGCCCTCGTAGAGCGCGGCGGCGAACTTGGTCTTCACCACCGCCGGGGCGATCGCGTTGACCCGCACCCCGGGCGCGAACTCGGACGCGAGCTGGAGCGTCAGGTTGAGCATGGCGGCCTTGCTCATGCCGTAGGCGCCGATGAAGGGCGAGGCGGCGACCCCGGCGAGCGAGCCGATGTTGACGATGGCGCCGCCGTGCTCGCGCTGCCACGCCTTCCAGGTCTGCTGGGCGAAGCCGAGCGCGGAGACCACGTTGGTCTCGAAGACCTTGCGGGCCACGTCGAGGTCGAGGTCGGCGATGGGGCCGAAGACCGGGTTGGTGCCGGCGTTGTTGACCAGGTGGTCGACGCGGCCGAACGCCTCCATGGTGCGGGCCACCGCCTCGGCCTGGTGGGCCACGTCGTGCGCCTTGCCGGCCACGCCGATGGCCCGGTCGGCGCCGAGCCGGGCCACGGCCTCCTTCAGCGCGTCCTCGTTGCGTCCGGTGACGCAGACCCGGTCGCCACGGGCGACCAGCGCCTCGGCGATGGCGTAGCCGATGCCGCGGCTGGCGCCGGTGACGAGCGCGACGCGCCCGCTGTCGGGGGTGCTCATGATGATGTGGTGCCTTTCGGTAGCGGGCGGCGGAACGTCAGTCGAGCGGGCCGCCGGCGACGTAGAGCACCTGGCCGGAGACGAAGCCGGCGTCCTCCCCGGTGAAGAAGGCGATGGCGTTGGCGATGTCCTCCGGCACGCCGACCCGCTGCACCGGGATCTGGCTCGCCGCGGCCGTCTTGAAGTCCTCGAAGTCCATCCCGACCCGGGCCGCGGTGGCCGCGGTCATGTCG
Organism: Streptantibioticus cattleyicolor NRRL 8057 = DSM 46488; assembly: GCF_000240165.1. Lineage (NCBI taxonomy): Bacteria > Bacillati > Actinomycetota > Actinomycetes > Kitasatosporales > Streptomycetaceae > Streptantibioticus > Streptantibioticus cattleyicolor. The sequence goes on from NC_017586.1 coordinate 765,040, forward strand.
GTGGCGATGAAGCCGGGGGCGACGGCGTTGGCGGTGATGCCGAACTTGCCCAGCTCGATCGCGAGGGTCTTGGTGAAGCCCTGCATGCCCGCCTTGGCCGCCGAGTAGTTGACCTGGCCGCGGTTGCCGAGCGCGGAGCTGGAGGAGAGGTTGACGATGCGCCCGAACTTCGCGTCCACCATGTGCTTCTGGGCGGCCCGGCTCATCAGGAAGGCGCCGCGCAGGTGGACGCCGAGCACCGTGTCCCAGTCGGAGACGCTCATCTTGAACAGCAGGTTGTCGCGGAGCACGCCGGCGTTGTTGACCAGGATGGTCGGCGCCCCGAGCGCCTCGACGACCTTGGCGACGGCCGCCTCGACCTGGGCCTCGTCGGAGACGTCCGCGCCCACCGCGACGGCCTTGCCGCCCGCCGCGGTGATCTTCTCGACGGTGTCCTTGCAGGCCGCCTCGTCGAGGTCGAGCACGGCCACCGCGCGCCCCTCGGCGGCCAGCCGTACGGCGGTGGCCGCGCCGATCCCGCGGGCGGCCCCGGTGACGATCGCGACGCGTTGCTCGGTGGTGGACATCTGGTCTCCTCGCCCTTGGAGTGGCGGCCACCCTCACATATGAGCGACCGCTTAGTACGTTCAGCATCCGAAACCGTAGGAGTGTCGTGACCCAGTGTCAACGGCACCGCGGCGGATGTGCGGAACGGCACGGCGCGCGGCGGGCCGCCCGGCGCCCGGCGCACCCGGTGGTGACACCGTTAACCTGGGCGGATGCTTCCAGAAGTGACCGCGATCCGGTACATCACGCCGTTGCGTGAGGGCGGATCGGTGCCCGGCCTGGTGGAGACCGACGACCTCGGGACCTACGTGGCCAAGTTCACCGGTGCCGCCCAGGGGCGCAAGGCGCTGGTGGCCGAGGTGGTCTCCGGCGAACTCGCCCGCCGGCTCGACCTGCGCATGCCCGACCTGGTACGGCTGCGCTTCGATCCGGTGATCGCCCGGGGCGAGCCGGACGAGGAGGTGCAGGCGGTCCTCAAGGCCAGCGGCGGGCTCAACCTCGGCATGGACTTCCTGCCCGGTTCGGTCGGGTACGACCCGCTGGCCTTCGGGGTGGAGCCGGCCGAGGCGAGCCGGATCGTCTGGTTCGACGCGGTGGTCAACAACGTCGACCGGTCGTGGCGCAACCCCAACATGCTGATATGGCACCGCAAGCTGTGGCTGATCGACCACGGCGCCGCGCTCATCTGGCACCACAACTGGCCCGGCGCCGCCGCCTCGGCCGGCCGCCCCTACAACGCCACCGACCACGCGCTCGCCCGCTTCACCGACCTGGACAAGGTGGCCTCGGCCGCCGCCGAACTGGCCCCGCGCGTCACCCCCGAGCTGCTGCGCGAGGTGACCGCGCTCATCCCCGACGAATGGCTCGACGGCGAGCCCGGGTTCGCCCGGCCCGACGAGGTCCGCGCCGCCTACGTGGACGTACTGACCGAACGGGCCGCCACGGTCCACGAGCGCGTGACGATGTCCGCGCCGCGCACCGCCGACGCGCCGCCGGAGTGGCTGCGCATCTGGGTGGAAGGGAAGAACAAGTGACCGCCCGGGACGTCTTCGAGTACGCGCTGGTACGTGTCGTACCCAGCATCGAGCGCGGCGAGCAGATCAACGCCGGGGTCCTCGTCTACTGCCAGGCGCGCTCCTTCGTGGCCGCCCGCGTCCACCTGGACGAGGCGCGGCTGCGCTGCCTGGACCCGCGGGCCGACGTGCTCGCGGTGCGGGCCGCGCTGCACGCCGTCGAATGCGTCTGCGCCGGCGGCGACCGGGCCGGCCAGGCCGCCGACGACGACCCCGGCCGCCGCTTCCGCTGGCTCACCGCCCCCCGCAGCACCATCGTCCAACCCGGCCCCATCCACACCGGCCTCACCCACGACCCCGAGGCCGAAGTAGACCGTCTCCTCACCCTCCTGGTGCGCTGACCCCCGGGGGCGCCCCGGAAGAGGTCTCCAGCCCAGGATCCAACGCCCGGCTGCGTGTGAGCGCCCCCGAGGTACGACCCCCGAGCCGGTTCCGGCGACTCCGGCGGAGCCGAGGAGACAGTCAGCGCCGGACACTCCGGCCCGGGGGCGGCTTTCCCTCGGCATGGGCTGACGGCGCCGCCGGCCACCCCGGCAAGGCTGGGACGCACGGCTCGCGCCGAGCCACCCGCCACAGCGCGGCCCCCGGCACGGGCACTCCGCATGGCGGCGGGGTCCGGCGGGAGCGGGTGGAGGGGCGGGGGGTGGGGGGCCTATGGTCCGGGGATGGAACTTGAGGTGTATCCGCGGCAGTTGGCTCGTACGGGGCGGTTTTCGTTCGGGGCGCCGAGGGCGTTCACGGTGGCTCCGGACGGTCGGCGGGTGGTGTTCCTGCGGACGCGGGCGGGGGACGATCCGGTGAGTTGTCTGTGGTGCTGGGACGCGGACGGTGGGGAGCGGTTGCTGGCCGATCCGGTGGAGTTGGGGGCGGGTGGCGGGGGCGCGGAGGGGGTGCCGCCGGAGGAGGCGGCGCGGCGGGAGCGGGCGAGGGAGCGGACGAGCGGTATCACCGGTTACGCCACCGACGCGGCGGTCGGTGTCGTGGCGTTCGCGCTGGCCGGGCGGTTGTGGACGGTTCCGGCGGACGGCGGTGGGGTACCGCGCGAGGTGCCGGTGGCCGGGCACGTGACCGATCCACGGCCCGACCCCACCGGCGCCCGTATCGCCTACGTCAGCGGCGGCGCGCTGCGGGTGACCGAAATCGACGGCACCGGCGACCGGGCGCTGGCCGAGCCGGAGGGGCCGGACGTGCGGTACGGCCTCGCCGAGCACGTGGCGGCGGAGTCGATGGGGCGGATGCGTGGTTACTGGTGGGCGCCGGACGGCGGCGGGCTGCTGGTCGCGCGGGTGGACGAGTCCGGGGTGGGCCGCTGGTGGATCGGCGACCCGTCCGACCCGGCGCGGCCTCCGCGTGCCGTGCGCTACCCGGCGGCCGGTACCGCCAACGCCGAGGTGACCGCCTGGGTGCTGGGCGTGGACGGCACCCGTACCGAGGTGGTCTGGGACCGCGCCGGCTTCGAGTACCTGACCGACGCGGCCTGGGACGGCCACGGCATCCGGCTCGCCGTGCAGAGCCGCGACCAGCGCACGCTGCGGGTGCTGGCGGCCGACCCGGCCGACGGCACCACCCGCACCGTGGACGAGCGGCGCGACGCCGCCTGGGTGGAGCTGGTCCCCGGCGCCCTGACCCGTACCGCGTCCGGCACCCCGGTGCACGTGGTGGAGGACGAGGAGACCCGGCGGCTGCGGATCGGGGCGGAGGCGCTCACCCCGCCGGGGCTCCAGGTGCGCGCGGTGCTGGGCGCGGACGGCGAGCGGGTGTTCTTCACCGCGAGCGACGAGCCGACCGAGACGCACGTGTGGTCGCACCACCCGGCGGAGGGGTTCACCCGGGTCAGCCGGGAGCCCGGGGTGCACTCGGCGACGGCGGCGGGCGGCACGCTGGTGCTGGACAGCCGTACCGAGTCGGGGGATTCGGTGACCGTGTGGCGGGACGGCGCCGTGGCCGGCCGGATCGCCTCGTCGGCCGAGGAGCCGCTGATCCGGCCGCGCCCGGTGCGGTTCCACTGCGGTGAGCGGGCCATCCGTACCGCGCTGTACCTGCCGTCCTGGTACGAGCCGTCGCGTGGTGCGCTGCCGGTGCTGCTCACGCCGTACGGCGGGCCCGGGATGCAGGTGGTGCGGCGGGACGGGGCGTGGGACGCGGGGCTGGCCCAGTGGTTCGCCGAGGCCGGGTTCGCGGTGGTGGTGGCCGACGGGCGCGGTACCCCGGGGCGCGGTCCGGCCTGGGAGAAGTGGTCCCACGGGGACAAGGTCGGCGCCGCGCTGGAGGACCAGGTGGCCGCCTTGCACGCGGTGGCCCGGGAGCGTCCGGAGCTGGACCTGTCGAGGGTGGCGATCCGTGGCTGGTCCTACGGCGGCCATCTCGCGGCGGCGGCGGTGCTGCGGCGGCCGGACGTCTTCCACGCGGCGGTCGCCGGGGCGGCCCCGTTCGACCAGCGCTGGTACGACACCCACTGGCAGGAACGATTCCTCGGCCACCCCGACGAGCACCCGGAGGCCTACGACCGTTCGTCGCTGATCGCCGAGGCGCCGGCGCTGCGCCGTCCGCTGCTGATGATCCACGGGGTGCTCGACGACAACGTGGCGGTGGCGCACACGTTGCGGATGTCGGCCGCGCTGCTGGCGGCCGGACGACCGCACTCGGTGCTGCCGCTGCCGGGTGCGACGCACCGGGTGACCGACGCGGCGCAGTCCGTGCGGCTGCACCGGTACGAGCTGGACTTCCTGCGGCGGGCGCTGGCCTCACCGGTCGTCTGAGCCGTCCCGCCAGCCGGCCAGCACGGCCTCGGTCGTGGTGACCGTCGCCACCAGGGCCAGGGTGTGCCGCAGGACGTCCAGCGCGTACTGGCGGGGCACCCCGGCCACCGCGTCGGCGGGGACCACGACCCGGTAGCCGAGGTTGACCGCGTCGAGGACGGCGTTTGTCACCGCGATGTTGACCGAGACCCCGGTGACCACCAGGGTGCGGACCCCCAGGTTGCGCAGGAGGGGGTCGGCCCCGGTGCCGTTCAGCGGGGAGAGGCCGTGCAGTCGGCGGAGGGTGAAGTCGGCCGGGTGGGACGGGAGTTCGGGGGCGAGTTCGGTGGCCGGGGTGCCGGTGAGCTGGCGTACCGGCAGGCGTTCGGCGGCCTGGAAGAGCCGGGCGTTGTGGTTGGCGCCGCGTCCGTCGGGGCGGCGTTCGGCGATGGCGTGCAGCACGGTGGCGCCGGCCTCGCGGGCGGCGGCCGTCAGGACGGCGATCCGGTCCAGGGTGCCGTCGGCGCGTACCGCCGCGGCGAGTTCGGGCAGCGCGGAGCCGGGTCCGACCACGCCGCGCTGGCACTCCACGGTGAGGACGGCGGTGGTGGCGGGGTCGAGTCCCACGGCGGCGGAGTTTAGCTGACGGGCCGTCAGGAAACCAGTTGTCCAGGGACCCGCGGGGAGGGAGACCGGCGATGACCGCGACGCAGCGGCGGGGCCGCAGGATCATGATGACCGGGCGGGAGCTGGACGCCTATCTCACCGGGCAGCGCACCTGCCGGGTGGCCACCGTCGCGGCGGACGGCACGCCGCACGCCGGCGCCCTGTGGTTCGGGTGGACCGGCGGCTCGCTGTGGCTGTACTCCCTGGTGCGCAGCCGCCGTTGGGCACACCTGCGCGCCGATCCGCGGATCGCGGTGCTGGTGGACGACGGCGAGGAGTACGGGGAGCTGCGCGGCGTGGAGCTGACCGGCACCGCCGTCTTCGTCGGCGAGGCACCGCGCACCGGGCTGCCCTGTCCCGAACTCCGGGCGCCGGAACGGGACTTCGCCGCCAAGTACTTCGGGGCGGACGCCATGCCGCACGACGGGCGCCACGCGTGGCTGCGGCTGACCCCCGACCGGATCGTGTCGTGGGACTTCCGCAAGCTGTGAGGGGCGCGGCCGGTCAGCCGGCGTTCAGCGCCGCCCCGCCGCGCGCAGGGCGGCCACCATGGCGCGGACGGCCGGCCGGCGGTCGGCGTCGGTGCGCCATATCGCGTAGACGTGGCGGTGCAGCGTGTGGCGTACCGGGATGACGCGCACCCCCTCGGGGACCGGGCCGCGGCCCAGGCGCGGGGTGACCGCGACGCCGAGTCCGGCGGCGACGAAGGCGAGCTGCGTCTGGTGTTCCCCGGCGAAGTGCGCGATGCGCGGTTCGATGCCCTTGCCGCGCATGGTGAACAGCAGGGATTCGTGGCAGAACTCGCCGGCCGGCCAGGCGATCCAGTCGTCGTCGGCGAAGTCGTCCAGGTCCACCTCGGCGCGGCCGGCGAGCCGATGGCCGCTGGGCACGGCGACGTCCACCACGTCGTCCAGCAGCTCGGCCTTGGCCAGCCCCTCGGGGCGGGGCAGCGGTTTGTTGTACCAGTCGAGGACCACGGCCAGGTCGATGTCGCCGCGCATCAGCCCGGGCACCGACTCGCTGGGCTCCATCTCGCGCAGGTGCGGGCGGAGCCGGGGGTGGTCGGCGCGCAGCGCGGCGAAGGCGGCCGGGAAGAGTCCGCGGGCGGCGGTGGCGAAAGTGCCGATGGCCAGGGTGCCCACGGCGGCGCCGCGGTGGGCCTCCAGTTCGGAGTGGGCCAGCTCGACCATGGACAGGATGCGCTCGGCGTGGCCGGAGAGCAGCCGCGCCGCGTCCGTCAGCCGCACCCCGCGCCCGCTCTTGACCAGCATCTGCTGGCCGGTCTCCTTCTCCAGCTTGCCCATCTGCTGCGAGATGGCCGAGGTGGTCACCCGCAGCGCCTCGGCGGCGCCGCTCACCGAGCCGTAGGTGTCGATGGCGTGCAGGACGCGCAGCCGCTCCAGACTCAACATATAAGCAATCCTACGCGATGCCGCTAAACAAAACTCGCTTGTGCTACGACGTCACGGCACGGCAAGGTAACCACCATGAGCGCGACCACCTCCCCCGATCCCGCCGGCGTCCCCACCGCCGCCTCCCCCGCCCCGGCCGCCGCGTCGTCCGCCGTTCCGCCGGTCACGGCCCCCGCCCGGCGGCGCGGGCTCGACTGGCGGGTGCGGTTCGCCGTGCTCTCCCTGATCTGGGGGTTCAGCTTCCTGTTCATCAAGGTCGGCACGGAGGCGTTCGCGCCGCTCCAGGTGACCTTGGGCCGCATGGTCTTCGGCGCGGCGGTGCTGGTGGTCACGCTCGTCGCCAAGCGGGAGCGGCTGCCGCGCGGGGCGCGGATCTGGGGGCGGCTGGCGGTGGCCGCGCTGCTGCTCAACGCCGTGCCGTTCTCGCTGTTCGCCTACGCCGAGCTGACGGTGCCGTCCACGCTGGCCGGCATCTGCAACGCCACCACCCCGCTGTGGAGCATGCTGCTGTCGGTGGTGGCGCTCGCCGAGGACCGGCCCACCCGGCGCCGGGTGGCGGGCGTGGCCATCGGGTTCGCCGGCGTCCTGGTGGTGCTGGGGGTGTGTGGCAGGGGTTCTCCGGCCAGGATCCGCTGGGCACCGGGCTCGCCCTGATCGCCTCGCTCAGCTACGCGGTGGGCTGGATATACGTCCGCCGCACGCTGAGCGACACCGGTTCCTCCAGCCTGTCGCTCTCCACCGGTCAGCTCCTCGTCGGCACCCTCCAACTCGCCGTCGTCACCCCGCTGTTCACCGCCGCGCCGACCGCCTGGCCGGTGACCTCCGTGCTGGCGGTGACGGCGCTGGGCGCGCTCGGCACCGGCTTCGCCTTCCTCCTCCAGTACGGCCTGGTCAAGGAGGCCGGCCCGACCATCGCCACCATGGTCACCTACCTCGTCCCGGTGATCGCCACCGCGGCCGGCGTCTTCCTGCTGCACGAGCACCTCAGCTGGAACGAGCCGGTGGGCGCCCTCGTCGTCCTGTTCGGCGCCGCGCTGACCCAGGCACGCCCCAAGCGGTAGCCGCCGCGTACCGAGGTCACCCCAGCCTGGTGCCGCCCCGGCGACGCACGGCCGCCGCGATCGCCTCGGCGAACGGCATGATCTCGGCGTCCGTCAGCGACGAGACGGTGATCCGGATCCCCGGCCCGGAGGCGACCCGGTACCGGCTGCCGGGGGCGGCCACCCAGCCGGAACGCAGCAGCGCGGTGACCGCGGCGGTCTCGTCGGGCACCGGGATCCACACGTTCATCCCGGTGCGCCCGAAGCCGGTGATCCCCCGCTGGGTCAGCGCCGTCAGCAGCGCGGTGCGGCGCGCTGTGTAGGAGGCGGCCACCCGCGCCACGTCCACCGCGCCCGAGCGCCACAGGTGGACCACGGCGCGCTGGAGCAGGTGGCTCACCCAGCCCGGTCCGAGGCGGTGCCGGCCCCGTACCCGGTCGATGGTGACGGGGTCGCCGGTGAGCACCGCGAGGCGCAGGTCGGGCCCGTACGCCTTGGCCGTGGAACGGGCCAGCGCCCAGTGCCGGGTGGCCCCGCCGACCGGGGCGAGCGGCACGTCGACGATGGCGTGGCCGTGGTCGTCCTCGACCACCAGGACGTCGGGGAAGCCGGACAGCAGGTCGCGCAGTTCGGCGGCGCGGGCGGGGGTGAGCGCGGCGCCGGTGGGGTTCTGCGCCCGCGCCGTGATCAGCAGCGCCCGCGCCCCGGACCGCAGCGCCCGGGCCACGTCCGCCACCACCGGCCCGTCGTCGTCCACCGCGACCGGTACGGTGCGCAGCCCCCAGCGCCGGCACCAGGTCGAGCAGGCTGCCCCAGCCGGGGTCCTCCACCGCCACCGCGTCGCCGGGACGCAGATGGGCGTCGAGGACCCGTTCGATCCCGTCCAGGGCGCCGCTGGCCAGGGTGACCGGGCCGGGCGCCACGCCGTCGGCGTCGAAGCCGGCCCGGGCCAGCCCGGCGAGTTCGGGGTCGACGCCGGGGGTGCCGTAGAGCACCGGGCGCCCCGCGAAGTCGGCCGCGGCGGCGGCGAGCGCGGCGTCCAGCGGCGGCAGCAGCGCGGGATCGGGGTTGCCGGTGGAGACGTCGCGGGCGTCCGGCGGCGCCGCCACCCCGACCTCCTCGCGCGCGGTGCTCGCGGGCCGGGAACGCACCCGGCTGCCGCGCCGCCCGGCGGTCTCGATCACCCCGCGGTCCCGCAGCAGGCGGTAGGCGGCGGCCACGGTGTTGGGGTTGACCCCCAGGTCCGCGGCGAGTTCCCGCAGCGGCGGCAGCGCCTGCCCGGGCGTCAACAGCCCTTCCCCGACCGCCCGTTCGACATCGGCGGCGATCTCCGTAGCGCGCCGACCCGCGATCCGATATTCTCCTAGCACAAAGAGCAGTATGCACTAGTACAAAACTCGGCGCAAGCCGGTGCCGGTGCAGCACAGCAGTGAGGAGTCCGCGCATGTCCGAGGCCGCCGCCCAGCCCGGGGCCAGCTATCCGGTCACCGAACGCAACGTGCCCACCCGCTCCCGGGACCGGGCCGACTACGACCGGACGATGGTCCACGCGATCCTCGACGAGGGGTACGTCTGCCACCTCGGCTTCGTGCGCGACGGCGCCCCGGTCGTGCTGCCCACCCTCTACGGACGGGTCGGCGAGCGGCTCTACGTGCACGGCTCCACCGGTTCCCGTCCGCTGCGCGCCGCCGGCGGCGACGAGGGGCTGCCGGTGTGCCTGACCGTGACGCTGGTGGACGGGCTGGTGCTGGCCCGTTCCGCCTTCCACCACTCGATCAACTACCGCTCGGTGGTCGTGCACGGCACCGCGTACCAGGTGACCGACCCGGCCGAACGGGCCCTCGCGCTCGACGCCCTCGTCGACCACGTGCTCCCCGGCCGCGCCGACGACTCCCGGCGCGCCGACGCCAAGGAACTGGCGGCCACCGCGGTGGTCCGCCTCGACCTGGAGGAGGTCTCCGCCAAGCTCCGTACCGGCGGCCCCAACGACGACCCGGACGACCTCGCCCTGCCCTACTGGAGCGGGGTCCTTCCGGTCACCCGCGGCTACGGCACCCCGATCCCCGCCGACGACCTCGACCCGGCCGTCCCCGCACCCGGTTACCTGACCAACGCCGCCGTGAGGTCCGGATGCTGATCCACCCCTGGGACGCGGCCAGCGACGACACCGAGTGGCAGACCTTCCTGGCCGGCCACGACTTCGGCCAGCTCGCGGTCAACGGGCTGCCCGGCGAGCCGCCGCACGTCCAGCCGCTGCACTTCGCCTACGACCCGGCCGCCGGTGACGTGGTGGGCCACCTCGCCCGCCCCAACCCGATCTGGGCCGCCCTGGAGGCCGACCCCCAGGTCGTGCTGAGCGTGGTCGACGACTACGCCTACATCCCCACCACCTGGCACGCTCCCGCCGACATCCCGCCCGAGCACGGTGTGCCCACCAGCTACTACGCCGCCGTCCAACTGCGTTGCACCGCGCACCTGGTGGACGACCCGGCGGACAAGGCCGCGCTCCTCACCCGCCAGCTCGGCCACTTCCAGCCGGCCGGCGACCACGGCGAACCGGCCCCCGACCACGGCCCGTACGCCCGCATGCTGCCGGGCATCCGCGGGCTGCGGCTGGACGTCACCGAGGTGCGGGCCAAGTTCAAGTACGGCGGCAACAAGCCCCGTGAGATCCAGTACCGGGTCAGCGAGTTGCTGGCCGACCGGGACGCCCCGCACGACGCGGCGGCCCGCCGCCACCAACTGCGCCGTCTCGGCGCCCGTTAGACCGGCGGACGCCGGTGGGTCCCGCCGCGCGACGGGGGTGGCGGGACCCACCGGCGAACCGTCAGCCGACCGGGGCGGTGCGCGCCTCGGCCACCGCCAACGCGGCCACCGCGCCGATCAGCACCACGGTGCCGACCACCGTGGTGACCGTCAGCTCCTCACCCAGCAGCGCCACCGCGATCACCGCGGTGGCCACCGGCTCGATCAACGCGACCACCGCCGCGGTGGCCGCCCGCACCACCGTCACCCCGGCGAAGTACAGCGCGTACCCCAACGCCGTCGGTATCGCCGCCAGATACCCGATGAGCGCCACCGTCCGCCCCAGGTCGGCGGTGTGCGGCCACAGCCCCTGCCACGCCGCGAGCGGCAGCAGGCAGACCGCGCCCACCCCGAACGCCCACGTGGTGGTCGCCAGCGGATCCTCGTCCGCGCCGCCGTCCCGGGCGAACCGGCTGCCCAGCGTCACCACCGCCGCCCCGGCCGCGGACAGCAGCGCCCAGCCGACCCCGGCCGGCCGCACCGCGCCCGCCCCTTGTCCGCCGCCCAGCATCAGCACCGCCAGCCCGGCGAGCGCGCCCAGCACCGCCGTCCAGCCGCCGCGCCCGAGGCGTTCCCCGAGCAGCGCCCGGGCGCCGATCGCCACCACCACGGGGTTGGCGCCCATCGTCACCACGGTGCCGACGGCCAGCCCGGTGTCCTGGACGGCCGCGAAGTAGGCCGTGTTGAAGACCGCCAGCCCGGCCCCGGTGACCAGCACGCGGCGTACCGCCGGGGGCCGACGCCACCCCCGTCCGGTCACCGCCCGCGCGGCCAGCAGCACGACGATGGCGCCCGCGTACCGCCAGAACGACAGGGCCACCGGCCCCAACTGCCCCTGCCGGAAGACCAGGGCCGCCGCGGCGCCCGCGGTACCCCACGACGTCGCCGCCAACGCCAGGCGCAGCAACCCCCGCCCGGCCGCCACCCCGGCCTGCGACGAACAGCCGTCCGCCGCCGCCTCTACGCGCGCGGGCGCGGCCGGAACACGGCCACGAGAAATGGACACGAGTGTTCTCCCACCGAAAAGAGTCCGGATGATCGCGTGCTCCGTCTGCGGGCAGCGTCGATCCGCCCGGGGCACCCCCGGGCCGGTCTCCTACGTGGGACGCGCCGCCCGCCCTAGACGGCAGGCGGCGGAAGAACAGTCGAATGCATGAGCAGCACCCTAGGCACCACCACGAGGGGCGGCAAGCGGATATCCACCCGATGAGACGCCGACAACACGGCGGGCAGGACCCCAGGTCTCATCGGGTCGGCGAGGTCTCGCCGGCCCGGCCGTCAGCGGCCCGGCGAACCGTCCGGCGCCGGCCGCGCGGCCTCCGCCACCGGCTCCGCCGCGACCGTGACCGAGGAACCGTCGGACGGGGCCGCCGTCTGCGCTATGAAGGCGCCGGTCAACACCAGCGCGCCGCCGACGAGTTGGGGGGCGCCCAGGTACTCGTGGAGCAGCAGCCAGGCGAGCACCGTGGCCACGACCGCCTCCAGGCACGCCACCACGCCGGCCACCTGCGGCGAGAGCCGGCGTACCGAGACCACCCCGGTCAGGTAGGCGACCACGGTGGCCACCAGGACGACCCAGCCGAGCAGCAGGATCGCCGGGACCGTCCGGCCGCCGAACGGCACCTGGTGGGCCAGGACGCTCCAGCGCATCTCCCAGGGGCGGGCCACCACGGTGAGTACGGCGGCGCCGACCAGCAGCCCGTACGCGATCACGGCCAGCGGATCCACCGCGTCCTCGCCGTCACCGCCGTGGTCGGCCAGGACGAAGTACCCGACCTGGCAGCAGGCCGCGCCGACCGCGAGCAGCAGCCCGAGCGCGTCGAACCGCAGCCCCTGCCACACCTCGACCACCCCGGCGAGCCCGGCCGCCGCCAGCACCACGCCGACCGCGGCCGAGCGGCTGACGTGCCGCCGCTGCACGAACCGCACCCACCCCAGCACCAGCGCCGGCGCGAGGTACTCCACCAGCAGCGCGACCCCGACCGGGATCCGGGACAGGGCCGCGAAGTAGCACGCCTGGACCCCGGCGACGGCCAGCAGCCCGAATCCGACGAGGAGTCCGGGGCGGCGCCGGGGCGCGTCCAGGTGGCGCAGCGCGACCGGCAGCAGGACCACGGCCGCGCCGGTCACCCGCAGCCATACCACGTGCAGCGGCCCGAGCCCCGCCTCGATCAGCGGTTTGGCGGCGACACCCGAACCGCCGAACGCCACCGCCGACACCAAGGCCGGCACCAGACCGGCCCTTCGCCCTGAAGCCCCATGCATCGGCTCATCATGTCAGCTCACGACAGGAGCGTCATCCGCGTCGCCCCTGGCAGTCGGGGTCGTACCCGCCGGTCGGCCGGGGTGTCAGCGCGGCCGGGTCGACACCGGCGGCGCGCAGCACCTCGGCCGCCCGGCACTCGGGGTCGGCGGCGAGGGCGGCCAGCAGATCGGCGCCGTCGGCGTGCGCGGCGCCCCGGTGCGCGGCGCGGGCGGCGGCGTCCCGCAACGCGGCGGTGGCCGCCGGGCTCCAGCCCGGCTCGGGGCGGGCCACGGCCACCGGGATCGCCCCGGAGTCCTCCACCGTGCCGCGCCACCGCATGCCGTAACCGATGGTGCGCTGCACCAGGTAGGCGAGGACCCGCACGAGCTGGCCCGGGCCGGCGCCGGCCGTCTCCCAGCAGCCGGGGTCGGTCTCCAGCAGGGAGTGCAGCAGATGGGCGGTGTCGGTCTGGCGGTCACCGTCCCGGGCGGCGCGGCGGCGGGCGCTGAAGACGACCGCGCCGAGCTGGGGCCCGTACCGCGGTCCGGCCGCGTCGGCCGCGGACGCGCCGTCACCGGCCGGGGGTGGCGGGGTCTCGCTGCTGGCCGGGTCCTCGGGCCGGATGTCGCTGTGCACCCTCCCACCCCATCAGCCGCTCGGGCCCGAAAGCATCCACGTCAGGAGGCATTCGCCCATCCGCCCGAGGAAGGGCACGAATGACCGACGTCTCATCCTTGGGGAGGATATCGACGGGTCGGCGGGTCAGGGCCACAGCAGGCCGGAGGTCCAGTTCCCGTCCTGCCGGTGGTAGCACAGTCTGCGGTGGAAGCGGGCCGGGTCGCCCTGGAAGAACTCCATCTCCTCGGCGCGCAGTTCGTAGACGGTGTGGCCGTCGGGGACCGCCTCCGGTTCGGCGGCGACCGTGCGGCGGGCCCGTTCCCGGGCATCGGCGTAGGCGCCTTCGCTCTCCAGCGGGGCGCTCATCGAACCGGTGAACCCCGAGATCCGCGACGCCTCGCCACGGCCGAGGAAGTCGGCCCGGGCGGCGGCCCGGTCGAGTACGGCGACCGGGCCCGCGGCGCGGATCTGCCGGCCGTGCCGGGGCCAGTACCAACTCAGCGCCGCGTACGGGTTGGCCGCCAGCTCGCGCCCCTTGCGGCTGGCCGCCTCGCTGGCGAACCGGAAGGCGCACCGATCCGGGTCGACGTCCCGCAGCATCAGCACCCGGGCGGAGGGGCGTCCCCGTTCGTCGGCGGTGCTCAGGGTCGTCACATGGGGTTCGGGGACGCCGTCGTCGAGCGCCTCGGTGAGCCAGCGCAGGAAGAGCGGCCCCGGGGCGGCCTCCGCCCGGGACACCTCGAACGCGGGGAAGGGCCCGGTCAGCGCCGGGGTGGTGCGCAGTCTGACGCGCAGCGCTTCGGCTTCGGTCCCGCTCACCGGGTCTGCTCCCTCCGTCGTGCCCGTCCGGATCACATCACATCACGGCGTACGACGGCGGTGCCCCCGTCCCGGGGTGGGGCGGGGGCACCTGGGTGGCCGTGAGGACGGGCCTCCGGGCGGGTCAGTCCTCCTCGGCGAGGATCATGTACAGCCGCTTGCGGGCCTCGTTGACCACGGCGACGGCCTTCTCCCGCTGGGCGGGGCTGCCGGTGGACCAGACCTGGCGGAAGGCTTCCACCAGGCCGAAGCCGGCCTGCCGGATCTCCTGCATCGCCTCCCAGTCGACGCCGCGCCCGGCCTCCTCCCAGGGGGCCTCGGGGCCCGCCGCGGCCTCCTCGCGGCCGGCGTCGGTGAGGGTGAAGAGCTTCTTGCCGCCCTCGGTGACGCTGTCGATCAGGCCCTCGTCCTCCAGCAGTTGCAAGGTGGGGTAGACCGAGCCGGGGCTGGGTTTCCAGGCGCCGCCGCTGCGTTCGGCGATCTCCCTGATCATCTCGTAGCCGTGCATCGGCCGTTCCTTCAGCAGGGCCAGGATCGAGGCCCGGACGTCGCCGCGGCGGGCGCGTCCCCGGCCGCCACCTCGCCCTCGGCCGCCGGGTCCGAAGAACCCGCCACCGCCGAAGTGTCCGCCGCCGCCGAACGGCGGCCCGAACGGCCCGAAGGCCGCGCGCCGCGACTCGTGCTCCCCGTGGCCCCGGTGGCGCTGTCCGCCCTCGTAGCCGTGTCCATGTCCGTTTCCGTGCGAACGCATGACGCGCTCCTTCCGTCGTGTGCGTCGGGTCCCCCGGCCCGCGTGTCATCCGCGGGCGACAGACCCGTGATCGCTCGTTGATCTGTCGTGATGCATCAACGATATATCGGCGAGTGTCGTCGAGCAAGAGACTGCCGAAAGGTTCCGCCGCGGTGCGGGCTTCGCCCGGAACGGCCACCTGGCGTGGCCGGAGGTCTGCCCCTGGCCACGGCCCGGCGGTCGCCGCGCCGCCGACGCCGCCGCCCGGGGTCGAACCCCGGTGCGGACCACCGGTGCCGGGCCGTACGCTCGCGGCCATGAGGATCCGTTACGTCGACGCCTTCGCCGAACGCCCCTTCACCGGCAACCCGGCCGCCGTGGTCGTGCTGGACGGCGACCGGTTCCCGGCCGAGGAGGGCATGCAGCGGCTGGCCGCCGAGGTCAACCTGGCCGAGACCGCCTTCACCCACCGGCTGCCCGAGGGCGGCCCGGCCGGGTGGGCGCTGCGCTGGTTCACCCCGGTCACCGAGGTCGCCATGTGCGGCCACGCGACGCTGGCCACCGCGCACGTCCTGCACACCACCGGCGCGGCCACCGGTGCCGTGCGCTTCGCCACCCGCGGCGGCGTACTGGGCGCGAGCGCGGCCGGGGACGGCCGGATCACCCTCGACTTCCCGGCGGCCCCGCTCACCCGGCTCGACCCGGTCCCCGCCGGGGTCGCCGAGGCGCTGGGCACGGCACCGCTGGCGGCCTACGACACCGGGCCCGACGTGGGCGACCTGCTGGTGGAGGTGGCCGACGAGGAGACGGTACGCGCGCTGGCGCCCGACCTGGCGGCGGTGGCGGCCCTGGAACACCGCGGAGTGATCGTCACCGCCCGCGCCGCCGACCGCGGTACGGGAGACGGAGCCGGGTACGACGTCGTCTCGCGGTTCTTCGGCCCCGCGGTCGGCATCCCGGAGGACCCGGTGACCGGCAGCGCCCACACCGCGCTCGCCCCGCTGTGGGCGCCCCGGCTCGGCCGAACGGAGCTGACGGGGTTTCAGGCGTCGGCCCGCACCGGTCTGGTGCGTTGCGCGCTGCGCGGCGACCGCGTCCTGTTGATCGGCTCCGCGGTCACCGTGATCGAGGGCGACCTGCTCGTCGCGTTGTGACCGCCGGCCGTCACGCGGTGGGCAGCCACCCCACCTTGCCGGCCAGCAGCGCGTACCCGACGAAGGCCACCGTGTCGATCAGCGCGTGCGCCGCCACCAGCGGACCGACCCGCCCCCACCGCCGGTACAGCAGCACGAAGACCACACCCATCACCATGTTGCCGACCAGCCCGCCGACCCCCTGGTACAAGTGGTACGAACCGCGTAGCACCGCGCTCGCGGCCGGCGCCGCCGCCGGGCTCCACCCCAGCCGGTCCAGCCTGCGCAGCAGATAGCCGACGACGACGACCTCCTCCAGCACGGCGTTCTCCACCGCCGCCAGTACCAGCACCGGGATCCGCCACCACACGTGCGGCAGCGACTCGGGCACCACGGTGAGGTTGAAGCCGGACGCCCGCGCACCGAGGTAGAGGCCGAGCCCGGTGCCGCCGATCACCGCCGCCACCAGCGCGCCCCGGGCCAGGTCGCCGATGGGCCGGCGCAGATCGAACCCGATCACCCGCAGCCCGGCGCCCTCCCGGGTGAGCAGATGGGCCACCAACGCCACCGGCACCAACGCGGTGGCGATCCCGAACACCTGCCACACCAGATCGAGCCACGGCCGCCCCGGCGCCGCCGAGGTCACCAACCGCGCCGCCTGGTTCTTCAACGGCCCCGGCCGCGTCAGGTCCCCGACGAAGCTGATCAGCGCCGACACCGCGCTCGCCCCCAGCGACAACGCCAGCACCAGCAGCGTCTCGTCGCGCAGCATGCGCCGATCGCTCACCCCGGACGCGGACGGAACGCCGTCCACCGCGCCCCCGCACCCCGTCGGATCCCCGATCCGCACCCGCCACCTCCCGCACAGCCGTCCCGTCCCGCCCACCGTATCCGGCCGGCGGGAACGCCCCTGGGGGACGGAGTGCCACGGCGCCGGGGATCAGGGGGGCGGGGCGTCCTGGGGCCAGGTGTGGACCGGGTCGCCGGAACGCATCAGTTCGCAGTAGCGACGCGTCATCGCGGCCAGCGCGGCGGGCCGGTCCAGACCGCGCTCGCGGGCGCAGTGGTAGACGGCGGCCTGCCAGGAGGCACCGTTGACGCGGCGGCGGCAGCGTTCCTCGATCACGCCGAGGTAGCGGTCGCGGTCGGCCGGGGCCACCCCCCAGGCGTCCAGCCCGGCGGCGGCCATGGGGAGCAGTTCGTCGCGCACCAGGCGTACCGCGGGCACCGTCACCACGCCGCCGCGTCCCGGCTTCGGCCAGCGCAGGTGCGCGTCGATGCCGAACCGGCAGGCGGCCTCGAAGTTGGCGGCGGCGGCGGAGAACGGCAGCCTGGTCCACACCGGCCGCGACGACTCGGCCAGGGCGCGCACCAGCCCGTAGTAGAACGCCGCGTTGGCCACCACGTCGGCCACCGTGGGCCCGGCGGGCAGCACCCGGTTCTCCACCCGCAGGTGCGGTACGCCGTCCACCACCGCGTACACCGGCCGGTTCCAGCGGTAGATGGTGCCGTTGTGCAGTTGCAGTTCCTTCAGCCGGGGCACCCCGCCCTCGTCGAGGACGCGCAGCGGGTCCTCGTCGTCGCAGATGGGCAGCAGCGCGGGGAAGTAGCGCACGTTCTCCTCGAACAGGTCGAGGACGCCGGTGATCCACCGCTCGCCGAACCAGGTGAGCGGGCGCACGCCTTGGGCCCGCAGTTCCTCCGGACGGGTGTCGGTGGCCTGCTCGAACAGGGCCGGGCGGGTCTCCCGCAGCAGCTCCCGGCCGAACAGGAACGGGGCGTTGGCGCCCAGCGCGATCTGCGGCCCCACCGCCGCCTGCGCCGCGTTCCACACCGCCGCGAACCGCCCGGGGGTCACCTGCAGATGCATCTGGGTCGAGGTGCACGCCGCCTCCGGCGCGATCGAGGCCGAGGTGCGGGTCAGGCGCTCCACGCCGTCGATGTCGAGGGCGATGTCCTCCCCGCGGGCGGCGAGCACCTGGTCGTTGAGGAGGGTGTAGCGGTCGCCGCGGGAGAGGTTGGCTTCCACCAGATGGTGTGCGTCCAGGGTGGGCAGAATTCCGATCATGACGATCCGGGCGCCGGCTTCCGCGGCCTTGCGGTCGGCGTAGCCGAGCCCGATCCGCAGTTCTTCGGCGAGTTGGTCCAGCACCCGGCCGGCGAGCCGGTGCGGGGCGATGTTGACCTCGATGTTGAACTGGGCCAACTCGGTCTGGAAATCCCGGCTGGCGATTCGCTCCAGCACCTCCTCGTTCATCATGCAGGGCTGACCGGCGGAATCCGCGAGATTCAATTCGATCTCCAGGCCCATCAGGTTGCGCGGGCGGTCGAACCGTTTCTCCGCCAGCAGCCGCTCCAGGCCCACCAGGCACTGCCGCAGCTTCCGTCGGTACCGTTGGCGATCGGACAGGTCGAACCCGCTGGCCACGACCTTTTCCCCCATCGAAGGGTCCCTCCTCGTGTGGGCCGTGCACCGATGATGCCCAGTCGAACAGATCGATAACGCCCCACGAACGGCGGGTCCGGAGTAGGCTCGAAGCAGCCGTCCGCTGGCACATTCCGACGGCATAGCACGATGTCCCGGGCACGGCGCAAAAGCCACAGAAAACCCGGGTCGAGAACCGGCCATCCGCGCCGCGGGCAAACCGGCAGGCCGGATAGCGGAGCGCATGGCGAATGCGGAGGAATCGTCGCCGATTTCCGACGCAAATGGATCTTGCGGTGTTTACCGGAGCGGAGTAGCCGAATCGCCCGCCGAACACGTTTCGTATAAACTTCGCGCACAGGCAGAGACTCCGCGGGCCGCCGATCGCGCAGTGCGCAGCCCCGGCCGCGGGAAAGGATCCGTATGCCACCGCCCAGTGCGCGCATCCATACCGTCCCGGACCACGGTCGTCCGGGCGGCTCTGCCAGGTAGCACCGCAAGCCCGACCCGGTACCACCGAGCACCACCCCGGCCCGGCCCCTCGGCCCGGCAGCACCTTCGCACCGCGCCCTTGCCTGCACTGCTGACAGCGTCGTCCGCAACAGCAAGCAGCACCCGGTCTCCAGCGAGAGGCGACCCAGACCATGCCGCTGTACGTACCTGATGCCCCCGCGCCCGCGCTGCGGAGCGTGCTGGCGGCTCTGTGCTCCCCCACCGCCGTCCGCGCCGCCCGTACGCCGTCGCTGCGCGACGCCCGCGGACCGCTGGTCCCGGACCACCCGCTCCCGCTCCATCTGCTCGACCCGGTGTCCTCGCGGGCCGGGGGGATACCGCGGGCCCGGCTGACCGGCTGGCGGTTCCTGATCCGGGGCGCGGAGGAGGGCGTGGTCGCCGCCGCGGAAACCATGATCACCCCGGACGGCTGGGCGTTCTCGTACTTCTGCGAGGGTCCCTACCTCGCCTCCACCGAGCGGGCGCTGCGCCAGGCGGAGGCGCTGCCCGCGCCGTACCAGCCGAGGCTGCTGTCCATCCCCGGGCTCTACATGCTCTGCCTGTGGCTGCACGGGGACGTCACCGACGGGGACGACGCCCAGCCGGCCCCGGCCGACGTGCTCATCCCGCTGGCGCCGGCGCCGCCCGGGATCGCCGCCCACCGGCCGCACCGGGCCGCCGATCTGCTGCCGGTGCTCACCCACCGGCTCACCCCGGCACCGCTGCTGCGCACCGTGGTGTAGTCACCGGCCCCGCGGCATGGCGGCGCCCCCTCGGTCGTTGGCCGAGGGGGCGCTGGTGTGCGGGCGCCGGATGCGGTATCTCGCTGTATCGGGTGAGTTCTCGTTACGGAAACCACCCGTCCGGGTGAAGCGTCTGCCACCAAGGGGGGTCGCTTGCCCGAAATTCCTGCGGGACGCGTTCCGTGGGGCAAGACTGGGGACCAGACCGAAGAAACGGGGGACGGCATGACCGAGCAGCCGCGTACCGTGGTGCGCACCGGTTCACCGCAGCCACAGCGAAAGACGACGTCCATGTGTCAGCACCAGCCGCCGTGTCCGTCCGCAGACTCCCCTGACCGGGAAGCCGCGCACCTCGTGGCGCACCACCCGGAGCAGGGCTGGAGCCTGTTGTGCAACGGCGTCCTGCTCTTCGAGGACACCGGGGAGCTGCTCCCCGACGGCAAGATCATCGCCCCGCACCGCCCGCTCGACGCGGCGCGCGTCGCCACCGCCGCCTGACGCGTTCGGGACGAAGGAGCGGCGGACGGGCCGGAGCCCGTCCGCCGTGCGATCAGCCCTCGTACTCCTCCAGCGGCGGGCAGGAGCAGACCAGGTTGCGGTCGCCGAAGGCGCCGTCGATGCGGCGCACCGGCGGCCAGTACTTGTCGGCCGCCGAGACCCCGGCCGGGAAGACCGCCTCCTGGCGCGGGTAGGCGTGCTCCCACTCGCCGCCGAGCATGGCGGCGGTGTGCGGGGCGTTGCGCAGCGGGTTGTCGTCCTTGGGCCACTCACCGGAGCCGACCCGGTCGATCTCCGCGCGGATGGCGATCATCGCCTCGCAGAACCGGTCGAGTTCGGCCAGGTCCTCGCTCTCGGTGGGCTCGATCATCAGCGTGCCGGCCACCGGGAACGACATGGTGGGCGCGTGGAAGCCGTAGTCGATCAGCCGCTTGGCCACGTCGTCCACGGTGACCCCGGTCGCCTTGGTGAGCGGACGCAGGTCGATGATGCACTCGTGGGCGACGAGGCCGCCCGGCCCGGTGTAGAGCACCGGGAAGTACGGCGCGAGCCGCTTGGCGAGGTAGTTGGCGCTCAGCACCGCCACCTGGGTGGCCCGCTTGAGGCCGTCGGCGCCCATCAGCCGGGCGTAGGCCCAGGAGATCGGCAGGATGCCCGCCGAACCCCACGGCGCCGCCGACACCGGCCCGACCCCGGTCCCGGGGCCCGCGGTCGGCTGGAGCGGGTGGTTGGGCAGGTACGGGGCGAGGTGGGCGCGGACCGCGACCGGGCCGACGCCGGGGCCGCCGCCACCGTGCGGGATGCAGAACGTCTTGTGCAGGTTCAGGTGGGAGACGTCGCCGCCGAACCGCCCCGGCCGGGCCAGCCCCACCAGCGCGTTGAGGTTGGCGCCGTCCACGTACACCTGGCCGCCCGCGTCGTGCACCAGGGCGCAGATCTCGCCGATGTGCTCCTCGAAGACGCCGTGCGTGGAGGGGTAGGTGACCATGAGCACGGCCAGTTCGTCGCCGTACTGCTCGATCTTGGCGCGCAGGTCGGCGGTGTCCACCTCGCCGTCCTCGCCGGTCCTGACCACGACCACCCGCATCCCGGCCATCACGGCGCTGGCCGCGTTGGTGCCGTGCGCGGAGGACGGGATCAGGCAGACGGTGCGCCCGGTGTCGCCGTTGGCCCGGTGGTAGGCGCGGACCGCCAGCAGCCCGGCAAGCTCGCCCTGGGAGCCGGCGTTGGGCTGGAGGCTCACCTTGTCGTAGCCGGTGATGGCGGCCAGCCGCTCCTCCAGCTCGTGGATGAGCGTGAGGTACCCCTCGGCCTGCTCGGCCGGGGCGAACGGGTGGAGCGAGGCGAACTCCGGCCAGGTGACCGGCTCCATCTCGGCCGTGGCGTTGAGCTTCATGGTGCACGAGCCCAGCGGGATCATGCCGCGGTCCAGCGCGTAGTCGCGGTCGGCCAGCCGGCGCAGGTAGCGCAGCATGGCGGTCTCGGAACGGTGCTGGTGGAAGACCGGGTGGGCCAGGAAGCCGGAGGTGCGCGCCAGCTCGGCCGGGAGCGCGTCGCCGGTCTCGGCGTCGAGGGCGTCCACGTCACCGGTGACCCCGAACGCCTGCCAGACGGCGGCGAGTTGGCCGCGTCCGGTGGTCTCGTCGCAGGAGACCCCGACCCGGTCGGCGTCGACCAGGCGCAGGTTGACCCCGGCGGTACGGGCGGCGGCCACCACCTCGGCGGCGCGTCCGGGGACGCGTGCCGTCAGGGTGTCGAAGAAGGCGTCGTGGGCCACCTCGACCCCGCCGGCCCGCAGCCCCGCGGCGAGCACGGCGGCATACCGGTGCACCTTGCGGGCGATGCCGGTGAGCCCGTCGGGGCCGTGGTGGACCGCGTACATCCCGGCCATCACGGCGAGCAGCACCTGGGCGGTGCAGATGTTGCTGGTGGCCTTCTCCCGGCGGATGTGCTGTTCGCGGGTCTGCAGCGCGAGCCGGTAGGCGCGGTCACCGTCGGCGTCCACCGAGACCCCCACCAGGCGCCCCGGCAGGCTGCGGGCGAACTGGTCGCGTACCGCCATGTAGCCGGCGTGCGGGCCGCCGAAGCCCATCGGCACGCCGAAGCGCTGGGTGGTGCCCACCGCGATGTCGGCGCCGAGTTCACCGGGCGGGGTGAGCAGGGTGAGGGCGAGCAGGTCGGCGGCGACGGTGACCACCGCGCCGAGTTCGTGGGCGCGCTCGATGACCGGGCGCGGGTCGCGTACCGCGCCGGAGGCCCCGGGGTACTGGAGCAGCACGCCGAAGACGCCGCGCTCGGCCACCTCGGCCGGGATGCCGTCGGTGAGGTCGGCGACGACCACCTCGACGCCGGTGGGTTCGGCACGGGTCTCGACCACCGCGACGGTCTGCGGGAAGCAGTCGGCGTCGACCAGGAAGACGCCGTCCTTGACCTTGCCGACCCGCCGGGAGAGCGCCATGGCCTCGGCGGCGGCGGTGCCCTCGTCCAGCAGCGAGGCGCCGGAGGTGGGCAGCCCGGTCAGGTCGGCCACCATCGTCTGGAAGTTGAGCAGCGCCTCCAGCCGGCCCTGCGAGATCTCCGGCTGGTACGGGGTGTAGGCGGTGTACCAGGCCGGGTTCTCCATGACGTTGCGCAGGATCACCGGCGGGGTGAAGGTGCCGTAGTAGCCCAGGCCGATCATGGAGGAGAGCACCTGGTTGCGGCCGGCCAGGGAACGCAGCTCGGCGAGGACGTCGGCCTCGGTACGGGCGGCGGGCAGCGCGAGCGCCTCGGCCGACTTGATGGCGTCCGGTACCGCCGCCGCCGTCAGCTCGTCCAGCGAGCCGTATCCGACGTGGGCGAGCATCTTCGCCTGGGCACCGGCGTCCGGCCCGATGTGGCGCTCCTCGAAGGGGGTGCCGCGCTCCAGGTCGGCGAGGGGGATGCGGTTGGCGGTCATCTGAGGGGGCCTCCTGGTCGGTACGACCTGTGGGGGGCACCTCGGCGCGGGGTGCCCGGTCGGCCTCCCCCTCTGTCATGAACCTGAGAGTTTCACCGCTCCGCGGTACGCGGTCACGGCTTTCCCCGTCGGTGAGGAGGGGCCCCGGCCGTGTCGCGCGCCGCCGGCACCTGCCTGCTTTCCAGAGTGACCTCGTCCGTGCGGTACGGATGCCTGAGAGATTCCGGGGAGGATTTGCTCCTTCGGCGCCGGAGCCAGTGCTTCCACTGTCTTCCGGACTCTCCCGCACGGGGTCAGCAGCCGTTGCCACAGTACCAGCGCGTTGACGTCCGCGGTTGGCTGCTGCCCGCCGCTTTGGACAGCCCCGATTCGACATGCTCGGGAATGTGGCTTTTGGTGATTGTGTTGGACCGTTGCGATCCCCCTGGAGGAGCCGTGCAGACCGACATCGATCCGCGCACCCTGATCGGCCGCAAGGCGCTCGACCGCAACGGCGTCAAGATCGGCACCGTCGACGAGGTCTACCTCGACGACGCGACCGGCGAACCCGAATGGGCCGCGGTGCGCACCGGACTGTTCGGCCGGGACGCCTTCGTTCCGCTGGAACCGAGCGAGCTGCGCGACGACTCGCTGCGGGTGCCGTACGACAAGTCGCTGGTCAAGAGCGCCCCGGACTTCGGGGTGGGGCGCCATCTCTCCCCGGAGCAGGAGCTCCAGCTCTACCACCACTACGGCCTGAAGGTGCCGCCCCCGGAGGCCGAGTCCGGCTCGGCCCCGGGTGAACTGCGCGATGCCGGGCGGCTGGCGGGCGATCCCGGCGAGCGGTCATGACGCGGTGGCGGACGGGCCCGGCACCGGGAACCCCGGCACCAGCGGCAGCGGTTCGGACGGGGTGAGCGCCGGGTCGTCCACCGCGAAGGTGCGGACCCGGCCCGGTTCGCCGCCGGGCACCTCGAAGCGCACGGTGACCCGGCCGACCCCGCTGCCCTGGACCCAGCCGGGGCCGTACTCCTCGTGGGTGACGTCGTGTCCGGGGTGCCAGCGGCGGACCGGCGGCGGTGCGGCGACGGTCGCGGGCGCGGCGTCCTCGGAGTGCTCCGGGTCGCCGGGGTCGGCGGCGGACCCCTGCGCGGCCTGGGCGAAGAGATCCTCCTGGGTGAAGTCGGCGAGGCCGGCCACGCCGACCCCGAGCAGCCGCACCCCGCCGGTGGTGTCGACGCCCTCGATGAGCCGGCCGGCGGTCTCCCGGACCACTGCGGGGTCGTCGGTGGGGGCGCGGAGCGTTTCGGACCGCGTCAGCGTGGTGAAGTCGTAGCGGCGCACCTTGAGCACCACCGTGCGCCCCGAACGTCCCGCCGCGCGCAGCCGTTGGACACAGCGGTCGGCGAGCCGTCCGACCTCGGCCCGCACCCGGGCGCGGTCGGTCAGGTCGACGTCGAAGGTGTCCTCCACCGATATGGATTTCACGTCCCGTTCCGCCACCACCGGCCGGTCGTCCTGGCCGGTGGCCATGGCGTACAGCGATGCGCCGTGCGCCTTGCCCAGCAGCCGCACCAGCTCCGCCTCGCCCGCCTCGGCCACCTCGGCCACCGTGCCGATCCCGGCGCGGCGCAGATGGTCGGCGGTGGCCGGGCCGACCCCCCACAGGGCGCGTACCGGGAGCGGGCCGAGGAACGCGTCCTCGGTGCCGGACTCGACGACGACCAGGCCGTCCGGCTTGGCGGCGTCCGAACCGATCTTGGCCAGCAGCTTGGAGCCCGCGATGCCGACGGAGGCGGTGAGCCCGGTGGCCGCGCGGATCGCCGCCCGCAGCTCCTCCCCCACCACGCGCACCTCGGCGCCGACAGCGTGCGAGGGCAGCCCGGCCAGCCGGTCGCGGCAGGCCCCGACGGCCAGGTCGACGAAGGCCTCGTCCAGGCTGAGCGGTTCCACCAGCGGGGAGAGTTCGTGCAGCAGCCCCATGACCACGTCACTGACCTGGCGGTACAGCGTGAACCGGGGGGTGAGGTAGGCGGCGTTGGGGCACAGCCGCCGGGCGTGCGCCATCGCCATCGCCGAGTGGACCCCGTGCACCCGTGCCTCGTAGGAGGCGGTGGAGACCACCCCGCGCGGCCCGAGCCCACCGACCACCACGGGCTTGCCGCGCAGGCTCGGCTTGGACGCCTGCTCCACGGAGGCGTAGAAGGCGTCCATGTCGAGGTGGAGGATGGTCGGAGCGGTTCTCACACCCTCGATGCTGCCGCACGCCTCGGACAATCGCCGTACAGGCGTACGGTGGGCGGCGCGGCGGTCAGCCGGCCCGGTTGCGGCGCCGGGCGAGTTCGTCGGCCGGGCTGGGGGCGTAGAGCGTCTCGCCGGTGTCCACCCGTTCGCCGGGCAGCCGGGACAGGCTCTCCGCCACGTCCCGCCAGACCACCCCGACGGCGATGCCGAAGACCCCCTGGCCGCCCTGGAGCAGGCTCACCACCTCGTCCGGGGAGGTGCACTCGTACACCGTCGCGCCGTCGCACATCAGGGTCGTGCGGGCCACGTCGGCCGAGGACCAGGTGGACAGGTGGCGTACCGCGGTACGGATGTTGGGCAGCGCCACCCCGGTGTCCAGCAGCCGTTTGACGATCTTGAGGACGACGACGTCCCGGAGGCTGTAGAGCCGTTGCGAGCCGGAGCCGTAGGTGGTGCGCACGCTGGGCTCCACCAGACCGGTGCGGGCCCAGTAGTCGAGCTGACGGTAGGTGATGCCCGCGGCGGCGCAGGCGGTGGGCCCGCGGTATCCGACGAGCTCCGACCCCTCGGGCGGCCGGGGGCCCGGCCCGGGGCCGCCGTCGTCCACCGCGAGGTGAGAGGGGCGGGACACGGTCCCGCGGACCGGAAACGAACCGCCAGCGGCCCTGTCGCCGGTGCTTCTCACGCCGACCTCCGTCCCTTCACATCCCGGTGCGCGGGGGCGCAGGCCCGGCGTCCACCGCCGACGCGGCGCACGGGGACATGGGCCTTCCAGGACTCTTCCACCCGACGGTAGGCAGTCACTCCGAGTGCGTCAACGATCGCCACACTCGGCACGCCGAGTGATTTCCACCCCGAGAGTGGTTTGCCGTGACCCTGGAGGGGGAATGACTGGCCGAATGGCTGCGGCGCGGACCGCTCACTGGTTGCTCGTGCCGAAGTCCTCCGGCGAGATCTGGTCGAGGAACTCGCGGAACTTCTCCACCTCGTCCTCCTGCTCGTCCGGGATCGCGATCCCCGCGTCGTCGAGCACACCGTCGCTGCCGTAGATCGGCGTCCCGGTGCGCAGGGCGAGCGCTATGGCGTCGGACGGGCGGGCGCTGACCTCCACTCCGCTGGCGAACACCAGCTCGGCGTAGAAGACGCCTTCGCGCAGATCGGTGATGCGCACCTCGGTGAGCCGCTGGCCGACCGCCTCGAGGACGTCCTTGAACAGGTCGTGGGTCAGCGGGCGCGCGGGCGTCATGCCCTGCTGGGCGAAGGCGATCGCGGTCGCCTCACCCGGTCCGATCCAGATGGGGAGGTACCGGTCGCCTCCTACTTCCCGCAGAAGCACGATCGGCTGGTTGGAGGGCATTTCCACCCGGACACCCACGACGTCGAGCTCATTCACACAGCAACCCTAGGCTCTCAACGGAGTCTTTGGGTAGTCGGGCATTCCGCAACTCGGACAGCAGGGGGTCACGGCTGTCGCAGCCGCAGCGCCGAGCGGACCAGCGCGGCGTGCAACCGGACGGACAATCCGGCCAGCTCACGCGCGGTGGCCTCGGCGTGCGCCCGGGTCTGCGGGTTGCGGTGCCGGCGCAGCGGCGCGACGACCTGCTCCACCAGGCTGACGTCCCGGTCGGCGGCGGCCTTGACGGCCCGCAGATGGCGCGGCTCCAGCCCGAACCCGGCCAGTTCCGTGATCAACTTGGCGACCTGGATGCTTTCCGGGTCGTAGCCGCCGTCGGCGCCCGGCTCGATCAGCCCGTAGGACTCCCACTGGGCCAGGTCGCTCTCCTCGGCGCCGGTGGCGTTCAGCAGGTCGGCGCGGCTGATGCGGCCGGTGGCGGGCGGCGGGTCGGCGTCCGCGTCGAGGGCCCCGGCCAGCGGGTCGGGCGGCTCGGCGGGGGCGGGCAACGCGACCGGGGCGCCGGCGTCCAACGCCTCCAGGTGCTCGCGGATGACCTTCAACGGCAGGTAGTGGTCGCGCTGCATGCGCAGCACCTGCCCCAGCCGCTCGACGTCACGCGGGCTGAACTTGCGGTAACCGGAGGGCGTCCGCTGCGGCTCCACCAGGCCCTCCGCCTCCAAGAAGCGGATCTTGGAGATGGTGACCTCGGGGAATTCGTCGCGCAGCAGGGCGAGCACCGCGCCGATGCTCATCAGCCGTCCGTCCGCGGCGGCGGCGCCTGATGTGGCACCGCCCGACGGTGTACGAGGCATGAACCTTCTCTCGCCGGTCGCGCCGTTGCCAACGGGGCCCGTCCGGCGGCGCGGACCCCCGAGGGGCCGCCCCGCCGGACGCGGCTTGCCGAGCGCGTCAGTAGGTGCGCGGGCTGCTGTAGAACACCATCCGGTACTTGCCGATCTGCACCTCGTCGCCGGCCGCGAGCGGCACCGAGTCGATCTGCTCGCGGTTGACGTAGGTGCCGTTGAGGCTGCCCACGTCGGCCACGGTGAAGCGGCCGTCGGGCCCTCGGCGGAACTCCACGTGGCGCCGGGAGACGGTGACGTCGTCCAGGAAGATGTCGCTCTCCGGGTGGCGGCCCGCCGTGGTCACCTCGGCGTCCAGCAGGAAGCGGCTGCCGGAGTTGGGGCCGCGGCGCACCACCAGCAGCGCCGAGCCGTGCGGCAGCGCCTCCACGGCCGCCTGCAACTCGGGGGTGAGCAGCGGCACCGCGGTCTGGCCGGTGGCCTCGGCGTCGTACGCCTCCAGGCCGGAGATGGAGATCGTGGAGGTGGTCTCCGAGGCGCGCTCGGGGGCCACTCCCGGGTGCAGCGGCGCACCGCAGTTGGAGCAGAAGCGGCTCGCCTCCGCGTTCCGGTGCCCGCACCTGCTACAAACCGGCAAGGCCGCCATGGGCTGTGCCTCCTGCCGCGGCTGACCCGCGGGGACGTCCGATGGGTCCTGGAAACCTATGCGGCCCGACGCGGCAGGGTCAACAGAAACCTGTCCAGGACCACCCGAAATGTCACCGCCCGGAGCAACCGCCTCGTCACGGAAGAGCGGACGGCCCCGGTCCGCCCCCTCCCCCTGCGCCTCGCGCGGCGCCCGGTGACGCGCCGTAGCGGGATCCGCGGCCCGCTGCCGAGCGCTCTTGCCGAACAATTTCCCAAACAACTTCACGGGCGATTCCCCTTGAAAGAAACAGACCCGCCCGTGGGGCAGGACGAACCCTCGCAACACCGACCGGCCGGTCCGGACATCCGGACAACGAACCAGGTCACTCCACAGTTTCCACCACGCATCACCCTCGCCGCGCGCCGACCCCCCGCACGGTCCTGCCCTCCCCCGGTCCACTCCATGCTCTACCGCCTCACTGGCCCGACGACCGAGCGTAGTCAGGCTGTTTCGCCTGCCGCAAGGCGTCCACAACGATCTTCTGGGACCGTACAACGGTCACCGTGGCCTGCTCCTTCTCCAAGGTCTGTACCACGCCGCCGGGGATGTTCAACGCCGGTTCCAGGTCCGGCGGATTGCCCACCACCTTGAAGACGTAGGGCTGGGCGAGCCGGTGCCCGTCCACCTGGACGCTCCCGGGGCCGGCGTCCGTGAAGTAGGTGCCGGCCACCGCCCGGACGTCGTTGATCTGGATCGCCTCGGCCCCGGCCGCCCGCAGCTCCTGGAGGGTGTCGAGGAGTTCGTCCGCCGACACCGCCCCGTGCGCGTCACGGATGGTGAGCGTGATCCCTGGCCCCTGGGCTGCCACCGTACCGGCGAGGACGCCGAGTTGGCGGGCCTTCTGCTCGGTCTGGCGGCGCGCCTCGGCGGCCTGGTTGGAGCTGTTGCGCAACTGGGTCAGCTGGTTGTCCAGACCGCGCTTCTCGTCCTCAAGACGCTGGGTACGCGCGTCCAGTTCCGACAGGATGCGGACCAGATCCTCCTGGCGGGCGCCGCGCAGCGCGCCGTTGTCACTGGTGGAACGGACCTGGATGGCCAGGCCCAGTCCGAGCACGAACAGCAGCAGCGCGACGATGAGTTGGGCGCGGGTCAGCCGCGGCGGCCACAACCCCTTCACCAGCCGCTGGCGGCCGGTGAGTTGACCGTCGGAGCCGTCACCGGAACCGGGATCGGCATCGGGACCGGATCCGGACGCGGGCGGCGCCGGGACCTCGTCGGGCAGCGGCCGGCGCACCGGTGGCTCACCGGGGCGCGGGGTCTCCTCGGGACGCGGCGTGTCGTCGCTGCTCATCACCGCATCACGCCCGGAAGATGTGGCGGCGGATGGCCGCCGCGTTGGAGAAGATCCGGATGCCCAGCACCACGACCACGCCGGTCGACAACTGGGCGCCCACCCCCAGCTTGTCGCCGAGGAAGACGATGAGCGCCGCCACCACCACGTTGGACAGGAACGACACGACGAACACCTTGTCGTTGAAGATGCCGTCCAGCATGGCGCGTACCCCGCCGAAGACGGCGTCGAGCGCGGCGACCACGGCGATCGGCAGGTAAGGCTCGACGGCCGAGGGAACCACCGGCCGGATCACGAGCCCGACCACCACTCCGACGACGAGGCCCAGTACGGCGATCACTTGTTGCCCTTCCCTGTTGCGGCGGCACCCGGGACGGCACCGCCCGGAGCCGGTGAGGCGACGCGCAGCACCAGGCTCGGCGCGGCCGGCAGCCGTACGTCGTCCTGGACCGAAACGCTCGCCCGGATACCGTAGTTCTGCTGGAGCTCGTGGAGGTACCGGCCGTCGGCGCCGTCCTGGAAGGCCGTGCTCAGCCGGCGTCCGTCGCCGACGGCGAGGACGGTGTAGGGCGGCGCCAGCGGTTTGTTGTCGACCAGTATGGCCTGGCCCGCCGCGCGGATCGCGGACAAGGAGGTCAGCCGTTGTCCGTTGACGGCGATCGCCTCGGCCCCGGCCGCCCACAGGCCGTTGACCACGCGCTGCATGTCCCGGTCGCGAACGCGTCCGGTGTCGGAGAAGCCGCTGCTCTCGCGCGGTCCGCCGCCTTGGCCGCCGGTGGCCTCCTTGGCGTCGTCCACCACCAGCCGCAGCCCCGGACCGTGCACCGCGGTGGCGCCGGCCAGCAGCGCGGCCAGGTCGGCGTCGCCGTTGCCGCCCGGGAGCGCCTGGCGCTGCTGCGTGCCGACCTGGCCGCGCAGGGCGTCGACGTCGTGCTGGAGGGCGTCGGCGTGGTGCGACTCGGCGCCGATGCGGCCGATCAGCTCCTGGCGCTCCTTGGCCAGCGTGGGCGCCGAGAACTGGGCCTGCGCCCCGCCGACGGTGACCACCGCGGCCACCAGCGCGAGGCCCGCGGCGAGCGCGATCCGGCCCCGGGCGGTACGCGGCAGCCTGGCCCGCCCGGTCTCCCCGCGGCGCGCGGTGACCTCGGCGTATCCGTCGTCCAGGCTGTGCTCCATGATGTTGGTCAGCAGCGACATCGAGGCGTCCCGCCGCGGGGGGCGCGGGGGCGTGCTCCGAACGGGGGGCTGCTGCGGCATGCCGCACATCGTCCCACGTCGGACCGGCCGGTGCCGAACGGCCCCCGCGGGACACGCCTGACGACCTCACCGGCGCCCGGCCGCGATGGCGCGGCCGGGCGCACGCGTCTCAGCGGCCGGCGCTGTCGACCACCGTCGACCACTCGTCCAGCAGCGCCTGCGCGGAGGCGTCGTCCGGTCCCTCGGCCCACAGCCGGGTGACCGCCTCGGCCGGGTCGGGCAGCACCATCACCCAGCGCCCGTCGGCCTCGACCACCCGCACGCCGTCGGTGGTGTCCACCGAGCGGTCCCCGGCCGCCTCGACCACCCGTCGCATGACCAGCCCCTTGACCGCCCACGGCGTCGCCAGCTCCCGCTTGAGCACATGGGCACGCGGGATCCGGGCATCGATCTGACTGAGCGTCAACTGGGTGCGCGCGACGAGCCCGGTGAGCCGGACGAACGCCGCCGCGCCGTCGAAGACGCTGCTGAACTCCGGCACGATCAGCCCGCCGCGGCCGTCACCGCCGAAGATGGTGCCCTCGGTACGGCACACCCGGGTCAGGTCGTCCGGGGAGGTGGTCGTCCACTCGACCTGGGTGCCGTGGTAGGCGGCGACCTGTTCGGCGATGCGGGTCGTGGTGACCGGCAGCGCCACCCGTCCGCTGCGTCGCTCGGCGGCCACCAGGTCCAGCATGACCAGCAGCGCCCGGTCGTCCTCCACGATCCGGCCGCGCTCGTCGACCAGCGAGATCCGCTCGCCGACCGGGTCGAAGCGCACCCCGAAGGCGGCCCGCGCGGAGGCCACGATCTCGCCCAGCCGCACCAGCCCGGCACGGCGTTCGTCGGCGGTCTCGGTCGGCCGTCCCTCGTCCAGACCGGGGTTGATGGTCAGCGCATCCACCCCGAGCCGGCCCAGCAGGCTGGGCAGCACCAGGCCGGCGCTGCCGTTGGCCGCGTCCACCACGACCTTCAGGCCCGACTCGCGCACCCCGGTGGTGTCCACCGCCCGCAGCAGGGCGCCGGTGTAGGAGTCGAAGACGCTGGACGGGAAGGTGAGGTCGCCGATCTCGCCGGGGAACGCGCGGCGGTACTCCTGACGGGCGAAGACCCGGTCGAGTTTGCGCTGCCCGGCCTGGGAGAGGTCGGCGCCGCGTTCGTCGAAGAACATGATGTCGACCGAGTCGGAGACCCCGGGGGTTGTGCGGATCATCAGGCCGCCCGCGCTGCCGCGCGCGGTCATCTGCCGGGCCACCGGCATCGGCACGTTCTCCAGGTCACGTACGTCGATCGCGCTCGCCTGGAGCGCGGAGATGACGGCGCGTTTGAGAGCGCGCGCGCCTCTGGAGTGGTCCCGCGCCGTGGTGACCGTGGACCCCTTCTTCAGGGTGGTGGCGTAGGCTCCGGCGATGCGCACCACCAGTTCCGGGGTGATCTCGACGTTGAGGATGCCGGAGACGCCCCGGGCGCCGAACAGATGCGCCTGGCCGCGCGATTCCCAGATCACCGAGGTGTTGACGAAGGCGCCGGCCTCGATGGTCTTGAACGGGTAGACGCGGACCGTGCCCGCGATGATCGACTCCTCGCCGATCAGGCACTCGTCGCCGATCACCGCCCCGTCGTCGATCCGGGCGGCCCGCATGACGTCGGTGTTCTTGCCGATGACGCAGCCGCGCAGGTTGCTCTGCGGTCCGACGTAGACGTTGTCGTGGACGACGGCCTTGTGCAGGAACGCGCCGGACTTGACGACCACGTTGGAGCCGATGACCGAGTGTTCTCTGATCTCCGCGCCGGCTTCCACCTTGGCGTAGTCGCCGATGTACAGCGGGCCGCGCAGCACGGCGTCGGGGTGGACCTCGGCGCCCTCGGCGACCCAGACGCCCGGGGAGATCTCGAAGCCGTCGATGTCGACGTCGACCCGCCCCTCCAGGACGTCGGCCTGGGCCTTGACGTAGCTCTCGTGGGTGCCGACGTCCTCCCAGTAGCCCTCGGCGACGTAGCCGAAGACGGGCTTGCCTTCCTTCATCAGCTGCGGGAAGACGTCACCGGACCAGTCGACCGGGACATCGGGCTCCACGTAGTCGAACACCTCGGGTTCCATGACGTAGATCCCGGTGTTCACGGTGTCGGAGAAGACCTGGCCCCAGGTGGGCTTCTCCAGGAAACGTTCGACCCGGCCCTCGTCGTCCACGATGGTGATACCGAATTCCAGTGGGTTGGGCACCCGGGTCAGGCAGACGGTGACCAGCGCGCCCTTTTCCTTGTGGAACCGGATCAGGTCAGTCAGGTCGAAATCGGTGAGCGCGTCACCGGAGATCACCAGGAATGGCTCGTCCTTGAGCGCCTCTTCGGCGTTCTTGACGCTCCCCGCGGTGCCGAGTGGCTTTTCCTCGTGGGCGTAGGTGAGGTCCATGCCGAGTTCGTCGCCGTCCCCGAAGTAGTTCTTCACGAGGGAGGCGAGGAACTGCACGGTCACCACGGTCTCGGTGAGACCGTGCCGCTTGAGCAGCCGCAGCACGTGCTCCATGATCGGCCGGTTGGCCACCGGCAGGAGCGGCTTGGGCATGCTTGAGGTCATCGGGCGAAGGCGGGTGCCTTCGCCGCCGGCCATCACGACGGCCTTCATGTCGGAAGCGTCCTCCTCGAAGAGACGGCGTTCGCACCGACCGAATCCCTGCGACGACCTGCCCGTATCGCGTTACGGGCACCCGGCCGCGGATGACTGTCTGCCGGGAATCGCGGACTCAGTCGGCTGTGGCGTCCGCCCTGACGAGTCGGCGGACCTGGACCACGTAGAGGATCCCTGCCCACCAGTAGAGCGTTGTACCCCATCCGGCGAACGCCCATCCGAAAATAGCAGCGATGGTGTGACCCCACCCGTCGCCCTGGCTCAGCAGGAGCAACGGGAACGCGTACATGAGGTTGAAGGTCGCCGCCTTGCCCAGGAAGTTGACCTGCGGCGGACCGTAGCCGTGGCGGCGCAGCACGAGGACGGCGACGCCCAGCATCAGCTCACGCGCCACCAGGACGGCCGTCAGCCACCAGGGGAGGATCTCCCGCCAGGTGAGGCCGACCAGGGTGGAGAGGATGTAGAGCCGGTCGGCCGCGGGGTCGAGGATTCGGCCAAGACTGCTGATCTGATTCCACCGGCGGGCGAGCTTGCCGTCCAGGTAATCGCTGATCCCGCTGAACGCCAGCACCAGCAGCGCCCAGCCGTCGCTCTTGGGACCGCCGAACTCGGGACGCAGAATGAGCCACAGGAACACCGGCACGCCGACCAGCCGCGCCATGCTGAGGATGTTGGGGATGGTGAGGACCCGGTCGGTCTGCACCCGTGTCTCCTGGACCTCCACCCGGACTGCCTTCCTGTAAGCCGCTGCGGTACGCGCGGGTATCCGCGCCCCATGACCTTACCTGGGCGTGGGACGCACCCGGTAAGGGGGCGGTGGGGCGTGGAACGCGAAGAAGCCCTGCCGGTGCGTTACACACCGACAGGGCTTCCCCTGACAAATTGTTCGGCGGCGTCCTACTCTCCCACGGGGTCCCCCCCGCAGTACCATCGGCGCTGAAAGGCTTAGCTTCCGGGTTCGGAATGTAACCGGGCGTTTCCCTAACGCTATAACCACCGAAACACTATGAAGTAAACAACCAGACCACACAACACACCCTACACGGGGATTGTGACGGTTCGTTACCTCAGAACCTACACAGTGGACGCGAGCAACCTATGGACAAGCCCTCGGCCTATTAGTACCGGTCAACTCCACCAGTCACCTGGCTTCCATATCCGGCCTATCAACCCAGTCGTCTACTGGGAGCCTTACCCCATCAAGTGGGTGGGAGCCCTCATCTCGAAGCAGGCTTCCCGCTTAGATGCTTTCAGCGGTTATCCCTCCCGAACGTAGCCAACCAGCCATGCCCTTGGCAGAACAACTGGCACACCAGAGGTCCGTCCGTCCCGGTCCTCTCGTACTAGGGACAGCCCTTCTCAAGACTCCTACGCGCACAGCGGATAGGGACCGAACTGTCTCACGACGTTCTAAACCCAGCTCGCGTACCGCTTTAATGGGCGAACAGCCCAACCCTTGGGACCGACTCCAGCCCCAGGATGCGACGAGCCGACATCGAGGTGCCAAACCATCCCGTCGATATGGACTCTTGGGGAAGATCAGCCTGTTATCCCCGGGGTACCTTTTATCCGTTGAGCGACGGCGCTTCCACAAGCCACCGCCGGATCACTAGTCCCAGCTTTCGCTCCTGCTCGACCCGTCAGTCTCACAGTCAAGCTCCCTTGTGCACTTACACTCAACACCTGATTGCCAACCAGGCTGAGGGAACCTTTGGGCGCCTCCGTTACCCTTTAGGAGGCAACCGCCCCAGTTAAACTACCCATCAGACACTGTCCCTGATCCGGATCACGGACCCAGGTTAGACATCCAGCACGACCAGAGTGGTATTTCAACAACGACTCCACCCAAGCTGGCGCCTGAGCTTCACAGTCTCCCACCTATCCTACACAAGCCGAACCGAACACCAATATCAAACTGTAGTAAAGGTCCCGGGGTCTTTCCGTCCTGCTGCGCGAAACGAGCATCTTTACTCGTAATGCAATTTCACCGGGCCTATGGTTGAGACAGTCGAGAAGTCGTTACGCCATTCGTGCAGGTCGGAACTTACCCGACAAGGAATTTCGCTACCTTAGGATGGTTATAGTTACCACCGCCGTTTACTGGCGCTTAAGTTCTCAGCTTCGCCCTGACGAATCAGAGCTAACCGGTCCCCTTAACGTTCCAGCACCGGGCAGGCGTCAGTCCGTATACATCGCCTTACGGCTTCGCACGGACCTGTGTTTTTAGTAAACAGTCGCTTCTCGCTGGTCTCTGCGGCCACCCCCAGCTCACCGTGCACGACGGATCACCAGGAATGGCCCCCCTTCTCCCGAAGTTACGGGGGCATTTTGCCGAGTTCCTTAACCATAGTTCACCCGAACGCCTCGGTATTCTCTACCTGACCACCTGAGTCGGTTTAGGGTACGGGCCGCAACAGCACTCACTAGAGGCTTTTCTCGACAGCATAGGATCATCCACTTCACCACAATCGGCTCGGCATCAGGTCTCAGACTATGTGTCATACGGATTTGCCTGCATGACGTCCTACACCCTTACCCCGGGACAACCACCGCCCGGGCTGGACTACCTTCCTGCGTCACCCCATCGCTCACCTACTACCACGTTGGACCGGCGGCTCCACCACTCCCCCTCACTCCGAAGAGATCAGAGGCGGCTTCACGGCCTTAGCATTCGAGGATTCAGCGTTGGCGCACTGCCACGGGTACCGGAATATCAACCGGTTGTCCATCGACTACGCCTGTCGGCCTCGCCTTAGGTCCCGACTTACCCTGGGCAGATCAGCTTGACCCAGGAACCCTTAGTCAATCGGCGCAAGAGTTTCCCACTCTTGTATCGCTACTCATGCCTGCATTCTCACTCGTGAACCGTCCACAACTACCTTCCGGCGCTGCTTCACCCGGCACACGACGCTCCCCTACCCACCCACACCCTCGTTGGAGGTATTGTGTGAGTGACACGACTTCGGCGGTGTACTTGAGCCCCGCTACATTGTCGGCGCGGAATCACTTGACCAGTGAGCTATTACGCACTCTTTCAAGGATGGCTGCTTCTAAGCCAACCTCCTGGTTGTCTCTGCGACTCCACATCCTTTCCCACTTAGCACACGCTTAGGGGCCTTAGTCGATGCTCTGGGCTGTTTCCCTCTCGACCATGGAGCTTATCCCCCACAGTCTCACTGCCGCGCTCTCACTTACCGGCATTCGGAGTTTGGCTAAGGTCAGTAACCCGGTAGGGCCCATCGCCTATCCAGTGCTCTACCTCCGGCAAGAAACACACGACGCTGCACCTAAATGCATTTCGGGGAGAACCAGCTATCACGGAGTTTGATTGGCCTTTCACCCCTAACCACAGGTCATCCCCCAGGTTTTCAACCCTGGTGGGTTCGGGCCTCCACGAAGTCTTACCTCCGCTTCACCCTGCCCATGGCTAGATCACTCCGCTTCGGGTCTTGAGCGCGCGACTGACTCGCCCTGTTCGGACTCGCTTTCGCTACGGCTACCCCACACGGGTTAACCTCGCCACGCACCGCAAACTCGCAGGCTCATTCTTCAAAAGGCACGCAGTCACGACCGCCAAGCAAAACCTGACGGCGACGCTCCCACGGCTTGTAGGCACACGGTTTCAGGTACTATTTCACTCCGCTCCCGCGGTACTTTTCACCATTCCCTCACGGTACTATCCGCTATCGGTCACCAGGGAATATTTAGGCTTAGCGGGTGGTCCCGCCAGATTCACACGGGATTTCTCGGGCCCCGTGCTACTTGGGTGGCTCTCAAGCAAGCCGCTGATGTTTCGACTACGGGGGTCTTACCCTCTACGCCGGGCCTTTCGCATGCCCTTCGCCTACACCAACGGTTTATAACTCGCCGACCGGCCGGCAGACCGGTCAAGAAAGCTCCCACAACCCCGCCTGCGCAACCCCTGCCGGGTATCACAC
This sequence comes from Streptantibioticus cattleyicolor NRRL 8057 = DSM 46488, assembly GCF_000240165.1. Classification (NCBI taxonomy): domain Bacteria; kingdom Bacillati; phylum Actinomycetota; class Actinomycetes; order Kitasatosporales; family Streptomycetaceae; genus Streptantibioticus; species Streptantibioticus cattleyicolor. The sequence continues at coordinate 802,165 of NC_017586.1, forward strand.
ACAAACGGTTTGGCCTCATCCGGTTTCGCTCGCCACTACTCCCGGAATCACGGTTGTTTTCTCTTCCTGCGGGTACTGAGATGTTTCACTTCCCCGCGTTCCCTCCACACTGCCTATGTGTTCAGCAGTAGGTGACAGCCCATGACGACTGCCGGGTTTCCCCATTCGGACACCCCCGGATCACAGCTCGGTTGACAGCTCCCCGGGGCCTATCGCGGCCTCCCACGTCCTTCATCGGTTCCTGGTGCCAAGGCATCCACCGTGCGCCCTTAAAAACTTGGCCACAGATGCTCGCGTCCACTATGCAGTTCTCAAGCAACGACCCATCCCCCACACCCAACACCTCACGGCGCCTTCGGCGAGACCGGTCTCCATGTCCGAGGGGACTCATCGTTCCCTCAGGACCCAACAGCGTGCCCGACACCACCCCGCTCAAGGACCACGTTCCACGCCGAAGCAGTACTAGTGCCCATCACAAGGACGTGCCGAATAGTCAACGTTCCACCCATGAGCAACCGTGCGAGACACTCGCTCGCATCCGGCTATGTGCTCCTTAGAAAGGAGGTGATCCAGCCGCACCTTCCGGTACGGCTACCTTGTTACGACTTCGTCCCAATCGCCAGTCCCACCTTCGACAGCTCCCTCCCACAAGGGGTTGGGCCACCGGCTTCGGGTGTTACCGACTTTCGTGACGTGACGGGCGGTGTGTACAAGGCCCGGGAACGTATTCACCGCAGCAATGCTGATCTGCGATTACTAGAGACTCCGACTTCATGGGGTCGAGTTGCAGACCCCAATCCGAACTGAGACCGGCTTTTTGAGATTCGCTCCACCTCACGGTATCGCAGCTCATTGTACCGGCCATTGTAGCACGTGTGCAGCCCAAGACATAAGGGGCATGATGACTTGACGTCGTCCCCACCTTCCTCCGAGTTGACCCCGGCAGTCTCCCGTGAGTCCCCATCACCCCGAAGGGCATGCTGGCAACACAGGACAAGGGTTGCGCTCGTTGCGGGACTTAACCCAACATCTCACGACACGAGCTGACGACAGCCATGCACCACCTGTACACCGACCACAAGGGGGACCCTGTCTCCAGGGTTTTCCGGTGTATGTCAAGCCTTGGTAAGGTTCTTCGCGTTGCGTCGAATTAAGCCACATGCTCCGCCTCTTGTGCGGGCCCCCGTCAATTCCTTTGAGTTTTAGCCTTGCGGCCGTACTCCCCAGGCGGGGAACTTAATGCGTTAGCTGCGGCACGGACAACGTGGAATGTCGCCCACACCTAGTTCCCAACGTTTACGGCGTGGACTACCAGGGTATCTAATCCTGTTCGCTCCCCACGCTTTCGCTCCTCAGCGTCAGTATCGGCCCAGAGATCCGCCTTCGCCACCGGTGTTCCTCCTGATATCTGCGCATTTCACCGCTACACCAGGAATTCCGATCTCCCCTACCGAACTCTAGCCTGCCCGTATCGAATGCAGACCCGGGGTTGAGCCCCGGGCTTTCACATCCGACGCGACAAGCCGCCTACGAGCTCTTTACGCCCAATAATTCCGGACAACGCTCGCACCCTACGTATTACCGCGGCTGCTGGCACGTAGTTAGCCGGTGCTTCTTCTGCAGGTACCGTCACTTGCGCTTCTTCCCTGCTGAAAGAGGTTTACAACCCGAAGGCCGTCATCCCTCACGCGGCGTCGCTGCATCAGGCTTTCGCCCATTGTGCAATATTCCCCACTGCTGCCTCCCGTAGGAGTCTGGGCCGTGTCTCAGTCCCAGTGTGGCCGGTCGCCCTCTCAGGCCGGCTACCCGTCGTCGCCTTGGTAGGCCATTACCCCACCAACAAGCTGATAGGCCGCGGGCTCATCCTGCACCGCCGGAACTTTCCACCCCAGGGCATGCGCCCTAAGGTCGTATCCGGTATTAGCCCCGGTTTCCCGGAGTTATCCCAGAGTGCAGGGCAGATTGCCCACGTGTTACTCACCCGTTCGCCACTAATCCACCCCGAAGGGCTTCATCGTTCGACTTGCATGTGTTAAGCACGCCGCCAGCGTTCGTCCTGAGCCAGGATCAAACTCTCCGTGAATGCTTCCGGGCTATCCCGGTGACACAGTCACGAGAGCGGCACGGGCCGGAGGAATAATCCGGTCCGTGCACAGCGTCCTCGCTGTGTTTTCTTCAAAGGAACCTCATCCATCCAGGCCGTCAGGCCCGGCGGACGGGGTATCAACATATCTGGCGTTGACTTTTGGCACGCTGTTGAGTTCTCAAGGAACGGAAGCTTCCTTCGTTGCCGTTTCCGGCCCCTCCGGGCTTTCCCTTCGTTGTCTCCAGCTTATCAGATCCTTTCGGGCCCGATTTTCGCTGGATTTGCGTTCCGGCCTTTCGGCTTTCCCGCTGCCCCGACTTTAGCAGAAGCTTTCCGCCGGATTTCCCACCGCGTTCCCGTCGAACTGTTCCCGGACATGCCGGTGTGCTCGTCGGTCGCGGCGGTTGTGCCAAGGTACTGGAGCCTCGGTGACGAAGCAAATCTCCCGGCCCCGAGGGCGTTCGCGGCCCGGGAGGAGGGGCTGCGGGAGGGGGTGATCGGGATCGGACATCAGGGATCAAACGCCCAGTGGTCTGGACCGGTCGAAGATGACTTACGCTGCTCTAGCGGTAACGCCGTCCGGTACAGGATGGGGCGGCGCCTCTGAACTCCGCACATAGGAGGCTTCCCATGACGACGACTGTGACGTCCCCTCTGCCCGGACGCGCGATCGGGCTGGCCGCGGTGCCCGACCCGGTGTTCTCCGGGGCGATGGTGGGCCCCGGCACCGCGATCGATCCGGTGCGGGAGCCGTCCACCGCCGTCTCGCCGGTGAGCGGAGTCATCGTTTCCCTGCACCCGCACGCGTTCGTGGTCGTGGACGACCAGGGACACGGCGTCCTCACCCACCTCGGTATCGACACCGTGCAGCTCAACGGTGACGGTTTCGAGCTGCTGGTGGCCAAGGGCGACACCGTGGAGCGCGGTCAGCCGGTGGTGCGCTGGAACCCGGCCGCCGTCGAGGCGGCGGGCAAGTCGCCGGTGTGCCCGGTCATCGCCCTGGAGGCCGCCGCCGAGGCGCTGGCCGATCTGCGCGAGGACGGCGAGATCGCCTCCGGCGACCAGCTCTTCGCCTGGAACTGACACCGCGCCCGCGAGGCGCCGACACATGCCAACGCGGCGGACCACCCGCCGCACGTACCGGAGACGGGTGAGATGGAGACAACGCTGCGAGGCGTCGGGGTGAGCCACGGCGTGGCGATCGGCGAGGTACGGCACATGGGGACCGCGGTCCTCGAACCGCCGGCCAAGCAGATCCCGGCCGACGAGGCACCGCGTGAGCAGAGCCGGGCGCGGCAGGCCGTGGAGGCCGTCGCCGCCGACCTGATCGCGCGCGGCAACCTGGCGGGCGGTGAGGCCCAGGCGGTGCTGGAGGCCCAGGCGCTGATGGCCCAGGACCCGGAGCTGATCGCGGACGTGGAGCGGCGGATCGCGGTGGGGAGCACCGCCGAGCGTGCCGTGTACGACGCCTTCGCCGCGTACCGGGCGCTGCTCGCCGGTGCCGGGGAGTACCTGGCCGGCCGGGTGGCCGACCTGGACGACGTGCGCAACCGCATCGTGGCCCGGCTGCTGGGCGTGCCGATGCCGGGTGTGCCGGACAGCGACGAGCCGTACGTGCTGATCGCGCGGGACCTGGCGCCGGCGGACACCGCGTTGCTCGACCCGGCGCTGGTGCTCGGCTTCGTGACCGAGGAGGGCGGGCCGACCAGCCACAGCGCCATCCTGGCCCGGGCCATGGGGGTGCCCGCGGTGGTGGCGCTGCCGGGCGCGATCGAGCTGGCCGAGGGCACCGTGGTCGCCGTCGACGGCAGCACCGGTGAGGTCTTCGTGAACCCCAGCGCGGACAAGCGGGCCGAGCTGGAGCGGGCCGCGGCCGAGCGGAAGGCGGCGCTGGCCGCGTCCACCGGGCCGGGGGCCACCTCCGACGGCCACAAGGTTCCGCTGCTGGCCAACGTCGGCGGCCCGGGCGACGTGGCGGCGGCGGTGGAGGCGGGCGCCGAGGGCGTCGGCCTGTTCCGTACCGAGTTCCTCTTCCTGGACGACAGCACGCGGGCGCCATCGGAGGAGAAGCAGGTCGCGGCGTACCGCTCGGTGCTGGAGGCGTTCCCCGAGGGCCGGGTCGTGGTGCGGGTGCTGGACGCGGGGGCGGACAAGCCGTTGGAGTTCCTGACCCCGGGTGACGAGCCCAACCCGGCGCTGGGCGTGCGGGGGTTGCGGACCCTGCTCGACCACCCGGAGGTGCTGCGGACCCAGTTGCGGGCGCTGGCCACCGCGGCGGCGGGGCTGCCGGTGCACCTGGAGGTCATGGCGCCGATGGTGGCCGACCGCGTCGACGCCAAGGCGTTCGCGGACGCGTGCCGGGAGGCGGGGCTGCAGGCCAAGTTCGGCGCGATGGTGGAGATCCCGTCCGCCGCGCTGCGGGCCCGGGCCATCCTCCAGGAGGTGGAGTTCCTGTCGCTGGGCACCAACGACCTGGCGCAGTACACCTTCGCCGCCGACCGGCAGGTCGGCGCGGTCTCGCGGTTGCAGGACCCGTGGCAGCCGGCTCTGCTCGACCTGGTCGCGGCGGCGGCGGAGGCCGCCCGTGCCGAGGGCAAGAGCTGTGGTGTGTGTGGTGAGGCGGCCTCCGATCCGCTGCTGGCGTGTGTGCTGACCGGTCTGGGCGTGACCAGCCTGTCGATGGGTGCCGCGGCCATTCCCTACGTGCGGGCCACGCTGGCCAAGTACACGCTGGCGCAGTGTGAGCGGGCCGCGGCGGCGGCGCGGGCGACCGACACGGCCGAGGAGGCCCGGGTCGCGGCGCAGGCGGTGCTGTCCGGGGAGTGATCCCGCCTCCCGGCTCAGGAGGGCGTCCCGCCATGGCGGCGGGGCGCCCTTCGTCGTCCGTGCGGACCGGTCGGTCAGGAGCGGTCATCCGGTGAGGGGCGGCAGCGGGATGCCCGCGGTGTATTCGACGCCGGGTTCGGGAGGGATGGGGTCGCCGGTGCGGGGGTCGGTGCAGTAGGCATCAAAAACCTCGCCTTCGGTGAGCGGCCGGAGTCCGTCCCCGGTGACCGTCCAGCCGCGTACCCGGTCCGGGACGTGGCGGTCGGGCGTGCCGGTGGTGCGCAGTACGAGGCCGCCGGGGCCGGCGTGGGCGAGGGCGGCGGCGAGCACGGTGCACAGGACGAGGGCGTCGGCCTCGGGCAGGTGGACGGTGCCGTCGTCGGCGTGGTGGGCGTGGAGCGCGGCGGTGAGCGGTGGTTCGGTGAGCGGGACGCTGCACACCAGGTGGTGGGTGCCGGGGCCGGCGGCGGTGAGGAGCGCGGTCAGGGCCGTGGTGGCGTGTTCGAGGAACGGTTCGGGGTCGTGGCCGGCGCGGACCAGGACGTCGGTGGCGTGCGTCCAGGTGGTGTGGTGGTCGGTGGCGGTGCGCAGTTCGGCGACGAGGTGGCCGAGGGGCTGGCCGTGGTAGGGCACGGTGACGCCGCCGGCGGCGACTTCGGCGGTGTAACGGGCGCGGCTGGCGGGGGTGTCGGGGTCGCGCCCGGTGGCGGCGCAGTAGTCGGCGAACTCGGCGGGGTCGAAGAGCACGACGCGTACGTGGATGCCCTGGGTGTCGAGCGAGCGCAGCAACCCCTGGGTCCGGCGCAGGTATTGGGCGTGGTCGTCGAAGAGGAACGTGGTGTAGGCGTCGCGCATGGCGGCGAACTCCCGTGGCCCGGGCAGGAGACCCACCGTGCTGGGGACCTCGCGGCGCATGGCCTGCCGCACCGCGCGCCGTGAGCCGCGGCGAGGCGGCCCGCCCTCCCCCGCGCCCCCGGAGCCCCGAGGGCCCTGAGAGCCCCCGGAACGCGGGACGTTCCGTACGCCGCCGGAACTCCCGCTGTGCTGCCCGCCGTTGCGGCTCGGTTGCCGGCGATGCGTGTCTGTCATGGCTTCCCCCTGGGCATGACGGTGTGAGTGGCTGCGGTGGTCCGTCCGTCGTGACGACATCGGAACCACTCGTCACTCACCGTAATCGAGGGGTCTGACAATCGAGGGCGGCCGTCGACCCGACGGGCTTTAATTGACCGGTCGTTCTCGAATGGGCTACGGTCCTGGCATGGCCCGCACCAAGGAGTTCGATCCGGACGCAGCGCTCGACGCCGCGCTGGAGTTGTTCTGGCGGCGTGGTTACGAGGCGACGTCGATGGCCGATCTGGTGGAGCATCTGGGGATCGCCCGGGCCAGCGTGTACGGCACGTTCGGCAGCAAGCGGGAGCTGTACCTCAAGGCGCTGGACCGGTACCAGGAGAGCACCGCGGAGGGGACCCTGGCGGCGTTGTCGGAGCCGGGGCCGGCGTTGCCCGCGGTGCGCCGGCTGGTGGAGGCGTTCGGGGCGCAGACGCTCCAGGACGCCGAGCGGCGCGGCTGCTTCGTCACCAACACCGCGGTCGAGCTGGCCGGTTCGGACGCGGAGGCGGCCCGCCGGGTGGAACGTAGCTGGGACGGGCTGGAGTCGGCCATCGCCGGCGCGCTGACGAGGGCCCGTGCCCAGGGCGAGCTGGCCGCCGGCCAGAACCCGACGGCGCTGGCGCGTTTCCTCGTCGTCCTGTTGCAGGGCCTGCGGGTGATGGGCCGGGCGCGGCCGGAGCCGGAGCGGGTCCGGGACGCGGTGCGCGCCGCCCTCGCCGTGCTCGACGGCTGACCGCCCTCGTCCACGGGCGCGCCACCGTGCGCCGAAGTCCGTGACCGTCCATGCCGTTATTCGAGACCGTTCGTTCTCATTACTTTCCCAGAGGACTTTCCAAGAGGAGCAGCATCATGAGCGCAGCACGCTTCGCCGGGCGCACCGTTCTCGTCACCGGGGGCAGCGGCGGCATCGGTCGGGCGGCGGCGGTGGCCTTCGCCGAGGAGGGGGCGTCGGTGGTGGTGACCGGCCGCCGGGAGGCGGAGTTGAAGGAGACCGTCGCCCTGATCGAGAAGACAGGCGGGCGGGGAGCCGCGGTGGTCGCCGACGTCACCGTGGCCGAGGACGCCGAGCGCATGGTGGCCGAGACCGTCCGCCGGTTCGGCGGGCTGGACGTGGCCTTCAACAACGCCGGGGTGCTCGACGGGATCGGCCCGGTCTCCGAGGTGGGCGAGGATGCCTGGCGGCGGCTGCTGGACGTCAACCTCACCGGGGTGTGGCTGTCGATGAAGTACGAGATCGCGCACATGAAGGCGCACGGCGGCGGGACCGTGGTCAACACCTCGTCGGTGCTCGGCTGGCACCGGCGGGCCCCGGGCACCGGCGCCTACGCGGTCTCCAAGGCGGCGGTGAGCGCCCTGACCCGGGCCGCCGCCCTGGACCACATCCGCGACGGCGTCCGCGTCAACGCGGTCAGCCCGGGGCCGATGGACACCACGATGTCGCTGCGGGCCGGTGAGACCGAGGCCGACCGGGACGCGCGGATGGCGCAGGAGTCGCCGATCGGGCGGACCGGGCGGCTGGCGGAGACCGTCTCGGCGGTGCTGTGGCTCGCCTCGGAGGAGTCGGCGTACACCGTCGGCCACGACCTGGTGGTGGACGGCGGGGCGAGCGCCTGAGTCACTGCGCGGTCCTCGCCCGACGCGGCGGCGGGCGGGACCGCGTACCGCGGGTCAGCCCTCGGCGCGGCGGGCCGCCGCCACCTTCTCGTAGAACCGCAGCAGCCCGATGTCGTCCACCGAGCCGGGGTTGACCGCCTCGGTCAGCGGGGTCCCCTGGAGCAGCCGCTTGACCGGGACCTCGATGCGCTTGCCGGTGAGGGTGTGCGGGATGCCGGGGACCTCGATGATGTCGTCCGGCACGTGGCGCGGGGAGAGTTCGGAGCGCAGCGCCCGCTTGACCCGGTCGCGCAGCGCGTCGTCGAGGACGGCGCCCTCGGCGAGCCGGACGAACAGCGGCATCCAGTAGCCGCCGTCGGGCTGTTCCACCCCGATGACCAGGGACTCACGGATCTCGGGGAGGCGTTCGACCACCTCGTAGATGTCGGCGGAGCCCATGCGCACGCCCTGCCGGTTGAGGGTGGAGTCGGAGCGGCCGTGGATGACGACGGTGCCGCGTGAGGTGATGGTGATCCAGTCGCCGTGGCGCCAGACGCCGGGGAACATCTCGAAGTACGACTCGCGGTAGCGGGTGTCGCCGGGGTCGTTCCAGAAGCGCACCGGCATCGAGGGCATCGGGGCGGTGACCACGAGTTCGCCGACCTCGTCGGTGACCGGGGCGCCGTGCGCGTCCCAGGACTGGAGGTCGGTGCCGAGGCAGGCGGCCTGGAGTTCGCCGATGTACACCGGCAGGGTGGGGACGCCGCCGGCGAAGCAGCTGCACACGTCGGTGCCGCCGCTGACCGAGGCGAGCCACAGGTCGTCGCCGACCGCCTCGTACACCCAGCGGAAGCCGTCCGGGGGCAGCGGGGAGCCGGTGGTGGCCACGCAGCGCAGCGCGGACAGGTCGTACGCCTCGCCGGGGCGGACGCCGGCCTTGCGGCAGGCCATGACGTAGGCGGCGGAGGTGCCCAGCACGGTGGTGCCGGTGTCCTGGGCCACCCGCCACTGGGCGCCGGTGTCGGGGTGGCCGGGGCTGCCGTCGTACAGCACCACGGTGGCGCCCGCGAGGAGGCCGCCGGCCAGGAAGTTCCACATCATCCAGCCGGTCGAGGTGTACCAGAAGAAGCGGTCGTCGGGGCCGAGGCCGAGGTGGAGCCCGGTCTGCTTGAGGTGTTCGAGCAGGATGCCGCCCTGGGACTGGACGATGGCCTTGGGCAGCCCGGTGGTGCCGGAGGAGTAGAGCACCCACAGCGGGTGGTCGAACGGGACGTGCTCGTAGACCGGTTCGGCGTCCCCGGAGACCAGGTCGTCCCACTCCAGCGCGCCGTCCGGGGCCGGGGTGCCGAGCAGCGGGATGTGGACGACGGCGCGCAGCGTGGGCAGTTCCTCGCGCAGTTCGGCGACGGTGGTGGCGCGGTGGTGTTCCTTGCCGCCGTAGGTGTAGCCGTCGACCGCGAACAGGACGACGGGCTCGACCTGTTGGAAGCGGTCGAGGACGCCGCGGGCGCCGAAGTCGGGGGCGCAGGAGGTCCATACGGCGCCGACCGAGGCGGTGGCCAGCAGGGCGATCACGGCGTGCGGGATGTTGGGCAGGTAGCCGCTGACCAGGTCGCCGGGGCGGACCCCGAGGCCGCGCAGGCGCTCGGCGAGGGCGGCCACCTGGCGGCGCAGTTCGGCCCAGGTGATCTCGGCGGGCGCGTGGCGTTCGTCGAGGTGGAGCAGGGCGGGGGCGTCCGGGCGGTGGTCGGCGGCGCGCAGCGCGTGCTCGGCGTAGTTGAGGGTGCCGCCGGGGAACCAGCGGGCGCCGGGCATGGCGGGGTCGGCGAGCACGGTGTCGTAGGGGTGGTCGAAGCGGACGTCGAACCATTCGACGACGGCCTGCCAGAAGCGCGCGATGTCCGCCACCGACCAGGTGTGCAGCGCCTGGTAGGAGGCGACCGGGTCGGCCGGGTCGGGGGCCGGGGCGCCGTGGCGCTCGGCGGCCCACCGCTGGAAACGGGTGATCTGCGCGTCGGCGATCCGGTCCGCCGGGGGCCGCCACAGCGGCTCGGGTGCGGTGGCGGGCTGCGGTGCGTTGCTCATGGGGCGGCTCCCGGAATCGATGACCGGCCGTCCGGCGGCGCCGGATCGCGGGGCCGCGGGTGTGGCGGTCTCACCCTGTCTGCGTGCGGCCGGGCCGACCGGCATGACCACCGGCCCGGCTGGGCAGGACGATGCCACGTCGGCGCCGTGCGCGCCAGGGGCGACCTGCTGTGACGCGGTACGCACCGGTGGCCCGGGGATCGGGTCGGGCGGGTGAACAACGGGCGAACCGCGGGGTGCGGGGCGGTTCGGGGGTGGGAGGGTGAACGGCATGGACACGCGGGACGTGCTGCGGGCGGTGCGCCGGGCGGGGTCGCCGCAGGGGTGGCGGGAGGTGCGGTCGGCCTGGCGGCGGGCGCGTACCGACGCGCGGGATCTGCCGCGGCCGGGGGCGGAGCGGGCGAGGGTGCCGGGTCCGGCCGGGTCGGTGGAGCCGATGCCGGGCGGCGGGGTGGTCCACTTCGCGCGGTCGTCGCTGCTGGTGCGGGTGGCGGTGGGCGGCGCGGTCTTCTGCGGGTGGGACGGTGCGGAACCGGAGCCGTCGTACGCGCTGGCCGACGGCTGTCCGCAGGCGGACGCGCGGGCGGTGCTGGAGCCGGACAAGGACGGCTGGCGGGTGGTGTCGGAGCGGATCACGGTGGTGGTCTTCCGGGACGGCGCGGTGGAGTTCCGTACCCCCGGCGGGGTGGTGCTGCGGCGGGAGCTGCCGCCGCGCTGGTGGGACCGGGCGGGGCGGCCGTCGCGGTGGGTGCAGCGGTCGCGGACCCCGGCGGACGCGGACGTCTTCGGGCTCGGCGGACGCCCGGGCGGGCCACGGCTGGACGCGGGGACGTACCGGTTGTGGAACACCGATCCGGCCGAGCCGTTCGGCCCCGGGGTCGATCCGCTGTACATCACGATGCCGGTGATGCTGGTGGCCGGGGGCGCCGGGTGCCATCTGGTCTTCCACGACAACACCTGGGACGGGCGGGTGGTGCTGCGGGAGGGCGAGCGGGGCGACGGTTCGGGGCACGACCGGCCGGGCTGCTGCGAGGTGCGGATGGACGGCGGTCCGCTGCGCTACTGGGTGATCGCCGGTGCCCCGGGCCGGGTGCTGGCCGGGTGGACGGCGCTGACCGGGCGCCCCGCGCTGCCGCCGCGCTGGGCGCTGGGGTACCAGCACGCGCGCTGGGGGTTCGGCAGCGAGCGGGAGGTGCGCCGGGTGGTGGCCGGGTATCGGGAGCACGGGCTGCCGCTGGCCGCGGTCCACCTGGACATCGACCACTTCGACGGCCACCGGGTGTTCACGGTGGACGAGCGCGCCTTCCCCCGACTGCCCGCGCTGGCCGAGGAGTTGCGGCGGGACGGGATCCGGCTGGTGTCGATCGTCGACCCGGCGGTGAAGGCGGAGCCGGGTCAGGCGGTGTACGACGGCGGGCTGGCCGTGGACGCGTTCGTGCGGGACGCCCGGGGCGATCTGGTGCGCGGGGTGGTCTGGCCGGGCGAGACGGTCTTCCCCGACTTCACCGACCCCGCGGTGCGCCGGTGGTGGGGCGGGCTCTACGCGGAGCGGCTGGAGCGCGGGTTCGCCGGGGTGTGGCACGACATGAACGAGCCGACGTCGTTCGCCGCGTTCGGCGAGACGACGCTGCCGCGGTCGGCCCGGCACGCGCTCGACGGGCAGGGCGGTGACCACCGGGCGGCGCACAACGTGTACGGGCTGGCGATGGCGCGGGCCGGCTACGAGGGGCTGCTGCGGCTGCGCCCGAAGGAGCGGCCGTTCCTGTTCTCCCGTTCCGGCTGGGCCGGGATGCAGCGGTACGGGGGAACGTGGTCGGGCGATGTGGCCACCGGCTGGCCGGGGTTGCGCGCCTCGCTGGCGCTGGTGCTGGGGCTGGGGCTGTGCGGGGTGCCGTACTCGGGGCCGGACGTCGGCGGGTTCAGCGCGGATCCGTCGCCGGAGTTGTACGTGCGCTGGTTCCAGCTCGGCGCGTACCTGCCGTTCTTCCGTACCCATTCGGCGCTGGACGGAGGGCGCCGGGAGCCGTGGGAGTTCGGGGCCGAGGCGCTTCGGTGCGCGCGCGAGGCGCTGGCCGGACGCGCCCGGCTGCTGCCGTATCTGTACACGCTGGCGCATCTGGCGCACCGCACGGGGGCGCCGTACGTGCGGCCGGTGTGGTGGCACCAGCCGCAGGACGCCGCGTTGCGGGCGGTCGGGGACGCCTTCCTGCTGGGCGAGGCGTTGCTGGTGGCGCCGGTGCTGGAGCCGGGGGCGACCAGCCGCGCGGTGCGGCTGCCGCGCGGTACGTGGTACGACACGGCGACCGGCGCGGCGCACCGGGGGCCGGGTCAGGTGGTGCTGGCGGCGCCGCTGGACCGGGTGCCGGTGCTGGCCCGGGCGGGGGCGGTGATCCCGGTGGACGGCCCCGGGGACACGGTGGAGCTGGAGGTGTGGGCCCCGGCCCCGGACGCCACCGGGGGCGGGTCGCTCGTCACCGATTCCGGGGACGGCTGGGCGGCGCCGCGGCGTGAGCGCTACGTGTCGCGGTGGCGGGAGGGCGCCGTGGTGGTCGAGCGCGACGGCGCGGTGGTCACCGACCGGGTGGTGCGGGTGCGCGGGGTGGCCGGTTAGGCGTGTTCGTCGGTGGCGGGGACCGGCGGGGCGGGCTGGGCCGGGAGGGGGACGGCTTCGGCGGGCGGGGTGCGGGCGGCGAGGAGGCGTACCAGGGGGTTGACGGAGGCGGTGGCGAGCAGGGCGGTGAGCAGCATGGCGGTGAAGACCTGGGCGTCGATGAGGCCGGCCTGGCGGCCCAGCGAGAGGATGAGCACCTCGCTCAGCCCTCTGCTGTTGACCAGCACCGACAAGGTGGCCGAGGCGTGCGGGGTGAGCCGTAGCAGCCGGGCGGTGAGGTAGGCGCCGGTGAACTTGCCGCCCCAGGCCACGCAGAGGAACGCGGCGCACTCCAGGACGCCGCGCGTCCCCAGCGCCCCGATGTCGACCGAGAGCCCGGCCAGCGCGAAGAACACCGGCAGCAGCAGCGCCCCGGTGTGCCGCAGCGGCTCCTCCACCACGCGGCGCACCCCGGCCGGCAGGTCCCGTGGCATCACCAGGCCGAACAGGAAGGCGCCCAACACGGCGTGCACGCCGAGGCGTTCGGTGGCGCACGCGGACAGCAGGACGCCGCCGGCGGTCACCAGCAACAGCAGCAGCGGGCGTTCGCCGGCCGGGTCCGCGCGGCGCAGGAAGCGGGCGAGCAGCGGGCGCACCCCGGCGAGCATGACCACCGCGTAGCAGGCCGCCGGGGCCAGGGCGCCCAGCAGGTCCGTTGGTCCGGTGCGGTGGGCGGTGGCGAGCAGGACGACCACCGCGGACCAGGCGAAGAGCTCGGTGACCGCGCCGGAGGCGATGGCCATGGCGCCGGCCCGGGTGGCGTGCAGCCCGTTCTCGCCGACGATCCGGGCGAGGACGGCCAGTGCGCTGATGGACATCACCACGCCCATGAAGAGCGCGAAGACCACCGGGGAGGTGGTGCGGCCGGGGGGCGGGGACCAGCGGGTCAGGACGGTGAGGGCGAGGGCGACGGCGAGCAGGAAGGGGACGGCCAGCGAGGCGGCCGTGATGGCGAGCACCGAACGCAGCCGACCGCGCAGCAGGTGCAGGTCGAGTTCCCAGCCGGCGGTGAACAGGTAGAGCACGATGCCGACCTGGGCCACGGTCGCCAGGTGCGGGCGGGCCTCGGCGGGGAAGAGCCGGTCGGGCAGGTGGCCCGGGAGGAGCCCGAGCACGCTGGGCCCGAGCAGCAGCCCGGCCGCGATCTCGCCGACCACCACGGGCTGGTGGAGCCGTCGGCGCAGCGGGGTGAGGGCCACCCCGGCGAGGAGTACCACCGCGATGCCGGCCAGCACGGCCGCGTGGGACAGGGAAGCCTTCATCGCCCGCCGCCCTCCGTGTGCAGGGGCCGCACCGCCCGTGGGGGACGACCGCAACGTCCGTCCGGCCTGGCAGGGTATGCGGCATTCGGAGCCAGTATGGGCGTGCCGTCCGGTCCGGGGGACGGCAGCGGGCTTCTCCACCCGGACGAGGGAGATGTGCGATCTGGCTATTGTCGGCCCGGCGCAGGGCGGACGAAGCCGGGTACCGGGAGCGCCTCGCGGTGGAAGCTCGCCCGGGTCCAGGCGGCGGCCCCGGACGGCCTCGTGGACCTCGCGCGGCTCGGCGAGGGCGCGCGAGGTGAAGGACCGGCGGGCGGCACCACCCCCGTGGGCCCCGTCCCGCCGGTCCTGCTCGGGGTGACGCGCGGGTCCCGCGGCGTCGGGTGCGGCGCGCGGGGCGCGTTCGCCGTCCGGTCCGGCCACCGGCACCCGGCCGGCCCCGGCCGCGCCGTCGCCGGTCCAGACTGCCGACTCCGGTGTCAAGGCGGCGTCAACAACCGTCGATCAGCGCACAGTTGCCGGCATGGCGAAGGGCCGGGGTGCGCGTGGCACCGCCGGCCCTTCGCCGTGTCCGCCCGGTCAGGTGGCCGCGGGCTGCCGCCGCGCCGCGGAACGTTCCATGGCGTGCGACACCACCGCGATCAGCACCTCCTTGACCGAGGCCCGGTCGCGCGCGTCGCACAGCAGCAACGGCACGTGGGCGTCGAGGTCGAGGGCGTCCCGTACCGTCTCCACCGGGTAGCGGTCGGCGCCGTCGAAGCAGTTGACGGCGACCGCGAAGGCGATGCCGCGCCGCTCGAAGTAGTCGATGGCGGCGAAGGAGTCCTCCAGCCGGCGGGTGTCGGCGAGCACCACGGCACCGAGGGCGCCTTGGGCCAGCTCGTCCCACAGGAACCAGAACCGCTCCTGTCCGGGGGTGCCGAACAGGTAGAGCACCAGGTCCTCGCGGAGCGTGATGCGGCCGAAGTCCATGGCCACCGTGGTGGTGTGCTTGCCCTCCACCCCGGCGACGTCGTCCACCGGCCGGCCCGCCTCGGTGAGCGCCTCCTCGGTGCGCAGCGGCCGGATCTCGCTGACCGCGCCGACCAGGGTGGTCTTGCCCACCCCGAAGCCGCCGGCCACCAGGATCTTCAGCGCCACCGGTTCGGCGGCGGCTGCGCGGCGGCGCTCAGCACGCCCGAACACCATCGTTGTTCTCCTGTCGATCCGTGGTCGGGCTCACAACGCCCGCAGGCCATTGATCACATCCCGCAGGATGTTCTCGTCCGGCAGCTCCGCCGGGGGCACCGGACGGGTCACCCGGACCAGTCCGTCGTCCAGCAGGTCGCCGATGAGCACCCGCAACACCCCGACCGGCAGGTCCAGTTCGGCCGCGAGTTCGGCCACCGAGACCGGCTCGGCCTGGCAGCGGTGCAGGATGTCCAGGTGCTCCGGGGAGAAGGTGTGGTCCAGATCGCCCGGATCCTCGGTGTCCTCGTCGGTGAAGACCAGGGCGATCAGGTCGAGCCGGTCCTCGGCGGCGTGGCTGGTGCGGCCCCGCGTCATGGCGTACGGCCGCACCACCGGCCCCGCCGCGTCGTCGAACCACCGATCCGCTTCGGAACTCATATCACCTCATCACCCCGAGACGCGGGGCGCCGTGCCCAGGTGGGCGCCGACCCGCTTGACCAGCAGCGCCATCTCGTAGGCGACCTGGCCGACGTCGGAGTCGGCGTCGGCGAGCACGGCCAGGCAGCTGCCGTCCCCGGCCGCGGTGACGAAGAGGAACGCCTGCTCCAGCTCGACCATGGTCTGCCGGACCTGGCCGGCGTCGAAGTGCCGGCCGACGCCCTTGGCGAGGCTGTGGAACCCGGAGGCCACCGCCGCCAGGTGCTCGGAGTCCTCACGGGACAGATCCTTGGAGGAGCCGGTGGCCAGCCCGTCCCCGGAGAGCACGAGTGCCTTGCGGATGCTGGCCACCCGGTCGACCAGATCGTCCAGCAGCCAGTTGAGCTCGCCCGTCGGGCCCGATGGTGCGGTCATCGACCGTCCCCCTCCGATGTCGTTCCTGTGTCGTCGCCGCCCGGACCGGTCGGCCGGTCCGGGACGGTGAGGTCGTCGGCTTCCTCGCGGCCACGTTGCCAGCCGCGTTGCAACGAGGCCATCCGGGACCGTACTTCATCGGCGTCGCGGTCGTCGGTGGCCGGTGCGGCGGCGCCCGGCGTGGCGGTCCGCGTCCGGGTGGTGTCGTCGGCGCGCAGCTGCGGGGCCAGGCTCGCCTGGCGGATCCGGCGCGGCAGACCGCCCGGGGTGGCCTGGGGCGCGGGCCGTTGCTCCCGTCCGGCCGCGTCCCCGCCCGGGGCGGTGGTGCGGCGGACGCCGTCGACCGTACGGCCGTTGTCGGCGACGAGGACGGGGGCGTGGCGGCGGCGCGGCAGCGGAACCGGGGCGTCCGGCCGGGCGGACGGCTCCGGGCCCTCCGGCCGCGCGGACCGGTCGGTGGCCGGGGCCAGGCCGAGCCGGTCGGCGCGCTGCTCGGCGATTTCGAAGCGGCGGGTGCGGGCCGGGACCTCCTCGCACGGGGCCTCGGCCACCAGGCCCCATTCGCGGAACGCCTCGTCGCCGCCGCCGTCCGTCACCGGCAGCTCGATCTCGTCCGGCAGCCCGCGGTCACCGGCCGGTTCCCGGACGGCCTGGCGGGCGACGGCGGCGGGAGCCCGCTGCTCCCCGGTGTCGGAGTCCCCGATGCCCTCGGTGAGCAGGGCGGTGGGGATGAGCACCACCGCGGTGGTGCCGCCGTACGGGGATTCGCGCAGCGAGACGCGTACGCCCTGGCGCTGGGCGAGGCGGCTGACCACGAAGAGGCCGAGGCGGTCGGTGTCGGAGAGTTCGAACTCCGGTGTCTCGGCGAGCCGCAGGTTGGCGTCGAGCAGCGCGTCGGGGGTGAGCCCGAGGCCCCGGTCGTCGATCTCCAGCACGAAGCCGTTGGCCACCCGTTCGCCGTGCACCTGGACGGTGGTGTGCGGGGGTGAGAAGACGGTGGCGTTCTCGATGAGTTCGGCCACCAGGTGGGTGATGTCGGCGACCGCGGGGCCGGCCACGCCGATCCTCGGCAGGCGGCGCACCTCGACGCGTTCGTAGTCCTCCACCTCGGCGACGGCCGCGCGCACCACGTCCATCAGCGGCACGGGTTTGCGCCACTGCCGGGAGGGGGCGGCGCCGGAGAGGATGACCAGGCCCTCGGCGTGCCGACGCATGCGGGTGGTCATGTGGTCCAGCTTGAACAGGTCGGCGAGCTCCCGGGCGTCCTCGGTGCGCCGTTCCATGGTGTCCAGCAGGGTGAGCTGGCGGTGGAGCAGCACCTGGTTGCGGCGGGCGAGGTTGACGAAGACGTCGGAGATGCCGCGCCGCAGGTCGGCCTGGCGCACCGCGGCCTCGACTGCGGCGCGCTGGAGGGTGTTGAGGGCCCGGCCCACCGCGCCCATCTCGTCCTCCGGGTACTCCAGGCGCGGCACCTCGGTGTCGACGTCCACCTCCTCGCCCGCGGCGAGCCGGCGCATCACGCGGGGCAGCCGGGTGCCGGACGCCTCCTGGGCCTCCTTGCGCAGCGCGGACAGGTCGCGGGCGAGGGAGCGGCCGGTACGCAGCGAGACGACCACCGAGACGAGCACGGCCAGCAGTCCGAAACCGCCCGCGACACCCGCCTTGACCAGCACCCCGACGGCGAACGGGGTCACCCGGCCCTTGTAGTTCTCGGCCGCCTGGCGGTCCAGCGACGCCAGGTCGCCGAGGACCGAGCCGGCGGTGGCCTGCCAGTCGCCGGCCGAGACCACCAGGCCGTCGGAGGAGCCCGGTTCGGGGTGGGCGTCCACGTCGGCGCCGACGATCCGGTCCTCGGCGGAGCGCAGCGCCCGGCCGGTGGCGGAGTTCCAGTAGTCGTCGAAGAGCCGGCTGTCGGAGGCGGGCAGCAGTTGCGGGTAGGTGTCGAAGAGCAGCCGCCGCTGGGCCACCGCGTCGGCGAACTGGAGCTGCTGGGCGTGGGTGAGGCGGCCGGCGGCCAGCCCCGCCGAGTAGACCGCGTCCTCCCGGGCCGCCGCCTCCCGGCCCCGGGACAGCTCGGTGAGCACCCGGGCCTGGCGGTCCAGGGCCACGCTCTGCAGCGGGTTGAGGCCGTGGAAGAAGCTGTAGTACGGGTCGATCTCGTCGTTGTAGGCGGTGAACGCGGCGGTGGTGGCGATCTGGCCGTCGTCCACCTTGCGGCGCACCGTCTCCAGGTCTGCGGCCTGCGCGACCAGTCCGTCGAGCCGGTGCAGCGAGGCGGCGTCGAGCCGGTTGCGCAGATCGGCGTTGCGGCTGTTGTCGCGGACCACGCCGACCGCCTTGTCGGTGGCCTGCTCGGCGGTGCGCAGGTCGCGCAGGGAGCCCGGCCGGTGCGGATCGGCCAGCCGGACCAGGGCGGCCTTGCGCTCCTCGGCGAGCGCCTCGATGGCGTTCTCGACCGGGTACCCGATCTTGTCGGTCACCCGCTCGACGTCGAAGAGGGCGAACACCCCGCGGCTGGTGATCCAGGCCGCGAACGCCCAGATCGCGACGAGGGACACCAACGGCACCAGCAGCAGCGCCACGATCTTCCGACGGATCGACTTCCCGCGAAAGCGCATGGCCTCCCCAACGTCGGCCCCTGACCTCGGGGCGTGGTCCGTGAAACGGCGTGAGCCTACTACTGTCGGGTGACCAACTCGAAAGCCAGTCCTCCGCATGACGGCCAACCAATCCGGACGTATTGTCATTCTTCGTACGGTGAAGGCCGGTTTACGGCACAGGGACGCCTCCCGGTGCGGGACCGGGAATATCCGGCGCGCAGGCGGGCAGTCAACCGGGAGCCGGGTGTTTCCGCGTCGGCGCGGCCGGGTCGGCATCGGGAGGAGCGCAGCACGATGGACATCCAGTCCCGTGGCATCACGCCCGCAGGCACGTGCCCACCGCCCCGACGGCCGCTGTGGGTGGAGGAGCCGGCGGGCCGGCCGCGGCTGCCGGACCCGGTGCGGCGGGCGGCGGTACGGGCCGGCCTGGTCGTGGCGTTCACCCTGATCGAGGCGGTGGTCGCGGTGCTGGCCACGGTGGCCGG
The DNA here is from genome assembly GCF_000240165.1 of Streptantibioticus cattleyicolor NRRL 8057 = DSM 46488. Classification (NCBI taxonomy): domain Bacteria; kingdom Bacillati; phylum Actinomycetota; class Actinomycetes; order Kitasatosporales; family Streptomycetaceae; genus Streptantibioticus; species Streptantibioticus cattleyicolor. Next base: position 820,884 of record NC_017586.1, read on the forward strand.
CGTGTGGCTGGCCGCGCCCGCCCTGCTGTGCGCGGTGGCCAGCACGGTGGCGGCCACCTGGGCGGTGGTCGACGTCTGGGTGACCCGTCAGGTGTGGAGCCAGCGGTACGGGGTGGTCTCCACCCCGAGCAGCGTGGCCCGGGCCCGGCGCCGGGAGGGCCGCCGCGAGCGCCGGGCCGCCCGGGCCGCGGCCCGCGCCGCCGAACGCGCCCGTGCCCGCGGCGGCCTGATGTCGGGTACCTGAGAGGGGCGCCGCCGGTCAGGACGACGGGGCCGGGGCGGACGGCTCGGGGGGCCTGCGAAACATCCGGGTGGCGGTGACCTCGCCGTGCATCTGCTCGCCCGCCGGATCGGCCTGGGGCAGGCCGGGACGCAGGTGCTCCTCGACGCTGATGTACTTCAGCCCGGCCCGCAGGTCGGCGTCGTTGCGCAACCGGACCACCAGCGGGAACTCGGCGAGCGCGGTGGTGTCGAAGAGCCCGGTGGTGTAGATCAGCTGCACCCCGAGGGCGTCGGCGACGGCCCGCTGGAGCTCCAGCAGATAGGTGGCGTTGGCCCGGCCGATCGGGTTGTCCAGGAAGAGCGTTCCGGCGTGCCGCTGGCGGTCGCGCCCGCTGTCGTTGCTGCGCAGCGCGGCCATGGTGCAGTACAGCGCGATGGCGGCGGTCAGCAACTGGCCGCCGGAGAAGACGTCGCCCATCTGCCCGACCGGCACCCGTTCGGCGCGCAGCACGGCGTCCGGCTTGAGGATCTCCACCGCCACGCCGCGCGGCTCCAGGGCCGCCTGGACGCCGCGCAGCAGCAGCGTCATGCCGTCCCGGCGCAGGTCGGAGTTCTTGCGTACGGCCGCGCGGGTGGCCTCGTCGATGACCTCGCCGAGGCGTTCGGTGAGAGTGGCCTGGTCGGGGTCGTCGAAGCGGATGCGCAGGAACTCCTGGCCGGACCACTCCCCCAGTCCGTCCGGGAGCCGGGAGAGCCGTTGCGCCGAACGCAGGGTGGCGAGCGCCGCCTCCACCAGGCCGCGCAGCCGGTCCACGATGCTGTCGCGGTTCCGTTCGAGCTGGGAGAGTTCGTCGCTGAGCACCCGCAGCCGGGGGGCGAACGCGGCGGCCCAGGCGGCGGCGTGTTCGGGCAGCGCGGCGGCGGGCAGTTCGCGGATCTGCTGCCGGGCGGGGGTACGCACCTGTTCGTAGCGGGTGGCGTTGGCGTGCCGGACCAGTTGGTCGCAGGCGTCCCGGACGTGCGACTCGGCGGCCGACAGCTCGGCGGCGCAGCCCCGCAGCGCGCGGCGGGCCTCGGTGGCGTCCTGCCGGGCCTCCTGGGGGGTGCCCGGGTACGGCTGCGGGGGCTCCTCCTCGGCGGATTCCTGGCCGCCGCCGTCGCGGAGCAGGTCGCGCAGGAGGGCCGCCGTCTCGCCGAACGCCCCGGCGGCCTCCTCGGCGGCCTGGTGGGCGTGGCGCAGCCCGGCGTGGCGTTCCCGGGCCTCGGCCAACTCCTCGGTGCGGGCGGCCAGTTCGGCGCCGACCTTGCGCAGCAGGCTCTGCGCGTGCTCGACGCCCACCGGTACCAGGTCGTCGGTGAGTGCGGCGTGGGCGTCGGCGCCGTCGGGGGCGAGGCGTTCGGCCTCGCCGCGGAGTCTGCCGAGGAGTTCGCTGGCGGCGTCCATCCGGGACTCGATGCGCTGCACCAGGGCCTCGGCGCGGGCGGCGGCGGCCTGCCGGGAGGGTCCGTCGGCGCCGTCGGGGCCTTCGAGGAGCTGGGCGGCGCGGGTGCGGACCTTGTTGGTGAGCCGGTCGAGTTCGGCCAGGGTGGCGCTCTCGTCGCTCTCCGCGCGGGCCTGTTCGGCCCGCAGGTCGGCGCCGACGCCCACCTTCTCGTAGAGCCGGGAGGCGGCCCGGTACGCCTCGCGCAGTTCGGCCAGCGGGGCGCGGACCGGTTCGGTGTCCGGCGGCAGGTGCTCGGGGGCACCGGCGATCTCGGCGCGTTCGGCACGCAGGGTGCGGACGGTGCGGCGGGCGTCGTCGGCGGCGCGCTGGGCGGCCCGGCGGTCCTCGTCGCAGGAGCGGGCGCGGGCCAGGCAGGTCTCGGCGCGTTCCTCGGCCTCGGCGGCCTCCTCGGCGAGTTCGCGCAGGCGCCGCTGCCAGGTGGCGCGTTCCCGCAGCCGGAAGGCGAGGCCGGCCAGGGCGTCGGCGCGGCGCCGGGCGAGGCGGGCGGTCTCCTCACGCTCGTCACGGACCCGGACGGCCTGGGCGGCGGCCTCCTCGGCGGCGGCCCGGTCGGCGCGGGCCTCCTCCAGGTGGGCGCGGGCGGCCTCGGCGGTCTGCCGGGCGGCGTCGACGGCGGCGGCGAGTTCGGCCAGGCGTCCGGCCGGGCAGGAGGAACGCCAGGAGGCGAGGCGGGCGGCGAGTTCCCGGTCGTGGGCGAGGCGGGTGGCGAGGACGCGGATCTCCTCGTCGCGGGCGGCGGCCCGGGCCCGCAGCTCGCGCCGTTCGCCGTCGGCGGCCTGTTCGTCGTGCATCGCCGGGTTCGGCGGCACCAGGAAGACATCGTCGGCGGCGGGACCGGCGGGCGGCGGGGCCAGCAGCGCGGCGGCGGTGCCGACGGCCACCGTGGACCGCGGCAGCAGCGCGGCCTCGGCCAGCACCTGACGTGCCCGGCGGTAGCTGCCGGGGTCGGTGACGACGACGCCGTCGACGAGTTCGGGGCGGGCGGCGAGCACCGCGGCGTGGTCGGCCGGGTCGACGGACTGGGCCAGGTAGCGCCAGCCGGGGAGCGCGGGCACGCCGTGCTCACCGAGGTGTTCGACGGTGGCGAGGACGTCCGGGCCGGGTGGCAGGAGTCCGCCGTCACCGAGGGCGGCGAGGATGCGGGAGTCGTCGGCGGCCTGGGTGCGCAGGTCGAACAGGTGGCGTTCGGCGGCGGCGACCGAGCCGTTCAGCAGGTCGAGCAGGGTCTCGGCGGCGCGGTCGAGGTCGGCGGCGCCGAACGGGACGGCCGTCCGGTCGGCGTCCCCGTCCCCGTTCCCGTCGCCGGTGCGCGGGGCCGGGATGGCGCCGCCCGGCGCCGACGGGGCGGGCAGCCCGAGGAGTTCGGCGAAGCGTTCCTGGCCGGCCAGGGCTTCGGCGGTACGGTGCTCGGCGGCGTGGGCGGCCTCGGCGGCCTGGCGGGCGTCGACGGCGCGGGCGTCGGCGAGTTCGGCGCGGGCTTCGCGGGCCGCGGCCTCCCGGGCCCGTTCGGCGGCCTGCCGGGCGGCGTCCCGGGCGCTCTCCCAGGCGGCGACGGCGGTCTGCTGGGCGTCGCCGGCCTCCAGCGCGGCGCGGGCCGGGTCGGCGTCCGGACCGGCGTCGTCCAGCCAGCCGGCCCGGACCGCCTCGGCGGTCTCCTGTTCCACCTCGGCGAGGCGCTGCCGCAGGTGGCCGATCTCGCTGCGGGCGCGCTGGGCGGCGGTGGCGGCGGCGGTCGCGTCCCGGTGCGCGCTGTCGGACTCGCCCTGGAGGACCAGGGAGCGCTCCTCCTCCTCGTCGGCGTGGCGCTCGGCCCGGTCGGCGGCCTCGTGCAGGGCCCGTACCAGGTCGGCGGCGGCCTTGGCGCGGGCGGCCAGGGCGGGGGCGGCGTCGCGTTCGGCCTCCCGGATGGCGGCGGCCACCCGGGCCGACCGGTCGGCGGCGGCGCGGTGCCGCAGCACGGTCTCGGCGGCCTGCCAGGCGGCGTTGAGGGTACGGGCGTCGGCCAGCTCGCGACGCTGCGCGGCGGTGTCCTTCTCGGCCGCGGCCAGGCTCAACGAGGCGTGCCGGTAGGCGAGTTCGGCGCTGATCGCGGCGGTGCGGGCGCGGGCGGCCTCGGCGTCGGTGACGGTCTGCGCGGCGGTGGCGACCTGGCGGTCGAGGTCGGCGGCGCGGTCGTGTTCGGCGGTGGCGCGGGCGGCGAGGCGGCGGGCCAGGTCGCGTACCCGGCGTTCGCTGCCGGCGTAGACGCCGCGGGCGCGTTCGCGTTCCTCGGTGGCGTCCGCGATGCGCTGGAGGTGGTCGAGGGAGCCGGCGGTGAAGTCGCGTTCGGCGGTGAGTTCGGCGCGGCGGCCGAGTTTTCCGGCGAAGCCGTGCACCAGGTCGGCGAGGCCGTCGGTGTCGCGGGTGTCGGTGACCGCGCGCAGCAGCAGATCGGTGAAGTCGGAGTCCTTCTTGACCGCGAAGAGCCCGGCGGCCTCGCCCTCGTCGGCGTTCATCTCCCGCTGATAGCGGAAGAGTTCAGGGTCGAGGCCGAGGTCGCCGAGGTGCTCGATCCAGCGGTCGTGGATCTCCTCCCAGGCCACCTCCAGGTGCGGGTAGGCCTTGCCGGCCTCGGTGAGCGCGTCGCGGAACCCCTTCATGGTGCGGCGCCGGCCACGGGCGCCGGAGCTGCCCTCGGCGGCCGGGCGCACCGGGGCCGCCTCGGCCACCGGCAGCGAGTCCAGCGAGAGCCCGGGGCCGGGCCGGAACGAGTACCACGCCTCGGCGAACTTCCGCGGATCGGAGGAGACCTGACGGCCGCGCCACTCGCTGACCTTGCCGACCACCACCAGCTCACCGGTGAGCGTGTGCTGCCATTCCAGCGCCACGTGGCCGCAGTCGTCGGCGAGCAGGAACTTGCGCAGCACGCCGGAGCTGGCGCCGCCCAGGGTGTTGCGGTGGCCCGGCAGCATCACCGAGAAGATCAGCTTCAGCAGCACCGACTTGCCGCCGCCGTTCTCCAGGAAGAGGACGCCGGCGGGGGCCGGGCGGCGCGGCGGGCCGACCGGTTCGTCGGCGAAGAAGTCGCCCTGCGCGGGGGCGGGGTGCGGCACCGGGTCGCCGACCCCGCGCAGGTCGAGCACGGTGTCGGCGTAGCGCGCACCGGCCGGCCCGATGGAGTAGAGGCGGACCCGGGACAGCTCGTACATGGCGGACTCTCGTTGCTCGGTTGAGGATGTTCGCGGTGGGGCGGGCGGTCAGGAGGAGTGGAAGGGCAGCCCGGCGTCGGCGACCAGGTCGAGGTCGGCGCTGTCGTCGGGCACGGCCAGCGACGCGGTGCCGTCGGTGACCGGGACGATGCCCAGCTCCAGCAGTTCGGCCATGGCGGCGCCGCCGGCCAGGTCGCGGACCTGCAACTGGTAGCGGGCGGTGGTGCGGTAGGTGCCGCCGGCCTCGTCGCCGGTGCGTTGCAGGAAGCCGGAGTCGACCAGGAAGGCCACCGCCTTGCCGACGATGCCGGTGGTGGAGTTGGTCAGCCGGCGGGCGTCCTTGGTGGCCCCGGTGGCGCTGCGCCGGGCCCACACCCGCCAGGCGGCCTCCAGGCCGGGGGCGTCGCTGGCCGGGTCGGTGTTCTCGCCCTGCTCCTGGGCGCGTTCCTCCAGCCGGCGGCAGGCCTGGCGGACGAAGGCGTCCACCCCGTTGACGGTGATGCGGCCGATGTAGCCGTCGTCGGCGAGGTCGGCGGGGCGCGGGAAGGCCATCGCGGCGACCGCGAGGTGGGCCAGGCCGTGCAGGAAGCGGTCGGTGGAGTCGGCGGCGGCGCGCCGGGAGTAGTCGCCCATGCGGACCGCGAAGACCGAGTCCTCGGCGGCGGCGACCGCCATCCCGGCGCGCGGCGAGACCTCCAGGACGATCAGGCCGAGGCCGGCCGCGACGGCGTCGGCGAGCCGGGCGAACGCCGGATCCTCCCGGTGCCGCCGCAGCAGCGCGGCGTACTCGGCGTCGCGGGACGGCGGCAGCTTGGGCTGGAGCCCGAAGGAGACCAGCCGGGCGGCGTCGGCGGCGTCGGCCGGGGTGACCGGGCGCGCGGACGGCTCGTCGCGCACCGGTGCGTCGTCGTGGCCGCCGTGGTCGTCGGCGGCGTCGGTGCCCCACGCGGGCCGCGGCGCTCCCTGGGCGTACTCGGGCGCGTCGTCGTCGGTCACGGGCGGGGCTCCTGGTTCTCCACGGGGTCGGGGTGGTCGGGGTTGCGTCCGGCCGCCATGCCGGCGGCGTCCAGCAGGGCGGCTCCGACGATGAGGTCGGCGCCGCCGAATTCGGGGTCGTCCAGCTCGGTGCCGTCGTCCACCGCGAACAGCAGCCGGCGCTCGCCCTGGCGGTAGGCGGTGCCCACCGGCGGGCTGGCGGCGTGCACGGCCAACAGGGCGACCAGGTAGGGCAGTTCGGGGTCACCGCGGCGGCGGGCCTCGGCGAGCAGGCCGGAGAGCCGGCGGGGTGCGTCGTGGGGCAGGTCGAGCAGGTCGAGGGCGGCTTCGAGCTGTTCCTCGGTGAAGCGGCTGTCCTCGGGGGTGGCGATCAGGTCGGGCTCGGGCAGTTCGGCGCCGAGGTGTTCGCGTTCCAGCGGCGGGGTGAGGAGCACGTCCACCAGGTCGCCGAGGCGGACCGCGAGGGGGTTGCGCAGCCCGGTGGCGCGGGCGAAGTAGACGTCGGTGACCCGGCCGGCCCGTTCCACCGGCTCCGGCAGCAGCGGGGCGAGGAGTTGGCCGTACAGGTCGAGGCCGGCCCGGGCGGGGGGCGTGGCGAACGCCTGGCGGTCCTGCTCGGCGCGGAAGAGCGGGCCGGCCTCCAGCAGTCGGGCCTGGAGCTGGGTGTGGCGGCGGATGCAGTCCTTGACGATGTCGACGAGTTCGGCGGCGCGGCGTTTGCGGGCCGGTTCCTCGGTCTCGTCGCGGGCCTTGCGGATGTTGGTGAGGATGGCGTTCTCGTGCCGGTAGCGGTCGGCGACGTGGTCGAGGGCCTCGTCGATCAGGTCGGGTACGGTGCGCAGCCAGTCGACGGCGCGGACGTCGCGGCGGGTGGCCTCCAGGGCGCGGCGCAGCGATTCGGCGTACTGCACGGTGCGGTAGCGGGCCTGTTCGGCGGCGAGCTGGGCGTCGGCGAGCCGGCCGCGGCTGATCAGCACCTCCAGCTTGACCTCGGCGGCGATCTGGGCGCTGGTGACGTCGGTGTCCAACGCGCCGACCAGGACGTTGACCGCCTCGTCGGTGGTGCGCAGGTAGACGGTGCCGCCGGGGCCGGGGACCTCTTCGACGAGCTTGAAGTCGTAGTCGCGGCGCAGGTAGGCGCCGTCGGGGCCGAAGGTGCCGTAGACGGCGCGGAATCCGCGGTCGACGCTGCCGACGTTGATCAGGTTCTCCAGCACCCAGCGGGCCACCCGCTCGTGCTCGGCGGCCGGGCGGCCGGGGGCCTGGGCGGCGACGCGCGGCAACAGGCGCTGGATCACCTGCTCGTGGTCGGCCCCGGTGTCGAAGTCCATGTGCAAGGTGACCAGGTCGATCGCGGCGAGCGCGATCTCGGTCATGGTGTACGTGGAGAACTCGCCGGCCAGGTTGGCCTTGCGGACGTCCAGGTCGTGCAGGGGTGCGGTGCAGGCCAGCGCCTTGAGCCGACGGGCCAGGCCCTCGTCGGCGGCGGGTCCGGGCGCGGGGTTGCGCGGGACTCCGTAGGTGTGGTGCGGCGTGGTCTCCGCGGTGGACGCAGTCACGACGGACAGATTAGGCGCTCCCACCGACAACGTTCGAAACGGCGCGGACGGGCCGTCCACGGTGCCCCGCCGCCACCTTATCCCACCGAGGTATCCGCAGGTGGCGGGGGTGGTCGGGGCGGCCGGGGTCAGCGGTCGGCGGGCGGTCCGTATCCGCCGCCGCCCGGGGTGCGGACGACGAGGACGTCGCCGGGGCGGGCGGTGGTGACGGTGACGCCGGGAAGGGGTTCGACGGTGCCGTCGGCGCGTTCCATCGCGTTCTCGCCGAGCGCGCCGGGGCAGCCGCCGGCCATGCCGTAGGGCGGGACGCGGCGGTGGCCGGTGAGCAGCGCGACCGTCATCGGCTCCAGGAAGCGGATGCGGCGCACCACCCCGCAGCCGCCGTGCCAGCGTCCGCGTCCGCCGCTGGCGCGGCGCACCGAGAACTCCTCGACGCGCACCGGGTAGCGCGACTCCAGCACCTCGGGGTCGGTCAGCCGGGAGTTGGTCATGTGGGTCTGCACCGCGTCGGCGCCGTGGAAGCCGTCACCGGCGCCGGATCCGGAGGCCACGGTCTCGTAGTACTGCACCCGGTCGTCGCCGAAGGCCACGTTGTTCATGGTGCCCGACCCTTCCGCCTGCGTCCCGAGCGCGGCGTACAGGGCGCCGGTGACCGCCTGGGAGGTCTCCACGTTGCCGGCCACGGTGGCGGCGGGGTGGCGCGGGGCGAGCATGCAGCCTTCCGGGACGCGCACCGAAAGCGGGCGCAGGCAGCCGCCGTTGAGCGGGATGTCCTCCTCGATCAGGGTGCGGAAGACGTAGAGCACGGCGGCGAGCACCACGGAGGTCGGCGCGTTGGTGTTGTCCGGGCGCTGCGGCGAGGTGCCGGTGAAGTCGAGGACGGCGTGCCGGCGCCGCCGGTCGACGCGGACGGCGACCTGGATGACGGCTCCGCCGTCGGTGACGTAGCGGGCGGAGCCGTCGTGGAGGGCGGCGATGACGCGGCGCACCGACTCCTCGGCGTTGTCCTGGACGTGGCGCATGTAGGACTCGACCACGTCCAGGCCGAACTGGTCGATGACGCCGCGCAGTTCGCGGATGCCCTGCTCGTTGGCGGCGATCTGGGCGCGCAGGTCGGCGAGGTTGGCGTCGGGGGCGCGGGAGGGGTGGGGGCCGCGGGTGAGCAGGGCTCGGGTCTCCGCCTCGCGCAGCCGTCCGTCGCGGACCAGCGGCCAGTTGTCGAAGAGCACGCCCTCTTCGTGGATGTCGCGGCTGAGGGCGGGCATGGAGCCGGGTGAGACACCGCCGATCTCGGCGTGGTGGCCGCGTGAGGCGACCAGGAACAGCAGCCGTTCGCCGCGGTCGTCGAAGACCGGGGTGACCACGGTGATGTCGGGCAGGTGGGTGCCGCCGTGGTACGGGTCGTTGACGGCGTGGACGTCCCCGGGGCGCAGGGTCCCGGCGTTCCGGCGCAGCACCTCCTTGATCGTCTCGCCCATCGAGCCGAGGTGGACGGGGATGTGCGGGGCGTTGGCGACGAGGTTGCCGCCGGGGTCGAACAGGGCGCAGGAGAAGTCGAGGCGTTCCTTGATGTTGACCGAGTGGGCGGTGTTCTCCAGGGTCACCCCCATCTGCTCGGCGACCGCCATGAACAGGCTGTTGAAGACCTCCAGCCGCACCGGGTCGGCGCCGGTGCCCGCGTCGGCGGCGGCCGGCCGGGGCCGGGTACGGGTGAGCACCAGATGGCCCTCGGGGCGGACCACGGCCCGCCAGCCGGGGTCGACGACGGTGGTGGCGTCGGCCTCGGCGACGATGGCGGGGCCGGTGACGGTGTCGCCGGGGCGCAGCGCGTCGCGTCGGTACAGCGGGACGTCCCGCACGCGGTCCTCGGTGTACATCGGGACGGTGGCGGCCGGGTCCGCCGGACGGGACGGGGGCGGCGCGGGGCCGGGCGGGGCGGGCCCGGGCTCGGCTGCGCCGACCGAGCCGACCGCCTCCACCGAGACCGTCCCGGCGATCAGCGGGCGGTCCATGGTGAAGGAGTAGCGGGCACGATGGGCGCGGGCGAACTCCTCGGCCATCCCGGCCGCGTCGCCGAGGGCGACCGGGATCGCGGAGTCGGTGCCGGCGTAGCGCAGGTGGACCCGGGCGGTGGTGGTGACGGTGGCGCCGGGTACGCCGTCGGCGAGGAGGTCGTCCCGGGCGCGTTCGGCGAGAGCGGCGCAGGCGTCCCGGACCGCGGGGAGGGCGTCGTCGGTGAGCGCGGTCTCCACCGAGCGCTCGCGCAGCGCGGTGGCCTCGGCCACGCCGATGCCGTAGGCGGAGAGCACGCCGGCCAGGGGCGGGACGACGACGGTGCCGATGCCGAGCGCGTCGGCCACCGCGCAGGCGTGCTGGCCGCCGGCGCCGCCGAACGCGGCGAGGGCGTAACGGGTGACGTCGTGGCCGCGCCGTACGGAGATCTTCTTGACGGCGTTGGCCATGTTGAGCACGGCGATGCCGAGGAAGCCGGCCGCCACCTGTTCGGGGCCGCGGTCGTCGCCGGTGGCCTCGGCGGCGCGGGCGGCCAGTTCGGTGAAGCGCCGCCGTACGGTGGCCGCGTCCAGCGGCTGGTCGCCGCCGGGGCCGAAGACGGCGGGGAAGTGCGCGGGCTGGACGCGGCCGAGCATGACGTTGGCGTCGGTGACGGTCAGCGGGCCGCCGCGGCGGTAGCAGGCGGGGCCGGGATCGGCGCCGGCCGAGTCGGGGCCGACCCGGTAGCGGCGCCCGTCGAAGTGGAGCACCGAGCCGCCGCCGGCCGCCACGGTGTGGATGTTCATCATCGGCGCCGTCATCCGCACCCCGGCCACCTCGGTGTGCAGGGTCCGTTCGAACTCCCCGGCGTAGTGGGAGACGTCGGTGGAGGTGCCGCCCATGTCGAAGCCGATGACGCGGTGGTGGCCGGCCCGTTCGCAGCTGCGGGCCATCCCGACCACCCCGCCGGCCGGGCCGGAGAGCACGGCGTCCTTGCCGCGGAACCGGGCGGCCTGCCGCAGCCCGCCGTTGGACTGCATGAACAGCAGCCGTACGCCCGGCAGTTCGGCGGCGATGCCGGCCACGTAGCGGTGCAGCACCGGGGAGAGGTAGGCGTCCACCACCGTGGTGTCGCCGCGCGGCACGAGCTTGATCAGCGGGCTGACCTCGTGGGAGCAGCTGACCTGGGAGAAGCCGACGCGGGCCGCGAGCTCGCCGAGGGCGCGTTCGGGTCCGGGACAGCGGTAGCCGTGCAGCAGGACCACCGCCGCGCTGCGCAGGCCGTCGCGGTGGGCGGCGCGCAGTGCCTCCTCGGCGGCGGCGAGGTCGAGCGGACGGATCTCGCGGCCGTCCGCGCCGATCCGGCCGGGGACCTCGATCACCCGCTCGTAGAGCGCCTCGGGGAGGACGATGCGGCGGTCGAAGAGGCGCGGCCGGTTCTGGTAGGCGATCCGCAGCGCGTCCCGGAAGCCCTCGGTGACCACCAGGACGGTGGGTTCACCGGTGCGTTCCAGCAGCGCGTTGGTGGCCACGGTGGTGCCCATCTTGACGACCGCGACACGCCGCGCCGGCACCGGCTCGCCCGGCGCCACCCCCAGCAACCGCCGGATCCCCGCCACGGCGGCGTCCTGCCCTCGCCCGGGATCCGCGGAGAGCAACTTGGCCGTGACCACCCGCCCGTCCGGCCGCCTGCCCACCACATCGGTGAACGTGCCGCCCCGGTCGACCCAGAACTCCCACCGCCCGGCCACGATGCCATTCTCCCAACGGCACGGCAGCGGTGCGCGGCGGCGGTTTCACCGGGCGCCTCGTGAGCGGTCAGCCGGTCAGGCCCCGGCCGGGGTTGAGGCGGCCTCGGACGGCGGTGAGGACCTCGGCCTCCTCGGCCGGGTCGGCGGCGAGGCGGCGGAGCTGGGCGAGGACGCGGACGTCGCCGGTGGCGGCGTGGCGGGCGGCGAGCTCGCGGGTGGACTCCTCGCAGTCCCAGAGGCATTCGACGGCGAACCCCTTGGCGAAGGCGGGGTCGACGGCGACCAGGGCGCGGGCGGCCCGGCCGCGCAGGTGGGAGGAGGCGGTCTCGCGGTAGATGTGGCGGACGACGGGCGCGGCGCAGGCGATGGCCAGGCGGCCGACGCCGTCGACGAGGACGTCGAGGCCGGGGGCGTCGGCGCCGGCGGTGCGCACGGCGCGGCGCAGCGCGGCGAGGACGGCGGGGGCGTCCGTACGGCCGCCGAGGTCGGCGAGCATCCGGGCGGCGGCGGCGCCGAGTTCGTCCTCCCGGCCGGCCCAGCGGCGGGCCTGGTCGAGGGCGGCGGCGCCGCGCATCCGGGCGAAGGACTCCAGGGCCGCCCCGGAGACCACCGGGGAGGGCGCGGCGGCGGCGGCCTCGATCAGGGCGAGGGCGTCGGGGTCCTGGCGGGCGGTGAGGTGGCGCAGGGCCGCGGCGCGGGCGCCTTCCGGGCCGCCGCGGGCCGCCTCCAGCAGCGCCGGACGGTCCTCGGGGCCGGCCACGGCGGCCAGGCAGCGGGCGGCGGGGGCGTCGCGGTGCTGCACCGGCCAGCCGTCGTACCCCTGCTGGGCCCAGCGCAGCACGTCGGTGACGCTCCAGCCGGGGGCGGGGCCGGTCGGGCGGAGCTGGCGCTGCCAGCGGTCGAAGGAGCGCTGTTCCTCGGCGGCGCGCACCCGTTCGCCGTGCACCGGGTCCTCGGCCCACAACCGCCACGGCCGCGGTTCGTACGCCTCGCGCATGGCGCGGGCGAGCGCGGCGTCGCCCTCGGGACCGGCCGGGAAGCGGCCGAGGACGGCGGGGGCGAGGGCGCGCAGCGAGGCGTCGTCGTCGTGCAGTGCCAGTTCGTCCAGGGCCCACTCCCAGTTGGCGCCCTCGGCCGCGTAGCGGCGCAGCAGGTGGAGGGCGTCCTTGCGGCCGTAGCCGGCCAGGTGGCCGAGGACGGACAGGGCGAGCCCGGTGCGCTGCTCGTCGGTGTCGAGCAGGTCGTCGGGGTGGAAGAGATGGTGTTCGATCCCGCCGAGCCCGCCCTCCAGCTCGGAGTACAGGCGCGCGTAGTACAGCGAGCGCGACTCGACCTGCCAGTCGCGGCGCGGATCGCGCACGACGCACTGCTCCAGGGCGGCCAGGGCCTCGGCCCGGTCCTCCGCGAGGGCGTGCAGGGTCCCGTCTCCGCGTCCTCGCTGCAGGAGGCCGAGAAGGGTACCGCTGGGCGCTATGTCTGGGTCGAACATGAATCAATCCTCACTGGCGGCAGGCGGTGCCGACAAACGAAAATCCACAGGTCGCTCGTGGTGGGGCCGAGCTGGGGCCCCGCCTACCTCGGTATTCGTCCGGTTGGTCCGCGCATCGGGTCCTGACCGTTCCGCACTGCTCGCTCCGCACATCTCGGGGGAAGATCCAGCCATCGGCGGCCCTGACGGCCTCGCGGAGCGCGCACCCCCACCGCGCGCCCCGGTTCGCCACCGTCCGGCATCACCTGCCCAGATCGGGTCGTCGTGAATCCAGCCTCATGATGACCCACGTACCGGGCGACGGCCACGGTATTTGGCCGTACCGGCCGGGTTCCACCCAGGGCCCCGGGCAGGCACCGGCCACGGCCACTGGAATATGCCAGAAGCACCACCAGATCGGGTATCGCGGAACCCCTTACAGACGATCGCTCTGTGTGCAACAGTCGTCACTGGCCCATATGCCGCCGCGCGCCCGCATCTGAGCACGCACGTAGAGCCACGCATGGAGACAGTGATGCCGTCCCACCTGCATGCGGACCATTCCGCCTCGCCCTCCCCGGATCCCGGTGCGGTGGACGCGCTCATCTCGCAGGCCCGCTCGCTGCGCGGCCAGGTCGACGCGGTACGCAGGGGGGCCCCGGAGGAGGACGACCCGCGCGGACGCTGGCAGCGCGCCCTGTACGACCTGGCCGTGCACCACCTCGACGACCTCGGCGCTCACCTCGACCGGCTCAAGCAGCAGCTGCACGAGGAGGCCGCCCCGCAGCCGGGCACCGCCTACCCGCCGCTCCCCCGGGCCGACGGCGACGGCGCGCAGGCCCTGGACGACGCCCCGCACCCCCCGGCCGCCGACGTCCCCTCCTGCCCGGCCGGCAGCGCCGAGTGGAACCTGCTCACCGACGGCGTCACCTGGTCCGACGAGGTCTACCGGATCTTCGGCCGGGCCCCCGCCGACGGCCCGCTCACCCTGGACGAACTCCCCTCCTGGCTGCTCCCGGAGGACCAGCGGCTGCTGACCGAGATGGTCACCGCCTGCCTGGTCGACGGCAAACCGATCGACGGCGAGGTGCGCATCCGCCGCCCGGACGGCTCGGTCCGCACCATCCACCTCACCGGCGAGCCGGTCCTCGACGACGAGGGCGCCACCGCCTCGCTGTGGGCCGTACTGCGCGACGTGAGCGAACTGCGCCGCAGCCAGCAGCGGTTGCGCGAGCGTGAGGAAACCCTGTGGCGCCGGGAGCAGGCCGCCCAGGCCGAGCGCCGGCTCACCGTGGAGTTCCAGGAGACCGTGCTGCCGCCCGGACGCGGTCCCCTGCGGCTGCCGCCCGGCCAGGACGGCCCCGGGCTCGACGTGGCCGCCCACTACCTGCCCAGCGCCACCGGCGCCCTCATCGGCGGCGACTGGTACGACGCCCTCCATCTGCCGGACGGCGCCACGCTGCTCACCGTCGGCGACCTGACCGGCCACGGGGTCGCCGCCACCTCCGGCATGGCGATGCTGCTCGGCGCGCTGCGCGGCATGGCGGTCGCCGGCCTCGCCCCGGGCCCGTTGCTCGCCCGCCTCAACGACCTGCTCGACCGCTCCCCCCAGCCGGTCCTCGGCAGCGCGCTGTGCTGCCGTTACGATGCCGAACGCCGGCTGCTCACCTGGGCGCAGGCCGGCCACCCCGCCCCGCTGCTCTTCCGCGACGGGACGGGGCGCAGGCTGACGCCACCGGACGGCATGCTGCTCGGCGCCACCACGGAGGCCGGGTACGGCGAGGCCACCGAGGCCCTGCGCACCGGTGACCTGCTGGTGCTGCACACCGACGGGCTGCTGCCACGGCCGGCGGCGGCCACCGAGGACGGCCACGGCACACCACGCGAACTGCTCGCGCTGGCACCGTACTTCGCCCAGGGGCACGACGCCCGCAGCTGCGTCCGCGCCATCGTGGAGGAGGTGGGGGCACCACGGCGTGACGACGACGCCTGTGTGCTCGTCGCCCGGATCGGGTGACCTCCGGGGCGGGCCCCCTCACACCTCCGCCGTCGTCTGCCTCTTCGGCAGCGCCGCCCGGATCTCCTCCCGCAGGTTGCGGATCGTGCCGTGCTCGGCGTAGCGGCCGGTGAGCCGGTACATCTCACGGAGCCGGTCCCAGGTGCGGTGGGAGGAGGTCTGGCCGATGCTCAGCAGCGCCAACCGGGCGTAGCGGTCGGCTTGTTCGGGGTCGTCGGCGATGAAGCAGGCCGAGGCCATGGAGATGTAGTCGAAGATCTTGGACCGGTCGCGCCCCGCGCAGCGCAGTTCGAGGGCGCGGCGGGCGTGGTGCTGGGCCGGGACCGCCGCCGCCGGGTCGTGGTCGGCCAGCGTGCGGTAGGCCAGCGCCTGCATGCCGTGCAGGTCGGCCTCGTCGAACATCTGCATCCAGCTCGGCGGCGGTACGTCACCGCGGTCGGAGACGAAGAGGTCCTCCGCCTGTCCCAGGGTGCGGCGCATCGCCTGGCCCCGGCCCATGGACGCCTGGGCCCAGGCCTCGATGGTCAGCAGCATGGCCCGGGTCCGCGGCAGCGCCTCCTCGCCGGATCCGGAGTGGGCCAGGCGCATCAGGTCCAACGCGTCGTCGGGGCGGCCGAGATGGACCATCTGCCGGGCGGCCCGGGAGAGCGCCTCGCCGGCCCGCGGACGGTCGCCGCCCTCCCGCGCGGCGTGGGCGGCGATCACGAAGTACTTCTGGGCGGTGGGTTCCAGCCCCACGTCGTGGGACATCCACCCGGCGAGCACCGCCAGGTTGGCCGCCACCCCCCACAACCGCCGCTGGAGGTGGGGCGGATGGTGGAAGGAGAGCATGCCGCCCACCTCGTTGAGCTGGCCCACCACCGCCTTGCGCTGGAGTCCGCCGCCCCGGGAGGCGTCCCAGGCGCGGAAGACGTCCACGGAGTGTTCCAGCGCCTCGATCTCCGCGGAGCCCACCGGTGCCGCCTCGTAGCGGTCGTAGCCGGCGGCGGTGACACCGGCCGGCTTCCCGGAGCGCAGGGGGTTGTCGAAGACGGGGGCGTCGGCGGCGAGTGCGGGGTCGGAGTGCAACCAGTCGTACATGGCGCCGCTGAGAGCGGAGCCGGCGGTGAGCGCGGCGCCCGCGCCCACCAGACCGCGTCGGTTGAGCATGAGGTCCATTCCCGTGAATTCGGTGAGGACCGCGGCGGTTCGCTCCGGTGGCCAGGGCAGGTCGTCGCCGGTTCGCTTCCCTCCCGCGCGCCGGTGCCGGTCGAACCCGAGATCCTCGATGGTCACGACACGGCCGAGACGCTCGGTGAACAGGGTCGCCAGCACCTTCGGCACCGGCTCGCGCGGGGTCTCGCCGGTCTCGATCCAACGGCGCACCCGGGAGGTGTCGGTGGACAGTTGCGGATGGCCCATGGCCGCCGCCTGCCTGTTGACCATCCTCGCGAGTTCGCCCTTGGACCAGCCGGTGAGACCGAACAGGTCGGCGAGTCGGGTGTTGGCTTCCTTGGTCACGTCAAGCCCCCAGGTTCCTCGGCACGGTCGACAGTAATGGCCGGTCCAACCGGGTGCGAGCATTCGCCAGGGTTCGCCAGGGTCCGCCAGATGGTCTGCCACCCGCCCGCCGGTGTGATGTAGGAACGCGCCATCCCGCCCCCGCACCGGACGGCATGCCGCCGGATCCCGGTCCGGTGGCCGCATTCCCCAGGGTGCGGTCGCCGGTCCCGGAACCGGCGGCCCCCGGCGGCGCGGGGGTGGCGACGGCATGGCGGACGTCCGCGCCACCCCGCGGTGGCGCGAGCGCCCGTCGTACCGGCCAGCAGCAGTCACGGCACCGGGCGGAAGCGCTCCCGGCAACCGTCCGGCGGCCCCCGCCGACGCCACGCCAGAAGCAGCCACCGGCACACGAAGGGATCTGTCAGCACCCCATGTACTCAGCATCGTCCTCCGTGTCCGTCCGAACCCGCCCCGCCGTGCCGGGGGGGACGGGTCTCGCCGCCCGGCCGCGGCCCGGCACCGCCGAGCCGTTCCTCGACCCCGTGCAGGCGGCAGCCGCCGGCCGGTTCCCGGGACGGCCGCGGGGGGTGCCGATGGGGGCGCCGCACCCGCTCAGCGGCCGGCTCGACCTGTCCGGGCCGCAGGGCGCGCAGGTGCGTACCGCGGTCACCGCGGTCCAGCGGATCTGCCCGGAGTTCGCCCCGGCCCAGGTGCTGCGCCGGGGCAGCCGCGCGGTGCTGCTGGTCGGCACGGCGGGGCGGACGCCCGCGGTGGCCAAGTGCCTGGTGGACCAGTCGCCGGCCTGGGTCGACCGCTTCCAGCAGGAAATAACGGCATACCGGGCGTTCGTCCGGCACCGTCCGCCGGTCCGGGTGCCCCGGCTGATCGCGGCCGACCCGGACAGCCGCGTCCTGGTGCTGGAACGGGTGCCCGGCCGGGTCGTGGCGGTGCAGCGCCATCCGTCGGAGGCGCCGCCCCGGGCGGACGCGCGGGCGGCGCTGGGGGCGTTCCACCGGATCAATCAATGGCAGCCGCCCGCCGGGGTGTTCGACGCCCCGGTCGACTACGCGCGGCGCATCTCGCGCTACCACGAACTCGGTCTGCTCACCGACCGCGACCTGGGCGACCTGGAGAAGCTGCTGCGCGGACTCGCCCATGTGCAGGGGCAGTTCTGCCACGGGGACGCGCTGCTGAGCGGCGTGCTGCTGTCGCCCACCGGTCCGGTGCTGGTCGACTGGGAGCACGCCGGCTGGTATCTGCCCGGGTACGACCTGGCGATGCTGTGGACGGCGCTGGGCGAGGACCCGGTGACGCGGCGGCAGATCAGCCAGCTGGCCCAGGCCGGCGGCACCCTGGTGCGTGACTCCTTCCTGGTGAATTTGATGCTGGTCGTGACCCGGGAGATCAGGACCTTGGAGTCCGCTGTGCAACGGTCGATGCACAGCAGCGCACCCGTCGGCCAAGCAGCCGCCGAGGCCGGCGAGGAACAGCGGCTGCTGCTGCGCCGCCTGCACGACGACTGCGGGATGGCGCGGCGTGCGGTTCGCGCGGCGGTCGGCACCCGCTGATCGTTCCCAGCCCGTACGGAACGCCGGTCGGGACCGCCACCGGTTCAGTCCACTGACGCGCCGCAGGCCCGAACGCCCGTGCCGGGAAACCCTCCCGGCACGGGCGTAGCCGTGCGTTCCGGGGGTCTTCGCCGTGGTGTCGGCGGTGGTTGACGGATCGTCGTGGGGCCGGTACCTCTGAGGTCCCGGTACCGGCCCGCACGTCTGATCCCGCAGCACGCGTCGCGTCATCACGTCACACGGAGGCCGCTTTGCGAGGACCCCTGCCCCACCCCGTCAGACCTGGCCGGCGGTCCGCGTCGCGGGCGGTCATGGCCGCGGTGGCCGCCGCCGCGCTGCTGCCGGTGTTCGTCGGCGCCGCCCCGGCCGGGGCCGGCCAGGCGGACACCGGCTCGCTGCAACGGGCGTTCACCACCGCCGCCCGCCACTACCACGTCCCGGTGAGCGTGCTGCTGGGCGTGTCCTACCTGGAGTCGCGGTGGGACGGCCACGCCGGGCGGCCCAGCGTCACCGGCGGCTACGGCCCGATGCACCTGACCGACGCCCGTACCGCGCTCGCCGGGTCGGGGCGGCGGGCGGGCGGTGACGCGCTGGGCGATCCGCGCGGGGACACCTCACGTCCGCTGCGGACCCCCGCGGCGGTGCCGTTGCCGGCCGAGCGCGCGTTGCCCGCCTCGTTGCGCACCGCCGAGCGGGCCGCCGCGCTGACCGGGTTGCCGCGGGCGGCGCTGCGGGAGAACGCGGCGGACAACGTGGCCGGCGGGGCCGCGCTGCTGGCCGCCGCGCAGCGGGCGACGGGCCGGCCGCCGAGCGCCGACCCCGGGCAGTGGTTCGGCGCCGTGGCGCGTTACTCGGGGGCCGACGACGCGGCCACCGCGACCGACTTCGCCGACGACGTCTTCCAGGTGATCCACGACGGCGCGGCCCGCACCACCGACAGCGGCCAGCGGGTCGCCCTGGCCGCCGACGCCTCGGTCCGGCCGCGCACCACGCAGGTACGGGCGCTGGGGCTGCGCGCCCCGCGTACCGAGCGGACCGAGTGCCCGCGCCGGGTGGCCTGCGAGTGGGTCCCCGCGCCCTACCAGCAGTACGGGCCGGGCAACGGCGACTACGGCAACCACGACCTGGCCGACCGGCCCAAGGACTCCTCGGTCGACTACATCGTCATCCACGACACCGAGGGCACCTGGGACACCACGCTCAAGCTGGTGCAGGACCCCAAGTACCTGGGGTGGCACTACACCGTGCGCTCCTCGGACGGGCACGTCGCCGAGCACATGGCCACCAAGGACGTGGGCTGGCACGCGGGCAACTGGTACGTCAACGCCAAGTCGATCGGCATCGAGCACGAGGGCTTCCTCGCCGACCCGGACGCCTGGTACACCGAGGCGATGTACCGCGCCTCGGCCCGGCTGGTGCGTTATCTGGCGGCCCGGTACGACATCCCGCTGGACCGCCAGCACATCCTGGGCCACGACAACGTGCCGGGGACGACACCGGCCACGGTGGCCGGGATGCACACCGACCCGGGGCCGTACTGGGACTGGGCGCACTACTTCGAGCTGCTGGGGGCGCCGTTCCACGCCACCGCCGGACGCCACGGCGGCCTGGTCACCATCGACCCGTCCTACCAGGACAACCAGCCCGTCTACACCGACTGCGCCGGGGCGGGCACGGCGTGCGCGCCGCACGGTTCGGAGGCGGTACGGCTGCACACCGCGCCGAGTGAGGACGCGCCGCTGGTGAGGGACGTGGGGCTGCACGGCAGCGGGGAGAGCACCACGGGGGTCAATGACACCGGGGCGCGCGCCTCCACCGGGCAGCGGTTCGCGGTGGCGGACCGGCGGGGCGACTGGGTGGCCGTGTGGTACCTGGGGCAGAAGGCGTGGTTCCACGACCCGGCCGGCCGGCGCACCGCGGTCGACTCCCGCGGCTGGGTGGTGACGCCCAAGCCGGGTGCGGCCTCGGTGCCGGTGTACGGGCGGGCCTATCCGGAGGCGACGGCCTACCCGTCCGGCGTGCCGGTGCAGTCGCTGACCCCGCTGCAGTACACGTTCGGGGCGGGCCAGTCCTACGCGGTGGGCGGGCGCACCCCGGGTGAGTACTTCTACTCGCAGAACTTCGACCGCTCGGGGCAGACCTGGGTGCGGGGCAGGACGCTCTACTACGAGATCCAGTTCGGCCACCGGGTGGCCTATGTGAAGGCGGACGACGTGGTGGTGCGCCCCTCGCGGGGGTGAGGCCGGCGTTCGTGGTGCGGGGCCGGGTGCCGGTGCGGCGCCCGGCCTCAGCCCTGCTGGAACATCTCCGCGGGCAGCGGCTTGAGCAGCTGGTAGAGGTCGTCGGTGATCGGCCGGTCCCAGGTGGCGATGGTGACCTGCACGCCGTCGCTGCGGTCGAACTGGGCGCAGGCGACGCGTTCCTCGGAGACCTTGATGCGGCGCACGATGAGCAGGCTGTCGCCGTGCATCACCGGGGTGTCCTCGCGGGAGACCTCGTGCACCGGCTCCTCGTTGCCGAGGGCGGCGAGGAGCTGGGCGACCTCGAAGGGGACCTGGCCGTCCTCCAGCTCCCGGGCCGGGGAGCCCGCCGGGAGGTTGCCGATCAGCATGGCCGGACCGCGCCCGCCAAAGAGGTCGTAGCGCAGGAAGATCCCCTGGCAGCTGCCGTCGGGGCCGGGCAGGAGCCCCGCTCCGAGGTTGCCGGGCCAGTCGCCGGGGTCCATGGCGAGGACGTCGAAGTCCGGCCCGGTCGGCGTGGCGGAGCTGCGGCGGCGGAGGAAGGACATGCCGACATCGTACGTGGCCGTGGCGCCCCCGCGCGGCGCCCCCCGGGACCGGTGGCCGGGGGGCGCGGGGCCCGGGGTCAGGCCGCCGGGTAGGTGCGGCCGGCGAAGCGGCGGGCGAAGCCGTCGCCGGTGTCGGCGGTGACGGTGTAGTCGTAGGAGCCGTCGGTGGCGACGCCGAGGGTGAGCGTCTTCGATCCGCCTGCCGGGACGGTGGCGGTGGTGGCCGTGGTGCCGCCGATGGTGTAGGTGATGGCCGCGGCGCCGCCGTTGGTCAGGGTGAGGGTGAGCTGCTGCGGGGTGGCCGGGGCGATGGTGACGGCGGCCTCGGGGTGGCCCTTGGTGGTGGACGACCAGGTGCGGACGTCGCCCTGGAAGCCGCGCAGGTAGCCGTCGGGGCCGTGCAGGTCGATGTCGTACAGGCCGCCGCCGTAGGTCAGGGGGCTGAAGTAGTCCTGGAAGGAGCCGCCGACGGGGGCGGTGTAGCGCCAGTTGGCGTAGGCGCGGTGGTTGACGGTGTAGATGGCGAAGCCGGCACCGAGGGTGCCGGTGTTGGTGACCTTGATCCACAGCCGGCCGGTGCCGGTGTCGGTCCAGGAGGTGGTGTCGAAGCCGTAGCCGATGCGGCGGGCCGGGCGGGTGCCGGGTTCCTGGACGGGGGCGGGTGAGGTGGCGGGCGGGTTGGCGGCCGGCAGGGAGTTCTCCTGGTCGCAGGCGGCCACCAGGGCCTTGGTGTCCGGGAGCGCGGGGAAGGTGGTGTTGGCGGTGGTGAAGTCGAAGGCGCTCATCAGGTCGCCGCAGACGGTGCGCCGCCAGGCGGAGATGTTGGGTTCCCTGACCCCGGTCCAGTTCTCCAGGAAACGCAGCACGGAGGTATGGTCGGCGACCTCGGAGTTGACGTAACCGCCGCGGCTCCAGGGCGAGATGACGATCATCGGGACGCGGGGGCCGAGGCCGATGGGGGCGCCGCCGATGAACTCGTCGGGGGTGCCGGACGGGGGCACCGGGGGTGCGACGTGGTCGAAGAAGCCGTCGTTCTCGTCGAAGTTGAGGAAGACGACGGTCTTGGCCCACACCTCGGGGTTGGCGGCGAGCGACTGGAGCACGTAGCTGGCGGTGTAGTCGGCGCCGTAGGCGGGCGGGTAGGCGGGGTGCTCGCTCTGGTTGGTGGGGGCCACCACCCAGCTGACGGCGGACAGGGTGTTGTTCCGGACGTCGTCGTTGAAGGCGTCCGCGGAGCGCCGCTGCATCCCGTTGACGTACAGCGAGGAGGTGGTGGGGGCGTTCTTGAACTGCTGGAACCAGGCGAGCGGGTTGTCGTCGTAGTTGTCCTGCTGCTGGTACACGCGCCAGGTGAGGCCGGCCGCCTCCAGGCGTTCGGCGTAGGTGGTCCAGCTGTAGCCGGCCTCGGAGTTGTCGGTGACCGGGCCGCCGGCGGTGCCGTTGGGGTCGATCCAGCCGGTCCACTGGTAGAGCCGGTTGGGGTTGGTGGGGCCCTGGACGGAGCAGAAGTACTGGTCGCACAGGGTGAACGCCTCGGCGAGGGCGTACTGGAAGGGTATGTCGGCGCGCTGGTAGTACCCCATGGTCCAGGCGGACTTGGCGGGTATCCAGTTGTTGTAGTTGCCGCCGTTCCAGGCGTTGTGGGTGCCGGACCAGCCGTGGTCGAGGTCGCGGACGCGCTGGGCGTTGGTGGTGGCGGTGTCCAGGTGCCAGGGGAGCAGGACGCTGCCGCCCGAGGGGCCCAGGGTGGTCTGGTGGAGCACGTCGGAGCCGCCCGGGAAACGCAGCCGCGAGCGGTCGCCGAACCCCCGGACGCCCTTGAGGGTGCCGAAGTAGTGGTCGAACGAGCGGTTCTCCTGCATGAAGATCACGACATGCTCGACCGAGTCGAGCGTACCGCCGGCCGGGGCGGCGGCCATCGCCTGCTGGATCGAGGCCGGCAGGGCACCGAGAGCGGCGGCGGCCGAGGTTCCGGCCGCCGCGCCCAGGAATCCACGACGTGACAGGGGCGTCAACGCGGCTCCTTCGTTGGACGTGTTGGGGACGCGGCGATTGAAGGGGCCGGACGCGACCGCCGCGTCAACGTCAGCACATCGTGGCGTGGACAGTTGCTGCACACAAGGTGTCGTGCACACCACAAAGAAACCGCTTTCCGTCATGCCGCCACTGGACGCACGTCGCGCGGAGACGAACCGTTGTCCGGCGCGGGCGGCCGGTCCCGCTCGAGGACCCCGCCCGGCGTCCAGCGCGGTCCCGCGGGGGTTGTCGAGGCGGGCCCCGGCCAGGGAGAGCACGCCGCCGATGGTGGCACGCGCGTTTGGCCTCTCCGTGCCGGTGACCGCGCGCTCCAGGGGACGCACGGGTTCTCGGCGTCCAGGCCGGGCGGGCGGCAGCCGGGCAGGCGGATCAGCGGTGCGGTGGCGTGGGTCAGGGCGACCGGCACGTCCAGCAGGCAGGCCGTGAGCGGCAATCAGCGGGTCAGCGTGGCGCCTTGGAGGTCGGGCGAGCCGGTGACCCCGCGCCCGCCACGCGGAGCGGGGCCCGGCCACCGGCGTCCGTGAGCAGCGGGGCAACGAGCTCGGCCCATATCGTCCGCTCCGGTGACCACGCGGCGCCGTGGCCCGGATCGTCCGGGGCCACCCGCCACTCGGCCGCCGTCAGATCGTCGGCGGTCGGCATCGTCCCCCAGGCGTCGGACGGGTGAGCCTGGTGCCACGGCGCGGGACGCTCCGCCGACGATTCTGACGTAGCGTCAGATGAGGGGAACGGAAGTCCACTCAGGTCAGGTCGAACTCCCCGTCGCGGGCGCCGAGGACGAAGGCCCGCCACTCGGCGGGGGTGAAGATCAGCGCGGGGCCCTCGGGGTTGCGGCCGTCGCGCATCGCGATGTACCCCTCGACGAAGGCGATCTGAACGTCTCCCGAGCCCTGACTGCTGGAGAGCCACTCCGCTCCGGTCAGGTCGAGCTTGGGCTTCTTCTGGTCCGCCACGGGCTGCCCGATGGTGCTTTCGGCCACGTCCGTTACTCCTCCCGGGTTGTCGTCCGCGCCCAGCCTAGCGATCCGGGGCGGTGGCGCACAGGGCGTCCGGAAACCCCGCCGGATACCGGTGGGACGGTCAGGAATCCGGCCGCTCGGAACCCACCAGCCACATCGCGAAGAACTGCGAGCCGCCGCCGTAGGCGTGGCCGAGCGCCCGCCGGGCCCCGTCCACCTGGTGTTCCCCGGCGAGCCCGCGCACCTGGAGGGCGGCCTCGGCGAAACGCAGCATGCCGGAGGCGCCGATGGGGTTGGTGGAGAGCACCCCGCCGGAAGGGTTGACCGGCAGGTCGCCGTCGAGCGCGGTGGCCCGGGACTCGGTGAGCCGCCACCCCTCCCCCTCGGCGGCGAACCCCAGGTTCTCCAGCCACATCGGCTCGTACCAGGAGAACGGCACGTACAGCTCGGCCACGTCGATCTCGCGGCGCGGGTCGGTGATGCCGGCCTGCCGGTAGACCTCGGCGGCGCAGTCCCGGCCGGCCCGTGGCGAGACGTAGTCCTTGCCGGCGAACATGGTGGGTTCGCTGCGCATGGCGCGGCCGTGCACCCAGGCGGGCGGGTGCGGGGCGCGGCGGGCGCCGACGGCGTCGGTGAGCACCATGGCGCAGGCACCGTCGGAGGAGGGGCAGGTCTCGGAGTAGCGGATGGGGTCCCACAACATCGGCGAGGCCAGCACCCGTTCCAGGGTCAGGTCGTCCTCGTGCAGGTGGGCGTAGGGGTTCTTGAGGGCGTTGCGGCGGTCCTTGTAGGCGACGAGGGCGCCGACGTCCTCGGGGGCGCCGCTGCGCCGCAGGTAGGCGCGGACGTGCGGGGCGAAGAAGCCGCCGGCGCCGGCGAGCAACGGCTGCTGGAACGGGATGGGCAGCGAGAGCCCCCACATGGCGTTGGATTCCGACTGTTTTTCGAAGGCGACGGTGAGCACCGTGCGGTGGACGCGGGCGGCCACCAGGTCGGCGGCGACCAGCGCGGTGGAGCCGCCCACCGAGCCCGCGGTGTGCACCCGCATCATGGGCTTGCCCACCGCGCCGAGCGCCTCGGCGAGGTACAGCTCGGGCATCATCACGCCCTCGAAGAAGTCGGGCGCCTTGCCGATGACGACGGCGTCGACGTCGGGCCAGTCGAGCCGGGCGTCGGCCAGCGCGCGTCCGGCGGCCTCGCGGACGAGCCCGGCGAGGGAGACGTCGCGGCGGGCGGCGGCGTGCTTGGTCTGGCCGATGCCGATCACGGCCACCGGTTCGTCAGCCATGGTCGGCTCCCTCCAGGACGGCCACCAGGTTCTGCTGGAGGCACGGGCCCGATGTGGCGTGCGCCAGCGCCCGGTCGGCGGCGCCGGTGTGGATGCGGGCGGCGGCCTCGCCGATCCGGATCAGCCCGGCGGCCATCACGGGGTTGGCCGCCAGCGCCCCGCCCGAGGGGTTGACGGTGACGTCGTCGGTGAGGCGCAGCGCGTCGCGCAGGACGACCTCCTGGGCGGTGAACGGGGCGTGCAGCTCGGCGAGTTGGACCGGTGCGGTGAAGGAACCGGCGCGTTCGGCGGCGAGCCGGGTGGACGGGGAGGTGGTCAGGTCGCGCAGGCCGAGGGCGTGGGCCTCGATGCGGTGGTCGATGCCGCGGATCCAGGCCGGGCGGGCGCACAGCCGCCGTGCCGTGTCGCCGGCCGCGAGGACCACGGCGGCGGCGCCGTCGCTGATCGGCGGGCAGTCGTGGCGGCGCAGCGGGCGCACCACGTAGTCGGTGTCGGTGCGGTCGTCGGTGAGCTGGGCGTGCGGGTTGGCGCGGGCCGCGGTGCGGTTGCGGGCGGCGATGGCGGCGAGCCGCTTCTCGTCGGTGGCCCCGGCGTCGATGAGCGCCTGGGCCTGGAGCGCGGCGAGGGAGACGGAGTCGGGCCACAGCGGGGCGAGGCAGTAGGGGTCGAGCTGGCGGGTGAGGACGTCGCGCAGCCGGCCCGGGGAGGACTTGCCCCAGGCGTAGACCAGGGCGGTCTCGGCGCGTCCGGTGCGCAGCTTGACCCACGCCTCGTACAGCGCCCAGGCGCCGTCCATCTCGACGTGCGACTCGGCGATCGGCGGCCAGGCGCCCACCCCGTCCAGCGCCATGGTGAAGGAGAAGGCGCGGCCGGCCAGGTAGTCGCTCGACCCGGAGCAGGTGAAGTCGATGCGCGCCGTGGTGAGCCCCACCTGGCCGAGGGCGTCGTGGAGCACCGGCAGCACCATCTCGACCTCGGAGGACTCCGCGGAGTCGCGGACGTGCGCGCTCTGCGCGAAGGCGACCACGGCGACCTCGGTCACAGCAGCTCCTTGTAGGTGTCGTAGTCGGCGTCGGGTTCGCCGGTGGGCCGGTAGTGGTCGGGGTAGCGGCCGTCCCGCGTCCACACCGCCTCCACCCGCAGCCCCATGCGCACCTGGTCGTAGGGGATGCCCGCGATGCGGCCGTGCAGGGCCAGGTCGGCGCCGTCCAGGGCGATGTGCGCGTAGACGTAGGGCACCTCGATGTCGGCGCCGCGGGCCTTGATGTTGACCACGCAGAAGGTGGTGACGGTGCCGCGCGGGCCGGTCGGGACCTGTTCGGTGGTGGCCACCCCGCAGGTGGGGCAGGCGCCGCGGGGCGGTACGTAGACCTTGCGGCAGGCGGGGCAGCGTTCGCCGAGGATGCGGTGGTCGGCGAGGGCGGTCAGGTAGCGGGTCTGGGCGCGGCCGGGTGAGTAGGTGTAGTCGAGGCGGGCGGGGGCGGTGATGCCGGTGACCGGGTCGGTGAAGTCCGCGTCGTGCGGGGCGCCGAAGTCGCCGGGCGGCCCCTGGTACGGCTCGAAGCAGGCGATGTCGGTGATGGCGCCGTGGCGTTCGGCGGCCCAGCGCACCCGTACCCGCAGGCCGGTGCGGACGGCTTCGGGGCCGGGTGCGTCGAGCGCGTGGAGCAGGGCGGTGTCGGCGCCGTCGAGGCGGACCAGGGCCCAGGCGAAGGGGTGGTCCAGGGGTTGCGCGGGCCCGGGGCGCGGGTTCCACGCCCAGGTGGTGACGGTGCCGGTGGGGGCGACCTCGACGAGGTGGTCGAGTGCGGCGCCGGTGGCCGGGTCGTACTCGGCCGGCGGCACCAGGACGCGGCCGTCGGCGGCGCGCGCCCCGAGGACGACGCGTTCCCGCAGTCCGGTGAGGAAGGCGCCCAGCACCGGGCCGAGGGACCGGGTGAACGGGAACTCCACCACCAGCGGGGCGGTGAGGACGTGGGGCATGGGTCTCCTCCCAGGGCCGGGCGGACGGCGTGCGGGTCAGGCGCGGCGGAAGACGGGCGGGCGCTTCTCGGCGAAGGCACGGCTGCCTTCCTTGGCGTCGTCGGTGGCGAACACCGGCCAGCCGCGGTCGAGTTCGGCCTTGAGTCCGTCGGCCTCGGTGAGGCCGGCGGTCTCGTAGACGCTGGCCTTGACCGCCTCGACGGCGAGCGGGCCGTTGGCGTTGATCAGCTCGGCGGTCTCCAGCGCCTTCTCCAGTGCGGTGCCGTCCGGGACGACGTGGCCGATCAGGCCGATGCGGGCGGCTTCCTCGGCCGGGTAGGGGCGCCCGGTGAGCAGCATCTCCAGGGCGTGGGTGCGGGGGATCTGGCGGGGCAGGCGCACGGTGGAGCCGCCGATCGGGAACAGGCCGCGGCGCACCTCGTACAGGCCGAAGACCGCGCCGCGGCCGGCGATGCGGATGTCGGTGCCCTGGAGGATCTCGGTGCCGCCGGCCACGCAGTGGCCTTCGACGGCGGCGATGACGGGTTTGCGCGGCCGGTGGTGGCGCAGCATCGCCTTCCAGTGCAGATCGGGGTCGGCGGCGAGGCGGTCGCGGTAGCGGTCGTCGCCGGCGCCCTGGCCGGCGAGTGTCTTGAGGTCCATGCCGGAGCAGAAGGTGCCGCCGGCGCCGGTGAGGACGACGGAGCGTACGGTGTCGTCCTCGTCGGCGGCGAGCCAGCCGTCGTGGAGGCCGACCAGCATCGGCAGGGACAGGGCGTTCTTCGCCTCGGGGCGGTTGAGGGTGAGCACGAGCGTCGCGCCGACGCGCTCCACCGTGAGGTGTTCGGTGCCGGCCATGGCATCCCTTCCTGGGCGCTGCTGGGCGCTGATCCGGACCAGGGTGGCGGAGGCGGCAGGGGAGTTCAAGAGACTTTCTGACTTACCGTCAGATTTTTTCGGCGCCGCCCCTTCCCACTCCCGGCGCCCGGCGCTCTAATGGCCCTCGCCCAGTGGTTGCCCGGTCAGTGGCCCGGTCTGGAGGCACCGTGGAGTACAACCTCGCCGACCTCTTCGAATCCGTCGTGGACGTGGTGCCCGACCGCGAGGCCCTGGTGTACGCGGACCACCCCGGCACCGGCGCGGAACGCCGGCTCACCTACGCGGAGCTGGACGCCGCCGCCAACCGGCTCGCCCACCACCTGGCCGGCCAGGGCGTCGCCCCCGGTGACCACGTGGGCCTCCACCTGTACAACGGCGTGGAGTACCTCCAGACGACGCTGGCCTGCCTGAAGATCCGCGCGGTGCCGGTCAACGTCAACTACCGCTACGTGGAGGACGAGTTGGCGCACCTGTACCGGGACGCCGACCTGGTGGCGCTGGTGTACGACGCGGAGTTCGCCGACCGGGTGGCCACCGCCGCCGCGCGGGCGCCCCGGCTGCGTCACCGTCTGCGGGTCGGCGGTACCGGGCCGGAGGCGGTGTCGTTCGCCGACGCGGAGGCGCAGGGGTCGCCCGGGCGTGACTTCGCGCCGCGTTCCGCCGACGACCAGTTGGTGATCTACACCGGCGGCACCACCGGGCTGCCCAAGGGCGTGATGTGGCGCTCGGAGGACCTGTTCTTCGCCGGGCTCGGCGGCGGGGCGCCCACCGGGATCCCGGTCTCCCGCCCCGAGGAGCTGGCCGAGCGGGTGGCGGCGGGCGGCGAGGGGCTGGTCTTCTTCCCGGCGCCGCCGTTGATGCACGGCACCGCCACGCTCACCGCCTTCATCGCCTTCTTCTTCGGCCAGAAGGTGGTGCTGCACCGCCGGTACGCGCCCGAGGAGGTGCTGCGCACCGTGGAGCGGGAGCGGGTCACCTCGCTGGCGCTGGTGGGCGACGCGATGCTGCGCCCGCTGGCGGACGCGCTGGCCGGACCGCTGAAGGGCACCGACTGCTCGTCGCTGCTGAGCCTGTCCAGCTCCGGCGCGGTGCTCTCGCGCACCGTCCGCGAGCAGTTCCAAACGCTGGTGCCGCAGGTGCTGATCCTCAACAACTTCGGCTCGTCCGAGTCGGGCTTCAACGGCACGGCGACCGACGAATCCGGGGCCGGCGAGGGGTTCCGGCTGCGGGTCAACTCCCGCACCGCTGTGGTCGATCCGGTCACTCACCGGCCGGTGGCGCCGGGGGTGCCGGGGCGGCTGGCGCAGCGCGGCCATGTGCCGCTGGGGTACTACAACGACCCGGTCAAGACCGCCGAGACGTTCTTGACCGACGCGGCGGGCGAGCGCTGGGTGCTCCTCGGCGACATGGCGACGGTGGACGCCGAGGGTGTGGTGACGGTGCTCGGCCGGGGTTCGCAGTGCATCAACACCGGTGGCGAGAAGGTGTTCCCGGAGGAGGTCGAGGAGGTCCTCAAGGCCCATCCGGACGTCTACGACGCGCTGGTGGCCGGGGTGCCGCACGAACGCTGGGGAAGTCAGGTGACGGCGGTGGTGCAGCCCCGCCCCGGCACGGAGGTGACGTTGTGTCAGCTCCAGGAGCACTGCCGGGACCGGCTCGCCGGGTACAAGATCCCCCGGGTCCTGGTGGTCACCGGGCACATCCGGCGCTCCCCCAGCGGCAAGGCCGACTACGGCTGGGCGCGGCAGGTGGCGGCCCGGGCCGCCGGACGCTGAGCCGGGCGCCCCGGTCAGCCGCAGACCGACGGCAGGGCGCGGGCCAGCGCGGCGCGGTGCAGCGCGTCGAGGTGGAGTTCGCGGCCGACCTCGAGGTATTCCAGGCCGAGGTGGGCCGGGCAGGAGCGGGCGGCGCGGGCGGTGGCGGTGCCGGCGATGGCGTGCACCAACCGGTCGCCCAGTTCGTTGAGTTCGGCCCGGACCGCGGCCAGGTCGGGGCGGACCGGCGGCACCGTGCGGGGGTCGGCGGTCCACCGCCGGTACAGGCCGCGCTGGACGACCTTGCTCGCCTCGATCTGGTCGCGGAAGATCCGCCTGGTCACCGCCGGATCGGCGCCCAGCCGCACCGCCTCGGCCGCCGCGCCGTCCAGCACCTGCCGCTCGCGCGCGGGGTCGTCGATCGGCGCGGAGGTGCCCCACTTGGCCGCGGCCACCTGGTCCGAGACGAGCACGCGCCGCGCGGCCAGGCGTACCACCGGGTCGAGGGCGCCGTGACCCGGGGCGGACACGGTGCGGCCGGCCGGCGGTGCGGGGTGCGGGTCGGCGGCGGCCGGGGCGACGGCGCCGGCCAGGAGCGCGGCGGTGGCCAGCAGGACACGGAACGGCTTGCACAGGCGCACGGTGGGCCCCTTCGGTCGGACGGCTTTCCCCGGCCATGATGGCGTACCCCGGGCGCGGAACGGCAGCCTTGGCGCATCGAGTTGACCCCGCGTCAGATGGCGCGGTCGCGGCCGGCCCAGTAGGGCTCGCGCAGCCGCCGTTTGTAGAGCTTGCCGTTGGGGTCGCGGGGCATCTCGGTGACGAAGTCGACGGAGCGGGGGCGTTTGTAGGCGGCCAGCCGTGCTTCGCAGTGGGCGAGGACGGAACGGGCCAGCTCCTCGTCGGGCCGGTGGCCGGGGGCGGGTTCGACCACCGCCTTGACCTCCTCGCCCCAGTCGTCGTGCGGGACCCCGAAGGCGGCGGCGTCGGCCACCCCGGGGTGGGAGAGCAGCACGGCCTCGATCTCGGCGGGGTAGATGTTGACCCCGCCGGAGATGATCAGGTCGATCTTGCGGTCGCGCAGGAAGAGGTAGCCGTCCTCGTCCAGGTAGCCCAGGTCGCCGACGGTGAAGAAGTCACCGATGCGGCCCCGCCGGGTCTTCTCGGCGTCCTTGTGGTAGCTGAAGCCGCCGGTGCGCATGGTCAGGTAGACGGTGCCCACCTCGCCGGCCGGGAGCCGCCGCCCCTCGTCGTCGAAGACCGCGATCTCGCTGATCGGCCAGGCCCGGCCGACCGTGCCGGGGCGGGCCAGCCATTCGGCGGCGGTGGCGAAGGTGCCGCCGCCCTCGCTGGCCGCGTAGTACTCCTCCACGCACGGCCCCCACCAGTCCAGCATCGCCCGCTTGATGTGTTCCGGGCACGGGGCGGCGCCGTGGAAGGCGTGCCGCATGCTGGAGACGTCGTAGCCCTCGCGTACCTTCTCCGGCAGCGCGATCAGGCGGTGGAACTGGGTGGGCACCATGTGGGTGTGGGTGACCCGGTGGCGTTCGATCAGCCGCAGCATCTCCTCCGGGAGCCACTTGTCCATCACCACCACGAGGTGGCCCAGGTGGAGCGCGGCGGCGGCGAACTGGAGCACGGCGGTGTGGTAGAGCGGCGAACACACCAGGTGCACGTTGTCGTCGAAGGGGCGGACCCCGAAGATGCCGAGGAATCCGCCGAGGCTGCCCTCCTCCGGCGGACGGCCGGTCAGCGGGCGGCGCACCCCGCGCGGGCGGCCGGTGGTGCCGGAGGTGTAGTTCATCACGGCGCCGGCGGTGCGGGCGTCCGGCGCGGTGCCGGGGTGGGCGGCGAGCCAGTCGTCGTAGGAGGCGAACCCCTCGGCGGCGCCCACCACGTAACGGCGGTCGCCGGGCAGCCCGGCCTCGTCCGCGGCGGCCCGGGCGGCCCGCGCGTGGCGTTGGTGGCAGATGACCACCTTGGCCTCGGAGTCGGCGGTGATCCAGGCGATCTCCGGCCCGGTCAGGTGGTGGTTGACCGGCACCAGGTAGAACCCGGCCTGGGCGGCGGCGAGATAGGCGGTGAAGAACTCCGGGCCGTTGGGGAGCACCACGGCGAAGGAGTCGCCGGGGCGCAGGCCGTGCGCGCGCAGCGCGTGCACCAGCCGGTTGGCGGCGGTGTGCAGCCTCCCCGCGGACCACGGCGTGCCGTCGGGGGCGATGAGCACCGTGCGGTCGGGGTCGGCGGCGGCCTGGCGCCAGAAGCCGTTGGTGTTGGCGGCCAGGTGGGCGTCGGCGGGTGCGGACACGGTCGGGCACCTCCTCAGTCGCGGGCGGCGATCCGGCTGAGCCGGGCCATCGCCCGCTCGAAGCCACGGGTGAGGTCGTCGAAGACCGCCTGGACGGGGCGTTCCCGGTCGAGTTGTCCGACGATCTGTCCGACCGGGGTGCCCAGCAGCGGTTCGACCTCGTACTTCTGGATGCGGGAGACCGCCTCGGCGACGAGCATGCCCTGCAACGGCATGGGCAGCGGGTCGGGGGTGCCTGCGGCGTCCCACGCGTCGGTCCAGACGGTGCGCAGTTGGCGGGCGGGTTTGCCGGTCAGGGCGCGGGAGCGGACGGTGTCGCCGGAGCCGGCGGCCAGCAGCTTGCGGGTGAGCGCCGCGGAGTGGAGTTCGGCCTCGGTGGTGGTGAGCCAGACCGAGCCGAGCCAGACGCCCTGGGCGCCGAGCGCGAGGCCGGCGGCGATCTGCTCACCGGTGCCGATCCCGCCTGCGGCGAGCACCGGCAGCGGGTCGACGGCCCGGACCACCTCGGGGGTGAGCACCATGGTGGTGATCTCGCCGGTGTGGCCGCCCGCCTCGTAGCCCTGCGCCACCACGATGTCGATGCCGGCGTCCCGGTGGCGTACCGCGTGCCGGGCGCTGCCGGCCAGCGCGGCGGTGAGCACCCCGTGCTCCCTGGCGCGGCGCACCACGTCCGGCGGCGGCGGGCCGAGCGCGTTGGCCAGCAGCGCCACGGGGTGGTCGAAGGCCACGTCGAGCTGGGAGCGGGCGACCTCCTCCAGCCAGCCGGTGATCCGCCAGCCGGACTCCTCGCCGTCCGCCAGCTCGGGCACGCCGTGCTCGGCCAGCGTCTCGCGGACGAACTTCCGGTGGCCCTCGGGGATCATCGCCTCGATGTCGGCCACCGAGACGCCCTCCACCTTCCTGGCCGGCATCACCACGTCGAGCCCGTAGGGGCGGCCGGCGCAGTGCGCGTCGAGCCAGTCGAGGTCCCGGGCGAGTTCGCCGGGGGCGCCGTAGCGCACCGCACCCAGCACGCCGAGTCCGCCCGCCCGGCTGATCGCCGCGGCCACCGCCGGGAACGGGGTGAAGCCGAAGACCGCGTACTCGATGCCCAGTCGGTTGCTCAGCTCCGTCCGCATGGGGGCAGCATGCCGCACCCGGCGGAAGAGGGGAAGAGGGCTCCTGACACAACGTCAGTTCTATGTCTGACGTTGTGTCAGTCTATGGACCCGGAAGCGCGCCCGCCCTCCGGCGCGGCCTGCCGCGATGCCAGCCTAACCAGGCAGTTGGCCACGTCCTCGCGGGCGCTCACCGTCGCCGGGTGGTCCGCGCCGAGCACCCGGGTACGGGCGTCGGCCACCGCCTGGTAGGTCTCGCACGCCTGCGCCCAGTGGCCCAGCCAGCCCAGGGCCACCGCGATCTCCCGGCGGCTGACCAGGGTGTCGGGGTGGTCCGGGCCGAGCACCCGGGCGCGGGCCGCGTGGACCTCCCGGGCCAGGGCGAGCGCCTCCGTCCAGCGGCCGAGGCGGCCCAGGTTGACCCCGCGCCCGTGCTGCGCGCGCAACGTGTCCGGATGGCCGGGCCCGAGCACCCGGGTACGGGCGGCCACCACCTCCTCGTACCGCTGGAGCGCCTCGGCGGCGTGGCCGAGGCGGCCCAGGCAGAAGCCGGCCTCGTAGCGGGCGGTGAGGGTGTCGGGGTGGTCCGGGCCCAGGACGGCGGCGGCGAGCCGGGCCAACTCCTCGTACTCGGCGAGCGCTTCCTGGGTGCGGCCCAGGTCGCGCAGGGTGGCGGCGAGCCGGGCGCGGGCCGCCAGGGTGCCGGGGTGGGCGGCGGGCCTGGGCACCGGCCCGGTGAGCGCGGCCAGCGGGGTCACGGCCGGCCGCGGCGGCCTCGGACGGGGCGCCGCCGGGCCGGGCGCCAGCCGGCCGGCCCACCCCGGGGCCGCGTCGTGCGGCCGGATCGCGGCGAGCCGCTTGGCGACCACCGAGGCGTCCCGGGGGCGCTCGGCGGGGTCCTTGGCCAGCAGGTCGAGCACGAGCCGGTCGAACGCCTCGGGCAGTTCGGGGCGGCGCAGCCGCGGCGGCTCGGGCGGGGTGTCCCGGTGGGCGACGAGCACCGCCCAGGCGTCCCCGACGTCGAACGGCGGCGTACCGGTGGCCAGTTCGTACAGCACGCAGCCGAACGAGTACAGGTCGCTGCGGTGGTCCACGGCGTCGCCGGCGATCTGTTCGGGGGACATGTACTGCGGGGTGCCCATGGCGGTGCCGGTGCCGGTGAGGCGGGCGGTGAAGCCGGCGTCGTGGCCGAGGCGGGCGATGCCGAAGTCGCAGATCTTCACCGCGCCGTCGGCCAGCCGCACCACGTTGGCGGGCTTGAGGTCCCGGTGCACCACGCCGTGCGCGTGGGTGTAGGCGAGCGCCGCGGCCACCTGGCCGGCGATGTCGAGCACGTCGGGCACCGGCAGCGGCACGCGTTCGCCGTCCTCCAGCAACTGCGCCAGGTTACGGCCGTGCAGCAGCTCCATGACGAGGTAGAGCAGCCCGTCGTCCTCGCCGAAGTCGTGCACCACGGTGATCCCGTGGTGCTGGAGCGAGGCGGCCACCCGGGCCTCGCGGCGGAACCGTTCCCGCAGCACGTCGAGTCGGGCCGGGTCGGCGGCGACGCCGTACGGCCGCAGCGCCTTGACCGCCACGTCCCGGCCGAGCGCCTCGTCGTGGGCGCGCCACACCTCGCCCATACCGCCGCGGCCGATCCGTTCGATCAGCCGGTACCGCTCCCGGATCAGCCCGTCGTCCCCCATCGCAAGCCGCCGCCCCGTCGGTCACACGTCAGTCGGCGTTGGCGTCCCCCTCGTGACCAGTATCCCCGGCGCGGCGCCCGGAGCTACCCCCCGGTCACCGGCGCACCCGTGGCATGCCCAGGCCGATCCAGGAGATGATCTCGCGCTGGATCTCGTTGTTGCCGCCGCCGAAGGTGAAGATGACGGCGCTGCGGTAGCCGCGTTCCAGCTCGCCGTGGAGGACCGCACCGGCCGAGCCCTCGCGCAACGGGCCCGCGGCGGCGGCCACTTCCATCAGCCAGGCGTACACCTCGCGGCGGGCCTCGGAGCCGTAGACCTTGACGGCGGAGGCGTCCTGCGGGGTGAGCGCGGAACGCTGGAGTGCGTCCACCATGCGCCAGTTGAGCAGCCGCATCGCCTCCAGCCGGACGTGGGCGGCGGCCAGCCGGCGACGCACCCAGCCCAGGTCGATCACCCGCCGGCCGTCGTCGAGCCGGGTCCGCGCCGCCCAGTCGCGCACGTCGCGCAGGGCGCGGATCGCCATGGTGCCGTGCGCGGCCAGCGTGACGCGCTCGTGGTTGAGCTGGGTGGTGATCAGCCGCCAGCCCTCGTTCTCGGCGCCCACCCGGCGGCTCACCGGCACCCGTACGTTCTCGTAGTAGCTGGCCGTGGTGTCGTGGCCGGCCAGGGTGCGGATCACGGTGCACGAGTAGCCGGGGTCGTCGGTGGGCACCAGCAGCATGCTGATGCCCTTGTGCGGCGGGGCGTCGGGGTCGGTGCGCACCGCGAGCCAGACCCAGTCGGCGGTGTCGCCGTTGGTGGTCCAGATCTTCTGCCCGTTGACCACGTAGGTGTCGCCGTCGCGCACCGCGCGGGTGCGCAACGCGGCGAGGTCGGTGCCGGCGTCGGGTTCGCTGTAGCCGATGGCGAAGTCGATCTCGCCGGAGAGGATCCTGGGCAGGAAGTACGCCTTCTGCTCCTCGGTGCCGAACTGCATGATGGTCGGACCCACCGTGTTGAGCGCCATCAGCGGCAGCGGCACCCCGGCCTGGGCGGCCTCGTCGAAGAAGACGAACTGCTCGGCCGGGGTCAGCCCGCGTCCGCCGTACTCCGTCGGCCAGCCGACGCCGAGCCAGCCGTCGCTGCCGAGCCGGCGGACGGTGCGCCGGTAGAACTCCTTCTGCCGGGCGGGTTCGGCATGCCGGGCGTAGGCGTTCTCGGGTACCAACTCGGCGAAGTAGGACCGCAGTTCACTGCGCAGGCGCTGCTGCTGCGGGGTGCTTCGAAGGTGCACGGCCCCTCCCAGGGTGCGGCGGTTCCCGGCGGCGCGCGGGCGGCGGCGCCC
Source organism: Streptantibioticus cattleyicolor NRRL 8057 = DSM 46488 (assembly GCF_000240165.1). Taxonomy (NCBI): domain Bacteria; kingdom Bacillati; phylum Actinomycetota; class Actinomycetes; order Kitasatosporales; family Streptomycetaceae; genus Streptantibioticus; species Streptantibioticus cattleyicolor. Next base: position 856,713 of record NC_017586.1, read on the forward strand.
GGTGCGCGGCACACGGTAGAACGCGTTGCAGAAATCCGGAAGGGCCGGGCGCCCGTCAGCACCGGGCGGATCCGGCGGCGACCGTGGCGGCCTCGTCGGCGTGCACGTGGTAGACGGCGTACGCGCGCCGGATGACCGGCTGGGCCACGTTGCGCACCCGGACCCCGCCGGCGGTCAGGCCGTGTTCGCTGCCCGCGTGGGCGTGGCCGTGCACGGCGAGGTCGGCCCCGGCCCCGTCGATCGCTTCGGCCAGCAGGTAACTGCCGAGGAACGGATAGATCTCCAGCGGCTCCCCGGCGAGGGTGTCGGGCACCGGGGAGAAGTGCGTCAGCACGACGCGTACCGCGCAGCCATCGGCGGCCAGCCCCTCCAGCGCGCCGCGCAGGCCCTCGGCACACCGCTTGGTGTACCGGATGAACGCCTTCATCTCCGGCTCCCCGAAGTCGCCGCCGCTGCGCCCCGCGAATCCGCCGCCGAACCCCTTGGTGCCGGCCACCCCGACCCGGGTGCCGGCCAGATCGAGCACGGTGCCCCCGCACTCCAGGACGGTGACCCCGGCGTCGGCGAGCACGGCGGTGATCTCGTCCTGCTGGTCGGAGTGGTAGTCGTGGTTGCCGAGTACGGCCACCACCGGCACCGCGAGCCCGGCGACCTCGTCGGCGACCACCCGGGCCTCCTCGACCGTGCCGTGCCGGGTCAGGTCCCCGGCGAGCAGCAACAGGTCGGCGCATTGCGGCAACGCCTCGAAGGCGGGGCGCAGCAGCCCGCGGCTGTCGTCGCCCATGTGGATGTCCCCGACGGCTGCGACACGGATCATGCCAGGTCCTCCGGGTGGTCGGGGGCGGTCGCGTCGGCGAGCACCAGATCGCTGCGGAGCGGTACGTCGCCCAGTTCCTCCCGGGCGACGCGCAGGATCTCCTCGCGGCAGCCGGCGGTGGGCACGGTGCCGGTGAGCAGCACGCCGTCGCCGCGCGCCTCGGCCCGTACGCCGAGTTCGGCGGTGGGGTCGGCGGCCAGCCGCTCCCGCAGCCGGGCCACCCGGTACTCGGTGGTGTCCGCACCGGTCATGGCGCTCCCTCGGATGGTTCGGACCGGTCGCTCCGGTCGATGACGTCCAGTCGTTCGAGGAGGTAGAAGAAGGCGGCGGGCATCGGGTCGGCCCCCAGGTCGCGGCGGAGCCGGTCCCAGTCGACCTTCTCCCGCAGCGTGCGGGCCACCGGCAGCACGGCCCCGAAGTCGCAGTGGTGCTCGGAGAACGCCGCGATCAGACTGCCGACCAGATCGGTGGCGGTGAGCACCGGCATCCGCACCGAGTCCACCGACAGGACCTCCGCGCGGTCCAGGACCTCCCGGGTGATCGGACGGTGGGCCAACTCGAAGATCAGGTCCACCTCGGCGCCCCCGCACCGCGCCTTGATCAGCCAGTCCTCCGGTGGATGACGCACCTCGATCCCGGCCCGCCGCAACGTCGCGGCCACCGCGTCGGCGTCCTCCCGCCGCACGCAGAAATCCGCGTCGTGCTGCAACCCGGTGGCCACCCCGTGCGCGTACGCCGCCACACTCCCGGCCAACGCGAACGGCTCAGGCGCCGCCTTGAGCAACGCGCCGACGCGCTTGGCGGCCTCCAGGATGGACTGCGTGCGGTCGGGCGGGAGGGGGTGGGCCGGGGCGGTGGCGCCCGGCCCGTCGGACGCGGATGCGCCGCCCCCGGCGGCGGCGCGTGACGCGCCGGGCGCGGCGGAGTCGGCTTGAGCGATGGCGCCCGGCACGCCCGAGCGGTCCCGGGCGGCAGCGCCCGTCGTGTCGGGCGCGGACGTACGGTCCCGGCCGGCGGCGCCCGGCTCGGCCGTTCCGCCCCCGGCGACTCCTGGCGCCTCGGGCGCGGACGTGCCGTCCCGGGAGGCGACGCTCGCCGCGTCGCGTCCGACCGTGCCGTCCCAAGCGGCAGCACCCGGCGCGCCGCGCCCCGGCGTACCGTCGGCGCCGGATGCCGTCACCCCATGGGCCGGCGGGCCGGCGCGTACCGGGCCGGCGCGGGTCGGGCCCTCGTACGCCGGGTCGCTCTGGGCCGCCGGGCGGCCGGGGGCCGGGCCGTCCGGGCCGGGGATGTCGTCCGTGTCACGCATCACCGCCACCCCGTCACCGTTGTCGTCACCGTGATCACCGCGCAGGGGTCGGGTACCCAGTGGGCCGGGTCGGACACGTGGGGCGGCGGGTCAGTGGGTGGGAGGCGTGGCGAGGCGGGCGCCCGCCTCGCCGGACCGGGACGGCGTCGAGGCCGTCGCGGGCGGCGGCCAGGGCGCACGCCCGCCGGCCTCGGAGACCGCGGCGGCCAGCCGTCCGACGGCCACCCCGCCCATCGGCGCCAGGGCGACGGGGTGCCGCACCCCGGCCAGTTCGGTGAAGGCGGTTGGCAGCGTCATCGCACCACTGTCACCGTACGGTGCGGGCGAACGCCGGAGCACGCCGCACAGTTGACGTGCCGTCAGCTCTCGCCGAGTACCGTTCCGAGCTGTTCCAGTACCCCGGGCCACCCCTCGCCCATGCCGTGGTAGGCGGCCCTGCCCATCGGGGAGTCGAGGTCGAACCCGGCGTGTTCGAGGAGGAGCCTGGTGCCGTCGCCCTCCGGCACCAGGCGCCAGGTGATCAGGGTGTCGAGGGCGCCTTCGGCGAAGCGGTAGCTCAGCAGGCGTTCGGGCTCGACGGCGGTCACCTCGCAGGGCTGCTCGCCCCAGGGGCCCATGTCGAGGCTGAAGCGGTGGCCCACCACGGGCCGTACGTCCCCGGCCGCCCACCAGCGGGCGTGCGGTTCGGGGTCGGTCAGGGCACGCCAGACCACGGCGGGCGGACGGGGCAGGAACTGGTCGCAGTGGATGACGGCCGGATCGGTCACGGGTTCTCCTCGTCAAGCAGTTCGGCGAGCGAGCGCAGGCGCCCCCGCCAGTACCGCTCGAAGGGGTGCAGCCAGTCGCCGACCTCTTCCAGCCGACGGGGTTCGAGGTGGTAGAACCGCTGCCGGCCACGGGGCTCCTCGCGCACCAGGCCGGCCTGGCGCAACACCTGGAGGTGCTCGGATATCGCGGGGCGGCTCAGCTCGAACTCGCTCACCAGGTCGTTCACCGCGCGAGGCCCGTCCCGCAGCGCGTCGAGCAAGTGGCGGCGCACCGGGTTGGCCAGCGCGCCGAAGACGTCGGTCGGCACGCCACCGACGTTACGTCGGAGATTTCCGACGCGTCAATCCGGGCTCGGCCCGACGGGTACCCGTACTTCGCGACGTACCTGGTCACACCGGCCCCACCGGCCCCGGCCACGGTCTAGGCTCCCCGGTATGGCCACCGTCATCGAACTGATCTACTACCCCGTCAAGGGGTGCGCCGGCACGTCGGTGCACGGCGCCCGCCTCACCCCGGCCGGGATCGCCCACGACCGGAGCTTCATGGTGGTGGGAGCGGACGGGGTGGCGCGTACTCAGCGGCGGGACCCGCTGCTGGCCACCGTGCGCCCCGAGATCACCACGGACGGCGCACACCTGACCCTTCGCGCCCCCGGCATCGACGCGGTGACCCTCGCCGTGGACACCGAGGGCCCGCGGCGCGGCGTGGAGCTGTTCGGCGAGCCCTACCAGGGCATCGACCAGGGCGACACGGTGGCCGGGTGGCTCTCCCAGGTGCTCGGGGCGGAGAGCCGGCTGGTGCGCGTGCCGCCGGAGCACGCCCGCCCGACGGACGGCCTGACGCCGGGGACCTGCGGGTACGCCGACAGCAACGCCCTCCTCGTCGCTTCGACGGCCTCGCTGGAACTGCTCAACGAACGGATCACGGCGCGCGGGGCCAAGCCGCTGCCGATGTCGCGCTTCCGGGCCAACATCGTGCTCGCCGGATGGGACGAGCCGCACACCGAGGACCGGGCGCGCCGTGTTCTGGCGGGCGGGGCCGAACTCGGTTACGCCAAGCCCGCCATCCGCTGCGCCGTCACCCTGGTCGACCAGGAGACCGGCGCCCGGCGCGGTCCGGAACCGCTGCGCAGCCTCGCCGACTACCGCAGGGCGGCCGGTGGCGGGGTGGCCTTCGGCGCCAAGTTCTCGGTGGTGCGCCACGGTGACCTCGCCGTGGGCGACGAGGTCACCGTGGCCTCCTGGGGCGCCTCGGAGGTGTGAACCCCCGTCCGTTCAGCGGTTGTACGGGGTGGTGAGCAGCGTCCGTACCACGTGGCCCGCGGAGTCCACCCCGGAGCTGCCGCCCTCGACCAGGGAGGCCACCGCTATGTCGTCGTCGTAGGCGGTGAACCAGCCGGTGGTGCTGTCGCCCACCTCGGCGGTGCCGGTCTTGGCGCCGGCGCCGGGCAGGCCGCCCAGGCGCGGGGTGGCGGTGCCGTGGTCGACGGCGGCGCGCATCATCTCCCGCAGGGCGGACGCCGTCGCCGGGGAGAGCGGCCGGGACGCCGGGGTCTGCGGCTGGCCGGGCAGGATGACCGGCTGGTGGAAGGCGCCGTCCCGCACGGTGGCCGCCAGCGAGGCGACCACCAGCGGGCTCATCGTCACCTGTCCCTGGCCGATGAACTGGGCCGCCTTGTCGCTCCCTCGCGGCTGCGCCGGGATGCTGGGGTCGGCGGTCTGCACCCCGCCGCCGATCGACCACGACCCCAGCCCGAAGACCTGCTGCGCCTCGTCGTGCAGGGCGGACGCCTCGTCGCCGTGGACCAGGTAGCGGAAGCCGTCGTAGATGAAGGCGGTGTTGCAGGAGACGGCGAACGCCTCCTCGATGGTGGAGCCCGGGTTCACCGGCACGTCGGCCTCGTTGTGGAACGCCTGCCCGGCGGCGACCTGTTCCTTGTTGCACGGCGCCGGGCTGCTCGGCGTCATCCCCGTCCGGTCGAAGAGCGCCGCGGCGGTGACGATCTTCAGGGTGGAGCCGGGGGCCAGCGCCGCGTTGATCGCGGTGTTGCCGTCGGTGCCGTGGTAGGCGATGGCCAGGATGTGCCCGGTGCGCCGGTCGAGGGCGGCCACCGAGGCGCGCTTGCCGCCGAGCTGCGGGTCGAGCACCGCCCGTTCCGCCGCCGCCTGGAGGCCGGGGTCGATGGTGGTGGTCACCGAGGGCAGCTCGGGCGCCTGGAACGTCTTGACCGCCGAGACCTTCTCGCCGGAGCCGTCCACCACGGCCACCCCGCTGCCGCTGTCCTGGCCGGCGCCCGGGGCGTGGTGGCCGATGGTGGCGATGATCTCGGTGAGCGAGGGATAGTGGTCGGCGGTGAGCACCGTCCTGCCGTCCCTGGCGACCACCGAGGCGGTGGCGGCCTGGGCCGGCAGCGCCCCGGCCGCCAGCGACTGGCCGTCCTTGAGCGCGGGGTGGAGCACCGAGGCCGCCCAGTGCACGGCGGGCCGTCCGCCGCCGGAGACCACGTCGAGGGCGCCCGGGTACGTCCAGGTGCCGCCGGCCACCTCGGCGGTGACCGTGAAGGTGACCCGGGTGGCCCGGGTCAGCTGCGGGTCGGGTCCGGCCGCGGTGACGCCGTCGAAGTTCACCCGGGTCAGCTTCAGCCCGTCGTGGTACCCCTGGAGGGCCGCGCGGGCGGCTTCTGGCGCGTCCGTGTCGCCCGCCGCGCCCTGGTAGTGGCCGGGGCCCGCCGCCCAGCCGTCGAGGAAGGACCGGGCGAGCTTGACGGACTGCTCGTCACCGGGCGCGGTGCCCGATCCGGCCTCGGTCGATCTCGCCTGGGGCCCCGCCGAGTGGCCGCCGGCCAGGGCGTCGACGACGTTGTACGCGCCGAACCCCCCGGCTCCCAGCACGGCCACGCAGCCGATGGTCAGCCCCGCCTTCACCGCTTTGTGCATCGTGTTCCCCACCCCCTGGGCGGCCCCTCGCCGCCCCTGTGTCCACGGTTCTCCTCTGCCGCCCCCCCCGCCCGGTCGGCCGCGGGGCGTCCTTGCGTCACCTCTTCGCGTACCGCCGCAACCGGGAGCGTACGGCCCGCTGTGCGACCGGTCCCAGGTCCTCCAACGCGCCGAAGAGCGCGGCCAGTTGGGGCAGCGCGTCGAAGGCGCGGGCGGCGCCTTCGGGGTCGGTGCCCTCGTACAGTTCGAGGCCGGTGAAGGCCGCGCAGACGGCCCTGGCCACGCCGCCCACGTCGAGGATTCCGGCCAGCGGGGTGCCGGCCAGCAGCCGGGTCACCACCTGCTCGACCTCCTCGGTCCACAGCGCGAGCCCGGCCGCCGTCGCGGCGGCGAGCCTGGGGTGCGTCTGCGCCCCGGCCAGCAGCTGCCCGAGGACGGCGACCTGGCCGCCGTCGCGTTCGGTGTCGTGCAACTCCCTGGCGAGCGCCAGGAGTCCGGCGAAGTCGCGTACCTCGCGCAGCCGTTCCCGGTAGCCGGCGATGCGCTGCTCGGCGCCGAACCGGCAGGCGGCGGCGAGCAGTTCGTCCACGGTGCCGAAGTGGTAGAAGACCAGCGCCTGGTTGACGCCGGCCGCCGCGGCGACGGACCGGGCCGACGTCCTGGCGATGCCCTGCCGTGTCACCACCGCCAGCGCGCCGGCGAGCAGCTTGGTGCGCGTGTCGTCCCCCACCGACGGCCCTCCGGCCCCCGGCCTGCCGCCGGGTTGAGCACTCGCTCAACGTCACGAACCGTACGCCGGTTTGAGCGACCGCTCAAGAGCGGCCCGGAGCACGCGGCGGCTTCCGGCGGCGCCGGCCGCGGAAACACCGCGTGGCCGATGCGTACCGAGGGCCGTCCCTGGGCAGCGCTAACTTGCCCGATTGTCGTACGTACCCTGGACGTACTCGCGCACTGTGCCCCACGCACCGCACGGGAGGACCACGTGAAGATGCTGATCAATGTCCCCGAGACGGTGGTCGCCGACGGATTGCGGGGGCTGGCAGCGGCCCACCCGGAGCTGACGGTGGACCCCGACACGCGGGTGGTGGTCCGGCGGGACGCGCCCGTCGCGGGCAAGGTGGGCCTGGTCTCCGGCGGCGGCAGCGGGCACGAACCGCTGCACGCCGGCTTCGTCGGCCCCGGCATGCTGGACGCGGCGTGCCCGGGCGAGATCTTCACCTCCCCGGTGCCCGACCAGATGGTGCGGGCGGCGGCGGCCGTGGACAGCGGCGCCGGCGTCCTGTTCGTGGTCAAGAACTACACCGGGGACGTGCTCAACTTCGAGATGGCCGCGGAGCTGGCGGAGGACGAGGGCGTCCAGGTGACCTCGGTCCTGGTCGACGACGACGTGGCGGTCACCGACAGCACGTACACCGCGGGGCGGCGCGGCACCGGCGGCACCCTGTTCGTGGAGAAGCTGGCCGGCGCCGCCGCCGAGGAGGGCGCCCCGCTGGACCGGGTGGCCGCCCTCGCCCGCCGGGTCAACGACTCCTGCCGCAGCTTCGGCGTGGCCCTCGCCGCCTGCACCACCCCGGCCAAGGGCACCCCCACCTTCGACCTGCCCGCCGGTGAGCTGGAGCTGGGCATCGGCATCCACGGCGAGCCCGGCCGGGAACGCCGCGGCATGATGACCGCCCGGGAGATCGCCGACGTCACCGTGGACGCCGTCGTCGGCGACCTGCGGCCGGACGGCCCGGTGCTGGCGCTGGTCAACGGCATGGGCGCCACCCCGTTGCTGGAGCTGTACGGCTTCAACGCCGAGGTGCACCGGGCGCTCACCGAACGCGGCATCGCGGTGGCGCGCACCCTGGTCGGCAACTACGTCACCTCGCTGGACATGGCCGGCTGCTCGCTGACGCTGTGTGCCGCCGACGACGAACTGCTGCGGCTGTGGGACGCCCCGGTACGCACCCCGGCGCTGCGCTGGGGCCGCTGACCCGCTCGACGCCCGTCCGCGAACCGCCGGCCCACGGCCGGCACAACGGGAGGAACGCACCGTCCATGAACACCCCCGCATCGACCACCGAACCGGTCGTCGACACCGAGTTCGCCCGCCGCTGGCTGGAGACGGCCACCGCGGCCGTGACGCGCGAGGCCGACCGGCTCACCGAACTCGACTCGCCCATCGGCGACGCCGACCACGGCGCCAACATGCGGCGCGGCTTCACCGCCGCGCGCGACGCCGTGGCCAAGGAACCCCCGGACACCCCCGGCCGGCTGCTCGTCCGGGTCGGCCGGGAACTGATCAGCACCGTCGGCGGCGCCTCCGGGCCGCTCTACGGCACCCTGCTGCGCCGGACCGGCAAGGCGCTCGGCGAGGCGGCCACGGCCACCCCGGAGCAGCTGGGCGACGCGCTGCGCGCCGGGGTCGACGCGGTGGCCCAGCTCGGCGGCGCCGCCCCGGGCGACAAGACGATGCTGGACGCGCTGGTGCCGGCCACCGAGGCGCTGGCGTTCGCGCTGGACGCGGGCGCCGGGCTGGCCGAGGCGCTGGCCGCGGCCCGGTCCGCCGCCGACGAGGGGGCCGCCGCCACCGTGCCGATGCTCGCCCGCAAGGGCCGGGCGAGCTACCTCGGGGAGCGCAGCGTGGGCCACCAGGACCCGGGGGCCACCTCGGCGGCGCTGCTGGTGGCGGCGCTGGCCTCGGCGGCGGGCGCGGCCACCGGGGACGCGCGATGAGCGCCCCGGCCGGACGGGTCGGCGTCGTCCTGGTCTCGCACAGCGCCGAGGTGGCCGCCTCGGTCGCCGATCTCGCCCGCAAGCTGGCGGCCGGCGGTGCCGCCGCCGACGTCGCCCCGGCCGGCGGCACCCCGGACGGCGGCACCGGCACCAGCTCGGCGCTGATCACCGAGGCGGTCCGCGCGGTGGACTCCGGCGCCGGGGTCGCCGTCCTCGCCGATCTGGGCAGCGCGGTGCTCACCGTCAAGGCGCTGCTGGAGGACGGCGAGCTGCCCGAGGGCACCCGGCTGCTCGACGCGCCGTTCGTCGAGGGGGCGGTGGCCGCCGTGGTCACCGCGTCGGCCGGGGCGGACCTGGACGCGGTCGCCGCGGCGGCCCGGGAGGCGTACGACTACCGCAAGGTGTGAGCGCCCGCGGGTCGGACCACCCCGGTGACCGCTTGGCCGGGGGCCTGGAACCAGGTGGTCGGCTCGTCGCCGACCGCCTGCCTGATCCGGGCCAGGCATCCGTCGCCCAGCGGCGGCAGGGCGTCCAGCGGGAACCAGCCGACCTCGGTCGACTCGTCGTCGTTGACCCGCGCCTCGCCGCCGACCGCGCGGCACAGGAAGGTGATGGACATGTACTGCACCTGGTCGCCGTTGGGGTAGGCGACCGGCTCCTCGGTCCAGACGCTGAGCACCCGTTCCGGCACCGCGTGCACCGCGGTCTCCTCCTGGATCTCGCGCACCACGGCCTCGGCGGGCTGCTCACCCGGCTCCGGGATGCCGCCGACCACCGTCCACCGGCCGTCGTCGGCCCGTCGTACCAGCAGCACCCGCCGCCGGTCGTCGAAGACCACCGCCGAGACCCCCGGCAGGAACAGCAGCCGGGTACCGATCGTCGCCCTGAGCTCACGCAGGAATTCGGGAATCGCCACGCGCCGAAGCATACGAGCGGCCGGCCGCGACCGGACCGACCAGGGAGGTCACCGGTTGCACAGCCGGCCGCCGACGCCGGTGCCGCACACCGTCACGGACGGGAACGGGCCTTGCGGGCGCTGGAGCGCAGCCGGTCCCGGATGGCGGTCACCGCCCCCTCCGGGTCGTCCACGGTGATCGTGAACCGCCGTCCCTCACCGAGGTCGAGCACGAGACCGGGGCCCCGCCGGACCACCACGGCGGTGCCCAGACCGGGCCGCCAGCGGTATCCCCAGCCACCCCAGCCGCACGGGCTGATCCACGGCACCATCTGGGCCGAGGCGACGTCCTCCAGCGGGATGCGGCGCCGCGGCACCCCGATGTGCCCGCAGCGCACCTCCAGGCACTCGCGGTCCACCCGCACCCGTACGTGGGTGAAGGCGAGCGTCCCGAAGAGCACCAGCAACCCGGCGGCCACACAGCCGACCACCGACATCACCAGCGGCGCCAGCCCCGATGTCCACGAGGAGTCCACGGCCAGCTCGATGCCGAGCGCCAGGCAGGCGACCCCGGCCGCGGCCAGCAGCCACTGGGCGCGATTGGTGGCGTTTCCGGTCCAGACCTCTGACGCAGGGGGCACCGCGTTACCGGCTCCTGCGGGGCGGGAGTCGTCCATGCCCCGGAGCGTACTCAAGAACCGGCCCGCTGGCACTCGCTGTGCACGGACCAGGTACGGCGGACACTGGGCCGGACGGGTGAGCCCCGGCCGTTCAGCAGGCCGCCGCGGTGGCCGCCAGCGCCTGCCCCTGCGGGTAGTGCAGCACCGCCGCCGGCAGTTCACCGGTGCGCCCGCTGAGCAGCACGGTCAGGCCGCCGGTCGGGGCGGCCTCGGGCGCGGGCCCGGCACCGATGCGCCGCAGCGCCTGGGCGGCCACCGCCTCGGCGGAGCCGTACAGGACCACCGGGGGCGCCCCGGCGGGCTGGACGGCGGCGCCGATGCGGTCGGCGACCAGCTCGTAGTGGGTGCAGCCGAGCACCACGACCCGCACGTCGGAGGGGGTACGGGTGGCGGCGTCGGCCACCGCCGCGTCGATCGCGGCGTCGTCGGCCTTGTCCAGCGCGTCCGCGAGCCCCGGGCAGGCGACCTCGGTCACCTCGACACCGGCCGCGAACTCCGCGATCAGCCGCCGCTGGTAGGGGCTGCCGGTGGTGCCCGGGGTGGCCCAGATCGCCACCGGCCCGCCGGTCTCCGCGGCCGGCTTGATCGCCGGCACGGTACCGATCACCGGCAACCACGGCTCCAGTTCGGCGCGCAGCGTCTGCAGGGCGTGCACGGAGGCGGTGTTGCAGGCCACGATGAGGGCGTCGGGACGGTGCTCGGCGGCGGCCCGCGCACACGCCAGCGCGTGCGCGGTGATGTCCTCGGGGGTCCGCGGCCCCCACGGCATGCCGTCGGGGTCGGAGGAGAGCACGAGGTCCGCGTCGGGGCGCAGCCGGCGCAATGCGGCTGCCGCCGCCAGCAGCCCGATCCCGGAGTCCATCAGCGCGATCTTCACTGGGGCGTGCCCTTCCGGTGTCGTAACGGTCCCGGCCGCCCCACCCCGCCACCCCCGGCCCCGAGCTCCCCACCCGGCACACCGGCGCGTACGGCGTGGCCACGGCCTCCGCAACTCTAATCGATCGTGTGGTGGCGGGGGGTCGGGGCGGGGTGAGGGGGGAACAGGGGTGCCGGAGGTGGACGGCACCCCACGCGACCGGACGCGCCCGGCAACGGACATGACGGGCGCCGGGCGCGCCGAAGACGGGAAGGTCATGGCGATCGAGCCACACGCACCGCGTGTGGCCGGGCGTGCCCCGGGACCTCGTCCCGCCGGATCCTCGCGCTCCGGGGCTGGTGGTGGCGGAGGTGGACGGCACCGGAGGTGACCGGGTTTGCCCGCGAACGGGAGATGGCGGCTGCTGGGCGGCCGGCGCTGGGGGCGCCCCGGAACGGACCCGTCGGGGGGCCGGGCGTGCCCGTGGGCGGGAAGTCCCGGCGACGGGGCCAAATGGCACCGCGCATGCCCGACGTGCCCGGGCCCCCTCCCGCCGGGGCCAGTGACCGAGGCGGACGACACCACACCTGACCGGGCACGCCGCACCCGAGCATGACGGGCGCCCGGGCATCGGAGGTTCCCGCACCGCACGCGGCCGGGCGTGCCCCCGAACAGACCCGCCGGGGGCCCGACGTACCCGAGGCCGGGCGTCCCGGCGTCGGAAGTTCCCGTACCGGGCACGGCCGGGCGCAGCGTCCGCTCCGGCGTGCCGATCTGTACGCCTCGGGGCCGAGTGCGGGGTGGGGGCGGGGCGGTGGGCGGGGGTGCGGCAGACTGCGCCGGGTGACCTTGTGGACCGTGATCGCTGTTGTCTCGTTCGTCTCGCTGCTCGGCTGGGTGTGGCTGCTGCTGGCGCAAGGCATGTTCTGGCGTACCGACGTACGGCTGCCGCCCCGCGCGGAACCCGCCGTGTGGCCGTCCGTGGCCGTGATCGTCCCGGCCCGGGACGAGGCCGAGGTGCTGCCGGTGAGCCTGCCGTCGTTGCTGGCGCAGCGTTATCCGGGGCGGGCCGAGGTGTTCCTGGTGGACGACCACAGTTCGGACGGCACGGGCCGGCTCGCCGAGGAACTCGGCGCGAGGCGCGGCGGGCTCCCGCTGACCGTCACCGTGCCGGGGAGCGAGCCGCCGGCCGGGTGGACCGGCAAGCTGTGGGCCGTCCGCCACGGGATGACCGTGGCCCGTCAGGCGTACGACGCCGAGTACCTGCTGCTGACCGACGCCGACATCGCCCACGAGCCGGACAGCCTGCGGGAGTTGGTGGCCGCCGCGGCCGGCTCGCAGCTCGACGTGGTCTCCCAGATGGCCCGGCTGCGGGTGGCCACCGGATGGGAGCGGCTGATCGTCCCGGCGTTCGTGTACTTCTTCGCGCAGTTGTACCCGTTCCGGTGGGTGAACTCCGCGCGAGGCCGGACGGCCGCCGCGGCGGGCGGCTGCGTGCTGCTGCGCCGCACCGCCGCCGAGCGGGCCGGGCTGCCGGACTCGATCCGCCAGGCGGTGATCGACGACGTGTCGCTGGCCCGCGCGGTCAAGCGCAGCGGGGGCCGGATCTGGCTCGGCCTGGCCGACCGGGTGGACAGCGTGCGCCCCTACCCGCGGCTGGCGCAGTTGTGGCGGATGGTCTCGCGCAGCGCCTACGCCCAGTTGCGGCACAACCCGTTGCTGCTGCTGGGGACCTTGCTGGGACTGGCGTTGATCTACCTGGTGCCCCCGGCCGCCACGATCATCGGCGCGGTGGCCGGCAGACCGCTGGTGTGCGCCGCCGGCCTCGCCGCGTGGCTGGTGATGACGGGCACGTATCTGCCGATGCTGCGCTACTACCGCCAACCCCTGTGGCTGGCGCCGACGTTGCCGTTCACCGCGGCGCTCTACGCGGCGATGACCGCGGACTCCGCGGTGCAGCACTACCGGGGACGCGGCGCGGCGTGGAAGGGGCGGACATACTCGCGTCCGTCGTGACCCGGTGACGGCGGGAACGGGGAAGGGCCGGGCGGCGGTTACTTGTGGCCCGGGGTCCAGTTCATGCCCCAGCCGTAGGCCTGGTCCACGGTGCGTTGCGGGCTGACGCCGCGGTCGGGAACGAGGTAACGCGCCTCCCGCCGTACGACGAGCCCGTCCCCGTCGTTGGTGAGCAGGGCCAGCGCGCACACCGTGGACGGCACGGTGCACTCGTCCAGGAAGAACTCGACGGGGGCACCGTGCTGCGGCAGCAACGTGGTCGTCGCGTGCAGCCCGGCGAAGCTGTCGGCTCCCTGGTAGATGGTGACGAAGACCAGGATCCGCCGGAACACCTCGGCGTGGTCGAGACTGATCGTGAGGTTCTCGCCGCTCGCCACCGCCCCGCTGCGGTCGTCGCCGTCCAGCCGGATGTACGGCGGCCGGTGCAGCGAGCCGAACGAGTTGCCCAGCGCCTGGACGACCCCCTTGGTGCCGTCGGTCAGCTCGTACAGCGCGCACAGGTCGAGATCGACGTCGAGCGCCGGCGACGCGGCCATCCCGATCCGCCGCAGCCACCCGGCCGGCGTCGCGGGGCGCCGCTCCTGCCAGTTGAGGTTGACCCTCATCAGCCCCCGGGAGCCACCCCGCTTGGTCAACGAGACGGTGGGACGATCCTTCGTGAGGGTGATTTTCGCCGGCGGCCGGGAGAACGCGGGTGCGGGCGGCGGAGCGGCGGGCGGGTACGGGGCGGACGGCGTCACGGATACCGGCGGGGCGGACGGCCGCGGAACGTCGTCCACGGTGACCCCGAAGTCGGTGGCCAGCCCGGCCAGCCCGCTGTCGTACCCCTGGCCGACCGCGCGGAACCGCCACCGCCCGTCCCGCCGGTACAACTCCCCCAGCACGAAGGCCGTTTCCACGGTGGCCCCCGGACTGTCGAAGCGGGCGATCTCCGTGCCGGAACCCGCGTCGGTCAGCCGGACGTACACCCCCGGGACCTGCCCGAACGTGCCCCCGTCCGCGGACGCCGTGAACACCACCCGGTCGACGTCGGACTCCACCCGTGCCAGGTCCACCACCAGGAGGTCGACCACGCGACCACCCTCACCCCGGCTGCCTTCGTGACGGACGGCGCCGGAGGCGTGCGACGGCTGGTTGTAGAAGACGAAGTCGGTGTCGGAACGCACCTTCCCGTCGCTGAGCAGCAACGCCGAGGCTTCCGTCTCCGGCACGCCGGGCCCCGTGCCCCGGCCGACCTCCACCCGCACCACGTCCGCCGCCACCGGTACGTTGGCGCCCTTCGCCATCGACATCGTTCGGCTCCCCCTTCCCGGCCCGGCCGCACGGCCTCGTCCACCGGACCGGCCACACCGCCCGCTCGCGCCGTCCGCCTCACCGTAGGCCGCCTGATCCCGCCCGGCCACCCGCCCCACCGAACCCCCGGCCGACCGTCGGAACCCCTCCGCATAACGCCCGAGATGCCCTCCGGCGCCGGGCTTTACACGATCAAAACGGGGTCTGGCGACCGTTTTTCTCACATTCGCTCGTATTGAGCGTCAACGAACACACACGACGCCCCGAACAACCCTCTTATCGGGCTCCCCTAACAGCACATCGTGGGCTTAACTTATGGGCTATGACCACCCCCCGCGGCACTTACAGCGGCGGCTACTACGCCACGTCCGCTTTCTTCCCGGACACCCCGATCTACGACAGCCTGGTCGCAGAGCGGGGCACCCCTCAAATCGCCCCCATCCGGGTGCCGTCGCCGTACGACACCGGCAGCAACCTCCCCGCGCTGCCGGCGCTCCCGGCCCTTCCGTCGGCCCCCGCCTCGCATACCCCGGCGCAGGGTACGTACACCGGCTACCAGCAGCCGACCGGGTACCAGCCCCAGCCGGCCCCCGCCGCCTACATTCCGCAGCAGGCGAGCGCGCCGCGCGGCTACCCCGGTGCCCAGCCGGCGCCGAGCCAGCCGCAGCAGCAGATCGCCAACCCCGCGGGGTACGACATGCGGCCGGTGCCGCCGCGCCAGATGCCGCCGCGCCAGCCCGCACCCGGCTCGTACAACACCGGTGCCACCGGCTACCCCGGCACCGTCCAGCCCGGTTACGGCGAGGAGCAGTACCGCAGGCCCTACAACGGTCCCGGTTACTGAACCGTCCCGGCCGCGGTCACCGCGGCCGGAGACCGGTGCCCGGTGAGGCGGCCTCGCGCCGTGGGGGCTCGCCGGGCCCGGTGGTGGTCCGAAGTGGCCGGCGCGCGCGGTCGGAGGCGACCGCGCCCGTCCGGCCCGGTCGCGCCCGATCCCGCGGCGGCGCGGAACCCTTCGCGTCGGCGGTCCGTTCACCGTGCTGGACACTCCGAACAGCGCGAGCGGGTGGCAAGAGGGTTCGGTGGTGCGGCGCACGCCGGTGGGGGGCCTCGGTCGCCGAGGGGCCCTGGGGCCGCGAGGGGCCTCGGGGCCGCGGAGCGATGAGTCCGAGGTGTCAAGGCGTCGTCGTCCGCCCACCCTCCGGTGGGGGTTTCACCTCTTTTCCGGCCCGTCCCGCGCATGTGCTCGGCCGTGTGCGGTACTTGGGAGGGCGAAGGGGGTGTGTAGTGCGATGCGGTGGATGCCGGGCATGTGGCGTTGGCGGCGCAATCCGCTGCGCAGGCGCAGCGATCTGATCGAGGCCTGGGCCGGCCTGGCCACCGCCGTCGTGGTGGTCGTCGGCGCGCCCGTCGCCGGGATCGCGGCGGGACGCTCCGTCGGCACCGAACTCGAACACGACGCGCGGGTGGAACAGGCCCAACGCCACCGGGTGACGGCGACCGTCCTCAGGACGGCAGACCGTTCCTCCCCTGCCGTGCAGACCGAGTCCGTCCCCGGCCAGCAACCCCTGCGCCTCGCGACGATCCGCTGGACCGCGCCCGACGGCACGCCCCGCACCGGCACCGTCCGGGTCGAACGGCGCCCGGCCGCCGGCGACACCCTGCCCGTCTGGACCGACCGGCACGGCGTCCTCACCGACCGGCCCCTGGACTCCTCCGCCGCGACCGCCAACGCCGTCGCCGCCGGACTGGGCGCTGCCACCACCACCGCAGCCCTCGCCTGCGCCGCCCGCCAGGCGCTCGGCTGGCGCCTGCTGCGCCGCCGGCTCGCCGACTGGGAACGCGACTGGCTGCGGGTGAGCCAGGACTGGGGCCGCACCGGCGCCGGCGGCTGACCGTCGTCCCGCACGCCCGAACGCCAGGCGGAGCACCGCACCGGCCAACGCACGCACCGCACCGACGAACCGTCCCGCCCCGCCGGCCCAGACCGCCCCTATCGCCCGTGCGCCATACCGGCGTCTTCCTTTTCGGCCCGAACTCCCCCACAGCGCACGCTTCCAGACGCTCGACGTGCGGTCGGAGCGGCCACGCGCGCTACCGTGGTGCCTCGGTTCCGGACACGGGTCCACAGCGGCAAGAGGTGGGGGCGCGACAGCACCATGGCACAGGGCGTGGCACAGGTGACGCACACCGGGACGTCGCGGTGGCGGCGCCGCACCGGCGAGTACGAGACGCTCGCCGCGGCCCTGGAAGCCGCCACTGACGGCGACGTGGTGACCATCGCCTCCGGCACCTACCGCGAGAACCTGGTGGTGCGGCAGGCGGTGACCCTGCGCGCCACCGACGGCCCCGGCTCGGTGCGCCTCGCCCCGCCCGGCGGCGTCGCCCTCACCGTACGCGCCGACGCCACCGTCCAGGACCTGCGGATCGAGGGCCAGGACACCTCCTCCGCCGCCCTGTTGGTCGAGGACTGCGCCGCCGAACTGCTCGACCTGAGGGTCGTCACCCGCTCCGCCGTCGGCATCGAGGTACGGGACGGCGCCCGGCCCACCGTGCGCCGCTGCACCGTGGACAACCCGGCGGGCCTCGGCATCAGCGTGCTCGGCACGGCCGGCGGGCTCTTCGAGGAGTGCGAGGTGGTGGCCGCCGGCCAGTCCGCCTTCGCGGTGCGCGGCGCCTCCGCCCCCCGCCTCGAACGCTGCCGCCTCCACCACGCCTCCGGAGCCGGCCTCTCCCTCACCGGCGACGGCACCGCGGTCGAGGCGGTCGGCTGCGAGGTCTACGAGGTCAAGGGCACCGGCGTGCAACTCGCCCAGCGCGCCGCCGGCAGCCTGACCGACTGTCAGGTTCACCGGACCACCGGTGACGGAGTCACCCTCGACACCGACTCGGTGCTGACGCTCTCCGACTGCGACATCCACGACATCCCGGAGAACGGTGTCGACCTGCGGTCCCGTTCGGTCCTCACGCTCACCCGGTCCACCATCCGCCGGTTCGGCCGCAACGGCCTGTCGGTCTGGGACCCCGGCACCCGGGCGGACGCCAACCAGTGCGAGATCCACGACAGCACCGGCAGCTACCCGGCCGTCTGGGTCAGCGACGGCGCCGCCGCCGTCCTCGACTCCTGCCGGGTGCACGACGTCCCGGACGCCCTGTTCGTCCTCGACCGCGGTTCCCGTGCCGATGTGGTGGACAGCGACATCGCCCAGGTGCGGTCCACCGCCGTCTCGGTCAGCGACGGCGCCACCGTCCAGCTGGACGACTGCCGGATCCGCGAGGCCGCCACCGGCGCCTGGTTCCGCGACCACGGCAGCGGGGGCACCCTGGCCGCCTGCACCATCGAGTCCACCGCCACCGGCGTCATCGTCACCAAGGGCGCCGATCCGACCGTGGAACGCACCGTGGTGGAGAACCCCGCCGAATCCGGCTTCTACGTGTCGGCCGGCGCCCGCGGCACCTTCACCGGCTGCCGCGTCACCGGCAGCCGCGGCTACGGCTTCCACATCATCGACGGCTGCCGCTCCACCCTGACCCGGTGCCGCACCGAACGCTGCGCCCGCGGCGGTTACGAGTTCGCCGAGCCCGGCCCGGTCACCGAGGGGTGCACCAGCGACGCGAGCGCGGAGAGCCACGTCACATCGGGTACGGCCGAACCCTTCGGTCATCCCTCCACAGGCTCTCCGTCCTCGCCGGCCGCGACGGCCTCCCTCGTCCCTCCCGCGGAGCCGCCCGCCACCGGGACCGGCCCGGCCGGCTCCGGTGCCGCCCGGGCCGCCGCCGTCCAGACCTACGGCCTGCTCGGCGGGGTGCCCGCACAGCCGGCCGCCGCGTCGCCCCCCGTGGTCTGCCGGTCCGCCGACGAAGTCCTCGGCGAACTCGACGCCCTCGTCGGCCTGGACGGGGTCAAGCGGGAGGTACGCGCGCTCATCGACCTCATCACCGTGGGCCGTCGCCGCACGGAGGCCGGGCTGAAGGCGCCCTCGCTCCGCCGCCACCTCGTCTTCACCGGCTCCCCCGGAACCGGCAAGACCACGGTGGCACGGCTGTACGGCGAGATCCTGGCGGCCCTGGGCGTACTGCGCACCGGCCACCTGGTCGAGGTCTCCCGGGTGGACCTGGTCGGCGAACACATCGGCTCCACCGCCATCCGCACCCAGGAAGCTTTCGAACACGCCCGTGGCGGAGTGCTCTTCATCGACGAGGCGTACGCCCTCTCCCCCGAGGACGCCGGCCGTGACTTCGGCCGCGAGGCCATCGACACCCTGGTGAAGCTCATGGAGGACCACCGCGACGCGGTCGTGGTGATCGTCGCCGGCTACACCGCCGAGATGGAACGCTTCCTGTCCGCCAACCCGGGCGTCGCCTCCCGCTTCTCGCGCACCATCACCTTCGGCGACTACACCCCGGACGAACTGCTGCGGATCGTCTGCGCCCAGGCCGAGGAGCACGAATACCGGCTCGCCGACGGCACCGACGAGGCGCTGTTGAAGTACTTCACGGCGCTGCCCAAGGGCCCCGGGTTCGGCAACGGCCGCACCGCGCGACTGACCTTCGAGGCCATGGTCGAGCGGCACGCCGGACGGGTCGCCCAGTTCACCGAGCCCACCCACGACGACCTGCAACTCCTCTACGCCGACGACCTCCCCGAACTCCCCTGAGCGGTCTGCCCCGGCGGCTCCGCCGGGTCGGCGGTCTCGATGGCAGCTGTCGCCGGTATGCCTTCGGGTGAGGCCGGCGCGTCATCGTCCGCCTGCCCCGGCCTCGGCACCGGTGCCAGCTGCCCGGAGCCGGGGAGCATCGCCAGCAACGCGGCACGTTCCGCGGTGAACACCGGATCGCCCTGGTAGTCGCTGTGGGCCAGGATCGGGGTGGGCAGCGGATGTTCGGCGGAGCGCTCGTAGGCGGCCGGATCCCGCAGCGGCCCCACGTCGACCGCCTGGCCGTCCGGTTGCGGCAGCCGCATCGGCCCGCCGATGGGATCGGTGCTCCGCCACAGGTTGCGCCAGGCGTGCACTTCGCCGTGGAGCGAAGCCAGCGCCACGGGACCGAAGTACGCGGGGAACCACCGTCCGTAGAGCCGCTCCAGCGGGGAGCCGTAGGTGAGCAGCGCGACCCGGCGCCGGGCGCGTGGCGCGAGTTGCCAGATCGCCGAGGCGGCGAGCACGGTGCCCTGCGAGTGGGCGGAGAGCACCAGGCGCCCGTCCGTCCGATCCGTCCAGGTGGCCATCCGCCAGGTCAGGTCGGGCACGGCCCGCTCGGCGTAGCACGGCGGCGCGAACGGATGCGCGGCGCGGGGCCAGAAGGTACCGACGTCCCACAGGATGCCGACCGTTCGGCGGGCGGAGGGGTTGCGGTAGGCGCGGCGGCCGAGCGTGTACAGCGCGACGGCTCCGGCGCCCAGCAGCCACGATCCGGTGTCCTGGGCGATTCGGACCGCCCGGCCGATCGTCTCGCCGGTGCCGGCGACGGCTACCGCGGGGGAACGGCCGGTCGCCCAGGCGCCGACGGTACCCAGGGCGGCGAGCACGAAGGCGGTGCATCCGATGGCGACCACCACCGCGGGCGCGGTGTCGGTGAGCCTGGCCCGGGTGACGGCGCCGGCGATCTGCCGTGTGCGATGCGGCTGTTCGTGGTGGCCGGGGTAGTCGCCGCGGACCCGTGCGGCTTCCTTGCCCCGTCCGGCCGCGACCCGCGCCGCCGCCACCCCGGCCACCACGGCGACCACCGGCAGGAACACCGGGATGGTGGCCGCCTGCCAGGACAGCAGGACCGGGGGGCCGGCGAGCGGGCTGCCGCTCGCACCCGGGGTCCGGCTGCCGTCGAGCCAGTCGGCGACCTGCTGGGCGACGCCTCCGGCGAAGATCCAGCCGACCATGCACGCGAGCACCGCCACCATGGGACCGGCGAAACCTCGGGCGGCTGCCCTGGGCTCCGCCCCGCCGCCGCGGCGCAACCGCTGGACGACAACGGTCAGCGCGACGATCAAGACGCCCTGCACCACCGTCAGTCCACTGAACAGGCCGGCTCCGGGCAGCCGCGAGGCGGCGGTGCCGGGGCCGCGCAACGCCGCGTGGGCGACCGCGGCGGCGAGCAGCACCAGCGAGACGGCGAGCAGCGAGCGGATGGTGCGGCGGTCGGTGGCGTGGTCGACGGCGCTCTCGCTGCGTCCGGTGCGGCAGACCACGACGGCCGCGGCCAGCGCGGTGGCGGACACGAAGGCGGTGAGGACGGCACCGTCGGTGCGGTGGTCACCGGCGCGTACCGCGGGTAGCAGCAGGGCCACCGCGATGGTGCACAGGGCGACCGCGGTGTGTGCCGCGCGCAGCCGGGCCACCGGCCGGCGTCCGTACCAGAAGCCGGGCAGCGCCAGGTCGGGCGTCTGCGGGGAGTGGCCGTCGTCGGCGGTGCCGGGCGGCAGTTGGGCCTCGTAGGCGCTCCAGGTGCGGTGCGAGAGCCACCACAACGCGGTGACCAGGGCGGTCGGCACGAGGGCGGCGACCGCGGTGCGTGGTCCGGCCGGGAGTTCGCCGAGGAAGCCGGGCCAGGGTTTGCCGCGTGCGCAGGCCGGGTTTCCGGCGCACTGCCAGGCCACCAGGTCGACGGCGACCTCGCAGGCGGCGGCGACGAGCAGCACGGTGAGGCTCAGGGCGAGCAGTCGCACCAGGATGTCGTAGAGGCGCCGCCACCGGTCCGTGCCGGGGCCGCCGGGTGGCCGCATCCAGTGGGCCAGGTTGACGATCATGAAGGGCACGAGCAGCAGCCACAGGGCGCGGCTGCTGTTGCCGGAGGTCAGCCCTGACCAGCAGTAGGCCTCCTGCACGGGCTGCCCGTCGGCTCCCGGGGGCCGGCCGGGGCCGTCGGCGGCCGTGCCGGGAGGTGCGGTGGGCGCCGGGATGTCGGTGCGTGAGGTGCCGCAGGTGTCGTCGAGGCCGTCCTCGGCCCGGCGGTAGATGCCGGCCACCTGGTCTCCGCAGACCTGGGCCACCTGGCCGGAGCAGAGCATGGCCTCCGGCGTGGTACCGCCGACCCCGTGCACCAGCAGTTCGAGTGCGGGTGCCGGCCGTGTCCAGGCGGCGTCCTCCCCCAACTGTTCCGCTGCCGGCGCCGGCCCGTCCGGTGACGTGGCCGGTAGGCTTCCGTCTTCCGCGGGCACCGGCTGCGCGGTCTCGCGTCGTGATGGTGTCCGTTGCTGCGTGTCTTCCGCGTGCAGCGTCCGCGCGGCTCCTTCCACCGCTTGCCTCCCCCGTGTTCGCGTCGTGCTCGTCCAGCATCGGGCACGCACCATTGATCGCGCAGCAGAGGACGGCTTGAAACCCCCCGAAATCGTGAATTTGTGCTAGGTGAGCCCGATCACCCGGCGCGGCGGTGTCGTACCCCCGTGGGAAGATGGCTTCACCAGGACGTCGTACCGGTGAACGGCTGGTCGAGGAAGGGACGGGGCTCGGGTGGGCGACAATCACAACCTGCTGGCCGAGCAGCGGCGTGCCCTGATCCTGGACGAGGTCAGGCGGCGCGGCGGGGTCCGGGTCAACGAGCTGACCCGCAAGCTCAACGTCTCCGACATGACCGTGCGCCGCGATCTCGACGCGCTGGCGCACCAGGGCGTGGTGGAGAAGGTGCACGGCGGGGCGGTGCCGGTGGCCGAGGCCAGCACCCATGAGCCGGGGTTCGAGGCCAAGTCCGGTATGGAGCAGGGCGCCAAGGAGGCCATCGCGCGGGCCGCCGCCGGCCTGGTCACCGCAGGCAGCGCCATCGCACTCACCGGCGGCACGACGACGTACGCGGTCGCCCACCAGCTGCTCGACGTCCCCGATCTGACGGTGGTCACCAATTCGGTGCGGGTCGCCGACGTCTTCCACTCCGGGCAGCGGCGCGCGGGCGGCCGGGGTCCGCGGCCCGGGGCGGCCACCGTGGTGCTCACCGGCGGCGTGCGCACCCCGTCGGACTCGCTGGTCGGCCCCGTCGCCGACCAGGCGATCCGGTCGCTCCACTTCGACCTGCTCTTCCTCGGCGTGCACGGCCTGTCCGTGGAGGCCGGTCTCACCACGCCCAACCTGGCGGAGGCGGAGACCAACCGGCAGTTCGTCCGCTCGGCCCGCCGGGTCGTCGTGGTGGCCGACCACACCAAGTGGGGCACGGTGGGCCTGAGTTCGTTCGCCTCGCTGGAGGAGGTCGCCACCTTGGTGACCGACGCGGGCATACCCCAGGTGCTGCGTGCGGAGATCTCCGAGCACGTGGCGGAGGTGGTGGTGGCCGGCGAGCCGGAGAGCGGCGCCGACGGCTGAGCGCCGACGCTCGCGCGGAGCGAGGCCTGCCGCCTGACGGCTCGTCACGGTAGCGTGGTTCGGTTGCCGTCGCCGACCTGGAGGACTTCGCCGTGATGCGTCAACTGCGCTCGGTCGGGCTGGACTTCGTCACCGACGCTCCGGTGCTGCTGGCCTTCGCGGCCGGGCTGCGGGCCGACGCGGACGCGGTGTACCGGGCCCTCACGGAGGACACCGAGGGCTGGTCGGCGTGGTTCCGTGCGGTGGCTTCGGCCCTGCCCACCGGGGAGGGCCGCCGGATCAGGCTCACCGGCGGGGTGCGTTTCGCGGAGACGTTCCTCGCCATGGACGAGGCGGAGCGCTTCGCGTACCGGGTGGACGCCACCAACCTCCCGGGGGTGCGCGCCCTGCTGGAGGACTGGCGGCTGGCGCCCATGCCCACCGGCGGCACCCGCCTTCGGTGGATCTTCGCCGCCGACGCCGCACCGGCCGCCGCCGCCCTGCTGCGGGTCGCACGCCCGGCGTTCGACCGCGCCTTCGCCGACGCCGTACGCGCGCTCGACCGGCGCCTGGCCCCGGCGCCCGTCGCGTGAGCCGCCGCGTCCCCGCGGACCGGGATCACGGGCCGCGGGGCGGACGTTCCGGGAGGCGGTGGAGCACCCTCGTACCGGGTCAGGAGGGCCAGCCGCCGGTCTCCAGGAAGCCGTCGATCGCCGCCGCGTAGGGGCCGATGTCCATCCCCTGTTCGGCGAGCCAGGCGTCCGAGTAGTACTTGTCGAGGTAACGGTCGCCGGGGTCGCACAGCAAGGTGACCACGCTGCCGGTGCGCCCCTGGGCCAGCATTTCGGCGACGATCCGCAGCGACGCCCACAGCCCGGTACCGGTGGAGCCGCCCGCCTTGCGGCCGATCGCCCGCTCCAGCGCGCGCACCGCCGCCACCGAGGCGGCGTCCGGGACCTTCATCATGCGGTCGATCGCGCCGGGCACGAAGCTCGGCTCCATGCGGGGCCGGCCGATGCCCTCGATCCGCGAGCCGCTGTCGCAGCGCACCCCGGGGTCGCCGCCGACCCAGCCGTCGAAGAAGCAGGAGTTCTCCGGGTCGGCCACGCAGATGCGGGTGCCGTACTGCATGTACCGGACGTAGCGGCCGATGGTGGCCGAGGTGCCGCCGGTGCCGGCGGTCGCCACGATCCAGGCGGGCTCCGGGTAGCGCTCCATGCGCAGTTGGTGGTAGATCGACTCGGCGATGTTGTTGTTCCCCCGCCAGTCGGTCGCCCGTTCGGCGTAGGTGAACTGGTCCATGTAGTGGCCACCGGTCTCCTCCGCCAGGCGGGCCGAGACCTCGTACACCGTCCGGGGGTCGTCCACCAGATGGCACCGGCCGCCGTGGAACTCGATGAGCCGCTGCTTCTCCCGGCTGGTCGTACGTGGCATGACCGCGATGAAGGGCACACCGATCAGATGGGCGAAGTACGCCTCGGAGACGGCGGTGGAACCGCTGGACGCCTCGATCACCGGGCGGTCGGGGCGGATCCAGCCGTTGCAGAGGCCGTAGAGGAAGAGCGAGCGGGCCAGCCGGTGCTTGAGGCTGCCGGTCGGATGGGTCGATTCGTCCTTCAGGTACAGGTCGATGCCCCAGTGCTCGGGCAGCGGGAAGCGCAGCAGATGCGTGTCGGCGCTGCGGTTGGCGTCCGCCTGCACCTTGCGGACGGCTTCCTTCAACCAGATCCGGTACGCCTGGTCCGACCGGTCCACATCTACGGTCGGCGTAGGGGTGTCCAAATCCGATCGGTCTACGCTCGCCGCGTGATCGATGGTGCCCACGTGGGTCCGCCTTCCGTTCCTGTCGTTCTCGGCCCCGGTTGCGGGCCCGGCTCGATCATAGGCAGCCGCAGGTCAAGGCGGCGCGCGGCGTCTGGTGCGGCCCTGCCGCGCCCGGCACACTGCCCAGCAGGCGGATACCCGAGGCGGTCGGCACGGGGACGGCTGCCCGGCCCGCACGAAGGGGGTGCACCGTGGCGGAAACCGAGTTCAGCGTCTCGGGGGTGCAGATCAGCAGGCGGCTGCGCTCGTTGACCAGGGCAGGCACGGTCGTCGTGGGCGATGGCCGGGTCAGCTTGTTGACGAGCCGGGGGCAGGAGATCGACAGCGCTCCACTCACCGAGGCGAGGGCGGCCACGCCCCCCTGGTTCGGCCCCGGCCGCCGCGCGCGGGTGGTGCTCGAAGGGCGCGCGTACGGGCTGCGCCCCGGCCCCGGCGACGACGAGGCGGTGCTCCGGCTGTGCGAGGCGCTCTCCTGGGCGCGCGAGCAGATGGACCCCCGCGATGGGTGAACGCCGCCGCCACGACCCTGTTGCCGGCGCGTCGTGAGTTGCGGAACACCGTCACCGGGGCGAACCTGGTCACACACAAGGAGTACATTTCCTGTCACTCTGAGTGTTCAGCACAGGCTTTCCCACTCGAAGCGGACGGGCCCGGGCCGGGCGACGGCGCGACGCCCCCGCGGAGGGAGTCGCAGCCGTGATCACCACCCAGCACACCCGACAGTGCGTCCTGGAGCTCGAAGCCCTGCCGCACCGCATCGGGCAGGTCCGAAGAATCGTCTCTGCCCAGCTGCGGTACTGGGGCCTCGAATCACTCCTGGACACCACCCTGCTCGGCATCACCGAGCTGCTGGCCAACGTCCACCGGCACGCCCAGCCCGACAAGCGCTGCGCCGTGGAACTCGTCCACGAGCAGGGCCGGCTCACCGTGTCGGTCGCCGACAACGATCCCCGCCCGCCCCGCGCCGGGCTGCGCACCGACGCCATGGCGACCTGCGGCCGGGGGCTGGCGATGCTCGCCGCGCTGAGCGACGAATGGGGCACGCGGCCCAACAAAAGCGGCGAAGGCAAGATCGTGTGGTTCACGCTCAGCGAGCCCGCTTCGGGCGCCCCCGACCTGCTGGCCCCCGTGCCTCCGGCGGTCGCGCTGCCGCTGCGCACGCCGCTGGCCATCGCTCCCTGCCCGCAGCCCGTGGCGGTCTGACGCCGCACCCGCTCCGCCGGGGCGCGGTCCACACGGTGAAGTCCCCGTCATGGCCGGGGACTTCACCGTTGCTCATTGCGGCCGTGTCCGGTCATGCCTCATGGTCACGCGGACGCACCGTTCGCCCCGGGCGCGGCGCCGGCTCGCCGGATATCGCCCCGGGGAGCGTCAGCCGCGCGGTGCCCGATTCGAGGTCTATGCCGAACGGCGGGTCGGTGCCGGGACGTACGTCCTTGCGGAACGTCTCCTGCTCCAACGACCGCTTCATCGCCTGGGCGGCCGGCGAGAACTCCTGGAAGATGTCGGTGCCGATACCGGTCGCGCCCTTGGTCCTGCGGTAGTAGATCCAGCCACGGCGTTCCAGCCGCAGGAGGAACCGGTCCAGCACGAAGAGCGCCAGGGCGGCGCCGGGAACGGCCGCGGCGACGAATAATCCGGTGCTCTCCATGGTCCGGTAACGGGGCGGCGCCGCGCAGGGTTCCCGCCGACAACAGGGAACGGGCACTGCGCGCCGGCCGCCGCTAACACGCCCCCAGGACCTCCAGCGGGTCGTCCAGCACCGGCTGCCAGGCGAGTTCGGCCGCGCCCACCAGGCTGTTGTGGTCGAGCGTGCAGCTCAGGATGGGCACCGAGCCGCTGCGCCCCCACAGGCTCCGGTCGGCCACCACCGCGCGGAGCCGCTCGGGGTCGGCCTCGAAGAGGAAACGGTGCAGGCCGCCGAGGGCGATCCGGTCCGGGTTGAGTACGTTGACGAGCCCGGCCAGCCCGAGCCCGAGCCGGTCGATGAGGGCCTCGGCCGCACCGCGTACCACGGAGTCGTGGTACTCCTCACGGAGCAACCGGGCGCAGTCGTCCAGCAGCGACACCTCCGGGCCCGGGTCGCGTCCGCACTCCTGGAGGAAGACCAGCGGGTCGACCTCCACGTCCAGGCAGCCACGGCTGCCGCAGTGGCACGGGCGTCCCGCGGGGTTGACGGTCAGGTGGCCCACCTCCAGGGCGAGCCCGGAACTTCCGGTGTACAGCCGTCCGTTGACCACCAGAGCACCGCCGACGCCGCGGTGACCGGTGGCGACGACGAGCAGGTGCTGGGCCCCGAGCCCGGCACCGTGACGGTGTTCGGCGAGCGCCGCCACGTTGACGTCGTTGCCGACGAACGAGGCCGCCGGGTGGCCGTCGGGGCCCACCACCCCGTATACGGCGAGCTGTTCGGCGAAGATCCGTTCGACGGGCGCGCCGGCCGGCCAGGCGAGGTGGAGGGGGTTGAGCGCGAGGCCGTCCGGCTCGGCGACCGCCGAGGGCACCGCGAGGCCGGCGCCCAGGCAGAGCCGTCCGGTGGATTTCAGCAGTTCGGCGCCGGCCTCGACGACGAGGCCGAGGATGTGGGCCGGGTCGGCGGGCACGGTCATGCAGGCGGGCGTGGTCGCCACGATGTGTCCGCCGAGACCGACCAGGGCCGCGCGGAACCCGTCGGCGTGCACCTGTGCGGCGAGCACCACGGGGCCGTCCGGGTCGATGGTGAGCCGGTGCGACGGCCTGCCCTGGGCGCCGGAGACCACGGTCGGCTTGGTGTCCACGCGGATGAGGCCGAGCGATTCGAGTTCGGCGGCGACGGCTCCGGCGGTGGCCCGGGTGACGCCGAGTTCCGCGGTGAGGACGGCACGCGTCGGCGCCCGGCCGGTATGCACCAGCGTCAGCGCGGGACCGAGGGCCGCGCGGCCTCTCTCAAGCCTTGTCCGAGTCTGCGTCACGGTCCTATTCTCACTTTGTGCCGACGCTAAACAAAATACGCACGGCCCGCACCGCGTTGACCGCCCTCCGGGCCATGTCGACCGGCAGACGCCGCGGAACCGGCACGCCCACCCACCCCGGCCACGCGTCCGGCACCGCCGCGGACACGGCGAACCCGTCCGGCGTCCCCGCCACCGCCGGCCACCGGTCCTCCCGAGCGCCGGCCACGACCCTCGCCGGTCGCCGGGACACTCCGGCGACCGACACGGCCGCCCGGTCCGGCGTGCCCGCGCGCACCGCTGGCCGGCCCGGCAGGCGCCGATCCAGGCGGCCGGCGGACACGCACCCGCCATCCGGCGACGGCCGCTCGTGGAGCGCCGTCCGGACGGCCTTGACCGCCTTCTTCGCACTCGACGGCTTCACCTTCGCCGGCTGGCTGGTACGCATCCCCGCCATCAAAGCCCACGTGGGTGCCTCGCCGGGTGCGCTGGGTATGGCCCTGCTCGGCGTGTCGGCCGGGGCGGTGGCCACCATGGTGTTCACCGGCCGGTTGTGCCACCGGTACGGCAGCCACCGGGTGACGGTGGGATGCGGAGTCCTGCTGGCGCTCAGCGTAGCGCTACCCCCGCTCACCCGTTCAGCGCTCGCTCTCGGGCTGGTCCTGCTGGTCTTCGGCGCGGCGTACGGTTCCCTGAACGTGTCGATGAACAGCCTCGCCGTGGACCTGGTCGCGGCCGTCCGGCGCCCGGTCATGCCCGGCTTCCACGCCGCGTTCAGCTTCGGCGGCCTGACCGGCTCGGCCCTCGGCGGACTGCTCGCCCCGCATCTCTCCCCCGCCCACCATCTGCTGCTGCTCACCCCGGTCGGCCTGCTGGTCTCCGCGACGGCTGGCCGCACCCTGCTGGCACACCCGGTGCCCCGGTCGGCACCGGAACCGGCTGGTGGGGGCCCGGCCCCGGAGGACGGTCCCGAGGCCCCGCCCTGCCCGCCGGGCCGAGCGTCCCGGAGCCGGCGCGGTCATCCGCCGGGCGGGAAGCCCCCGCGATCGGACGCCACCGGCGCCTCGGCCGTGGACGCCGCGACGGCCGATGGACGTGGCCCCGCCGGCCCGCCGGTCCGGGTCCGATGGCTCGTCCTCGTCCTCGGGCTCATCGCCCTGTGCGACGCCTACGGCGAGGGGGCGCTCGCCGACTGGAGCGCGCTCCACCTCAGCCAGGACCTGCACACGGGCCCGGGGCTCGCGGCGGCGGCGTACGCCCCTTTCGCCCTGGCCATGACCGTCGGCAGGCTCAGCGGAACGACGCTGCTGGAACGTCTCGGCCGGACCCGCACCGTGGTCCTGGGCGGACTGACCGGGGCGGCCGGCATGCTGGTCGGTGCCCTCGCCCCGCAACCATGGCTGGTGCTCACCGGTTTCGCGGTGACCGGGCTGGGTCTGGCCAACATCTTCCCGGTGGCCGTGGGCGGGGCCGGAGCCCTGGCCGGCCCCGGCGGGGTGGCCGTCGCCTCGACGCTCGGGTACGGCGGGATGCTGCTCGGCCCGCCGTCCATCGGCTTCCTGGCCGAGGCAACGGGCCTGCCGTTGGCCCTGACAACGGTCGCCCTGCTCGCCGCGGTGGCTTCCGGGATCGCCCTCGCCACCCGGGACTCGGCCGGTCCCTGACGGGGGCGTCCCCTCCCGGGGCTTCGTAGGACGGTCGACGTCTAGAGGCCGGTCCCATGTCAACTGACCGGTATGCACGGATCGGTGGACACCGCACCACGGATCAGGGAATGCTCAGGTGCATGCCAGAAGCGCTCCCGACGCCCGCGCGAGCCGACGGCACGGCCTCGCGTGCTCTCAGCCCCACCGACGTGGTGCTGGGCCCCCAACCGGTCGAACACGTTCCCGCCGAAGGACCCACCGTCATCGTCGGCGAGGTGATGCCCGGACGCCATCGCGCACCGCACCGCCGGAACGTGGCCGGGGGCGCCGTGCTCTCCGCCACCGTTCTCCTCGCCGGGCTGTCCCTCTTGCTCACCAACGCCTCGTCGAAACCGCCCGCCGACGGCCACCACTCCCCCGCGGCGGCCTTACCCGATCAGGCCACCGGATCGGACATCGAGCAGGCCCCGGCGCGCACCTCCATGGTCACCACCGACGCACCGGCGTCCACCCCCGCCTCACCCGCGCACCCTCACGTCACCCACGTCACGGCCGCCACCGCGCCGACTCACCGACCCGCCGCCACGTCGCCGCACCCGGCCGACCACCCAGCCTTGCCCCCTGGTCTGTCCGACCTCACCGACTGGTTCAACGCCATCCGCAAGGCCGCCGAGGACCATCACGGCCACCGGCAGACGTACCGGCCGGGCGACTCGTGGCCCGGATCCGACGGCCCCCGCTGGGGACACGGCCGCCCGTACCCCGGCGGCGCCGACCGGTGGTGACGAACCAGGCCACCGACCCCACCACCACCGACGACGGAACCGTACGGATCCGGCCCCTCCTCAGAGGGCCGCGATCGTGGACGGCGCCCGCTCCGCCCTGCTGAACGCGCGCAGCACATCGACCGCTCCATGCCGCCGCACCGCTATCCGGGACAGCACGTCCACCACCAACTG
The DNA here is from genome assembly GCF_000240165.1 of Streptantibioticus cattleyicolor NRRL 8057 = DSM 46488. Lineage (NCBI taxonomy): Bacteria > Bacillati > Actinomycetota > Actinomycetes > Kitasatosporales > Streptomycetaceae > Streptantibioticus > Streptantibioticus cattleyicolor. The sequence continues at coordinate 886,624 of NC_017586.1, forward strand.
GACGGCTTGCCCGTGGAGTTCAGGGGTCGCCACCCCAACGCTGTACGCCAGGTCGTCGCAGTGCACAACCATCTCCAGCAACCGGCTGGCCACGAAGTCGTCCAGGCTTATCGACCACGGCCCCCACGTGGCCCGCCGCACCGGCCTGTCCGGCGCGGCCAGCAGAGCGGTACGCAGCTCCCGGACCGTCGCGTCGACCCGAGAGGCCAGGTCCACCGGCCCCTTGGCCGCTTCCTCCTCTCCCCCGTTACGGACCGCCACACTGGACTTGTCGTCGACATCGGAACCGATCCAACTCGCCCGCGCGTAATACTCGTCCAACGAGATCGTCTCTTCCACCGGCACGGGCTCGGCAAGCACCTTCGGCAGGTGGAGGACCTGCCCGGCCAAGTGACCGGCGAGCCCCCGCACACTCATCTTCGGCAAGGCGCTCGGCTCGTCCCACGCCGCCGCCACCTCCGGCGCCGCGATCAGCTCGGTGACCGATGCCGCCACCTCAAGGTAGAGCTTCCGGACAGACGTCATTCCAACCTCCGCGTCGGCGTGGAGAGCCTCGTTGCAGCACGAGCCCGGTGATCCTTTGCGGCACCCGCTGTTCCGGCTCGCCGCTCCTCCCCTCAGCCGAGCCACCCCGGTCGTACCAAGCCCGATTCGTACGCCATCACCACCAGTTGTGCCCGGTCGCGGGCGCCGAGCTTGACCATCGCCCGGCTGACGTGGGTCTTGGCGGTGAGCGGACTGACCACCAGGCGCCGGGCGATCTCCTCGTTGGAGAGGCCCATGCCGACCAAGGCCATGACCTCCCTTTCCCGTTCGGTGAGTTGCGCGAGACCGGCTGCTGCCATCGGCTCCTTGGACCGGGCGGCGAACTCCGCGATCAGCCGGCGTGTCACACCGGGCGACAGCAGGGCGTCCCCGGCGACGGCGGCCCGCACCGCCCGCAGCAGTTCCTCGGGCTCGGTGTCCTTCACCAGGAACCCCGAGGCTCCGGACCTGATGGCCTCGAAGACGTACTCATCGAGTTCGAAGGTGGTGAGGATGACGACCTTGACTCCGTCCAGGGACGGGTCGTCGGTGATCCGCCGGGTGGCGGCGAGCCCGTCGAGCACGGGCATCCGGATGTCCATCAGCACGACATCCGGCCGCAACCGCGCGACCTGCCGCAGCGCCTCCGCCCCGTCCGCGGCCTCGCCCACCACCTCGATGTCGGACTGCGCGTCCAGCAGTGCGCGGAACCCGGCCCGGACCAGCACCTGGTCGTCGGCGAGTACGACCCGGCTCATCCTCGCTCCTCCTCTCCGTCCTCGCCACGGTCCTCGTTGCCGTCGATGCCCTCACCGGGGACCGGGCCCGGTCCGGCGCCCGCCGGCCTCGGCCCGGTGGCTGCAGCGCTCCGGCCACCGCTCGTGGCCGGAGGTATTCGTGCGCCCTTGTCGCGGTTCGGTGGGTCGAGGTCCGGGTCCGGGCGTGTAGGCCCGTCGGGCTGCCCGGCGGGCGGGGCCGGGTCCGGGGAGACCGGCAGGGTCGCGGTCACCCGGAAGCCCCCGTCGGCCCGGGTGCCCGCCTGAACGGTGCCGCCCAGGGCCGCGGCACGCTCCCGCATCCCGACGAGTCCGTTGCCGCCGTCGCTTTCGTCTTGCGACGCGGCCGGCCCCTCGTCGTCGATCCGCAGCCGCAGGACGCCGGGTTCGTGGTGGATCCCGATCCGGGCGGTTCTTGACCGGGAGTGCCGCACGATGTTGGTCAGGGCCTCCTGCACGATCCGGAAGGCCGCGAGATCGGTGTTGGGCGGCAGACCGGGTGCGGTGCCGGTCACCTCGACCTCGGCCCGCAGCCCGGCGGTGCGGGCCTGCTGCAGCAGTTCGGGAAGACGGTCGAGCCCTGGGGCCGGCGCCCGCGGTGCCGCGCCGGGCGCCCGTAGTGTGGCCAGCACCTGGCGGACTTCTCCCAGCGCTTCCTTGCTGGCTGCCTTGATGGTGGTCAACGCGGTGCGGGCCTGTTCGGGACGCTCGTCGATGAGCGCAAGGCCCACGCCCGCCTGGACGTTGATCACCGAAAGGCTGTGCGCGATCACGTCGTGGAGCTCGCGGGCGATCCGCAACCGTTCCTCGTCCGCCCGGCGCCGTTCGGCCTCCGCCCGTTCCCGCCGCGCTCGTTCGAACTGCTCGCGCCGGACCTTGAGCAATTCGGTGCCGGCCGCGATGACCAGCAGCCATGCGGCGACCCCGTACTCCATGCCCCATCCCGGCGCGGTGTCGCCCGGTGGCGGCAACCACGGGTAGAGCCATTGCCGAACGACGAGCGCACCGAGGTAGGCCGCCCCCGCCGCGATCCAGGCGTGGCGCCGCCTGCCGCGGAAGACGGCGGAGGCGAAGGCGACGACGAAACTGAGGACGAAGGGGCCGTACGGATAGCCGAGTGTGAAGTAGGCCAGCGAGACCGCGGCGACCGCGTGGACCACCAACGCTGGCACGCGATGGCGCAAGACGAGGAACACAGGCCCCGCCATGAGCAGCAGCCAGCCGACGGCGTCCAACGGCGTACGGCCCGTCTGGTGCATACCGGCGAACCTGGAACCGGTCAGCTGAACCACGGCCACGGCCAGCGACGACACCACCGGGGTACCCCTGTGAGCACCGTCGCGCCGCACCACCGACGGGCCGGCCCGGAGCCCACGCCACACCCACCCACCGCTTCCGCCGGCATCGGGCATGGCTTCCGGGACGTCGAGCCCGTACGACGTGCGGGAACCGTTCGAGGCACCGTTGTCGCGGACCACCTTCGGCCCGGTGCCCAAGCGGCCCGGCAACCAGTCTTTCCCCCAACCCCCGTCCGCGTTCGCCGGACGCTTCATGACAGCACCTCCCCCGTTGGTCGTCGTGCAGGCCGACCCCTCACGGCCTGGCCTTCCGTGTTCGCGACCCGGCGTCCGCCGCGGCCCCCGGTGCGGGCTCGTCGTTCACGCGGCCACGCTAGACCGGGCACACGCGCGACGCGTCACACCCTGGAGGTGCCCGGTGCTACTGCGGCGGAAGTAGCCGGGCCACCGGAGATCCGCAACCCACCTGCTTCATATGCCGACCTGATGGGCCAGGCGGACGCAGGCGTGGTCGAAGAATTCGTCCCTGGCCTCGACGAGGTGGTCGAAGTGGCCGAAGACCTCGAAGCCCACCAGGCCGAAGACTTGCGACCAGGCCGCCGTGAGCCCGGCCAGCACCGGCTCGGGAAGCTCCACCAGCATGTCGGCCGCGAGCCGTTCGACATCGGTGCGCACGGCGTCGGGCAGTGGTTCACCGGCAGGCAGGTCGAGCCGGCCCCTACGGTGGGCGTCACGCGCCACCTCGATCAGGGCACGGCCGACCCGGGAGGCCGGCACCACCATGTCCTGCGGCGCGCTGTAGCCGGGCACGGGCGAACCGTAGAGCAGGGCGTACTCGTGCGGGTGAGCCAGGGCCCAGGCCCGTATGGCTCGGCAGACCGCCTTCCAGCGTTCGACCGGCACCGCTCCTTCGGTGTCGGCCAAAGCCTCCTCCGCGGTGGTGCCCAACGCGTCGTACGCGTCAACGATCAAAGCGGTCAGCAGGTCGTCACGGCTGGGGAAATAGCGGTAGAGCGCCGAGGAGACCATGCCCAGTTCGCGGGCGACGGCGCGCAGCGACAAACGCGAAGCACCCTCGACGGCGAGTTGCCGTCGGGCCTCTTGCTTGATCGCCGCCGTGACCTCCAGGCGGGCTCGCTCACGGGCTCCTCGGATGACACTCATGGAAGCACTGTCCCACATAACAGATCAGCAGTCAACGAAGAGAGCGCCGCTCTTGCAATCGTCCGAGCCGGGTGCAACACTGTTCCACGTCGAGAGCACTGCTCTCAATGAACGGGGGTTCCCATGTCCGAATGCGCCGAAGCCTCAGGTCGGTTCGCCATCACGGCCCTCAGCCGCTGCGCCGCCTGGCTTGCTCGCGTGACCCTGTGCCGACAGGCGGCCCGGAAGCCGGCTGTGCGCGACCACCAGCGCGGCGAGCGGCGCTCCGTTCCGGCCGATCCGCCAATGGACGGGGGTGAGGTGCGGCCAGGCGGGAAGGCTGAGATCTTGCGCGCCCATGAGCTGGCCGACGAGGGCAAGCGGGACGGCGGGACTGTGCGACCAACACCTCAACGGGCCGCGCCGGCGCCGATCGAACGGCGTCGGACACGGCACGACCGGTCCCTAGGCGCGGTCCAGACCGGAGAGCACACGACCGGCCAACGGGTGGTCGCGGACGATCTCGCCCAGCGTGGTCGCACCGCTGGTGATGCGCACGAAGGCGTTCCAGGCCGGCCGGAACGTGGTCAGCGCGACGTGGAACATCCGAGGGCGCTGCTCGAACAGGGTGAGCATCCGCCGGCCCACCGCCATCTCCACACCGAGTCCCGCCTTGATCGCGAAGGCGTAGTTGAGAGCCTGGCGACGGGCGTCCACGGCGTCCTGTGCCTCGGCGATGCGCACCGCCCACTCCCCCGCCAGCCGACCGGAGCGCAGCGCGTAGGAGATGCCCTCCCGGGTCCACGGTTCCAGCAGCCCGGCCGCGTCGCCGCACACGAGCACCCTGCCACGGGACAGCGGGGAGTCGTCGGACCGGCACCGGGTCAGGTGCCCGGAGGAAACGCTCGGCTCGAAGCCGGCGAGACCGAGCCGGGCGACGAAGTCCTCCAAGTAACGCTTTGTGGCCTCGCCCTCGCCACGGGCCGAGATCACCCCCACCGTGAGGGTATCGCCCTTGGGGAACACCCAGCCGTAACTGCCCGGAAGCGGGCCCCAGTCGATCAGTACGCGGCCGGCCCAGTCCTCGGCCACCGACGGCGGCACCGGGATCTCGGCCTCCAGGCCCAGGTCGACCTGGTCGAGCTTGACCCCGACATGGGCGCCTATCCGGCTGGCGCTGCCGTCCGCCCCGACGACGGCACGGGCCAGCACCGTCTCGCCGGTGGTCAGGACGACTGCCACGGTCCGCCGGTCGGGGACGGCCGGACCGTGCTGTTCCACGCGGGACACGGCGGTGCCGGTGCGCAGCTCGGCGCCGGCCCGCTGGGCGGCCTCGACCAGGCCGGCGTCGAACTCCGGCCGGTTGATCAGTCCGAAGAGCATCTGGCGGGAGCGACGGGTGCGGGTGAGGCGGCCGTTCATGCTGAAGGTGACGGCTTGCACACGGTCCCGAAGCGGCAGCTCGAAGCCCGGGGGAAGGGCGTCACGGGACGGGCCGATGATGCCGCCTCCGCAGGTCTTGTAGCGTGGCAGCTCGGCCTTCTCCAACAGCAGCACCCGCCGGCCGGTGCAGGCCGCGGCGTGAGCCGCGCTGGCCCCGGCGGGACCGGCACCGACCACGACGACGTCCCAGACCGTGGGTTCCCCGCCCGGCTCCGGACCGGTGTGCTCCGGTCGGCTGTCCCCCGTTGCGTTGTCGCTGCTCACGTGTGCTTCCGCTCCCGCTCGTCCTGGGCCTCCCCCGCATCTTATGGCGCGCTTCGAACGGCAGCCCGGGGGTGGGGGCCGGAGGGCCTGTGGAACGATCGGCATCACGGTCACCCGTTTGTACGCAACTGCCACTTTGTGAGGAGTCCCATGGAGCAGGACCAGGCCCTTCGAGCCCCGCTCGCCCGGAGCGTCGCCGCCCTGATGCCGCGTGCCAAGGCCGAACTCGCCGAGCTCGTCTCCTACCGTTCGGTCGCGGATCCGCGCCAGTTCCCCAAGAGCGAGTGCGAGAAGGCCGCGCGCTGGATCGCCGACACGCTGACCGCCGAGGGCTTCGCGGATGTGGCCGTGCTCGACACCCCGGACGGCACGCAGTCGGTGTACGGGTATCTGCCCGGGCCCGCGGGGGCGCCGACGGTGCTGCTGTACGCGCACTACGACGTGCAGCCTCCGTTGGACGAGGACGCGTGGCTGTCGCCGCCGTTCGAGTTGACCGAGCGTGACGGCCGCTGGTACGGGCGCGGGGCGGCGGACTGCAAGGGCGGCCTGGTGATGCATCTGACCGCGCTGCGGGCGCTGCGGGAGAACGGCGGGATGCCGGTCTCCGTGAAGGTCATCGCCGAGGGCTCGGAGGAGCAGGGCACCGGGGGCCTGGAGCGCTACGCCGAGGCCCACCCCGAGTTGCTGGCGGCCGACGCCATCGTGATCGGTGACACCGGCAACTTCCGGGTCGGACTGCCCACGGTGACGGCGACGCTGCGGGGGATGACTCTGGTCGAGGTGACCGTGGAGACGCTGGAGGGCAATCTGCACTCCGGTCAGTTCGGGGGAGCGGCACCGGACGCGCTCGCCGCGCTCATCCGCATGCTGGACTCGTTGCGCGACGAGTCGGGGGCGACGGTCGTCAAGGGCCTGGACGCCGAGGCGCGTTGGGAGGGGCTGCAGTACGACGAGGAGCAGTTCCGGCGCGACGCCAAGGTGCTGGACGGGGTCGAGCTGACCGGCACGGGCAGCGTCGCGGACCGGTTGTGGGCCCGCCCGGCGGTGACCGTGCTCGGCATCGACTGCCCGCCGGTGATCGGAGCCACCCCGTCCGTGCAGGCCGCGGCTCGTGCCCTGGTCAGCCTGCGGGTGCCGCCGGGGGTGGACGCGGCCGAGGCCCAGCGTGCCCTCGCCGCACATCTGGAGTCGGCGGCTCCGTGGGGTGCCCGGGTCACGGTCTGCTTGCGCGGACAGGGGCAGCCGTTCCGCGCGGACACGTCGAGCCCGGCCTACACGGCCATGTCCGACGCGCTGCGGGCGGCCTACGACGGCGCCGCGATGGAGATCGCCGGCCAGGGCGGCTCCATACCCCTGTGCAACACCCTGGCCTCGCTCTACCCCGACGCCGAGATCCTGCTGATCGGTCTGAGCGAGCCGGAGGCTCAGATCCACGCCGTCAACGAGAGCGTCTCCCCCGAGGAACTCGAACGGCTCTCTGTCGCGGAGGCGCTGTTCCTGGCCAACTACGCCTCGGTGAAGTCCGCCTGATCCGCACGGCCCGGGCGCCCCGTCGGGTCGGCGCCCGGGCGGTGGCCCGGCTCCGGAGTCCTTCCGCCACCGTCGGAACGTCGCCAGGGCCTCCGGGCCCGGCGGCTTCCCGGTCAGGTCCCGGCAGGCGGCCAGATCGAGCCTGATGGCCGAAGCGGATGGCCAAGGTGGGCGACTCGGTCCGGTGGACGGGCATGGCGGAAGGCAGGAAGGAGGCCGATGAGGGCGTCGCCGAGCGCGGTGGGGATACGTCTTCGGCGGTGGACGGGGCGCGCTCGCCCAGGCTGGTTTCGGTTGCCGGGCCCAGTCATACGAGACCGCGCTGTCGCGGGCAGGCCGGGGCTGACCGGAGTCCCCGGAATGTGACGTCTGTGCCATGCCGACGGTGGGCGCGGCCGTGGGTCCGGTAGGGCCGGCTGCGGCGGCCTTGTCGGCCCGGTGCGGCAGGGCCCTGCCCGGTGGCGCTGGAAGCGGGGCGCGTTGTGTCGGGGAAGGCGCGGTCGCGGGAGGTGCACGCGGAAGTTTCGTGTCCGTGCCGGTAGGAGGGCGCCGATGGGCAGGGCCGAGGTCCGGGCGAGGTGGCGTGGAGTGACGCCTTCCGCGATGTGGCGGAGCGGCGTAGCCACCGCCGCATACCGACACCGCCGCGCTTGCCCTCGCAACGTGGCCGGGGTAGCGGATGGCGAGCGTTGCTGAGGCTCAGGGCAACAGCCGTTTGCTGATGGCTCGTTGCAACGGGGCCGGTCGGAGGGGCGCCGCCTGTAGCCGACATCTCGCCCGCCTCAGGCGCCCGTCACCGCGACGCATGGCATGCGCGCTCGCTGCCTTGCCGGGACGACCCGCGTACGCGTATGCCAGTGGCTGCCTCCGCGCGGCTGGGGGCGAAGAGGCGGCCTCTGCGTTGAATCCGCACGGCCCCGGAGGCCATGGGCACCAGCCTCCGGCCTCGGGCTCAGGCTTCGGGCTCAGGCTCAGGCTCAGGCTCGGCCTCGGGCTCGGGCTCGGGCTCGGGCTCGGCCTCGGGCTCGGGCTCGGCCTCGGGCTCGGGCTCGGGCTCGGGCTCGGGCTCGGGCGATGATCCTGCGACGTCAGGCCGTGGTGCCCACATCAGCCGAGGGCTGCCCGTCCAGAGTGGCGGCCGGCGCGGGCGGGTCGCGAGGCGCCAGGCCCGCATGGCTCCCTCGCCCCAAAAGGCCCTGCAAGGGGCCGCCTTGGCGAACCGGCAGCGCCGCGTGGGGCGTGTCAGGCGTCACCACGGGGTGGGCCTCGGGCGGCGGGCGGCGGGCGGCGCTAGCCGATCGGGACGCCGGCTTCGAGCATGAGGGTGCCGCCGCGTCGGCGGGCTGTGAGGGCCCAGTTGAGGCGGGCGAAGCGTTCGGCGGGGAGGAGGGTGGCGGCTTCGGATTCGGTGACGAAGCGCCAGGCGCGCAGTTCGGCAGCGGGGAGGAAGAGCCGGGCGGCTTCCGGGGCGGGCAGGTGGCCGCCGTCGAACAGCAGGCGGAGGCCGCCGAAGCGGGGTGGCCGGGGTGGTTCCCAGTCCATGACGAGGAGGCGCAGGGGGTGGCCCGGGCCGAGTTCCAGGCCGAGTTCTTCGGCGACTTCGCGGGCGGCGGCGCGGGTGGGTGGCTCGCCGCGTTCGACGACGCCGCCGGGGAACTCCCAGCCGGGCTTGTAGGTGGGGTCGACGAGCAGGACGCGGTCGTGGTCGTCGAAGAGGAGGACGCCGGCGGCGAGGGTTTCGCCGGTGGGTTCCGGGGTCTGCACGATGCCGCAGGCGCCGGCGCCTTCGCAGACGGCGGCAGCCGCGCGTTCGGCGGCCTGGCGCGGGGTGAGGTCGCCGGTGTCGATCACGTGGGCGTCGCGGGTCAGCCAGGGCAGCGCGGTCTGGTAGGCGGGCAGGCGGGCGAGGCGCCAGGCTCGTGCCTCGGCGCCGGTTTCCGGGTCGCCGGACCAGGCGTCAGGGTGCTGGATCCGGGCCCGCAGGATCGTTTCCTCGGCGTGCAGCAGCATGTGCCGTACGGGGATGCGTCGGGCCGCGAGTCCTCCGAAGATCTCGTCCCGGTATTCCTGCCGCAGCAGGGACATCGGGGCCAGTAGCGGACCACCCACTTCCATCAGCAGGGCAGCCGCGGTGTCCACGACGAGGCGCCGCCAGGAGGGCAGATCCTGGTAGTCGTCGACCTCGCCCAGACGTTTCTCCGGCAGTTGGGCCCGCAGAGCGTTGCCGATCAGTTCAGGGTCGTACAGGGTGCTGCCGGGTATCAGATCGAGCAGTTCGCGCGCCGTGCTGGTCTTACCCGCGCCGAACGCTCCGTTCAGCCAGACGATCACGGTGGCCCCCTCCTCCGTAGCCCCATAAGAAGTGCCCGGGTGGCATGGTCGGGCAAACGCTCGGCCGGTGCCCGGCTATTCGGCGCGCGTGGGATGCCCGCGCGGAAGCGGGCAATCCGGTGGGATTCGGTGGCGTTCAGGGACGCCACCGCGTCACGGGAACCGCGCTGAGGCCCGGGCCAACGGCCTCTTGTACTACGGAGATTGCCGGGCGCTTACCGCGTTGGCGAGCAGTTCACGAAGGGGGACGGGCGGCCGGTTCGGTTGCGGAAACGGCGGACGGCACTCCGGTCGGCCGGCGCACGCACGCACGCGCCGGTCACAGCACGGTGCCGTCCCTTCGGACGGCCACACCAGCACTGATGACCTCCCTGACGAGACCGCCGTGGCTACGAGGGTGGTCGTCCGGGATCGTGTGCAGGCGGCATGGCCGGTTCGGGCCCGTCGCGGCGGGCTTCGGCACGGCCCCGCGTCGATGTGAATCGCCCGGCTGGGAGCGTTCGTAGCGGTGTGTTGGTTGGCCGGTGGCCAGGTCGCGGGCGATCGGGGCGGGCTGGTCCGATGTGGTCTTCATGGTGGGGCGCGGAGCCTGTGCGTCGTCGCCCGTGGGCGGGGGCGGTCGGGCCGGCGGTGGGGGCGGCTGGAGTTGATCGTGCTTGCCCTCGGTGTTCAGGCGGCGGTAGGGCCGAGTCGTGGCTGGGCTCGAAGCGTTCTGCGGCTCGCTCGCGGCGTTCGCGTACCCAACACGCCGACGTCCCGGGACGACGTACCTCGCGGTGCCGGACGACCGGGCGCCGTTCCGGCGTCGTGGAGCCGCCAGCGACGGCGGCGGGTGGCAGCCTCCGTGAGGTGGACCCGGGCTTCACCAGTGCACCACCCTCCGGCCAGCCGTCGCGCGACGCCGGAACGAAGCCCTCCTGGAGGCCGGCCGCAACCACCCAGGCATCCCGCACACCCCACCCGCACCACCCCGGCCACAGCGCCCCCGCAGATGACCCGAACCAGCGCCTCCACCCGCCCGACCAGAGGCACACACGCCCCGGCACCCCGCGCCACCGCCCAGATCCCCGGAGGGCCGGACACACCGACCCAAGGGGCCGGGCCTGGGGCATCCCCCTCCGGCACGACGCCGATACGGGCGGATCGCGGGACCCGCGCCGACGCCAGCGGAACGTATGGTCCTCCGCATGGCCAACGAAGCCTTCACTCATCCGCGACTGGCCGCGATCTACGATGCGCTCGATCCGGATCGCGGTGATCTGGAGGAGTATGTCCGGATGGCGGGGTGGTTGGGGGCGCGGCGGGTGGTGGATGTGGGGTGCGGGACGGGGGTGTTCGCGTTGTTGCTCGCCGGGCGTGGGGGCGATGTGGTGGGGGTCGATCCGGCGCGGGCCTCGATCGATGTGGCGCGGGCGAAGCCGGGCGCGGAGCGGGTCCGCTGGATCGTCGGTGACGCCACAGCGCTTCCGCCCCTCCAGGCCGATCTCGTCACCATGACGGCGAACGTGGCCCAGGAGATCACCGATCCCGAGACGTGGCGGGCGACGCTGCGAGGGGCGTACGAGGCGCTGCGGCCCGGCGGGCACCTGGTGTTCGAGACCCGGGATCCGTCCGCGCGGGCGTGGGAGGGGTGGAACCGCGAGGCGTCGCGTTCGGTCAGGGAGGTGCCCGGGGGTGGCGTGGTCGAGAGTTGGGTGGAACTGGTGGATGTCAGCGGGCAGTTGGTGACGTTCCGCCGGAATTACGTGTTCGTCGCGGACGGGCGGAAGCTGGTCTCCACGTCGACGCTGAGGTTCCGTGGGCGGGAGGAGATCGAGGGGGAGCTGGGCGCGCGGGGGTACGCGTTGCGCGAGGTGCGGGAGGCGCCCGACCGGCCGGGCCGGGAACTGGTCTTCGTCGCCCAGCGGCCATCGGCGTAACCGGGCACTCCCCGCCCAGGAGAACGGGCCCGCACCCCAACCCGCCTCATCCAGCCGCCCGCACCGGCCGCAGCAGCCGGTGCGGGCGGGCCAACGCCCGGGTCACCGGGTCGTCGCGCAGGGTGGGGTCGGCGCCGGGGCCGGGGCGCATCTCGACGTCCTCCGGGGGGACGGAGCAGCCGCAGTCGGGGCAGTTGCCGAGCAGGTCGAGCCGGGTGCCGCAGTCGGCGTGGTGGAAGAGGCGGCAGGGGCCGGTGGCGGAGGCGTGGCGTTCGCCCCAGCGGGCGAGTGCGTAGAGCGGGAACCACAGTTCGCGGCCGGCGTCGGTCAGGACGTAGTCGTGGCGTACCGGCGCCTGCTGGTACGCCTCCTTGCGCAGCACCCCGGACTCGACCAGGGACGCGAGGCGCGCGGTGAGGACCGCCCGGGGTACGTCGAGGTGGGTCAGGAAGTCGCTGAACCGGCGCACCCCGTAGAACGCGTCGCGAACGATCAGCAGGCTCCAGCGTTCCCCGACGACCTCCAGCGCGCGCGCGAAGTTGCAGTCCTGCCGGGCGTAGTCGGTGCCGAGTGCCATACCGGAAGTCTAACCAACGGTTCTGTGAACGAACCGACGCTGCTAGGGTGGGGCCTCGCCAGTTCATTCACCAGACTGACAGCATGCCCACTCGGGTTCATTGACCAGACCATGAGGGACCCGCCTTCGCGGACGGCCGCTGTCGCTCCACACCACCCAGGGATGGCCCATGACTGTGCCGATCAGCGGACGACGAACCGTGCCCCGAGGGCGTGCGGCGGCCGGGTGGCGACCGGGGCCGCTGTTGGCGGTCGGCGTGGGGACGCTGCTGGCGCTGACGGTCTTCACCGCGCCGCTCACGACCCTGCCCGCCGTCACGGTCACGCTGCACGCCGGGGCGGCGGCGCAGTCGTGGGTGCTCACCGGTACGCCGGTCGGGCTGTCGGCGGCGCTGCTGACCATGGGCAGCCTGGCGGACAACCACGGGCGGAAGCGGATCTTCCGGCTGGGTGGGTGGCTGCTCGCGCTGTCCTGCCTGCTGTCGGCCGCCGCGCCCGGGGCCGCGCTCTTCGTGGCGGGCCGCGTGGTGCAGGGGGTCGCCTGCGCCGCCCTGCTCGCCGCCGGGCTGGGGCTGATCGCGGACGCCCACCCGTCCGGCCCGGCGCGGGTACGGGCGACCGGGGTGTGGGGCGCGATGGTGGGCGCCGGGATCGCGGTGGGACCGCTGTACGCGGCCGTGGCGGCCGGTCTCGGCGGCGTGCGGACGGTCTACGCGGGGCTGGCCGTGCTCTCCGTCGCGGTCGTCGCGCTCACCGGATCCGGGGTCCCGGAGTCGCGGGGGCCACGGGCGCGGCGGATCGATCCGTGGGGCATGTTCGCCCTGGCGGTGGGGGTCTCGGCGCTGGTCGCCGGGGTGGGCGAGGGGCGTTCCGGCTGGGGGCGTCCGGTCGTCCTGGCCCTGCTCGTGCTGGGCGTCGTGGCACTGGCGGTGTTCGTCCGGGTGGAACGGCGGGTTCCGGAGCCCATGCTCGACCTGGCGTTGCTGCGTTCGCCCGCGTTCCTGGCGTCGTCGGTCGGCGCGCTGGTCACCGGGCTGGCCGTCGTGGGGCTGATGAGTTACCTGCCGACGCTGCTCACGCGGCTGACCGGGCTCGCGCCCTACGCCACGGGGGCGGTGCTGGCCATCTGGTCGGGGCTGTCGGTGGTGGCCGCGCTGGCCGCCCGCCGGCTGGCGCCGCTGATGAGCGGGACGACGCAGCTCATGGCGGCGCTGTTGCTGTGCGCGGCGGGGCAGGCGGAGCTGTACGCGCTGCGGGCGGGCGGCGCCTGGTGGGAGTTGGTGCCGGGGCTGGTGGTCGCGGGCGTGGGCAGCGGTGTGCTCAACGCGGCGTTGGCGCGGCTCGCCGTGGGTTCGGTGCCGCCGGACCGCGCGGCGATGGGTTCGGGCGCCAACAACACGGCCCGGTACGTGGGTTCGGCGATCGGCACCGCGTTGACGGTCACCCTGGTCACCGGGTCGGGCGGCGCGACGAGCCGGGCGACGGCGGCGGCCATGGCGGCTGGCGGGCGCGAGGCGGTCGTGCTCAGCGCGGTGCTGTGCCTGGCGGGCGCGGTGGTGGCCGGGCTCCTCGGACGCCGGGAGGCCGCCGTCGCGCCGGCCCCGACCACGGCCCCCGCGCCCGTCCCCCGCCCCTGACGTCGGCCCCGCCGTGTTTGGGCCGCCATGACCATGGCGATACCGCGGGCAGGGGGTGGGGACGCATGCTCTCGGTGGTCGCCGGACCGTGGCGTGGCGAACCGGTCGTACGGCGCAACGCGGACGTGGTGCACGAAGCGGCCAGCACGATGAAGGTGGCCGTGCTCACCGCCCTGCACCGGAGCGGGATGGATCCGGAGCTTGCGGTTCCGGTCACCGGCGAGTTCGGCTCGGCGGCGGGTGGGACGTACCGGATCGACCGCGCCGCGGACAGCGACCCGGTGCCGTGGCGGCGGCTGGGCGGCACCGCGCCGCTCGGGTGGCTGGCCGAGCGGATGATCGCCCACTCCTCCAACCTCGCCGCCAACCTGTGCCTCGCCCAGGTCGGTCCGGCCGCCGTGGCCGAGGTGTGGCGGGCCGCCGGGGCGACGCGCAGCGTGACGGCGCGCGGGATCGAGGACCTCCGCGGCCGTGCCGCCGGCGCGCACAACCGGGTGACCGCCGCCGATCTCGCCCGGCTGCTGTCGTCCCTGGAACCACGGACGCTGCGGCTGCTGGAACGCAACACCTGGCGGGTCGACCTCGCGGCGGGGCTGCCACCGGGCACCCGAATCGCGTTCAAGAACGGCTGGTTCCCTGGCGTACGGCACTGTGCCGCCGTGATCCGTCCCGGGGACGCCGAGCCGTACGTACTCGTCGTCTGCTACACCGGTCCGCTCGCCTCGGGGGACGACGTGGCCGACCCCGCGGCCGGGTTGCTGGCCCGGATCTCGGCGCGGGCGTGGCGTCGTCGGCACGAGTTGGCCGCCGGGGCGCGACCGCGACCGTGAGACCGCCCGGCCAGGAAACGGCCCCCCGCTTGACCATGACACCGTGTGAGGCCGTGCACTGGGAGGCGTCATGTTCACCATCGGAGACTTCGCCCGGCACGGACGCGTGTCCGTCCGCATGCTGCGGCACTACGACGCCATCGGGTTGCTGCGCCCCGCGCGGGTGGATCCGGCGAGCGGGTACCGCTACTACGAGGCGGCTCAACTGGCCCGGCTCAACCGGATCATCGCGCTCAAGGAGCTGGGGTTCACCCTCCAGCAGGTCGGCCTCGTCCTGGACGAACGGGTGGGACCGGCGGAGTTGCGGGGGATGCTGCGGCTGCGGCAGGCGGAGCTGGACGCGGCGGTGTCCGCGGCGGCGGCCAGGCTCGCGCAGGTCGAGGCGCGGCTCCGGATGATCGAGAGTGAGGGACGCATGGGCACCGACGACGTGGTGGTCAAGCGCATTCCACCGGTACGGGTGGCCGAACTGGCGGCCCGGGCCGCCAGTTACGCGCCGCAGGACATCGGCCCGGTGATCACACCGCTCTACCAGGAACTGTGCCGTCGGCTGGCGGTCGCCGGGCTCGCGCCCACCGGACCCGGCATCGCCCGTTACGAGGACACGACGGAGACGGACGGCCCCGGACCCGTCGTGGTGCACGCCTGCTTCCCGGTCGACGCCGAGCCCGGCACCGTCGGCGGTGACGACGGCTTCACCGTGACCGACCTGCCCGCCGTGGAGAGCGCCGCGACGGTGGTCCATCGCGGCGCCATGTCCGACGTCGTACCCACCGCCCAGGTCCTCGCCCGCTGGATCGACGACAACGGCTACCGCTCCGAGGGTTACGCCCGCGAGCTCTACCTCGCCTGCCCCGAGGACCCCGCCGCGTGGGTCACCGAACTCCAGGAGCCGGTGACCCGGGCCTGAGCCCGGTTCCCTCCCCCGCCGACTCCGCGACCACCGCTTCACGGAGAACGGGTGCGCCCGTCACCCCGAGGCGGGATCGGCCGTGACCGGCGCCCCGAAGGGCCCCTCCAAGGCCGCCATGGCGGCACCGGCAAGGCCGTTGTCCGACGGAGTGGGCAGCACGGTGACATCGGGTGGCCGGGCGCCCGTCATCGGGGAACGAGCCCCACCCCCCGTGGACGGGTCGGCCACCTCGACAACGCCGCTGCCCAGCCCGGCGGGCAACGCGGTTCCCGGGTGGCCAGGGCCGCCCGCCGCCCAACGGTCCGGACGGCGGCCCCGAAAAGGCCGGTACCCAACCGGACGGGCACCACGGTGTCCTCCGTCATCCGGGGACCGGGCCCACCACCCAGCGGCCGAGACCGCCCGTCACACCCCGCACCCGAAGCGAGGGCCACCCCACCGCCGCACCCGGCCGGGCCGACGGCACGGCAACCCGCGAACGGAGCGCCCCCCCGTGGGCGGGTCGGCCACGCCGACGAAGCCGCTGCCCAGCCCGGCGGGCACACGGCACCGGACGACCCCTCACCCACCTCCCCCGGCCGCCACGCCGAACGCTGCCGCGGCGGCGCCCACCAGGCCGGCGTCGGTGCCGAGGTGGGCGGGGAGGACGGTGACGGCGGAGGCGAAGGAGAGGGTGGCGTAGCGGCGCAGGTGGGCGCGGAGGGGGTCGAAGAGGACGGGGCCGGCGCCGGCGACGCCGCCGCCGACGACGGCGACCTCGATCTCGACGAGGGTGGCCGCCGCCGCGATGCCGGCCGCGAGCGCCTGCGCCGCGCGGTCGAAGGAGGCGCGGGCCACCGGGTCGCCGGCCCGGGCGGCCTCGGCCACCGCGGCGGCGGTCGGCTCCTGGCCCTCCTTCGGCCGCCAGCCGCCCTCCAGGGCGCGGCGGGCGATGTTGGGGCCGCTGGCGATCCGTTCGACGCAGCCACGGGCACCGCACGGGCAGGGGTCGCCGTCCAGGTCGACGCTGATGTGGCCGATGTGGCCGGCGTTGCCGGTGGGGCCGGGGTGGAGCGCGCCGCCCAGGACGAATCCGCCGCCGACGCCGGTGGAGACCACCATGCACAGGGCGTTGCGGTAACCGCGGGCGGCGCCCTGCCAGTGTTCGGCGGCGGCGATGGCGACCCCGTCCCCGGTGAGGACGACGGGGAGCCCTCCGGTGGCCTTGCGGACCGCGTCCACCAGCGGGAAGCCGCGCCAGCCGGGCACGTTGACCGGGCTGACGGTGCCGGCCGAGGCGTCCACCGGGCCGGCGCTGCCGATGCCGACGGCGGTCACCAGGCCGCGTCGCGGGTCGGCGGCGAGCTCGGCGAGGACCTCCTCGACCGCGCCCATCACCGTGCCGGCGTCCTCGGTGGCCGGGGTGGGGCGCAGCGCCCGCGTCACCAGCGTGCCGTCGCTGTCGACCAGGGCGCCGGCGATCTTGGTGCCGCCGATGTCCAGAGCCATGACGAGCCCCCCGGCAGCCGACTCGCGCCCCGCCGCTCCTTCGCTGTGCATCGGTCCGCCTGTCTCCTCGTGTCCGCTGGTCCGTCGGCCGCCCGCCGCGTCGGTCGCCGTGGTGGAGCGGGCGGCCCCCGATCCGTTGGGCTGTGGTGGGCTGAGGGTAGTCTTTCCCTTTGTTGACAACGTTGTCCAGTCTCTAGGCTCCCGATGCGGTGCGCGCTCCGGCACCGCATCGCTGGCCGATTCCGCCACGCCCGCCCCGCCGACTCCGCCCCTGACCCCGACCCCGACCGAGACAGGACCCCGTCCCGTGCCCGATCCCGACCGTCCGTCCCCCGCCGCCGCCCGTACCGGCTCCGGGTCCGGCCGCCGACCGTCCGCCGCGGCCGGGCGCTACGGCGGCAGGCCGACCATGAAGGACGTGGCGGCGCGGGCCGGGGTGGGGCTGAAGACGGTCTCCCGGGTGGTCAACGGCGAGCCCGGGGTGACCGCGGACACCGAGTCGCGGGTGCGGGCGGCCATCGAGGCCCTGGGGTTCCGGCGCAACGACAGCGCCCGCATCCTGCGCAAGGGGCGCACCGCCAGCATCGGCCTGGTGCTGGAGGACCTCGCCGACCCGTTCTACTCCCCGCTCAGCCGGGCCGTGGAGGAGGTCGCGCGAGCCAACGGCAGCCTGCTGTTCGCCGGTTCCAGTGCCGAAGTGCCCGCCCGCGAGCAGGAGTTGGCGCTGGCGCTGTGCGCGCGGCGGGTGGACGGCCTGGTGATCGTGCCCGCCGGGGAGGACCACCGTTACCTGGAACCGGAGATGGCGGCCGGCGTCGCCACCGTGTTCCTGGACCGCCCCGCGCAGCGCGTCGAGGCGGACACCGTGCTGACCGACAACGCGGACGGCGCCCGGCGGGCGGTGGCCCATCTGATCGCGCACGGCCACCGCAGGATCGGCTTCGTCGGCGACCGGTCGGCCATCCACACCGCCGGTGAGCGGCTGCGTGGTTACCGGGAGGCGATGGCGCGGGCCGGGCTGCCGGTGGACGAGGCGTGGGTGGCGATGGGGCCCACCGATCCGGACCGGGTGCGCGCGGGGCTCGACCGGATGCTCTCCGGCCCGCACCCGGTGACCGCCGTCTTCGCCGGCAACAACCGGGTGACGGTCACCGCGGTACGGGTGCTGTACGGGCGGCCGGGCCCGGTGGCGCTGGTGGGGTTCGACGACTTCGAGCTGGCCGATCTGCTGCGTCCCGGGGTCACCGTGATAGCCCAGGATCCGGCGCGGCTCGGCCGTACCGCCGCCGAGTTGCTCTTCCGCCGGCTGGACGGGGACGACTCGCCGCCGCGCCGGGTGGAGCTCGCGGCGGATCTGCTGGTCCGCGGTTCGGGCGAGATCCCCCCGGCGGGCTGAGCACGGCCGGGCCGGGCACACCCGGGCCGGCGCGGGGTCAGGCGGACGCCGGGCGGCCGGCCAGCCGGTCGAGGGCGGCCCGGTCCAGGCCGGCGGCCTCGGTGACCTCGGCGGCGTCGACCGCGCCGCAGTCGATGCCGCGCAGCAGGTAGCCGCTGAGCGCCTTGGCGGTGGCCGGTTCGTCCATCACCGCGCCGCCGGACCGGGACAGGTAGGCGGCCAGCCGCGCGGTGGCCTGGGCGAGGCCCTCGCGGTAGAAGGCGTAGACGGCGGCGTAGCGGGTGGGCAGGTGGCCGGGGTGCATGTCCCAGCCCTGGTAGTAGGCGCGGGCCAGGGAGCGCCGGACGAGTCCGTAGTGCAGCCGCCAGGCGTCGTGGACCTGCTCGGTGCCGCCGACCGGCAGCACGTTGGTCGAGCCGTCGGAGAGGCGTACCCCGGTGCCGGCCGCGGCGACCTGCATGACGGCCTTGGCGTGGTCGGCCACCGGGTGGTCCATCGACTGATGGGCGGCGCTGACCCCGCAGGAGGCGCTGTAGTCGAAGGTGCCGTAGTGGAGCGCGGTGGCCCGGCCCTCGGCGGCGCCGAGGAAGCGGGCGACGGTGGCGGTGCCGTCCGGGCCGAGGATGGCCTGGGTGGTCTCGATCTGGATCTCGAAGCCGAGCCGCCCCTGCCCGAGGCCGTGCGCCTTCTCGAACTCGGCGCACAGCCGGGCCATCGCGGCGACCTGCTCGGGGTAGGTCACCTTGGGCAGGGTGAGCACCAGCCCGTCCGGCAGGCCGCCGGCCGCCAGCAGCCCGGTGAGGAAGACGTCCAGGGTACGGATGCCCCGGTCGCGGACGGCGGCCTCCAGGCACTTCATCCGGATGCCGGCGTACGGGGCGCCGGTGCCCTCGGCGACCAGCCGGGCGACGCGGGCCGCGGCGGCGTCCTCCTCGGCGTCCGGGCGCGGCCCGTAACCGTCCTCGAAGTCCGCCCGCAGGTCCTCGACGGGTTCGCGTTCCAGCTTGGCGCGGACCCGGCGGTGGACCTCGTCGGCGAGGTCGGCGGGGAGCGAGAGGACGCGGGCGAGGGAGGCGGCGTCGGGGGCGTGTTCGTCGAGGGCGGCGAGCGCCTGGTCGCCCCAGGAGCGTACGGTGCCGGCGGTGACGGCGTCGGCGGGTACGTAGACGGTGTGCACCGGCTGGCGGGTCCCGGGGTCGCCGGGGTAGCGGCGGGCCAGTTCCGCGTCGACCCCGGCGAGGGACGCGCCGATCTCCTCACGCACGGCGTCCGCGAAGGTCGTCGCCACCGTCTCCTGCTGCCCCATCCGGCACCTCTCTCAGAGTTTTCCGCGAAACGGAATCGCAGATCCGCCTAGCGAAGTTATCCAGGGGGGCGCCGGAGCGTCAATGGCCGTCCGCGAAGGCCCGGGAGGCCGGTCCTCGTGCGCTCCGGGGCAGCGCTTCGGGGCCGGACCGGGCGGGCGGCAGCAGGCGGCCCCGGACATGGCCGAAGATCAGGCTGGTCTCGGTGTGGCGGACCGCGGGGTGGGTGGTGAGGTGGTCGAGGACGAAGTCGCGCAGCGCGTCGGAGTCGCGGACCGCCACCCGCAGCAGGTAGTCGTCGGCGCCGGAGACGTGGAAGAGGTCGACCACCCCGGGCAGCCGGGGGATCTCCCGTACGAAGCTGTCGACCTGGCCGCGGGAGTGCGAGTGCAGCCGCACCGAGATCATCGCCTGGATGCCGAGACCGAGCGCCGCCGGGTCGAGTTCGGCGCGGAACCCGCGGATCACCCCGCGTTCGCGCAGCGAGCGGATGCGGGCCAGGCAGGTGGAGGGGGCCACCCCGACGGCTGCCGCGATGGCGGAGTTGGGCATCCGGGCGTCCTGGGCGAGCAGTCGCAGGATCGCCTCGTCGACCGGGCCGGGACCGTCGTCCCGCTGATTCTTCGGCATGGCCACGACCATGACCCCGCCGCCTGCGCGAACGCAAGGTCCGAGGGGCCCACGCCGAAGGATCGTCGGCGCCGGCCCACATCGGCACCGTGATTCCTCAGCATGGAACCGCGCCACGCGGCCGTACCCCGCCGCCCGCCGATCCCACGGAGGAACCCCCATGACGTCCGCCGTACCGCTGCGCACCACTACCGCCACCGCCGACGCCCCGCACCGGACCGACACCGCCGCCGTGCACGCCGGACGACGCGACCTGCGCCAACTCGGCGTGCACGTACCGCCGTTGGAGATGTCGACCACCAACCCGCTGCCCTGCGTGGAGCGGGGCGGCGCCAGCTACGAGGCGCTGGCCGGCGGCGGGCTGCCGCCGGGCGACGGCAGCCACGTCTACCAGCGGCTGTGGAACCCGACCACCGCCCGGTTCGAGGAGGCCGTGGCCGAACTGGAGGGGTGCGCGCAGGCGGTGGCGTTCTCCTCCGGCATGGCCGCGATCACCGCCTGCCTGCTGGCCGCCCGCTCCTGCGGCAAGGGCCACGTGGTGGGGGTACGCCCGCTGTACGGCGGCACGGACCACGTGCTGGCGAGCGGACTGCTGGGCACCGAGGTGAGCTGGGCGCGGCCGGAACGGGTGGCCGAGGCGCTGCGCCCGGACACCGGTTTGGTGATCGTGGAGACCCCGGGCAACCCGACGCTGGAGCTGGTGGACATCGCGGCGGTGGCCGACCGGTGCGGGGACGTGCCGCTGCTGGTGGACAACACCTTCGCCACCCCGGTGCTCCAGCGCCCCGCCGAACACGGCGCCACGCTCGTGGTGCACAGCGCCACCAAGTACCTCGGCGGCCACGGCGACGTCCTCGCCGGGGTGGTCGCCACCGACGAGGAGTGGGCGACGCGGCTGCGTCCGGTACGGGCGCTCACCGGCGGGGTGCTCCACCCGCTCGCCGGCTACCTGCTCCACCGCGGGGTGCAGACACTGCCGTTGCGGGTGCGCCACCAGAGCGCCTCGGCGCGGCGCCTCGCCACCTGGCTCACCGGCCACCCCGCGGTGGAGCGGGTGTACTACCCGGGGCTGCCGCAGTGCGATCCGGCCGGTCTGGTGGGACGCCAGATGTCCGGACCGGGCGCGGTGGTGGCGTTCACGGTGCGGGGCGGAGGGGCCGCCGCCGCGGCCACGGCCGACGCCTGCGAGCTGATCACCCACGCGGTCTCACTCGGCGGCGTCGACACCCTGATCCAGCACCCGGCCTCGCTCACCCACCGCCCGGTCACCCCGGACGCCCGGCCGGACGCCGCGGTGCTGCGGCTGTCGGTGGGCCTGGAGGACCCGGCGGACCTGTGCGAGGACCTGGACCGGGCGCTGCGCGCGGCCGGCCGGGCATGACGAACGGGCCGTACGGGAGCGCCCGTACGGCCCGTTCGCGGATGGCCGCCGGCCGTGCCTGGTGGCCGGCGGTCCGGGGCTCAGCCCTTGCGGGCCTTGACCTCTTCGGTGAGCTGCGGCACGACCTGGAACAGGTCGCCGACGACGCCGTAGTCGACCAGGTCGAAGATCGGGGCCTCGGGGTCCTTGTTGATGGCCACGATGGTCTTCGAGGTCTGCATGCCGGCCCGGTGCTGGATCGCGCCGGAGATGCCGGAGGCGATGTACAGCTGCGGGGAGACCGACTTGCCGGTCTGGCCGACCTGGTTGCTGTGCGGGTACCAGCCGGCGTCCACCGCGGCGCGGGAGGCGCCGACGGCCGCGCCGAGCGAGTCGGCCAGCTCCTCGATGACGTGGAAGTTCTCCGCGCCGTTGACACCACGGCCACCGGAGACCACGATCGCGGCCTCGGTCAGCTCCGGGCGGCCGGTGGACTCGCGCGGGGTGCGCGAGACGACCTTGGTGCCCTTGGCCAGCTCGCCGAAGGAGACCGACAGCTGCTCGACGGTCCCGGCGGCCGGGGCGGCCTCGGGGGCGGCCGAGTTGGGCTTGACGGTGATCACCGGGGTGCCCTTGGACACCCGGGACTTGGTGGTGAACGCGGCGGCGAAGACCGACTGCGTGGCCACCGGGCCCTCGGCGCCGGACTCCAGGTCCACCGCGTCGGTGATGATGCCGGAGCCCAGCCGCACCGCGAGGCGGGCGGCGATCTCCTTGCCCTCCGCGGAGGAGGGGACCAGCACGGCGGCCGGGGAGACCGCCTCGGCGGCGGCCACCAGCGCGTCCACCTTCGGCACCACCAGGTACTCGGCGAACTCCGGGGTGTCGGCGGCGAGCACCTTGACGGCACCGTGCTCGGCCAGCACCGGCGCGGCGGTGTCCACCCCGGCGCCGAGGTGCACCGCGACCGGGTCGCCGATCCGGCGGGCCAGGGTCAGCAGTTCGAGGGTGGGCTTGCGGACGGCACCGTCCACGTGGTCGACGTAGACGAGGACTTCAGCCATGGAATGCTCTCCTGCGGAAAATTTTCGGGGCGGTTCGGGCGGCGGCCGGTGCGGCGGCGTACGGTCGGGGCCGCACCGGCGCCGAGTCGGCCTTACGGGGTCAGATGAACTTCTGGCCCGCGAGGAACTCGGCGAGCTGCTTGCCGCCCTCGCCCTCGTCCTTGACGATGGTGCCCGCGGTACGCGGCGGACGCTGCGCGGCCTCCTCGACCTTGGTCCAGGCGCCGGCCAGGCCGACCTCCGCCTCGTCGACGCCGAGGTCGGACAGGTCCAGCGACTCCACCGGCTTCTTCTTGGCGGCCATGATGCCCTTGAACGACGGGTAACGGGCCTCGCCGGACTGGTCGGTCACCGAGACCACGGCCGGCAGCGACGCCTCCAGCTGCTCGGAGGCGGCGTCGCCGTCCCGGCGGCCGGTGACCTTGCCGTCGGCCACCGCGACCTGGGACAGCAGCGTCACCTGCGGGACGGCCAGGCGCTCGGCCAGGATCGCCGGGAGCACGCCCATGGTGCCGTCGGTGGAGGCCATACCGCAGACCACCAGGTCGTAACCGACGTGCTCGATCGCCTTGGCGAGGACCAGCGAGGTGCCCATCACGTCGGTGCCGTGCAGGGCGTCGTCCTCGACGTGCACGCCCTTGTCGGCGCCCATCGAAAGCGCCTTGCGCAGCGCGTCCTTGGCGTCCTCCGGGCCGACGGTCACCACGGTGATCTCGGCGTCGTCGTCGGCGGCCTCCTTGATCTGGAGCGCCTGCTCGACGGCGTACTCGTCGAGCTCGGACAGCAGGCCGTCCACGGCGTCGCGGTCAGTGGTCAGGTCCTCGGCGAAGTGACGGTCGCCCGTGGCGTCGGGCACGTACTTCACGGCGACTACGATCCTCAAGCTCACGCCTGCTCTCCTACTGCATCGGCTTCGGCGGTCTTTCGAGGGTGCCCCCGAAAGGCCCGGTAACTGCCCTGTGAAGGCAGCATAGGCGCCTTCCACGGCGGCTCCCGGCCGGGACGCTGCGGCGCTCCGACTGAAATATTACTCGTCAGTACACCTATCGTGTTCCCGCTTCGCAAGGCCGGTGAACTGTGACCTTCCCGACTGGGCCGGTCAGGGACGCAGCGAGGTGAAGCGGCCCTGGTGGTACAGGAGCGGGCGACCCGGTCCGGCCGGGTCGCCGGCGATCGCCTGGGCCACCACGATGCGGTGGTCGCCGGCCGGGATCCGGGCGACGACCCGGCCGATCAGCCAGGCGGAGACCCCGTCGAGCAGCGGCACGCCGTGCGGTCCGGGGCGCCAGGAGGTGGGCGGGGCGAAGCGGTCGGCGCCGCTGCGGGCGAAGGTGGCGGCCAGCTCCTCCTGGTGTTCACCGAGGATGTGGATGCCGATGTGCGGGGCGTCGGCGAGCGTGGGCCAGCTCGACGAACCGGTGGATATGCCGAAGGAGAGCAGCGGGGGTTCGGCCGCGACGGAGGTCAGCGAGGTCGCGGTGAAGCCGACCGGACGGGCGCCGGCCGCGGTGATCACGGCGACCCCGGCCGCGTGCCGGCGGAAGACCGAGCGGAAGACGGCGGGGTCGAAGGGGGCGTCGCCGGGGCCGGCGGCGAGGTCGGTGGAGCCGAGGTCGGTCGAGGCGGTCATCGAGGTGTCCTTCGGGCGCGGGCGGACCTGGACTGAGCGGTCGTCAGTGGCTCGAACGGCCCGGACAGCGCGCGCTCCCGTGCCGGCCGAGGTCCACATCGGCACGCCGGTACAGAAGCGGATCACGCGACATAGCGTCACAGTGACGATTCCAGGCGGTGCCCGTCAAGCGTCCCCCGTGATGTGGGACGGGGATCACCGCGTCCGCCACCGGCCCCGGCGGGCGGCGACGTACCGCGGCCGGGACCGCGCGCACGACCGTGACCGGCCGCGTCGTGGCTGGTAAGGGGGTCACCACCGGCTCACCGCCGGGCTCGCGGCGCCGGGCGGTCACGGGCCGACCGCCGCGCCGAGGGCGGCGATGACGTCGGCCTTCCGCGGTTGCCCGGCGGCCCGCCGGACGACCGCTCCGCCGCCGTCGAGGACGAGCACGGTCGGGGTCTTCTCCACCGCGAGGCGGCGGACGAGGTCGAGGCGGTCCTCGGCGTCGATCTCCACATGGGCCACCCCCCGCACCATGGCGGCGACTTCGCCGAGCACCCGCCGGGTGGCCCGGCAGGGGGCGCAGAAGGCCGTGGAGAACTGCACCAGGGTGGCCCGCTCCCCCAGCGGGCCGCCGATGTCCGCGGCCGTCAGCCGCCCTGCCGTCGCCGTCATGTCTCCTCCCGGTGAGTGCAGCGCCGGCGGACCGCCGTTTGATTCCCGGCTCCCCCACCGCGTCCCCCTTGCGGTGCCGGAGTGACGAGGATCTCGTCGCAAAGCGGGCACGCCGGGTGACAGCGGGCGCGTTGTCGGGGCACGATCCTGCGACGGCCGGAAGCTACGGCCGCGTAACTTCCCGCTAAGAGGTGTCCCGTCGTGGCTGAACTCGTCTATCCGCCGGTCATCGGTTTTGCCCGGTCCATGTTCCAGGTACAGGGGCTGCGCTTCGACATGGAGGGCACCGAGCACGTGCCGCGCCGCGGCGGCGCGGTGCTGGTGAGCAACCACATCAGCTATCTCGACTTCGTCTTCTGCGGGTTGGCCGCCCGGCCGGCCAAGCGCCTGGTGCGTTTCATGGCCAAGGAGGCGGTCTTCCGGCACAAGGTGGCCGGGCCGCTGATGCGGGCGATGAAGCACATACCGGTGGACCGCGCGCAGGGGGAGCACGCCTACGAGCGGGCGTTGGGGGCGCTGCGCTCCGGCGAGGTGGTGGGCGTCTTCCCGGAGGCCACCATCTCCCGGTCGTTCACGCTGAAGACGTTCAAGTCGGGCGCGGCCAGGCTCGCGCAGGAGGCCGGGGTGCCGCTGCTGCCGATGGCGTTGTGGGGCACCCAGCGGATGTGGACCAAGGGCCGGCGGCGGCAGTTGGGGCGCCACCGGTTCCCGGTGACCATCCGGGTGGGGGCGCCGCTGGAGTCCGGCCCGCACGAGCACGCCGAGTCGCTGACCGAGCGACTGCGGGCCCGGGTGCAGGAGTTGCTGGAGGCGGCGCAGAGCGCCTACCCGGGGCGCCCGGCCGGCCCGCACGACCGCTGGTGGCTCCCGGCCCACCTCGGCGGCACCGCGCCGACCCCGCAGGAGGCGGCCGAACTGGACGCGGCCCGGCGCTGAACGCGGACGGGGTGTCCCGGGGCGCGGCCCGGAACACCCCTGACGACACCGCCTAGCGGGCCATCTCCTCGGCGATCGCCGCGGCGAAGGCGTCCACGTCCTGCTCGGTGGTGTCGAACGAGCACATCCAGCGCACCTCGCCGGTCGGCTCGTCCCAGACGTAGAAGCGGTAGCGCTTCTGCAGCCGCTCGGTGACGTCCTTGGGGAGCACCGCGAAGACCTGGTTGGCCTGGACGGGGCGGACGACGCGTACGCCGTCGATGCCGCGGACCGCCTCGGCGAGCCGGGTGGCCATCGCGTTGGCGTGCGCGGCGCTGCGCAGCCACAGGTCACCGGCGAGCAGCGCCTCGAACTGCACCGAGACGAAGCGCATCTTGGAGGCGAGCTGCATCGACAGCTTGCGCAGGTGCTTCATGGCGTGCACCCGGTCCGGGTCGAGGACGACCACGCACTCGCCGAACAGCAGGCCGTTCTTGGTGCCGCCGAAGGAGACGATGTCCACCCCGGCGTCGGTGGTGAACGCGGCGAGCGGCAGCCCCAGGGTGGCGGCGGCGTTGGCCAGCCGGGCGCCGTCGAGGTGGACCGCAAGGCCGTGCTCGTGGGCCCGGTCGCTGATCGCCCGGATCTCCTCGGGGGTGTAGCAGGTGCCCAGTTCGGTGGTCTGGGTGATGGAGACCGCCTGCGGCTGGGCGCGGTGCTCGTCGTCGAAGCCCCACGCCTCCCGGTCCAGCAGTTCGGGGGTGAGCTTGCCGTCCTCGGTGGCCACGGCGAGCAGCTTGAGGCCGGCCACCCGCTCCGGGGCGCCGCCCTCGTCCACGTTGATGTGGGCGGAGGCGGCGCAGATCACCGAGCCCCAGCGGTGGGTGACCGCCTGGAGGGAGGTGACGTTGGCGCCGGTGCCGTTGAAGACCGGGTACGCCTGGGCGCGCGGTCCGAAGTGGCGGCGGACGATCTCCTGGAGGTGCTCGGTGTAGACGTCCTCGCCGTAGGCGATCTGGTGGCCGCCGTTGGCCAGCGCCAGCGCGGCGAGCACCTCGGGGTGGGCGCCGGCGTAGTTGTCGCTGGCGAAGCTGCGGACGTCCGGGTCGTGGCGCCGTACGGCGTCGGTGGCGGACGGGGCGGACAGCGGGTCGGTCAGGGGCGGGGCGTCAGCCACAGGCGGTTTCCGTTCACTTCCTCGGCAGGCCGGTCCCAGACGCCGGCGATGGTCTCGGCCAACTCGCCGACGTCGGTGAACCCGGCGAATTTGGCGTTCGGGCGCTCCCGGCGCATCTCGTCGTGCACCAGGGCCTTCACCACGACGATCGTAGCCGCGGCGCCCGGGCCCGACTCGCCGCCCGCCTTGCGGAAGGAGTCCGCGAGCGCCAGCGTCCACGCCTCGGCGGCGGCCTTGGCGGCGGAGTAGGCGGCGTTGCCCGCGGTGGGCTTGGTGGCGCCGGCCGCGCTGACCAGGACGAAGCGGCCCCGGTCGCTGCGCAGCAGGGCGTCGTGGAAGGCGAGCGAGGTGTGCTGGACGGTCTGGATCAGCAGCTTGTGCAGGATGGTCCAGTCGGCCGCGAGGTCGGTCTCCGGGAAGGAGGGCGAGCCGCGCCAGCCGCCGACCAGGTGGACCAGTCCGTCCACCCGGCCGTGGTTCTTCTCTACGCGGTCCGCCCACGCGCGGGTGGCGGCCGGGTCGAGCAGGTCGACGATGTCGCCGGTGACGTCGGCGCCGCCGGCCGCGTAACGGGCGGCGTCCACCGATTCGGCGAGGCGTTCGGCGCTGGAGTCGGCGCCCACCACGCGGGCCCCGGCCTCGGCGAGGGTGCGCAGCACCGCCCGGCCCGCCGGTCCGCCCGCGCCGGCCACCGCGATCACGGCACCGTCCAGCGCATCGGTCATCGCCTTCGCCTCCTGTTGTCTCTCGTGGCTCACGCGGCCACCTGTGTGGTGTCGTCGGCGGTGATGCCCTTGGTCGAGGCGATCACACTGCGCAACTTCTTCGCAAGGGCCTCGTAGAACATGCTGAGCGGGAACTCGTCCGGCAGCACGTCGTCCACGAGCTTGCGCGGCGGCTGGGTCAGGTCGAGGGCGTCGGGGCCCTTGGCCCAGCGGGACCCCGGGTGCGGGGCGAGGTAGCCGGCGACGAGGTCGTAGGCGGCGAACCAGTGCACCAGCTTGGGGCGGTCGATGCCGTCGCGGTAGAGCTGCTCGATCTCGGCGCACAGCCGCTCGGTGACCTCGGTGGCCCGGGCCCAGTCGATGCGCAGGGTGTTGTCGGTCCAGCGCAGCGCGTCGTGCTTGTGCAGGTAGGCGAAGAGCAGCTGGCCGCCGAGGCCGTCGTAGTTGCGGACCCGGTCGCCGGTGACGGGGAAGCGGAAGAGCCGGTCGAAGAGGATCGCATACTGCACGTGGCGGCCCTGCTCGTACCCTTCGGCCTCCAGTTTGACGGCCTCCTTGAAGGCGGTCAGGTCGCAGCGCAGCTCTTCGAGGCCGTACATCCAGAACGGCGCCCGCTGCTTGATCATGAAGGGGTCGAACGGCAGGTCGCCGTGGCTGTGGGTGCGGTCGTGGATCAGGTCCCACAGGACGAAGGTCTGCTGGGCGAGCTGCTGGTCGGCGACGAGGCGGGCGGCCTCCTCGGGCAGTTCGAGGCCGAGGGTGTCCACCGCGGCCTCGGTGACCTTGCGGAAGCGGGCCGCCTCCCGGTCGCAGAAGATCGCGCCCCAGGTGAAACGTTCCGGCACCTCGCGTACGGCGACGGTCTCCGGGAAGAGCACCGCGGAGTTGGTGTCGTACCCGCTGGTGAAGTCCTGGAAGGTGATCGGCACGAACATCGGGTTGTCGTACCGCGTGCGCTCCAGCTCCGCCAGCCACTCCGGCCACACCACGCGCAGCGCGACGGCCTCGAAGTTGCGGGCCGGGTTGCCGTTCTGGGTGTACATGGGGAAGACGACCAGGTGCTCCAGGCCGTCCCGGCGGTCGGCGGCCGGCTGGAAGGCGAGCAGCGAGTCGAGGAAGTCGGGCACCCCGAAGCCCTCGGCGGCCCAGCGGCGCAGGTCGGCGACGAGCGCCTCGTGGTAGGCCGCGTCGTGCGGCAGCAGCGGGGCGATGTCCCGCACCGCCGCGATCATCCGCTCCAGCTCCACCTCGACATCGGCGCGGCCGGGCGCGTCCTCGGCGGAGAAGTCGATGGAACCGTCCTTCGCCTGCCACGGTCGGATCACCTCGACGGCGTCCTTCAGCACGGCCCACGACGGGTGGAGCGCGACAGCTTCGGCGCCCCCCGTCGCCACAGACAGAAGGTTTTCCCTCATGACCCCTCCTCGACCGGAGATCCTTGCGTTAAGGCACCGTATCCGCGAGACCTTCCACGCCACAAGGGCCGTCTCGCACATTTATCCTGCCCCATCTCGAAGCGCACCGCGATTTTTCCTGTGCCGGGTGGCCTTGACGGAGGATTCTTTCCCGCGCCCGGCGGATTACGTCCGCTCGGCCGGGCGAAGGCGGCCGTGGCGGACGGCACCGCCTACTCTGGCGGGACGGATCCCCAGCAGGACGAGGCGAGCGAGGCGGCAGCGTGTCCTTCTTCACCATCGGCCACCGCGGCGTCATGGGCGTCGAGCCGGAGAACACCGTGCGGTCCTTCGTACGGGCGGCCCGCGAAGGGCTCGACGGCATCGAACTCGACCTCCACCTCAGCAAGGACGGCGAGTTGGTGGTGATGCACGACGCCACCGTGGACCGCACCACCGACGGCGGCGGCCCGGTCGGCGACCTCACCCTGGCCGAACTGCGCACGCTGGACGCCGGACGCGGCGAACGGGTGCCGGTCTTCGAGGAGGTGCTGGACGCAGTCCCCGGCCTGCCGGTGCAGGCCGAGATCAAGGACGTCGCGGCGGCCCGGGTGCTCGCCGGGGTGCTGCGTGAGCGCGGGCTGCTGGACCGGGTGAGCGTGCTCTCCTTCCACGACGAGGCGCTGCGCGAGATCCGCCAACTGCTGCCCTCGGTACGCACCGTGCTCGTCGCCGGACGGGCCGGCGCCGACATCGTGCGGCGCGCCGAGGCCGTCGGCGCCCGGCTGGTCAGCCTGGAGCTGCGCAAGCTCAGCCTGGACGTGGTCGAACGCTGCGGCGCGGCCGGGATCGACGTCATGGCGTGGACCGTCAACACCCCGCGCGACCTCGCCCTGGCCCACGCCCTCGGCCTGGTCGGCTGGGTGACGGACCTTCCGGGGACCAAGCGGGCCGCGGCGCGGCTCGGCCCGGCGCCGTCCGGTCGGCCGTAACACCCCGGCCGGCGGCGCGAAACACCACGTCAACAAAGGTCCACCATCCGGAACACGGGGCCGGACGTCTGGACAGTGCGCGCGCCGTGCTGCCACTCTCCCGCCATGCGTCCCGCCATCACCGCCCGCCGTTCCCGACTCGCCGTACTCGGCGCCGCCGCGGCGCTCGCCCTCGCCGCCGGCTGCGCCCCGCAACCGGAGGCCGACGGCGCCCAGGCCTCCGGAACGGGGACGGCGGCGGCCTCGTGCGCGCCCGGGGCGCTGCCCACCCACACCCGGGGCACCCTCACCATCGGCACCGACAAACCCGCCTACGCCCCGTGGTTCTCCGGCGACGACCCGGCCAACGGCAAGGGTTTCGAGTCCGCGGTGGCCTACGCGGTGGCCCAGCGGCTCGGCTACTCGCCGAAGCAGGTCACCTGGCGGACGGTTCCGTTCAACAACGCCATCACGCCTGGCGCCAAGTCGTTCGACTTCGATCTCAACCAGATCTCCATCAGTGACGAACGCCGTCGCGCGGTCGACTTCTCCTCGGGCTACTACGACGTGCGCCAGGCGCTCGTCGCGCTGAAGGGTTCGAAGATCGCGGGCGCCCGCTCCGTCGCCGACCTGCGCGGCGCCAAGCTCGGCGCGCAGGTCGGCACCACCAGCCTGGAGGTGCTGAAGAACGTCGTCCGGCCGGCCACGCCCCCGGCGGTCTTCCAGAAGAACGACCTGGCCAAGAGCGCGCTGCGGAACGGCCAGGTGGACGGCATCCTGGTGGACCTGCCGACCGCCTTCTACATCACCTCCGCCGAGGTCACCGACGCCAAGGTGGTCGGCCAGTTCGCCGGCGCCGGCGGCAGGCCCGAGCAGTTCGGGCTGGTGCTGGACAAGGGCAGCCCGCTGACCGGCTGCGTCACCAAGGCGGTGGACGCGCTGCGCGCCGACGGCACCCTGGCCGCGCTCGACAAGCGCTGGCTGGCCGAGGCCGCCGACGCCCCGGTGCTCAAGTGACCGGCACCGAGGCCGGGTCGGCCGTCACGGCGCCGGACGACGGCTACCGCCCCTCGGCCCGCCGCATCGCCCGCGAACGCCTGCGCCGCTCCCGCACCCGGCGCGCGGTGCTCATCGCCTCGGTCAGCACGGCGGTCACCCTCGCCGTGCTGTACTTCGTGATCACCGGCTCCCCCGGCTGGCCGCGCACCCGGGCCACCTTCCTCGACCCGCACTACGCGCGGGTGGCGCTCCCGCAGGTGCTGCGCGGGCTGTGGCTCAACGTCCGGCTGCTGGTGTGCTGCGGCGCGGTGATCCTGGTGCTCGGCATGGTGCTGGCGCTCGCCCGCACCCTGCGCGGCCCGGTCTTCTTCCCGCTGCGCGCGCTGGCCACCGCGTACGTCGACTTCTTCCGCGGACTGCCGCTGATCATCTGCCTGTTGGGGGTGGTCTTCGGGGTGCCCGCGCTGCGGCTGCGGGGGGTCACCAGCGACCCGGTGGTGCTCGGCGGCGCGGCGCTGGTGCTGACGTACTCGGCGTACGTCGCCGAGGTCTTCCGGGCCGGCATCGAGTCGGTCCACCCCTCGCAGCGCGCCGCCGCCCGCTCGCTGGGGCTCTCGGTCGCCCAGACCATGCGGTACGTGGTGCTGCCGCAGGCGGTGCGCCGGGTGGTCCCGCCGCTCCTGAACGACCTGGTCTCGTTGCAGAAGGACACCGGTCTGGTGTCGATCGCCGGCGCCGTGGACGCCGTCTACGCGGCGCAGATCATCACCGGCGAGAGCTTCAACTACACGCCGTACGTGGTCGCCGGGCTGGTCTTCGTGGCGCTGACGATCCCGATGACCCGGTTCACCGACTGGGTGACCGCCCGCACCAACCGCCGCCAGTCGCAAGGGGGAACGGTATGACCGAGCCGGTGCTGCGGATGGAGGCGGTCCGCAAGACGTACGGCGGCACGGTGGTGCTGCGGGACGTGGACCTGGCGGTGGCCCCGCACTCGGTCACCGTGCTGATCGGCGCCTCCGGCTCCGGCAAGTCCACGCTGCTGCGCTGCGCCAACCTGCTGGAGGAGATCGACGACGGCGCGATCTTCCTGGACGGCGAGGAGATCACCGATCCGCGTGCCGACCCGGACGCGGTACGCCGCCGCATCGGCGTGGTCTTCCAGGCGTACAACCTCTTCCCGCACATGACCGTGGTGGAGAACATCACGCTCGCGCCGCGCCGGGTGCACGGGGTTCCCCGGGCCCGGGCCGAGGCGGAGGCCCACGAGCTGCTGGCCCGGCTCGGGCTGCGCGACAAGGCGGGCGAGTACCCGGACCGGCTCAGCGGCGGCCAGCAGCAACGGGTCGCCATCGTACGGGCGTTGGCGGGCCGGCCCCGGCTGCTGCTGCTCGACGAGATCACCGCGGCGCTCGACCCGGAGCTGGTCGGCGAGGTGCTGTCGGTCGTCCGGGACCTGAAGGGGCAGGGCATGACCATGGTCATCGCCACCCATGAGATGGGGTTCGCCCGCGAGGTCGCCGACCAGGTGTGCTTCCTGGACGGCGGCGTGGTGCTGGAACGCGGCACCCCGGACGAGGTCTTCGGGGCGCCGCGGCAGGAGCGCACCCAGCGGTTCCTGCGGCGCATCGTGGCCGCCGGCCGGCTGTGAGCGCCGCGCTCAGCCGAGCGTCTTGACCAGCAGCTCGAACTCCAGGCCCGGGCGCTGCGGCAGCCCGAAGCGCTCGTCGCCGTAGGGGAACGGGGTGGTCCGGCCGGTGCGCCGGTAGCCGCGCCGCTCGTACCAGGCGATCAGCTCGTCGCGGACCGAGATCACGGTCATCTGCATCTCGGTGACGCCCCACTCCTCACCCGCGACGCGCTCGGCCTCGGCGAGGACCCGCCTGCCGAGGCCGCCGCCCTGCCGGGTCGGGGCGACCGCGAACATCCCGAAGTAGGCGTGGCCGTCCCGCCGTTCGAGCTGGCAGCAGGCGACCAGCTCGCCGTCCTGCTCCACGGCGACGACGCGGCTGCCGTCCTCGCCTATCGCCGCGGCCACGCCCTCGGGGTCGGTGCGCTGCCCGTGGAGGAGGTCGGCCTCGGTGGTCCACCCGGCCCGGCTGGCGTCCCCGCGGTAGGCCGACTCGACGAGGGCGACGAGGGCCGGCACGTCGGTGGCGGTCGCGGTGCGGAAGACGAGCGTGGGGACGGACATGCGGCGGGGATCCTCTCGGTGGCGCGGGTGGCGGACACCGGCAGGGTAACGCGGCGCGTATCGTCCGGCCCATGGTGAACGTACTCAGCAGCCGCGTCCTGCTGCGCCCCACCGACCTGGCACGTTCCCGGGCCTTCTACCGCGACGATCTGGGCCTCGCGATCTACCGGGAGTTCGGGCCGCACGAGGAGCGCGGCACCGTCTTCTTCCTCGGCGGCGGCTTCCTGGAGGTCTCCGGCCACTCCCCCACGCCGCCCGCCCCCGGCCTCGAACTGTGGCTCCAGGTGCCGGACCTCGCCGCCGCCCACGCCCGGCTCACCGAGCGCGGGGTGCCGGTGGTGCGCGAGCCGCGCCGGGAGCCGTGGGGGCTGCTGGAGATGTGGATCAGCGACCCCGACGGCGTGCGGATCGTCCTGGTCGAGGTGCCGGACGACCATCCGATCCGTTACCGTCCGTGATCTCGGACATGCGGTGCCCTCCGCGCCGACGTAGCCTGAAGCCATGGACTTCAGCGTCACCGCCGAGGAGGAGGCGCTCGTCTTCCGGCTGGCCGAACTCCTGGACGCCGACACCCGGCCCCGGGAGGCGGAGCTCATGGACGAGCTGGGCCCCGACATCGCGGAGCAACTCGACGACCTCGACGGGAAGGGATGGGTCGTCGTCCAGCACGCGCTGACCGGCGACCGCATGGTCGTCGACCTGACGTCACCGGCCTGGCAGGCGGTCCGGAACCGCCGCGACGCCGGCCGTTAGCGAACGCGGGGCGTCCGGTCCGCCGCCCGGGCGGGGCCGCCCGTCCCGCGCGGATCGGGCCCCGGCCGCGACGGGACCGCGTCCGCGGCGGACCGCCGGGCCTCCGGCGTCCCGGTCTCCCGCGGCGTGGACACCGTCGGGTGGGGCGTGACGCTGCCGATCGGGGCGAGGGGCTGCGGGGCACGGCGGCCATCGGGCGCGGAGAGGCCGACGGCCACGGTGACCGCGGTGGCCACGACGGCGAGCGCGCCGGCCGCGGAGAGCGCCGCGCGGCGGCGGCGGATGCGCCGGCCGCCGACGACGGCCGCGTCGACGACTCCGGGCAGCGCGGGCTCCGGCCGCGCGCGCAGGATCTCCTCGAAGGCGGCGTGCACGGCGGCCTCGTCGGGGTCGTGGCGTTCGTCCATACCCGGCCTCACCTCCCGGTCCGTTCGCCCGCCAGGCGTTCGACGATCTCGCGCAGCCGGGCGAGCCCGCGGGCGCTCTGGCTCTTGACCGTGCCCGGGGTCACCTGGAGCGCCTGCGCGGTCTGCTCGACCGTCCGGTTCTCCCAGAACCGCAGTACGAGCACGGCCCGGTAGCGGGGCGGCAGCTTCAGCAGGGCCTCGTGCATCATCAGTCGCAACTCCGGGGTGGCCGACACGGTAGCGGGCAGATCGGGTGGCTCGCCCACCGGCTCCTCCCGCCAGCCCCCCCTTGCGCCGCTGGTCGATGAAGGTGCGGGTGAGGATGGTGTGCGCGTAGGCGTCCACGTTGCCGTCGCGGCTGACCCGTCCCCAGGCCGCGTAGAGCTTCATCAACGCGGTCTGGGTCAGGTCCTGCGCCTGGTGCCAGTCCCCGCACAGCAGGTAGGCGCTGCGTCGGAGCTGTGCCTGCCGTGCCTCGGCGAATTCCCGGAACTGCCGCTCCCGGACCGCTTCCCTCACTTCCGACCAACCCTCCGCTCGCGCGCCTCCCCGCGCAGATACATACGGAGGGCGGGCCCCGCGGGGTTGCACGGCGCGGCACGGAGATTTTTCCCGCCGCGCCGTGCAACCCCGGCCGTGCCCGTTTCCGTACGTCTCTCACACCAGGGCAACCGCCCGTGACGCGGCGGCCCGTGATCCGAGACAGAGGAAGAGCGTTGTCGAAGCACCGCAAGATCACCCAGAACCGCCGCATGATGTACAGCCTGGCCGCCGGAGCGGCGCTGGTCGCCGCGGGTACCGGCGGCGTCGCCAGCGCCGCGACCCCCACCCCGGTGCCGGCCCACCAGGCCCACGCGGCCACCCCGGTCCCGGTCCCGGCGCACCACGCCGACGCCGCGACCCCGGTGCCGGTCCACCGTGCCGAGGCCGCGACCTCGGTGCACCACACCGAGCCGGCGGCCCACGCTCGCCACGCCCACGTGGAGAACGCCGCCCACCCCATCTCCGAACTGAGCGCCGCTGAGCGGGCGAACGCGGTGGGCTGATCCACCGAGGCGCACACCGGGGCGTGCGCCGCCTCCGTCGCGGCGTCAGCCGTGGAACGGCCCTCGGGCCACGCCGCCGTGGCGTGGCCCGAGGGCGGGGCGGCTCACGCCTCGGTGCCGTTGAGCGCCCGCACGCACGCCTCGGCCTCCTCCTCGCTGCCGAAGAAGGCGGCGCGGGCGCGACCGTCACCGGTGTCGATGTTGGCCAGGTGGCCGTCGGTGCCGACGACGTACCAACCGCGCTTGTCGCAGTGGCGGGCCTCGTACTCCAGGTAGCGCCGTCGGCTCATTTCGGCTCCAGTCGTCCGCAGTTGAAGCACTGCCACATGGAGCCGTTGAGCTGCATCGGCTGCCCGCAGGCGGGACAGGGCATGGCTTCTCCTCCCGGTCGTCACCAGGGTGACACGAACCGGTTACCCACGGTGGCGGAACGTTCTGTTCCGGCCGGGGGTCACCCGGTGGTGGAGGCGGCCGGGATGATGCGTTCGATGTGGTAGTCGAGGGTGGCCATGACGTCCTCCATCGTCCGGCGCCCCTGGACGACGTCCATGCCCAGGCCGACGACGCCGGAGACAAGGATGTCGGCCTCGCGCCCGGCGTCGAGGCGGCCGGGGGCGTCGCCGGCGCGCTGGGCGTCGCGGATCACCCCGGCGACGAACTCCTCCAGTTCGCCGGGTTCGCCGAGGAAGACCTCGGCCAGCTCCGGGTCCTCCACGGATCTGACGAAGTAGGCGAGGTGCACCAGGAGGGCGGTGCGCCGCTCCTCGTCCAGCGGGAGCATCTCCTCCAGCACCGCGCGCAGGATCTCCCGCGGCGTCGGCGTCCGCGCGTCGCCCAGCAGCCGCCTGCGGGCCCGCTCGCCGCTGACCTCGTGCAGATGGCGCAGGGCGAAGAGCAGCATCTGCTGCTTGGCCGTGAAGTAGTACTGCACCAGGCGCATCGAGAACCCGGCCTCCGCGGCGACCTGCCGCAACGTGACCGATTCCAGTCCGCTGCGCGCCGCGATCCGCCACACCGCCTCGGCGATCTGACGTCGCCGTTCCTCATGATCGACCAGTTTGGGCACCCGCCAAGCCTTCCATGCCGCCACCAGGGGACCGTGCGGGAAGGGTCCCGTTCGGGTTATGGTGCGATCGCATCATAAAAACGCGGGCGAGCCGCGTCGACCTACGGGGAGGACGACCATGACGGACGACGGGACCGGGAAGAAGGGGTCGGGGACGGGGAAGAAGGCGGGCGCCGTCGAGGTCGTCGGCTGGGTGGTGACGGTCCAGGGGTTCGGCTCCGCGCTCACCGAGGCGGTCTGGCACCACAGCTTCGGCGTGACCGGCCTCATCTCCCATGTGTGGCGCACCCCTTGGTGGGCCGGGCTGCTGGTGGGATGCGTGGGCGTGGCGCTGGTGGTGGCGGGCCGGAGGCGGACGGCCTGAGGCGGGCGGCGGGGGGACGGTGCCGTGCGGGCGGGCGTCGGCGCGCGGAGGTGCGGGGCGCGGGGCCGGCGGGGTGCGGCGGTCGAGGGCGCGGGCGGTTCGCGCGTGCGCCGCTCGTACACCCGTGCGCCAGCGTGCGCCCCGAACGGGGCGGGAAGGTCCCTTCCGGGTGCGGCGGGTGCCGTACGGGGAGGCGACATGCACGGACCGCTGCTCGTCAGCTGGCTGGTGGTGGCGATCGGGGCGGCCACCGGCGCGTTCTGCCTGCTGCGTCCGGCGTCGCGGCCCGGGTGTGCCGTACGCGCCGAGGGGCTGATGGGTCTCGGCATGGGGGTCATGGCCGTCCCCGGCTCGGTGCTCGACCAACGCCCGTGGGGGCCGCCGGTGCTGGCGGTGGCGTTCGGGGCGGCCGGGCTCCACGCGCTCGCGGTGGCCCGGCGCGCCCCGAGCCACCTGCACCACGTCGTCGGCGCCGGCGCCATGGTCTACATGGCCCTGGCGATGGCCGGCGCCCCGCACCCCATGACCGGCCCGATGGCGGGCATGACCCACGGTATGGCCGGGGTGCCGTGGCTCACCGCGCTGCTCCTCGGCTACTTCGCCGGCTACGCGATATGGACCGGCCTGCGCATCCTGCCCCCCGTGGCCCCCGTCCCGGCCACCGTCACCGGCCCGCCCCTGCTGCGCACCCCCGGGCTGGCGACGGCGTGCCGGACGTCGATGGCGCTGGCGATGGTCGCGATGTTGCTGACGATGTAGGGCCGCCGGGCGGGCCCACGTGGTGTGCGTCACCTTCGCACGGGGGGCGTACCCATCGGTAGCCGGGGCGCCTAGTCTGAGCGCCATGACGGTCCCGTTGGTGCTGCTCCTGATCGGCGCGCTGACCGCGGCGACGGCGCCCCGTCTGTTGTCCCGGGCGACGTGGCCGGACCGGGAGCCGGTACTGGCGTTGTGGGTGTGGCAATGCGTGGTCGCCGCCGTCCTGTTGTGCTGTGCGCTGGCGATGGCGTTGTGCGCCTCGGCGGCGTGGACCGCGGTGCGCTGGCATCTGTTCGCGCCGGCCCCGCGTGGTGTGGTGGAGGCCTACGCGCTGACCGCCTACGGTCCGTGGGCCAAGGTGGTGGCCGCGGTGCTGTTCGGCGGCGGTGCCTGGACGGTGGCGATGCTCACCCGCGAGGTGCGGGCCGCCCGGGCCGAACGCCGGCGGCGGCGTGGCGAACTGCGCGGCCGGGCGCCGCTGCTCCCCGGTGAGGGCGGGCACGCCGAGTCCGGGCACCGGCTGGTGATCCTGGAGGGCGAGCGCCCCGACGCGTGGTGGCTGCCGGGTCCGCGGCCCCGGCTGGTGGTCACCACGGCGGCGCTGCGCCGGTTGGACGGGCGGCAGTTGGACGCCCTGCTGGCGCACGAGCAGGGGCACGCCCGGGCCCGGCACGACTGGCTGCGGCACTGCGCCCACGCGCTGGCGGCCGGCTTCCCGCAGGTGCCGGTCTTCGCCGGGTTCGCGGGCCAGGTGCACCGGCTGGTGGAGCTGGCGGCCGACGACGCCGCCTCCCGCCGCTTCGGCCGGCTGACCACCGCGCTCGCCCTCGTCGGCCTCAACGAGGACCGCGGGGTCTTCGGCCCGTGCCCGACCGCGCTGGCCCAACTGCCGGGCCGCGTCGACCGGTTGCTGGACCCTGCGCCCCGGCTGCCCCGGGCGCACCGGATCCGGGTGTCGGCGCTGGCGCTGCTGCTTCCGGCGGTGCCGCTGCTGGTGACCGTCTCGCCGGCGTTGCGCGCGTTGTCGTAGGTGACGGTGGTCCGGCCGGCCGCCTGCCGTAAGCTCGGCGGCCATGCCGACCGACGTCCCCGTATCCGGCCCCGGCCCGGACCGCGCCGCCCGGGCGCGTTGTCTGCGCTGGACGGCCGGGCTCGCCGCGCTCTTCGCCGTACTCCTGGTCACCGTGGTCACCGTGGGCGGGCGCACCGTCCCGTTGCCGCCCGACGCCACCGTGGATTCCGCGCTGCACACCGCCGCCCTCGGGCATCCGGGGTGGACCCGGCTCGCCCTCGTCCTCACCGACTGGGTGTGGGGGCCGACCACGATGCGGGCGCTGACCGTGGTCGCCGCCGGCGTGTGCTGGCTGACCGGGCGGCGCCGCCAGGCGTACTGGGCGGTGACCGCGGCGGTGCTCGGCTGGACGGTGGAGACCGCGGTCAAGGCGGCGGTGGACCGGGCCCGGCCGCACTGGCCGCACCCGGTCGACACGGCCACCGGCGCCGCCTTCCCCTCCGGTCACGCGCTGGCCGCCACCACCGCGTGCCTGACGTTGTCGTGGCTGCTGCGTCTGTCGGGGCGGCGCGGGCGATGGTGGGCGCTCGCCGTGGTGGTGGGCGCCGGATCCGTGGCCGGCGTCGGCGTCACCCGGGTCTACCTGGGCGTGCACTGGCCCTCCGACGTGATCGGCGGCTGGCTGGCCGGGGCCGCCGTGGTCACCGCGACCGCGGCGTTCTGCGCACCCTGGCGGCGCGACGGCACACCGCACGGCCGCTGACCATCCCCCGGCCGGGGACGGGTCAGCGCACCGCCGTCCGCTCGTTCACCGTTTCCGGCGAATTCGGGAGAACGTACAGGCGCGGCCTCCACCCTGGGGCGTACCCTGCCGGTGCGATGACCGACTTTGCTGACGAGGCCCGCTCACGCGCCGCCCATCTGCTGCGGATGGCCAACACCACGGACGAGCGGATCCGCACGCAGATCATCGACTACGTGGACAGCACCCCGGAGCCTCCCCCGATGGGCCCGTACGGGATCGAGACCACCGGTTGTCCGCGCTGCCGGCGCACCATGTGGCGTCAGCAGGACCCGCGTGGGCCGCTGTGGGTCTGCGCCTCCTGCGGGTGTGTCACCGCTGAGCCGCAGGCGGCGGGCGATGCGGGCTCCGACGGCACCGCGCCGCCGTCCGCGCTGCGCCACGACGTTCCGGTGGCCGGCGGCCACGGCTGACCGCGCGGTGACCGTGGCGCACGGCCACGGCTCGTGGACCATGGAGTCATGTCTGACACCTTCACCACCCGCGTCGTAGAGATCACCACCGGTTCCGCCGAGACCGTGCACGACCTCACCGGTGCCTGCGCGGCCTTCCTGGACGAGGCGGCGGCCGGCCGGGACGGGCTGCTCAACGTCTTCGTGCCGCACGCGACCGCGGGTGTCGCGCTGATCGAGACCGGGGCGGGCAGCGATGACGATCTGCTGCGCCTGCTGCGGGAGTTGATCCCCGCCGACGACCGCTGGCGGCACCGGCACGGCAGCCGCGGCCACGGCCGGGACCACGTGCTGCCCGCCTTCGTCGCCCCGCACGCGACGTTGCCGGTGACCGGCGGCCGGCTCGCGCTGGGCACCTGGCAGTCGGTGGTGCTGGTGGACACCAACCGGGACAACCCGCGCCGCTCGGTCCGGCTGTCGTTCCTGGGGTGATCCGCGGGCGCTTCAGTGGTCGAAACCCACGTGCACGTGGTCGTGGTGGGTGTCGTCGGTGAAGAACTGGCCGGGCGTCGCCCCGCCGGACAGCGCCACCGGGCCGCCCACGTTGTAGGAGCCGGCGGCGGCAGCGTCCCGCATGAAGGCGGCGATCAGTGACCTGGGGGTGGCCGGGTCGACCACCGGGTGGCCGTCGACGCGCCAGACGTCGAAGGCCCGGCCACGGGGGTGGTCGCTGGGCCGGTCGGTGCCGAAGACGTGGAGCGGATGGCCGGAGCGCACCACGCTGACGTCGATCCGGTAGCGCCGGGCCAGGGTCAGCATGGCCGCGAGGACGCTGCCGTGCACGGTGCCGGCCCGGATGTCGTCGGCGGCGGCCGGGGGCAGCGCGATACGGGGTTCGGCGAGCACCCGCCGGGCGGCTTCGGGCAGCGTGGCGGCCGGGGGGCCGGGCCGGGCCGGACGCAGCTCGGTGACGGTCCAGCGTGGCTGCCCGGCCCGCAGCCGGACGTCCACCGTGGTGCCGCCGGCGGTGACGGATCCGGCGCCGGAGCGGGTCCACTGGCGGCAGACGACGAGCACGCTGGCGGAGTCGGCGAGGACGCCGCCGTACTGCGCGGTGACCACCTGGAGCGCGGCGGCGTCGGCCTCGGGGGCGAGCGGTCCGGCCTGGCCGGCGAGGGCGGCGGGCAGGCCGAGCGCGGCGACCCTGGCCCGGGCGTGCGCGGCCCCGGCGCCGCCGGGCGGCCAGGCGCCGAGGGCCTCGACGACCTGCACGGCACGGAGTTTGACGGCGGGGCGCACGTCGGAGGGGGACGGCCGCCAGGGCGTGGTGGGCGGCAGCGCGGACGGCGTCGGGGCGCCCGGGTGCCGGACCGGACCGGTGCCGCCGGAACAGCCGGTGAGCGCGGCGGCGGTGGCCCCGGCCGCGCCGAGCAGCAGGGCGCGGCGGCTCGCCGGGCCGGACCGGGCGGCGGCCGAGGGATGTTGACGGGCCATCCGGTCTCCTCGGGTTCCGCGTGGTCGGGAGGGCGGTCTGCTCCGGCCAGTGTGCCCGCGCCGGGTCGTGGCGTCCCGCCCGGCGGGCCGCGCGGGTGAGGTTGCCCGGGGTGATGCCGATCGGGCGGAGGGCGCGCGATGTCCCGGGGCGCGCGGAACCGTACCGGTCACCGGCGGCGTCCCGAGGAATACGGCCGGGTGGAAAGCGGCGGAGGAGCACCGGCCGGACCATGTCACGGCCCGGTGCTCTCGGGCATGATGGTCTCGTGCCGCGACGGTGGACGGTCTTCCCGCCGCATCACGGCGGGCCGTCGGCGAACCGGCGGCACGCGAGGCGGTTGGGGGGGACGATGGCCACACGACGGACGATGTCCTGGACGGCCGGAGGGCACGACGGGGGGTGGCGGGGCGCGGGTCGGCGCGACCGCCCCGGTGGCGGGGCCGGTACCTGGCCGCGTTACCGGGCGATCCCCCGCGTCGCCCGGTACGCAGCCGGGCCTCGTGACCCCCGCTGCTCCGGGGCCCGAGGCACGACGCTGAGTATATTGGCTCTGAGCCAGTCAACGCCGGAGTTACAGCATGTCCCCGCGAAGCCCAGCGGTCAATGAAGAATTGCGGCGCCGTTCCCGGGAACGGCTGCTCCAGGCGACGCTGGAACTGGTCGACGAACGCGGCTACGAGGCCACCACCTTGGCCGACATCGCCGACCGCGCCGGCACCGCCCGCGGTCTGGTCTCGTACTACTTCCCCGGCAAGCGTCCGCTGGTCCAGTCGGCGGTGCACCGGCTGATGCATCTGACGCTGGCCGCCGCGCTGGAACGGGAGCCGCGCAGCGAGGACGCGGACGAGCGGATGGCCCGCGCGGTCGACGCGATCCTCGGGCTGACGGCCAGTCACGCCACCGTGATGCGGACCCACATGGCCTCCATCCTCCAGCACGAGGGCTTCATCCAGTGCCCCGAGCAGCAGAAGCTGGCGGCCCTGCTCCAGGACACGGTGGCCCGGCGCGGCCCGAGCGACCCGGCGGCCGAATACCGGCTGCTGCGCGCGCTGTTGATGGGCGCGGTGGTGGCGCTGCTGCTGCCCGGCGCCCCGATGCCGCTGGCCAGCCTGCGTGCCGAACTGTTCCAGCGGTACGGCCTCGACTGGAAGCTGGGCGTCCCCCCGGAGGGCGACCCGCCCCGGCCGTGGCGTCCGGTGCCGTACGAGGTACGGGCCCCGGACGCGGACGACTGCGGCGAGCTGGGCCCGCCCGCCCGGCGCCGGGGCGGTGGCGTACCGGGCCCGGCCGAGACTCCGTAGCCCGGGGAGCGCGCGGCTCCGCCGTGAGCGCGGGGTGCGCCGTGGTGCGCCGGGGTACGGCGGACACGCGCCGGGGACGACCCCTGCGGCTCTCCCGTCCCGGTCCTCCCGGTGCCATGCTGGGGTCACCGGCGGACTTTCCGGACCAACCGCCGGAAAGGAGCCGGCCGTGCTGCGAGTCGCCGTTGTCGGATCCGGGCCCA
Source organism: Streptantibioticus cattleyicolor NRRL 8057 = DSM 46488 (assembly GCF_000240165.1). Classification (NCBI taxonomy): domain Bacteria; kingdom Bacillati; phylum Actinomycetota; class Actinomycetes; order Kitasatosporales; family Streptomycetaceae; genus Streptantibioticus; species Streptantibioticus cattleyicolor. Next base: position 929,313 of record NC_017586.1, read on the forward strand.
GCGGGGTCTACACCGCCGATTCCCTGCTGCGTTCCACGTCCGTGCCGGATGTCGCGGTGGACGTGCTCGACCGGCTGCCGTGCCCGTACGGGCTGGTGCGGTACGGCGTGGCCCCCGACCACGAGAAGATCAAGTCGTTGCAGGGCGCGCTACGCCGGGTGCTGGAGGAGCCCTCGGTGCGGTTCGTCGGCAACGTGGCGGTGGGGCTGGACGCGCCGGGGCCGGCCCCGGCCGACCTGCTGCGCCTCTACCACGCGGTGGTCTACTGCGTCGGCGCCGCCACCGACCGGCAACTGGGCGTCCCCGGTGAGGAGTTGGCGGGCAGCTTCCCGGCCACCCGTTTCGTCTCCTGGTACAGCGCGCACCCCGACGCGCCGCACGAGAGGTTCCCGTTGGACACCGATGCCGCGGTGGTGGTGGGGGTGGGCAACGTGGCGGTCGACGTGACGCGGATGCTGGCGCGCGGCGCGGCCGAGCTGCGCCGTACCGACGTGCCGGAGGCGGCGCTGCGGGCGCTGGCCGGAAGCCGGATCCGGGACGTGTACATGGTGGGCCGGCGCGGTCCGTCGCAGGCCAAGTTCACCACCAAGGAACTGCGTGAGCTGGGGCTGCTGCCGGACACCGAGGTGGTGGTCGACCCCGAGGAGCTGGCGCTGGACCCGTACGTGTCGGGGCGGGCCGATCCGGCGGCGCTCTCCGCGACGGCCCGGCGCAACCTGGAGGTGCTGCGGGGGTGGGCCGACCGCGCTCCGGCCGACCACGCTGTGGCCGGTGACCGGGGCCGTCGCATCCATCTGCGCTTCTACCTGCGCCCCGAGGAGATCACCGGGGCCGGCGGCCGGGTGACCGGGGTCCGCTTCGAGCGCACCGTGCCGGACGGGGACGGCGGCGTGCGCGGCACCGGACGCACCGAGTGGTTCGGGGCCGGGCTGGTGCTGCGTTCGGTGGGGTACCGCGGGGCTCCGCCGGCCGGGCTGCCGTTCGACGCCGAGCGGGGGGTGGTGCCCAACGAGGGCGGCCGGGTGCTGCGGGACGGCCGGCGCTCCCCGGGCGAGTACGTCGCGGGGTGGATCAAACGCGGCCCGACCGGCGTGATCGGCAGCAACCGTCCGTGCGCCAAGGAGACGGTGGCCGCGCTGCTGGCCGACGCCGACGAGCTGCGCGGACGTCCGCTGCCCGGTGATCCGCTGGCGGGGCTGCGGGCGCTGGGGGCCTCCCCGGTGGGGTGGCCGGGGTGGCAGGCGATCGAGGCCGCCGAGCGCGAACTCGGCCGGCGGCTGGAGCGCGGCCCGGTGAAGATCCCCGACTGGCCGGGGCTGCTGGCCGCGGCCAAGGTGGGGTGACCGGCGCCGGTCAGCGCGTACCGGCGGCGGCCGGCGACGCCTGCCGTTCGGCCGCGGCCAGCACCGCGTCGAGCAGCCCGGGGAAGAGCGCCTCCAGATCGTCCCGGCGCAGCCCGTTCATCTTGGCGGTGCCCCGGTAGCACTGGCAGATCACCCCGGCCTCGCGCAGCACCCGGAAGTGGTGCGTGGAGGTCGACTTGCTCACCGTCAACTCCACCTCGGAGCAGGCCATTTCGGCCTCGGCGGCGGCCAGCGCGCGCACCACGCGCAGCCGCATCGGGTCCGACAGCGCGTGCAGCACCGCCTCCAGGCGGATCTCGTCGCGGCCGGGGTGGGGCAGGGTCCGGCCGGCCGGGGGCGGGGAAGACGGCATGTCCCCATGGTAGCGGCTGGTACGAGGAGCGTCGTAGTTTGACAGTTGCCGTAGTACGAGAGTTATCGTCGTACGCCTCGGCGATCGTCCGCCGGCCCCGCAACGAGGAGAACGCGTCATCGTGAGCACCCTGTTCGAGCCGTACACCCTGCGATCCGTGACCGTGCGCAACCGGGTCTGGATGGCACCGATGTGCCAGTACTCCGCGGCGCCGGAGGGCCCCGGCCAGGGCGTGCCCACCGACTGGCACTTCCAGCACCTGGCCTCCCGGGCGGCCGGCGGCGCGGGGCTCATCCTCACCGAGGCCACCGCGGTGAGCCCGGAAGGCCGCATCAGCCCCTACGACCTGGGCCTGTGGAACGACGCCCAGACCGAGGCGTTCCGCCGGATCACCGGCTTCCTCAAGGCACAGGGCGCCACCCCCGGCATCCAGCTCGCCCACGCCGGGCGCAAGGCCTCGACCGAGCGCACCTGGGTCGACCGCGGCGCCCCGATCGCCCCCGGCCAGGGGTACGGCTGGACCCCGGTCGCGCCGAGCCCGCTGCCGTTCACCGAGGGCCACCCCACGCCGCGGGAGCTGACCGTGGCGGAGATCGCGCGCCTCACCGAGCAGTTCGCCGAGGCGGCCCGGCGGGCGCTGGCGGCCGGGTTCGAGGTGGTCGAGATCCACGGCGCCCACGGCTACCTGATCAACGAGTTCCTCTCCCCGTACACCAACCGCCGCACCGACGAGTACGGCGGCTCGTACGAGAACCGCACGCGCTTCCCGCTCCAGGTGGTCGACGCGGTCCGCGCGGTGTGGCCGGAGGAACTGCCGCTGTTCTTCCGCATCTCCGCCACCGACTGGCTCACCGAGAACCCCGAGGACGAGCGGGACGGCTGGACCGGCGACGACACCGTGCGCTTCGCCGGTGACCTGCGGGCCCGTGGCGTCGATCTGCTGGACGTCTCCACCGGCGGCAACGCCCCGAACGCCGCCATCACGGTCGCCCCGGGCTACCAGGTGCCGTTCGCCACCCGGGTGAGGAACGAGACCGGGCTGCCGGTGGCCACCGTCGGCCTGATCACCGAGCCCGGCCAGGCCGACAAGATCGTCGCCAACGGCGAGGCCGACGCGGTGCTCCTCGGCCGTGAACTGCTGCGCGACCCTTACTGGCCGCAGCGTGCCGCCGCCGCCCTCGGCGCCCCGCTCCCGGTGCCGGACCCCTACCACCGGGCGCACTGACCGGCGCGGCGGCGGGGAGGCCCGGTGGGCCAGTAGAGTGACCCACCGTGGCTGGACGACCCTTGAACGAGATCGTCGAGGCGGACTGGGCCGAGGCGCTCGCGCCGGTGGCGGACCGGATCGCCGCGATGGGCGACTTCCTGCGCGCCGAGATCGCCGCGGGACGCACGTATCTGCCCGCCGGACAGCATGTGCTGCGCGCCTTCCAGCAGCCGTTCAAACAGGTGCGGGTGCTCATCGTCGGGCAGGATCCGTATCCGACGCCGGGTCACGCGGTGGGGCTGAGCTTCTCGGTCGCCCCGGACGTGCGGCCGCTGCCGGGCAGCCTGGTGAACATCTTCCGGGAATACCAGCAGGACCTGGGCCATCCGCCGCCGTCCAACGGGGATCTGACGCCGTGGACCCGCAACGGTGTGCTGCTGCTCAACAGGGCGCTGACCACCGCCCCGCGCCGCCCCGCCGCCCACCGCGGCAAGGGCTGGGAGGAGGTCACCGAGCAGGCGATCCGGGCGCTGGTGGCCCGTGGTACGCCGCTGGTGTCGATCCTGTGGGGGCGGGACGCGCGCAATCTGCGCCCGCTGCTCGGCCAGTTGCCGGCCATCGAGTCGGCGCACCCGTCGCCGATGTCCGCCGACCGCGGCTTCTTCGGCTCGCGGCCGTTCAGCCGGGCCAACGAACTGCTGGTCCGCCAGGGTGCCGAGCCGGTGGACTGGCGCCTGCCGTGACGACGCCGGGAAGGTAGTCTGCGCGGCGTGAGCACGCATTCGAATTCCCCTGCGGCCGGCTGGTACGCGGACCCGCACGGTACGCCGGACCTGCGCTGGTGGGACGGCTCGCAGTGGACCGAGCACGTCCACGCCGCCGTGCCGCAGCGGCAGCCGGCACCGCAGGCCCCGCCGGCCGCGCAGCCGCAGCCCGTCCCGCAGGCCCAGGCACCGCAGGCCCAGGCAGCGCAGTTCCCGGCACCGCAGGCCCAGGCACCGCAGCCGCCCGCCATGCCGCCGCACCCGGGCGCCCCGCAGGGGATGCCGCAGCGGGAGAACCCGTGGGAGCTGGGGGTCGACGGGGCGCACGACCCGGCGCGGATCCAGCGCCAGGTGCAGCACCAGGCGGGCGTGGCGCCCACCGCGGGCGGCGGCGGGACGCTCTTCACCGAGCCGGTGCTGGTGGTCAACCAGAAGGCCAAGCTGATCGAGGTCAGCAACGAGTACAGCGTCTTCGACCAGGCCGGACGGCAGATCGGCTCGGTGGCCGAGGTCGGGCAGAGCGCCGCCCGCAAGGTGGTGCGGTTCCTGTCCAACGTCGACCAGTTCCTGACCCACCGGCTGGAGGTGCGCGACGCCTACGGGCAGCCGGTGCTGATGCTCACCCGGCCGGCGAAGTTCATCAAGTCCAAGATGCTCGTGCAGCGCGCGGACGGCGGCCAGCTCGGCGAGATCGTGCAGCAGAACGTCTTCGGGAAGATCAACTTCGGCTTCGTGGCCGACGGTCGGCAGATCGGCGCCATCAAGGCGGAGAACTGGCGGGCCTGGAACTTCTCCGTCGTCGACCACACCGACACCGAGGTCGCCCGGATCACCAAGACCTGGGAGGGGCTGGCCAAGGCGGTCTTCACCACGGCCGACAACTACGTGCTCCAGATCCACCGCCCACTGGCCGATCCGCTGCTGAGCATGGTGGTCGCCTCCGCGCTCACCGTGGACACCGCGCTGAAGCAGGACAGCCGCTGACCATGGGCGGCGACCGGGTGCTGGGGGTCGACTCCGGTGGCTCCGGCGTGCGGATCACGCTGGCCGCGCTGCCCGCGCCGGGCGAGCCGGTGACGGCCGATCCGGCGTTCACCCGTGCCGTGTCCGATCCGGTGCCCGTCGGTCCGCGCGGCCTCGACGCCGAGCGGCTGCTGGCCCATGTCCTCCCAGTGGCCGAGGAGTTGACGGCGCGGGCCGGACGGCCCCGGATCGCCGCCGCCACGATCGGCGCCGCCGGGCTGGCCTCCCTCGGCACCGCGGTGCGTGAACGGCTCCCGGCCGCGCTGCGGAACGGCCTCGGGGTGGGCCGGCTGGCGCTGGCGGCCGACGCGGTGACCGCCTACGCCGGAGCGCTGGGCGTGCGGCGCGGGGTGGTGGTCGCGGCCGGGACGGGGCTGGTCGCGCTCGGCGCCGAACCGGGCGGCGGGGGGTGGCGGCGCGCCGACGGCTGGGGACACCTGCTCGGCGACTGCGGCGGCGGTGCCTGGATCGGCCGGGCCGGTCTGGAGGCGGCGTTGCGCGCCCACGACGGGCGCCCGGAGGGCTCGGCGGCGCTGCTGGACCGGCTGACCGCGCGCTTCGGCCCGGCGCCGGAGTTGCCGGGGACGCTCTATCCGCGCGCCGACCGGGCGGCGGTGCTGGCGTCGTTCGCCCCCGAGGTGGGGCGGTGCGCGGCGCACGACCCGGTGGCGGCGCGGATCCTGCGGCAGGCGGCCCGCCATCTGCTGGACGCGGCGGCGGCGGTGCGGCCGGAGCCGGTACGGACCGGGGACGGGTGGGAACTGGCGCTCACCGGCGGGCTGTTGAACCTCGGCGAGCCGCTGCTCGGCCCGGTGCGCGAGCTGGCGCCGCACGCGGCGCCCGGGGCACGACTGGTGGCGGCCGACGGCGATCCGCTGCTGGGCGCGGTGCGGATCGCGGCGGCGCTGGCGCACGGCGGGCCGATGCTGCCGGCCGACCCCCGGCTGCTGACGCTGCACTGAACCGGGGCCGCCCGCCCGCACGTTGCCGACGATCCGGACCAAACGGGACCTTCCGCAGCACCACGCCACCCGCCCGAACACCGGAACGCACAAAACCGTTAGCATGCGAGGCCATGAGCTCAGCCACTGGCCCCGCACCTGGCCTGCCCGTACGAATGCCGCGTCCACGACAGCCTGGACGGCACCGGCGGCCGGAGCCGCTGGCCGCCCCGCAGGGCGCGCCCGCCCTGGTCCTCGCCGTCCCCGGCGCCCCCTCCGCCGCGATCCGCTCGCTCGTCGAGGAGGTCGTGAGCATAGCCCGTTCCGAACTGTCCGGGCTGGACGCGCGGATCGGGTACCTGGACGCCCCCGGGGAGGACGAGGCGTTCCCGGCGCTGCGTGACGTGCTGGCCGGGGCCGGTGCCGAGGAGCGGGAGGACGGCGTCCCGGCGGCGGTCGTCGTGCCGCTGCTGGCCGGGCCGGAGCCGGCGGTGCTGGCCCGGGTGGCGCAGGCGGTCGCGGACAGCGGGGTGACCGCGGAGGTGACCGACGCGCTCGGTCCGCACCCGCTGCTCGCCGAGGCGCTGCACGTACGGCTCTCCGAGGCCGGGCTGGCCCGCGCGGACCGGGCCCGGCTGTTCACCGTGGCCACCGCGGCCGACGGCATCGTGCTGGTCACCACCGGCGGCCAGGAGGCGGTGTCGGCGGCCGGTGTCACCGGGTTGCTGCTGGCCGCGCGGCTCGCGGTGCCGGTGCTGGCGGCCGGGCTCGACGTGGACGGCTCGGTCGCCGCCGTCGCCGAGCAGCTGCGGGCCTCCGGCTCGACCCGGCTGGCGCTGGCGCCCTGCGTGGTCGGCCCCGAACTCCCCGAGGGGCTGCTGGCCTCCGCCGCCGAGCAGGCCGGCTGCGACACCTGCGAGCCGCTGGGCGCCTACCCGGCGGTGGGCAAGCTGGTGCTGGCGAAGTACACCACGGTGCTGGGCCTCGCCCCGCAGGCACCGCAGAGCGCGCCGGCCCACTGACCGGCGCGGCGTGACCGCACCAAACGGCCGGGGACGACATGTGCGCGTCCCCGGCCGTCCGGCTCGACGGCCGCATCCGGTCAGCGGAAGACCACGCAGGAGGCCGCCGCGACCGGCAGCGTGCCGGACCGGTGCGGGGTCCCGGTGGCCGGGTCGAGGTCGAACCAGGTCACCTCGCCGGAGCGTTCGTTGGCCGCGTACAGCCGGCGCCCGGCCGGGTCCAGGGTGAGGTGGCGCGGCCACGAACCGCCGCATCCGGTGCGCCCGGTGAGCTCCAGCCGGCCGCCGTCCGGGCTCACGGCCAGGACCGCGATCTCGTCCCGGCCGCGTACCGCGACCCAGGCGAAGCGGCCGTCGGGGGCGAGCACGATCTCCGAGGGGTGGTCGGTGCCGGGTTCGCCGAGCGGCTGGGTGTGGCCGGTGGGGCGCAGTTCGCGGGTCTCGCCGTCCCAGGCGGCGACGGTGATGCCGGCCCCGAGTTCCTCGACGACGTAGGCGTGGTGGCCGGCCGGGTGGAAGGTGAGGTGGCGCGGGCCGCTGCCGGGGCGCAGCGCGGTCTGGCGCCGTACCCGCAGTTCGCCGGTGGCCGGGTCGAGGGCGCACACCCGCACCGAGTCGGTGCCCAGGTCGACGGTGAGCAGGGTGCGCCCTCGCGGGTCCGGGGTGACCGCGTGCGCGTGCGGGCCCTCCTGACGCTCCGGGTGCGGGCCGTCGCCCTCGTGCCGCAGGACGTGGCGGAGCGCGGCGGGGGCCTGTTCGGGGTCGAGGGAGAGCACGCTGACGCTGCCGCCGGCGTAGTTGGCGGTGATCAGGTGGCCGTCGTAGAGGCACAGGTGGGTGGGGGCGCCGCCGCCGACCCGCACGGCCGGGGCCAGCAGCGCGGGGGCGTCCGGGTCGCGCAGCGAGAAGGCGGCGGCCTGACCGTGCTCCTCCTGCTCGCTGACCGCGTAGAGCACGCCGCCGTCCTGCGACAGGGCGAGGAAGGAAGGGTCGGGCACGGCGTCGGTGCGGCCGGTCACGGTGAGGGAGCCGTCGGCCGGGTCGACCGCCGCCACGGTGATCCCGGCCCCGCCGGCCGAGGTGAACGATCCGATGTACGCCCGCTGTCCGCTGCCGGTCACGAAGTTCCGTCCCCTGTACGCCTGCACGTACGTGTCCGTAGATGCCCGTAGCCGCCGGTGACGCGGTACGGCTGCCGCAGCAGACGGTAGTACGCGGGCCGCCGGGCGTGCCCAGGGCGGCGAAGGGCCGTCGGGGTGAAAAGGGGCGGTCGGAGCGAGTGAACGCGACCGACGGGCCGAATCCCAGACTTGGTGAACGCGGCGGCGCACTGTAACAAGACCGCGTCTTGCACACCGCGAGGGCGAGGAGCGCACGGTGAGGAATTTCGCACGCATCAGCGTGATGATGGCGGCGGCCGGCGGATTGCTGCTGGCCGCGGGGGGCACTTCGTCCGCTGCCGGGTGGCATGGCGGCTGGCTGCTCGATTCCGACGACGGTGGATGGCACGGCGACAGTTACGGAGATCTCAGCTCCGAATTCCGTTGCGGAAAGCGAGCGGAATTCTGTATCAACGGCGCGGTGGACAGCGGGAATGTGAAGGACGCGCAGAACGTCTACATCAACGGCAGCCCGAACGACAGCGGCGGCCCGACCAATATCAACGGCAGCGTCAACGTGGACAACACGATCAAGAACACCCAGCACAGCGACAACGTCCTGCAGGCGACCCACAAGGGCGTGCAGCGGCTGTGACGACCGGGCGGGAGCGGCCGTCCCCCGGTCCGGGCGGACGATCGCTCCCGTCGCGGGCCGGCTACAGCCGCGGCACCAGGCCGCCCAGGAGGTTCTGGACGGCGTTGGTGCTGCCGGCGGTGTTGCCGGTGGAGGCGTTGTGGCTGTTGGTGGAGCCGTTGGTGTTGTCGATGTTGCCGCTGCTGTTGGGATTTCCGTGGTTGATGAAATTCCCGCTGTTGACGCTGTTCCCGCTGTGCACCGGGCCGTTGACGCAGGGGTGGGGCATCGGCGACTTGTAGACCGGCGACTTGTAATGGATGTCGGCCAGCCGGTTGTTGCAGATGACGCCGGACGTCATGGCGGTGAGGGTGCCGACGTCGGCACCGAGTACGGAGGAGAGCAGGGACGACGGCTCCGGCCCGGTCTGGGCGTGCGCGGCCCCGGCGCCCGCCAGGATCAGCCCGCAGGCGCCGAAGACGGTTCCGGCGTGCACGACTCTTCTCACTGGTCGCTCCTTGTCGTTTCGGCGTCCCGCTACCCCGGCGTTTTCGCCGCCGTGGTACGCGTGCATTCTCCGACGGCATTGTCGGACCGGCTGCGGAAAAACCCCTCGGTGGAGAGAATCACGCGGATGGCGCACCGGCCGCCGGGGCGTCAGGCGGCCAGCGCCGGGCGGGGCGCGGCGTTGAGCGGGGCGTGGAGTTCGCGCAGCGCGGCTTCGAGGCCGTGCAGATGCACCAGGGCCGGGTGGTCCACGGCGGGCGCACCGGCCGGGTGGTGGGCCGCATCGGCCGCCTCGTGCGGGGCGAGCAGCCGCAGCACGGCCGTCTCCACCCGGGCGCAGGCGGCCACCAGCACCTCGTCGTGGCCGGCCGCGTGCTCGGCGACGGCCCCGGCGAGTCCGCGGACCTGCCGCGCGCAGTCGTCGAGCAGCGCGAGCACCCGGCGAGCCCGGGCCTTGCGGGCGCGCAGCGGGCTGAGCGGGTGCACCAGGGGCGCCAGCGTCAGGCGGACCCGGCCGAGCAGCAGGTCGAGCCGGGCGATGTGCGGGTGGAGCGGCTGCGCCGACCCGGCCGCGACGGTGGCGTCCCGCACCGCGTGCAGGGTGCGGCGGATCCAGGCGTCCGTGGTGGCGTGCGTGGTGACCGGGAGCACCAGGGCCACGGCGAGCGCCGCGCCGAGCGCCCCCACCCCGGTCTCGGTCAGCCGCAGGACGAGCAGGTCCGGGGTGAGGACCCCGAGGAGCCCGTAGAGCAGCCCGGCCATCGAGGTCACCGCGAACATCATCCAGCTGTAGGAGACCGGGGCGGCGTAGAAGATGCCGAAGACGCAGGCGGCGACGAGCGCCAGGGTGGGCACCGGGGCGCCGTTCAGCGGAACGGCCACCACCAGCCCCGCCACGATGCCGGTCACCGTGCCGAGGACCCGGCGGAAGCCGCGGACCAGCGTCTCACCGCGCGAGGAGGTGTTGACGAAGATCCACCACGCGGTGACCACCGCCCAGTACCAGCGCTGCTGGGAGACGAGTTGTCCGGCGCCGAGCGCGAAGGCGCAGGCGAGGGTGGCCTGGACGGCCTGGCGGGTGGTGACCCGGGCCAGTCCGCGCCCGCCCGGCGGGGTGAGGACGACGGGCGGCGGCTGCCGCCGCTCGTAGCACCACGCCCCGAAGCGGACCGCCGCGGAGGCGATCAGTCCGGTCGCCATGGCGGCGTAGAGCGCGGGCAGTTGGCCGGGGACGGCCCGCAGGAACTGCGCCATGAAGAACGCCATGAACGCGAAGATCCCCAGCGCGTTGCCCCGGGCTCCCCAGCGGCGGGCGTAGACCCCGGCGCCGACCACGGCGAGGAACGCGGCGTCCCGCGCCCATGGCACCGTGTGCAGCGCGGTGGCGAGCGCCAGCACCGGGGCGCCGACGACCGGCAGCAGCACGGTGGTGACCGCCTGCGCCCGCACCCCGGCGTCGGCCACCGTGAAGAGCGCGAGCAGCGCGGCGAGTCCGCCGACGATCGCCCCCGGCAGGGTGTGGCCGACCAGGTAGGACGAGGTCACCGCCGCACCCACGCCGAGGACGGCCCGCAGCGCGGCACGCAGCCGCGTCCGCCCCGGATCCGGAGCCACCAACATCCTCTTGAGCACAGCTTTCCGCCCCCTGGGTGTCTCGGTACGTCCTGATATGAAAAAGGCGCCGCGGGATCCGCAGCGCCATCGACCCCTCCATGACAGCACCCGTGGCCCCACTGGCTCAAGAGATCGCTCGCAGGATGTGCCATTGGCCCAGCACGGGCGGGGCCGGCACGGCCAGGGGCGGGCCAACGGCCCAGGTCGCGGCGGGGACCGCCGGGGCGGGCGGGCCGTTGGTAGAGTCGCAGCGCCCGACCCCGCACGCCAGGACCTAGGAGACCGCCGCGCCATGGCCGTGGACGAGCTGGACGCCAGGATCCTGCGGTTGCTGCTGGAGCAGCCGCGAACCAGCGTCCGGGAGTACGCCCGCATCCTGGGCGTGGCCCGGGGCACCTTGCAGGCGCGGCTGGACCGGCTGGAGCGGGACGGGGTGATCACCGGTTACGGGCCCCGGCTGTCGCCGGCCGCGCTGGGCCACCCGGTGACGGCGTTCCTGCGGATCGAGGTGACCCAGGGCAACCTCAACGACGTCGGGGCGCGGCTGGCCGCGGTGCCGCAGATCATCGAGGTCTTCTCGGTCACCGGCGACGGCGACCTCCTCACCCGGGTGGCAGCCCGCGACAACACGCATCTGGAGGACGTCATCCAGCGGGTGATCAGCATGCCCGGCGTGGTCCGCACCCGTACCGAGGTGGTGCTGAGGGAGCGGGTGCCGCACCGGATGCTGCCACTGGTCGAGTCGGTGGGGCGGGGCGCGGCGCGGCCGGCACCCCGGCACACCCCGGCCCACCGCACGCCGCCGGGCGACCCGGGTCCGGCCGGCTGAGCCGCGCTTGGCAAGCTGGTGGCCATGGACACCCGCGCGGTCATCTTCGATCTGGACGGCACGCTGGTGGACAGCGAGCCGGCGTACTACGAGGCGGGCCGGCAACTGCTGGCCCGGTACGGGGTGGACGGCTACTCGTGGGAGCACCACGCCCGGTTCGTCGGCATCGGCACCGAGGAGACGCTGGCGGCGCTGCGCGCGGAGTACCGGATCGCGGCCCCGGTTCAGGAGTTGCTGGCCGGGAAGAACCGGATCTACCTGGAGTTGGCGGGGCGCACGGTGCGGGCGTTCCCGGGGATGCGTGAGCTGGTGGAGCGGCTGCGGGCGGCCGGGGTGCCGATGGCGGTCGCCTCGGGTTCGTCGCCGCGGGCGATCCGCGCGGTGCTGGCCGGCACCGGGCTGGACGGGGCGTTCGCGCTGACCGTCTCGGCGGAGCAGGTGGAGCACGGCAAGCCGGCCCCGGACGTCTTCCTGGCCGCGGCGGAGCGGCTGGGCGTGGCGCCGGAGCGGTGCGTGGTGCTGGAGGACGCGGCGCCGGGTGTGACGGCGGCGGCCCGGGCCGGCATGCGGTGCGTCGCCGTACCGTATCTGCCCGAGCAGGCGGACGATCCGGCGTTCGCCTCGGCGGACCTGCTCTTCCCGGGCGGGCAACGGGAGTTCGACGCCGCCCGGACGTACGCGTGGATCATGTCCTGACCCCGGGGACGCGGGCCGCCGTACCGGGCGGCGCGGCGGGAAGCCCACGGGGCCGCCCGACGTTGGTAGAAACGTGAACTACTTTGCGGACGCCGAGGCACCGGGGGCCACCGGGGCCGTCACCGAGGTCGAGGTCGCCGTCATCGGGGCCGGCCAGGCGGGGCTGTCGGCCGGCTACTTCCTGCGCCGCGCCGGACTGCGGCCGGGGACGGACTTCGTGCTGCTGGACCACTCCCCCGGCCCCGGCGGCGCCTGGCAGTTCCGCTGGCCCACGCTCACGTACGGCAAGGCGCACCGGGTGCACGACCTGCCGGGGCTCGCGCTGACCGGGGCCGACGAGGGGCGCCCGGCCGCCGAGGTGGTGGCCGGCTACTTCGCGGCCTACGAGGACGCCTTCGGCCTGCGGGTACGCCGCCCGGTGCACGTCGGCGAGGTGCGTGCCGCACCGGACGGCCGGCTGCTGGTGGTCTCCGCCGCCGGAACCTGGTCGGCGCGGGCGCTGATCAACGCCACCGGCACCTGGGACCGCCCGTTCCTGCCGCACTACCCCGGCCAGGAGAGCTTCCGGGGACGCCAACTGCACACCGCCGGGTACCGGGGGCCGGAGGAGTTCGCCGGGCAGCGCGTGATCGTGGTCGGCGGCGGCGCCTCCGGCACCCAGCACCTGCTGGAGCTGGCCGGCGTGGCGGCCCGTACCACCTGGGTCACCCGGCGCCCGCCGGTCTTCGTCACCGGCCCGTTCGACGCCGGGCGCGGCCGGGACGCGGTGGCCCGGGTCGAGGAACGCACCCGGCGCGGGCTCCCGCCGCGCAGCGTGGTCTCCGTCACCGGGCTGACCTCGACCCCGGCGGTCGAACGGGCCCGGGCGGCCGGGGTGCTCCGGCGGCTGCCGATGTTCGACCGGGTCACCCCGGACGGCGTGGCCTGGGCCGACGGACGCGAGATCGAGGCCGACGTGATCCTGTGGGCCACCGGGTTCCGCGCCGACCTCGCCCATCTCGCCCCGCTGCGGCTGCGGGAGCCCGGCGGCGGGATCCGGATGGCCGGCACCCGGGTGGTCAAGAACCCGCGCGTCCACCTCATCGGCTACGGCGGCTCGGCGAGCACGATCGGCGCCAACCGGGCCGGGCGCGCCGCGGTGCGGGAGATCACCGCGCTGCTCGGGATCGGCGACCGAACACACGAACACGGGAGCGAACGTTCGCCAGAACGCGTGTACTGACACCCAAGTGGCCCCACGGCACCACCGGGGCCGGTGATGCTTGCGGTGTGCGGGTGACGAGCCGCGGACCGTCACCGGCACCACCCCGGCCATGTCCCTTACTGCGCCGGGGAGTTCGGTCCCACAACGCTATGCGCAAGGAGAAACCCGATGAACCTCGTCACCAGCCTGCTCGCCGGCGTCCTGCACTTCCTGGGCTGGCTGATCTGAGCTGACCTGACGCGACGGAACGGCGCCCCCCACCCCTCGTCCCGGGGTGGCGGGGCGCCGCCCGCGCGGCTCAGCGGTCCAGCGGACGCCCCGCGGTCTCCGGCAGCACCACGTAGACGGCGGCCGAGACCAGGCAGAGCACCGCCACGTACCACGGGAACCACTCGGCGTGGCCGGCCTGCTGGAACCAGGTGCCGACGTACGGCGCCGTACCGCCGAAGACCGCCACCGTCAGCGAGTAGGGGAAGCCGATGCCCGCGGCGCGCACCCGGGCCGGGAAGACCTCGGCGTTGACCGCGGCAGCCACCGAGGTGTAGCCGGTGAGCAGCACCATCCCCGCACACCCCACCAGCACCAGCGACAGCAGCGAACCGGTGAGCAGGTGCAGCAGCGGCACCACCAGCACCGCGAACCCCACCGCGAAGCCGATCAGCAGCGGCTTGCGGCCGATCCGGTCGGAGAGCATCCCGCCGAGCGGCTGGAGCACCGCGAAGAACGCCAGCGTGATGGTGCCCGCGGTCAGCGCGTCCCCCTTGCCGAGCCCCGCGTGGACGGTGGCGTAGGTCGGCAGATAGGTGGTCCAGGTGTAGTACGCGATGGTGCCGCCGACCGTGATGCCGCAGATCAGCAACGACTGGCGGGGGTGGCGGCGGAGCGCCTCGAAGAGCCCGGGGCGCGGCGCCCGCTGCTGCTCCTCACTGCGGGTCTCCACCGCGCCGCGCCGGATCCACAGCCCGACCAGCGAGATCACCGCGCCCACGGCGAACGCCACCCGCCAGCCCCACGAGGTCATCTGCGCGTCGGTCAGCACCTGCGCGAGCAGCGCCGCGAGCCCGGAGGCGACGAGCTGCCCGGCGGTGGTCGACACGTACTGGAAGCTGGAGAAGAGCCCGCGCCGGCCCGGACCGGCCGACTCCACCAGGAACGTGGTGGACGCGGCGAACTCCCCGCCCACCGACAGCCCTTGCAGCAGCCGCGCCACCACCAGCACCACCGGGCCCAGCACACCGGCGCTCGTGTACGTCGGCGTCACCGCAACCAGCAGGCTGCCGCCGCCCATCAGCACGATGGTCACACTCAGCGCCGCCCGCCGGCCGAGCCGGTCGGCCACCGCGCCCATCAGCAGCCCGCCGACCGGCCGCATGAAGAAGCCGACCGCGAAGACCGCGAACGTCGACAGCAGCGGCACCAGGGAGTTGCCGGCGCCCTTGGGGAAGATCTGGCCGGCGAAGTAGACGGCGAGGAAGGAGTAGGCGTACCAGTCGTACCACTCGACGGCGTTGCCGACGGAGGCCGCGGCGAGCTGCCGCACCGGCAGCCGTGCCGGGGAGGCGGCGGGACGGGACTGTGCTATCGGGGCCGAACCGGTCATCTCGTGCGGATCCTTCTGCGGCGGGACGTGGACCGGCCATTCTCCGCCGCGACCCCGTCCCGCGTCTGCGGGCCGCGGGTAAATTTCACATGGCAAGATCGCGGAACGCCCCGCGGACCACCGGCGGCGGCGCGCGTCCCCCGGGAGGCAGCATGCGGGTAGCCCTCTTCATCACCTGCGTCAACGACGCGCTCCATCCGGACACCGGGCGCGCGGTGGTCCGGCTGCTGGAGCGGCTCGGGGTGCGGGTGGAGTTCCCGGCCGCGCAGACCTGCTGCGGCCAGATGCAGTACAACACCGGTTACCGGCACGAGAGCGAGCCGTTGCTGCGCCGCTTCGCCGAGGTCTTCGCCGGGTACGACGCGGTGGTCGCCCCGTCCGGTTCGTGCGCGGCGATGGTCCGGGACGCCTACCCGCGGATCGGTGCCCGGGCCGCCGCCGAGGGGCGGGGCGGCCGGCTGGCCGAGCTGGCGGCGTCGGTGGCGCCCAAGGTGTTCGAGCTGTCGGAGTTCCTCGTCGACGTCCTCGGGGTGGTGGACGTCGGCGCGTACTTCCCGCACACCGTGGCGTACCACCCGACCTGCCACGGGCTGCGGCTGCTCGGGCTCGGCGACCGGCCGCTGCGGCTGCTGCGCGCGGTACGCGGGCTCACCCTGGTCGAGCTGCCCGGTGCCGAGGAGTGCTGCGGCTTCGGCGGCACCTTCTCGGTGAAGAACCCCGCGGTGTCGGTGGCGATGGGGCGGGACAAGGTGGCCGGTGCCCGGGCCTCCGGAGCCGAGGTGCTGTGCGCCGCCGACAACTCCTGTCTGACGCACATCGGCGCCACCGCGAGCCGGCTCGGCGGCGGCCCCCGGATGCTCCACCTCGCCGAGATCCTGGCCCGCACCGAGGCCGACGGCCCCGCCCTCGCGGCCCCGGCCCGCCCGTCCCGCACGGAAGGAGGCGTTCAATGACCGCCGTACCGCTGGGCATGCCCGCCTTCCCGCGCGCCGCCGAGTCCGCCGTAGGCGACCCGGTGCTGCGCGGCAACCTGCGCCACGCCACTCACACCATCCGCGCCAAGCGGGCCCGGGCCGTCGCCGAACTCGACGACTGGGCGCGGCTGCGGGCGGCCGGCGCCGCCGTCAAGGACCGCACGCTGCGCCATCTCGGCCATTATCTGGAGCAGTTGGAGGCGTCGGTCACCGCGGCCGGCGGCCAGGTGCACTGGGCCGCCGACGCCGCCGAGGCCAACCGGATCGTCACCGGCCTGGTGCGGGCCACCGGCGAGCGCGAGGTGGTCAAGGTCAAGTCGATGGCCACCCAGGAGATCGGCCTCAACGAGGCGCTGACGGCGGCCGGGATCACCGCGTACGAGACCGATCTGGCCGAGCTGATCGTGCAGCTCGGCGACGACCGGCCGTCGCACATCCTGGTCCCCGCGATCCACCGCAACCGCGGCGAGATCCGCGACATCTTCCTGCGCACCATGGCCCGTTGGGGCCGTCCGGCGCCGGACGGGCTGACCGACGACCCCGCGCAGCTCGCCGAGGCGGCCCGGCTGCATCTGCGGGAGAAGTTCCTGCGGGCCAAGGTGGCGGTCTCCGGCGCCAACTTCATGGTGGCCGAGACCGGCACGTTGGTGGTGGTGGAGTCCGAGGGCAACGGGCGGATGTGCCTGACCCTGCCCGAGACGCTGATCTCGGTGGTGGGCCTGGAGAAGGTCGTGCCGACCTGGCGTGACCTGGAGGTCTTCCTCCAGTTGCTGCCGCGTTCGTCGACCGCGGAGCGGATGAACCCGTACACCTCGATGTGGACGGGGACCACCGCCGGCGACGGCCCCGGGGCGTTCCATCTGGTGCTGCTGGACAACGGGCGCACCGACGCCCTCGCCGACCAGGTCGGCCGGCAGGCGCTGCGCTGTATCCGCTGCTCGGCCTGTCTCAACGTGTGCCCGGTGTACGAGCGGGCCGGCGGCCACGCCTACGGTTCGGCCTACCCCGGGCCGATCGGCGCCATCCTCACCCCCCAACTGCGCGGTACGGCCACGGCGTTGGACGCCTCGCTGCCGTACGCCTCCTCGCTGTGCGGCGCCTGCTACGAGGTGTGCCCGGTGGCCATCGACATCCCGGAGGTCCTGGTGCACCTGCGGGAACGGGTGGTGCAGGGCGGTGCGGTGACCCGGCAGGGGGCCAGGGTGACGATCCGCCCGGCCAAGGGGCACGCGGCGGAGCGGGCGGCGATGCGGGCGGCCCGCTGGGCGTTCCAGCACCCCCGGGCGCTGCGCGCCGCCGAACGGCTCGCCTCCCGCACCCGCGCCGCGCACCCGTCCCGGCTGCCGTCGCCCGGTCCGGCCGGCGCCTGGTCGCGCGGGCGTGACCTGCCGGCGGTGCCCGCGGAACCGTTCCGCGACTGGTGGCAGCGCACCCGCGGCGGACGGCAGGAGGGCACCCGGTGACCGACGCCCCCCGTCCCGGCAGCCGGGAGGTGATCCTCGGCCGGATCCGCCGCGCGCTGGCCGACGTCCCGGCCGCCGAACGCCCCCGCGACGTGCCGGTGGACCGCGGCTACCTGCGTACCCACGGCGACCTCACCCCGGACCAACGGGTCGGCCTGCTGGCCGTCAACCTCGCCGACTACCGGGCGGTGGTGCACCGTTGTCCGGCCGGGGAGGTGCCCGCCGTGGTGGCGGCGCTGCTGGAGGCACGCGGGTCGCGCACCGTGGTGGTGCCGTCCGGCGTCCCCGAGGGGTGGACGGCGGTGGCCCGCCGCCGGATGGACGTCGTCGGGGACGATCCACACCTGACGCCCCATCAGCTCGACCTGGTCGACAGCGTGCTGACCGGTTGCGCGGTGGCGGTCGCGGAGACCGGCACGCTGGTGCTGGACGCCTCCCCCGACCAGGGGCGCCGGGCGATCACCCTGGTGCCCGACCACCACGTCTGCGTGGTGCGGGCGCCGGAGCAGGTGGTCGCCTCGGTACCGGAGGCGCTGGAACGGCTGGTGCCGTCCCGCCCGTTGACCTGGATCTCCGGACCGTCGGCCACCAGCGACATCGAACTGGACCGGGTGGAGGGGGTGCACGGGCCGCGGGTACTGGAGGTGGTGCTGGCCGAGGGGTGAGCGGGGCGGCCGTGGCCTCACGCGCCCGTCCTCACGCGGCCGGGACCGGCACGGGCGGGGGCGGGCCGACGTAGCGGGCGGCGGGCCGGATGATCTTGCTGTCCGCGGCCTGCTCCAGGATGTTGGCGCTCCAGCCGACGACCCGGGCGACGGCGAACGTCGGCGTGAACATCGTGCGTGGCAGCCCGCACAGCTCCATCACCACCCCGGCGAAGAACTCCACGTTGATGTGGAGTTCGCGGCCCGGCTTGAGTTCGGCGAGTATCGCCTCGGCACGCTCCTCCACGGCCACCGCGAAGTCGACCAGAGGTCCGCCGAAGCCGCGGGCGACCTCCTTCAGCAGCCGGGAACGAGGGTCTTCGGTGCGGTAGACGCGGTGACCGAAGCCCATCAGGCGTTCCCCGGCCAGGACCCGCTCGCGCAGCCAGGCGTCGATGCGGTCGGGGGTGCCGATGGCCTCCAGGGTGTCGAGCGCCCGGCTGGGGGCGCCGCCGTGCAGCGGACCGGAGAGCGCGCCGATCGCCCCGGTCAGGCAGGCGGCGAGATCGGCCCCGGTGGAGGCGATCACCCGGGCGGTGAAGGTTGACGAATTGAATCCATGGTCAATGGTTGACATGAGGTATTGCTCGATCGCCCGGGCCCGGGCCGGGTCCGGCTCCTCGCCGGTGAGCATGTACAGGTAGTTGGCGGCGTGCGGCAGGTCGGCGCGGGGCGCCACCGGTTCGAGCCCCTGGCCCAGCCGGTGCAGCGCGGTCACCAGGGTGGGCACCAGCGCGCAGGCGGCCAGCGCGTCGTCGGCCCGTCGCTCGGGCGTCAGGTCGTACAGCGGCGCGAAGCCGGCCACCGCTCCGGCCAGCGAGAGCGCGGTGCGCAGCCCGGCGAGCGGACCGGCCGCGGCGGTGGCCCGTGCCACGGCGGGCAGCGCGGCCAGCACCTCGGGGGGCGCGGCGCGCACCGCGGCGGTGCGCGCGGTGAACTCCGCCCGCGCGGCGGCGTCCGGCAGCGTGCCGTGGTGCATCAGGTGCCAGACGTCCTCGAAGGTGCGGGTGCGGGCCAGTTCGACGGCGGAGTACTGCCGGTAGTGGTAGAAGCCCTCGCGCCCGCGCACGTCGCCCAGTTCGGTGTCGGTGACGACGACTCCCGCGAGCCCGCGCGGTACGTCGGGTGACACGCTCGCGGACGGTCGGGTGGCAGCGGTCGGCATGGTGGTGCCCTCCTTCGGCGTTCTTCCTCGCCCTCCAGGAACATTGATCTAGACTCTCCACTCTTGACGAATCTTCTGTCAATATTGATTCAGTCAACATGAAGGCGGCATGCCGCCCGGTGATGCGATGGGATGGCCTCCATGACCCACCACGACGAGCCGAGCACCCGGCCGGCCCGGCTGAGCACCAAGGAGGCCGCACGGCGGCTCGGGGTCAAGCCCGAGACGCTCTACGCCTACGTCAGCCGTGGCTTGCTCACCAGCCACCGGTCCCCGGGCGGCCGGGGCAGCACCTTCGCCGCCGACGAGGTCGACGCGCTGCTGCGTCGCAACCGGCGCCCCCGATCCGCCGCCCCCGACCCCGCCTCCCGTACCCCGGCCGACGCCGTCACCGTCCCCACCGGCATCACCCTCATCGAGGACGACCGCTACTGGTTCCGCGGGGTGGACGCGGTGGAGTTCGCCACCCACTACGGCTACGAGGAGACCGCCGAGTGGCTGTGGACCGGCGAGCTGCGCCCTGGGATCCGCTTCACCGCGCCGCCCGAACCGCTCGCCGCCGCCGAACGCGCCGTCGCCGCGCTCCCCGAGCACAGCGGCCCAACCGACCGGCTGCGTGCCGCCACCGTGGCCGCCGCGGCGGCCGATCCGCTGCGGTTCGACCTCACCCCGGACACGGTGCTCACCACGGCCCGGGGCCTGATCGCCACCCTCACCGACGCGCTGCCGCCGGCCGGCGGCCGACGCCGTGAGCCGGGCGGCACGGTGGCGTACCGGCTCTGGTCGCGGCTGGCCCCGGACGGCGCCGACGACGCCTCGGTCCCGGTGGTGCAGGCGGCCCTGGCGCTCCTGGCCGACCACGACCTGGCCGCCTCCACGCTGGCCGCCCGGGTCGCCGCCTCTGCGCGGGCGCATCCGTACGCCGTCGTCTCGGCCGGACTCGGCGCGCTGGAGGGCCCGGTGCACGGCTCCGCCAGTGGGCTGGCCCACCGGATGCTCGCCGAGGTGCTGCAACGCGGCAGCGCCGGCGCCGTCGTCTCCGACCTGCTGCGCACCGGACGGCGGGTGCCCGGCCTTGGCCACCGCCTCTACCGCGGTGAGGACCCCCGGGCCCGGATGCTCTTCGGGCTGCTGGAAGGGGTGCCGGCCGCCGCCGACGCGCTGGCCGCGGCGCGCGAGGTGGTCCGCGCCGCCGACCGCGACCTGGCCGTGGGCGCCAACGTCGACCTCGCCCTCGCCGTGCTCTCGGTCGGCGCCGGCCTGCCGCCGGAGGCCGGTGAGACCCTGTTCGCCGTCTCCCGTACGGCCGGCTGGATCGCGCACGCCCTGGAGGAGTACGCCGAGCGCCCGCTGCGGATGCGTCCGCGCGGGCAGTACGACGGCCCGGCCCCGGGGCAGCCGCTGCCGCGTCCGGCGCGGTGACGGCGGCCCGGGGCCGGGGCGGTCAGGCCACCGCGGCGGTGTCCGCCGGGCCGGTGCCGGCGGCCGGTTCGCCGGAGGGTGCCAGCCGTGCGTCGCGGCGCACCAGGGCCGCGTACCGCCCGCCGAGCGCGAGGAGTTCGTCGTGCGTGCCGCGTTCGGCGATCCGGCCGTGGTCGAGCACCACGATCTGGTCGGCGTCGCGCACGGTGGAGAGCCGGTGCGCGATGGTGATCGTGGTGCGTCCGGCCGCGAGGGCGTCGATGGCCTCCTGCACCGCGTGTTCGGTACGGGTGTCCAGGGCGCTGGTGGCCTCGTCCAGGATGAGCACCGGCGGGTCGCGCAGGATGGTCCGGGCGATGGCCAGGCGCTGCTTCTCGCCGCCGGAGAAACGGTAGCCGCGTTCGCCGACCACGGTGTCGTAGCCGTCGGGCAGGGCCGCGACGTGGTCGTGGATCTGCGCGGCGCGGGCGGCGGCGACCAGTTCCTCGTCGGTGGCGTCCGGTTTGGCGAACCGCAGGTTGTCCGCGACCGAGGCGTGGAACAGGTACGTCTCCTGCGAGACCACCCCGACCGCCGAGGCGAGGGTGTCGAACGCCAGGTCGCGTACGTCGACGCCGTCCAGCGTGACCCGGCCGCCGGTGACGTCGTAGAGCCGGGGCACCAGGTAGCTCAGGGTGCTCTTGCCGGATCCGGTGGCGCCGACGATCGCCAGGCTGCCGCCGGGCGGCACCGTCAGGTCGATGCCGCGCAGGACGGGGTCGCCGCCCGCCGGATCGTAGGCGAAGTCCACGTCCTCGAACCGGACTTCACCACGTACCCGGGCGAGCCGGACGGGGTCGGGGCGCTCGGTGATGTCCACCGGCAGGTCGAGGTATTCGAAGATCCGCTGGAAGAGCGCGACCGAGGTCTGCACCTGCACGCCGGTCTGCAACAGGCTGACGGTGGGCCGGAACAGGCCCTGCTGGAGGGAGACGAACGCCACCAGCGTGCCGATGGAGACCGCCGGGCCGCCCACGTGCAGCGCGACCCCGGCCGCCCAGTAGAGCAGCGCGGGCATGGCGGCCATGACGATGCCGATGGTGGACATCCGCCAGCGGCCCGCCATGTTGGACCGGACCTCCAGCCCGACCAGTTGCTCCGACTCCCGCTCGAACGCCTTGGTGAGGGAGTCGGCGCGGCCCATGGTGCGGCCCAGCAGGATGCCGCTGACCGAGAGCGACTCGGTGACGATCGCCGACATCGCGGCCATCTGCTTCTGCCGCGCCGTGGTGATCGTCTTGCGTTCCCGGCCGACCCGGCGGCTGATCCACGCGAACGCCGGAAGGAGCAGCAGCGAGACCACGGTCAGCCGCCAGTCGAGGGCGAGCATGGCCACGATCGAGGCGACGACGCTGGTGAGGTTGGAGACGATCGAGGTGGCGGTGGAGGTGACGGTGGCCTGCATCCCGCCGATGTCGTTGGCGATCCGCGACTGCACCTCACCGGTGCGGGTGCGGGTGAAGAACGACAGGGACATGCGCTGCAGGCGCGCGTAGACGGCCGTGCGCAGGTCGTGCATGACGCGCTGGCCCACCGTGGTGGAGATCAACGTCTGGAGCACGCCGAAGACGCTGTTGAGCACGGCCGTGACGATCATGCCCAGGGCCAGCAGGCTCAGCAGCCCGATCCGGTCGTGCGGGATGGCGACGTCGAGGATGGCCCGCAGCAGGAACGGCGAGGCCACGGAGACCAGCGAGGAGGCGGCCACCAGCAGGCCGACCACGGCCAGCCGGCCGCGGTAGGGGCGGAAGAGCCGCAGGATGCGCCGGACGTCGGCGGGCTCACCGGGGTTGGCGGGGTCCTTGGGGGGCGGGGTCCAGTCGGGTTCGTCGGGTTTCATGGGCTCCTTCGGGGGCCGGGTGCGACGGGCGCCGGGGACGCGGGCGGCCTCGCGTGACCGGCGTGACGGGCGTGAGGGCAGCCCGCGGCGACGACGACACAAGCGAGCATAGTTCATTGTTACCTATGCTCACAATGAATACGGTCCTGATATCGTATGAACATGGTCACCGACCCCGCCGAACCCGCCGGAAACCTCCCCGAGCAACTGCTCCGGCTCACCCGGCGGCTGCACCGCGCCCAGAAGCGGCACCTCGAACCGCTGGGCATCACACCCGCCATGGCCCGGCTGCTGCGGGTGGCCGCCCACCACGACCGGCCGCCGCGCATGGTCGACCTCGCCCAGCGCCTCGACGTCGTCCCGCGCGCGGTGACCACGCTCGTGGACGCCCTGGAAGCCGGCGGGCTGGTCCACCGCCTCGCCGACCCGGCCAACCGCCGGGTGGTCCGCGTCGCGCTCACCCCGGACGGCGAGGCCACCCTCGACCGACTGCGGACCGCCCGCCGGGTCGCCGCCGAGGAACTCCTGGCGCCGCTGACCCCGGCCCAGCGCACACACCTCGCCGAGCTGCTGGAGACCCTGGTCGGCGCGGACGACAACGCCTGCTGAGCGCGGCAGCCGCCTAGTTGAGCATCCCCAGCGCCGCCATCGTGCCGATCCCGCCGGCCCCCAGGAAGAGCGGCATCAGCACCTTGACCTCCACCCAGCTGCCCGCCCGGAACCGCATGAAGTGCGGCGGCCCCACCGGGTACCAGCGCTTGCGGCCGATGGGTATGGGCCAAAGGATCGGACACCCGGAGACCGTGATCGCGTCGCCCAGGCAGTGCACCAGCGCGCCGAGCACCACCGGCAGCCCGATCCACATGTACTGCTGTCCCGGCTGGTCGAACAGCCACGTCCGGCCGTTGCCGGGGTCGTCGAGCACGCCGGCCAGCAGCCACGCGCCGGTGGCCCCCAGCAGCCACACCAGGATGTGGCTGGCCCCCCGAACCTGCCGCCACAGCAGCCCGTCCACGGCGAGCACCAGGTGGACGAAGAGCACCGCGAGCACCCCCCAGCGCCCGCCGTACACGGAGATCGCCGAGGCCCCGGCGCCGCACATCACCGCCCACGGCCAGGTGTGCGTCAGCGTGCGGTGACCACCGTTGCGCCGGGGGTCGCCCTTCATCCGGGTCGCGTTGTAGACGGCGTGCGAGATCTTCTCCACCACATCGCACAGGGCGTGCGACAGCGGCCCGAACGCCTTCGATATGGTGGCCGGCTTGTGGTCCAGGTCGGGGGCGAGCGCGGCGCCGGCGCAGGTCAGGGCGCCCACCACCAGCGTCGGCCAGGGCATGGGGTGGCCCAGCTGGGCGGCCACCCAGCCCACGCCCACCCAGGCCGCGGCCCCGGACAGTGAGTGCGCCGGTCCCATCATGGTCGGCCCGCCCCCCTTCGGCCCGTCCGTGACGGGTTTCCTTCGTGCCGCCGGGGCGAGGCGGCGCGTTGCCGTCGGCCGGGCGGGAGTTGACGTCGGTACGGCCGCCCAGCCTAGCGGCGGATGATCTTCGCACGTACGGCCGGTTCCGCCCCGGGGGCGGAAGCCAGGCAAGATGGGAGCGTGACCCTTATCGATCAGATGCCTGCGACCGCGGATCCCGACGCCCTCTTCGAAGCCTTCTCCGGATGGGCCGAGGAACGGGGTATCGCCCTGTATCCGGCCCAGGAGGAGGCGCTGATCGAGGTGGTCTCCGGGGCCAACGTGATCCTGTCCACGCCGACCGGCTCCGGCAAGAGCCTGGTGGCGGCGGGGGCCCACTTCGCCGCGCTCGCCCGGGACGAGGTCACCTTCTACACCGCGCCGATCAAGGCGCTGGTGTCGGAGAAGTTCTTCGACCTGTGCAAGCTGTTCGGCACCGAGAACGTCGGCATGCTCACCGGCGACGCCTCGGTCAACCCGGACGCCCCGGTCATCTGCTGCACCGCCGAGGTACTCGCCTCCATCGCGCTGCGCGACGGCAAGGACGCGGACGTGGGCCAGGTGGTGATGGACGAGTTCCACTTCTACGCCGAGCCCGACCGCGGCTGGGCCTGGCAGATCCCGCTGCTGGAGCTGCCGCAGGCGCAGTTCCTGCTGATGTCGGCGACGCTCGGCGACGTCGCCCGGTTCGAGGCGGACCTCACCCGGCGCACCGGCCGCCCCACCGCCGTGGTCCGCTCGGCCACCCGTCCGGTGCCGTTGTCCTACGAGTACCGCACGACACCGATGACCGAGACGCTGACCGAGCTGCTGGAGACCCACCAGGCGCCGGTGTACATCGTCCACTTCACGCAGGCGGCGGCGGTCGAACGCGCGCAGGCGCTGATGAGCATCAACATGTGTACGCGCCAGGAGAAGGACGCGATCGCCGAGCTGATCGGGAACTTCCGTTTCACCACCAAGTTCGGCCGCAACCTGTCGCGTTACGTACGGCACGGTATCGGCGTCCACCACGCCGGGATGCTGCCGAAGTACCGGCGCCTGGTGGAGCGCCTCGCCCAGGCCGGACTGCTGAAGGTGATCTGCGGCACCGACACCCTGGGCGTGGGCGTCAACGTGCCCATCCGCTCCGTGCTGTTCACCGCGCTCACCAAGTACGACGGATCGCGGGTGCGGGTGCTGCGGGCGCGCGAGTTCCACCAGATCGCCGGACGGGCCGGGCGGGCCGGCTTCGACACCTCCGGCCTGGTGGTGGCGCAGGCCCCCGAGCACGTCATCGAGAACGAGAAGGCGCTGGCCAAGGCGGGCGACGACCCGAAGAAGCGCCGCAAGGTGGTGCGCAAGAAGGCCCCCGAGGGCTTCGTCAACTGGTCGCAGCAGACCTACGAGAAGCTGATCGCCGCCGAACCGGAGCCGCTGACCTCCCGCTTCCGGGTCACGCACGCCATGCTGCTGTCGGTGATCGCCCGGCCGGGCAACGCCTTCGACGCCATGCGCCGGCTGCTGGAGGACAACCACGAGCCGCGCGGCGCCCAGCTCAGGCACATCCGGCGGGCCATCGCCATCTACCGCTCGCTGCTCGACGGCGGCGTGGTGGAACGGCTCGACACACCCGACGCGGAGGGGCGGATCGTCCGGCTCACCGTCGACCTCCAGCAGGACTTCGCCCTCAACCAGCCGCTGTCCACCTTCGCCCTGGCCTCGTTCGACCTGCTCGACCCCGAATCGCCGTCGTACGCGCTCGACATGCTCTCGGTGGTCGAGTCGACCCTGGACGACCCCCGGCAGATCCTCGCCGCCCAGCAGAACAAGGCCCGCGCCGAGGCCGTGGCCCAGATGAAGGCCGACGGCGTGGAGTACGAGGAGCGCATGGAACTGCTCCAGGACGTCTCGTACCCCAAGCCGCTGGAGGAACTGCTCTTCCACGCCTACGGCGTCTACCGCAAGAGCCACCCCTGGGTCGGCGACCATCCGCTGTCGCCCAAGTCCGTGGTGCGCGACATGTACGAACGGGCCATGGCCTTCACCGAGTTCATCGCCCACTACGAACTCGCCCGGGCCGAGGGCATCGTGCTGCGCTACCTGGCGAGCGCCTACAAGACGCTGGAACACACCGTCCCCGAGGACCTGAAGTCCGAGGACCTCCAGGACCTGATCGCCTGGCTCGGCGAGATGGTGCGCCAGGTCGACTCCAGCCTGCTCGACGAGTGGGAGCAGCTCGCCAACCCGCAGGAGGAGACCGCCGAGGAGGCCGCCGAACGCGCCGACCACGTCAAGCCGGTCACCACCAACGCCCGCGCCTTCCGGGTGCTGGTACGCAACGCGATGTTCCGCCGGGTCGAGCTGGCCGCCCTGGAGCGCTACGACGAACTGGGCGAACTCGACGCCGCCTCCGGCTGGGACGCCGACGCCTGGGCCGACGCGATGGACGCCTACTGGGACGAGTACGACGACCTGGGCACCGGCCCGGACGCCCGCGGCCCCAAGCTGATCCAGATCGAGGAGGACCCGCGGCACGGGCTGTGGCAGGTCCGCCAGGTCTTCGCCGACCCGGCCGGCGACCACGACTGGGGCATCTCCGCCGAGGTCGACCTGGCCGCCTCCGACGAGGAGGGCCGCGCGGTGGTGCGGGTCACCGCCGTGGGAGCCCTGTGACCGCGTCCCGGCCCGGGCTGGGTACGCTGACGCCGGCCCGGACTGCTCCGGCCGACGGGCTCCGGGTGCCCGGTCCGCGGGGCCGGGCCGAAGGCGCGGCGGGCCGGACGCGCCGTCCGGGCGGCCCCGGCCCGGCCGACAGGGAAGAAGGGACGCGACGGTGACGACCAACCCCGCCGAGCGGCTGGTGGACCTGCTCGATCTGGAACGGATCGAGGAGAACATCTTCCGCGGTCGCAGCCCCCAGGAGCGCCTCCAGCGGGTCTTCGGCGGCCAGGTGGCCGGCCAGGCGCTGGTCGCCGCCGGCCGCACCACCGACGGCGACCGTCCGGTGCACTCGCTGCACGCGTACTTCCTGCGCCCCGGGCGGCCCGGCGTGCCCATCGTGTACCAGGTCGAACGGGTCCGCGACGGGCGCTCGTTCACCACGCGCCGGGTGGTCGCGGTCCAGCAGGGCCGCACGATCTTCAACCTCACCGCCTCCTTCCACCTGCCCGAACCGGGCTTCCACCACCAACTGCCGATGCCGGAGGTCCCCGGCCCGGAGAAACTGCCGAAACTCGCCGACGAACTGCGCGAACACCTCGGCACGCTGCCCGAGGCCATGGAACGCATGGCCCGCCGGCTCGCCTTCGACATCCGCTACGTGGAGCGGCTGCGCTGGACCCCCGAGGAGGTCCGGGGCGCCGAACCGCGCAGCGCCGTGTGGATGCGCGCGGTCGGCCCGCTCGGCGACGACCCGCTCGTCCACACCTGCGCCCTCACCTACGCCAGCGACATGATGCTGCTGGACGCGGTGCGGGTGCCGATCGAGCCGCTGTGGGGACCACGCGGCTTCGACATGGCCTCGCTGGACCACGCCATGTGGTTCCACCGCCCGTTCCGCGCCGACGAGTGGTTCCTGTACCAGCAGGAGTCCCCCGTCGCCGGCGGCGCCCGCGGACTGGCCCGGGGCCAGATCTACGACCGCGACGGCAACCTGCTGGTCTCGGTGATGCAGGAAGGACTCTTCCGCCCGCTGTCCTGACCCTCCCGCGCCCCCGTCCGGCCGGGCCTGAACCGGTGCCCGTCCGGCCTGTCACCCCCGCGCGCCGCCGGCCCTTGCGGCCCGGCGTAGTTGACTGACGCCATGCAGCCCTGCGTCTTCTGCGCCGTCATCGTCGGCGAGGTACCGAGCCACCGGGTCTACGCGGACGAGACCGCGGTGGCCTTCCTCGACGCCCGGCCCATCTTCCCCGGCCACTGCCTGGTGGTCCCCCGCCTTCACGTCCACACCCTGACCGATCTCCCCGCACCCGACATCGGCCCCTTCTTCACCCGCGTCCAGCGCGTCACCTCGGCCGTGGAGCGCGCCATGGCCGCCGCGGGCTCCTTCGTCGCGCAGAACAACCGGGTCAGCCAGTCGGTCCCCCACCTCCATGTCCACATCGTGCCCCGCAACCCCAAGGACGGTCTCCGGGGCTTCTTCTGGCCGCGCGGTCGCTACGAGGACGAGGCCCACGCGAGCGCCGTCGCCGACCGGTTGCGGGCGGCCCTCGCCGACTGAGGCACCATCTCCGTGCCCCTCGCCCCCGGCCGCTCTGGCATAGTCACCCCCATGCTCACCATCGGTACCGTCGTGGTCGGCTGCTCGGACGTCCGGCGAGCCGCCGCGTTCTGGAGCGCGGCCCTCGACTACGTCCCCCGTGACGGCGAGACCACGGACGACTGGACCGTCCTCGTCCCGGCCCGCGGCCCCGGCGCCGCGATCGCCCTCGACCTCAGCGAATCCCCGGTCCAGGAGTATCCGCGGGTGCACCTCGACCTGTACACCGCGGAACCGGAGGCAGAGATCGACCGTCTGCTGGCACTCGGCGCCGAGCGCGTCGGCTGGGACCTTTATCCGCCGGACCCCGACTTCGTGGTGCTCGCCGACACCGAGGGCAACCGCTTCTGCGTGATCGACACCGGTCACCACTGACCCGGTGGCCGTCGGTGGCCGGCGCCCCGGGCGGACTGCCGGAGCGGGGTTCGGCGGCCGGCCTCAGCGGTGCGGGGTGTGGCCGTGGTGGGCGGGCTTGCGCCGTTCCACCGGGCGGGCACCGAGCGGTCGGCGCGGCGCCTGGTGCCCTCCGGTGGCCAGCATCCGTATCTCGCCCCGGTCGCTTATCTCCGCGCGGACTATTCCGGTCTCGTCCATGTAGATCGGGTGGCCGCCGGCGCCCTTCAGCTCCGTGCGCCTGACGACGACCACGTCGCTCCCGGCGCCTGTCGGTGCCTCGAAGACCAGCTCGTAGATCTCGGGGTAGCTCATAAGGTCCCTCCTGGCTGAGACCGCCCCCACTCACCCGTCCACCCCAGTGGACCATATGCTGGTTATCCGTAAAAGGCGGCGCTATGCCATGTGTGCCCGTTTTCCGGGGCACGACCGGGCGGATCCCGTTTGTGGCACGGCCCGGGCGGCGTCGAGATTTTTCGTTGAACCCCGCACGGAGCGGCTCCCCATTCCGCCCCGCACGGGTCCGCCCTCCCGTCAAACCGGGCCCGCCGGGAAGCTTTCCGGAGCCGGCGGTGCCGCCCTCAGCGGACGTCGATGGCGAACGTCCGGGAGACCTCGCGGATCCTGGGGTGCTTGTCCTGCGGCGAGGCCCCCTCGGTGAGCACGCCCCGCAGTTGCAGGATCCCGCGGTGCTGCGCCCGGATCCCCAGGTTGAGCCAACCCCCGCCGTGGTAGGCGCCGCGCGAGCAGGCCGTCGTCCGCCAGCCGCCACGTCCCGCCCGCTGCTGTATGCAGAACCGGTTGAACGTATAGTTGTCGTCCGTCGCCCTCCCCCCGGCGTGTATGCGTCCGCCCACATGGACCGTGTGCGGTCCTGCCGCGAAGTACATGTCGGACTTCGCCGACGCGGTCGTCGTGGCGAGCCCGAAGGCGGTGACGCCGATTGCGGCGACGACGGCGACGCGGAGCGATTGGCGCTTGCGGTTCTTCATCTTCTCCCCTTCGTCGACACCGTTTCCCGGCAGCGGGACACCGGTCACGCGTCCTGGCCCGGTCACGGTGTGCGGTGGCCTTACGGCTTGTACGCCGGCCTCTTCGGCCGGGACGGACAACGTAGCCGTGCTCATCGTCGCCCATGACTCCACGGCGACCGGACACGGGGCCGGATTTCGCCGCCTCCGCACACCACCCCGCGGCCCGGCCACCACCCGGTCGGAGCCCCGGAGTCGCCGGGTCAGCGTCGCCGCAGCCATCGCCGCAACGCGGTGGGCCTGCGCGGGCCCCTCGGCCGAGCGCCTTGCCCCGGCCGCGCGACCGGATGCCGAGCACCGGCGTCCCGGTCGCCCGGGGTGCGCGGCAGGGTGGGCCGGGCCGTAGGAGGCGACGCCGATGAGGGCGCGGGATGCGGAGGCGCCGCCGTCAGGGATGCGGTCGGGGGCGCGGAAGACGTGGGCAGCGGCACGGCGGGCCAGGGGCGGGCGGCCTGGTGGCCGCGTCGGTGCCGAAGGGCATCGGGGCGGAGCGTGTCCGTCGCCATCGGTTCGGGGCCGCCCGGGAACGGCTCCCGTGGTACGCCACCCGGCACGACCGGCCTCGCCATGCCTGGCCGAGCCGACACCGGCCCCGTCACACCTGGTCTTGCCGACACCGGCCTCGACGGAGTCGGCCGCACACCTCCCGGCCCCGTCGGACCGTGGGGTGACAAACCCCGGATCGCCGGGCCGGACACCCACGGGCCAGGTGTCCGCGGAGTTGTGCGGACGGGCTCGGGAGGCACCGAGGCGGTCGCCGAGGGCCCCGGCGGTGTGGGCGGAAGGCGTACGGGCTCGGATCGGGGTACAGGGGCGGGTCGGGCGGACCAGGTCGGCGCCGGCCCGGGCGAAGCGGGCCCGGGCGATACCGGCGGTTGCTGCGGGACCGGCTGCCGTGTCCCGGCGTCCAGCCCGAACAGCTCGGGCGTACCCATCTCCCTCGCGGCGTTGCCGACGGCACCGGGGCCCACCGGCTCGGGCCACGTCTGGGCGGGTACCGGGGGCTGGGGCACGGTGGGCCAGAGTTGCGT
The DNA here is from genome assembly GCF_000240165.1 of Streptantibioticus cattleyicolor NRRL 8057 = DSM 46488. Lineage (NCBI taxonomy): Bacteria > Bacillati > Actinomycetota > Actinomycetes > Kitasatosporales > Streptomycetaceae > Streptantibioticus > Streptantibioticus cattleyicolor. The sequence continues at coordinate 959,931 of NC_017586.1, forward strand.
GGGCCGGGGTTCGCGATCGGTGAGCCACGGGCGGGTGGCCTCCGGTGGTGTCGGCGGTGACGGGTTCCGCACGATTCGCTGCCTTCCCGGGTCCCAGGGCGCCGGAGACGGGTGCGTCGGCGGGGCCGGCTGATCGGTGGGGAACGTGGTGTCCGCTCCGCCCGGGGTCAGGCCGCTTGCCGCCGTCTCCCAACGCCCTTGCTGCGATGTCGGTTCGCGCCTACCCCGACCCGACGGCTCGCGCACATCGTGGGCACCGCCCGGCGCGGGGCGGGTGAGCCTGGCCCGGTGCAGTGCGAAGCCGAGGGCCGCGCGGGCGGTGTCGATCTCCTCGGGCGCCTCCGCGAACGGTGACACCGCGGGTGGTTCGGCCGCGAGGGACGCGGTCGGCGAAGGGGCGCGGGACGGGTGGAGACCGCACAGGTAGGCGTGCTCGACCGGGTCAGTGACGAGGTCGGCGGTCTCCTCGGGTCCGAGCAGGGCGCACCAGGCGGCTGCTTCGTGCCATGCGTCGGTGGCGTCGGCCACCATCCGCTCGGTCCTGCGGGCCCGCCAGCCTTCGGCTCGGCGGTCTTCCCCGGCCTCCAGCCGGGCCCGGGCTTCCTCGGGCAGCCGACCGGTGAGCCACGAGATGCCGGTGCGGGCGAATTCCCGTACCTCTTCGGCGGGGTAGAGCCACACCACGGCCCGGTACCGGTTGAGGTACCACTGGGCGGGCCGGAAGCAGCCGAGTCTGGCCAGTTTCACGAAGCGGTCCCGGCTCACCTCGATCATCTCCGCGCCGCTGAAGGTGCCGACCAGCTGGATCCGCTCCAACAGCGTTTCGGGGAAGCCCTCTTCGCTTCCGAGACGGGCGATCTCGGCATGGCTCACCATGCGCCGCCCACCGGGACCGGGAACGGTGGAAATATGGCCGAGTTGTACCGCGAGCTCGAAGGCCGGCCGTTCCAGTCCGAGCGCCGCCCGGGCGAGCGTCTGGGAAAGGACGGCCGCCCCTCCGCCGCCCGGCGCGCTTCCCGCCCCACCGACACACCCGGCCCTCGTCCGGCCCCGCAGGCTCTCCCGTACCGCCATGACGACCTCCCCGTTGCGTTGCGCCCATCGATCGATCACCGACAGTGACGAATGTAACCCCTCGATCGGACACCACGGCAAGGGCTGTGGATAACTCTCCGCGATCGGAGATTCACCCTGTGGATAACTCCGGAAGACCGTCGAACCGGAGTAACACTGGTCACGGGCCGCTGGATTGACGGCGGTCCGGATCGGTGACAGCCGATGGAACGGGGGATGACGATGAACGGGTTTCCGCAAGGGAACGGCACGCCGGGACGTGCCGGCCGGATGTCGCGGGGCGTGACCGGGGCGCGGACGAAGGGGCTTCGGGTGGTCGGGCCTCGGCTGAAGTGGCCCCGGCTAAAGGGACTTCAGGCCGCTGATGACGTGGCGCAGCAGCCCCACGTCGGGCGGTTCGGCTGGCGGCTCCGGGCCGCCGACGCGTATCCGGCCGCTGCGCAGCAGATCGCCGAGGAGCACTCGTACCACCCCGAGCGGAAGGTCGGCCCGCGAGGCGAGTTCGGCCACCGAGAGCGGGCCTGGGCGGCAGAGTTCCAGCAGGGCGAAGTGGTCGTCGCCGAGGGCGTCGGGCGTCCCGGGCAACGGGGCGCCGGCGGTCCGCGCGGGGTCGGTCTTCTGCGCCGGCCGCACCACGGCCACCGGGTCGATCCCGGCGGCCCGTGCGTCGTCGGGGCTGGTGCGACCGCGGGTCACGGTGTAGGGGCGCACCATCGGTCCGGCTTCGTCGTCGTACCACAGCGCGCCCGGTTCACCCCGCGTCCCGCTCACGGTCGGTCACATCCCGGGTCTGCTGTCGCCGTTGCGGGCCTCGACGGCGAGGTGTTCGCCGACCCGGTGGACGAGCAGGGTCATCTCGTAGGCGATCTGCCCGACATCGGCGTTGGCCCCGGTCAGCACGGACAGGCAGCTGCCGTCCCCAGCCGCGGTGACGAAGAGGAATCCGTCGTCGAGTTCGACCATGGTCTGGCGCACCGATCCGGCGCCGAAGTGGCGCCCCGCGCCCTTGGCCAGGCTGTGGAAACCGGAGGAGACGGCGGCCAGGTGCTCCGCGTCCGCGGGCTCCAGCTCACGGCTCTTACCGGTCACCAGTCCGTCGGTCGACAGCACCAGGGCGTGCCGTACTTCCTTCACGCGGTCCGTCAGGTCGTCCAGCAGCCAGCCGAGCCCCGCGTTCCCTTCCGGCCTGGTGGTACGGGCACTGCTCACGGTGTTCCCCCGTCTTCCTCTCTCGACTTCGTCAAGGCCGCCGATTCCGAGCGCCCTCGAGCGATTCCCCGGGCGAAGGCGGTCATCGTGGAACGGGCCGCCTCCGGTGATCGTTCCCGCTGGGCCCGGTACGACTCCTCCGCCGTGTCCGGGTCCGTTGTCGCTGATGTGCCGTGTCGTGCGTCTGTCGTGTCAGGTGGTGCGTGGTGCCGTGGTTCGTGGTGCGGGCCGGGCGTTCGGGCCGGCTCGGGCGGAGCGGTCGTGCCGGGCGTGCTGCGTGCGCGGGCGTCCTCGCGCCGGTCGCCCGGCGGAGTGCGCCCTGGTCCGGCCGGCTCACCGGAGCGATCCGGGTGGCCGTCCGGGCCGACGGTCGCGTCCGCCCGCCCTCCGGGGTCCCGGTGGTACCGGCGGTCGTCCGCGGTCCTGCTGTGTTCCAACGTCTCCGGGCGGGTCCGCCGTGGCGCCAGGCCGCTGTTGCGGGTGCGGCGCGGCAGACCGGCCGCGGTGGTGGGCGCCGCGGTCGCCGTCTCGGTGTCGGCCCTCTTCCCGTCGGCCGTGTCCGCTCCGGTCGTCCCCGGTGTCTCCACTGCGGATGCCCGTCCGACCGTACCGCTCGCGTGGGCCCCTTCGGCAACCCCCGCAGCCGCCTGCGGGCCCCCTTGCGCGCCCCCGACCGACGCGGTTTCGGCCACCGCTTCCGGCTCGCGCCCGGTGCCGACGCGCACCGCGGCGCGCCTGGCCCGCTCGCGGCGAGCGGTCGCGGTGGATCTGAAGTCGTCGGGGCCGGTGTTGTGTTCGGTGCCGTCCGCCACCGGCACCAGCAGATCGTCGGGGAGGTGCACCACGGCCACGGTGCCCTGGCCCGGGGCGGGACGCAGGACGACGCGGATACCGTGCCGGGCGGCCAGCCGGCCGATGGTGAACAGGCCGAGGCGGTCGGTCTCGGGCAGGTCGGCTCCCCGGGCGGCGTCCTGGAGTTCACGGTTGGCCTGGGCGACGCGTTCGGCCCCCATACCCAGGCCCTGGTCCTCGACCTCGATCACGAAGCCGGCCTCCGAACGCGATCCGTCGACCACGACCTGGGTGTCCGGCGGGGAGAAGGAGCAGGCGTTCTCGAGCAGTTCGGCCAGCAGGTGGAGCACGTCGGCGACAGCGCCGCCGGTGAGCGCCATACGCGGCATACGACGCACCACGATGCGCTGGTAGTCCTCGATCTCGCCGACCGCCGCCTTGACCACCTCGACCAGTCGGACGGGGCGCCGCCAGGCCCGGCCGGGTGCGTTGCCGGACAGGATGAGGAGCCCTTCGGCGTGGCGGCGCATGCGGGTGGTCATGTGGTCGAGCCGGAAGAGGTCGGCCAGTTCGGCCGGGTCCTCGGTGCGGCGTTCCATCTCGTCGATCAGGGTGAGTTGGCGGTGCAGCAGCACCTGGCTGCGCCGGGCCAGGGTGGTGAAGACGGCGGCGACACCGCGGCGCAGCCGGGCCTGTTCGACGGTGGCCTGGACGGCGGCCCGTTGAGCGATGCCGAATGCGCGGGCGACTTGGCCGATTTCGTCGTTCCCGAGCCGTAGTGCCGGGCCGCCGCCGTGGACGGCGGTCCGTTCGGCCTCGGCGATCTCCTCCAGGGAGGCGCCCTCGCGCAAGGTGCGCAGGAGTACGGGGAGCCTGCGTCCGGAGAGTTCCTCGGCGGCGTCCCGCAGCGCGGTGAGCCGGGTGGCGATGCGCCTGCTGATACGGAGGGAGATGAGCAGTGAGGCGATGACGGCGAGGAGACCGAGGAGGCTGACGCCGGCGGCGCGCACGAGCACGGACATGCCGGTGTCATGGGCGGTGCGGCCGACGTCACGGGCGGCGTCGGTGTCGATGGTGCCGAGTTGGTCGAGTGCCGCGTCGGCGGTGTGCCGCCATTCGTCGGCGGGCAGGCCGGCCGCCGCGGTCAGCGGGGAGGAGCTGCGGGCGGTCTCCTCCATGGTGAACAAGGTGGAGCCGATGTCGCCGGTCTCGAACCGGTCGAGCCGGGTGGCCTCGGAGGCGGGAAGTTCGGCTTGGTAGACGTGGTGCAGCAGGCGCCGGCCGTCGACGGTGCCGAGGAAGTCACGGAACTGTCCGTCGGTCATGCCGCCCGCGAGACGGCCGCCGGTGACCATCGCGTCCTCTCGGGAGAGGAGTTCACGGGCACGGGAGAGTTCGACGACGACGGAGGAGCGGTGGGCGACCTCGCCGCTTTGCAGGTCGGTGAGGGAGGTGCGCAGCCGGAAGCCGGGGTCGATGAGGTTGGAGTAACCGCTCAGGATGTCGGACCAGTTGGTGGTCCGGGCGCTGACCTGGCGGCGGAGCCGGGGCAGGGTGTCGAGGGCGGTGAGCAGTTCGGCGAAGTGCTGTTGCTGGGTGGTGCTGAGGACGGTGTGGGAGGTGCGGTGGCGGGCGTGGTCGCGCAGGAGTCCCAGTCGGGTGTCGGTGACCCGGCTCAGGCGGGTGAAGTCGGCGGAGCCGGTGCGCCCGTCGGATGCGGTGTACTCGACGGCGGCGAGGCGTTCTTGTTGCAGGGCCATGGTCAGCTCGTCGACGGGGGTGCCGTAGCGGTGGTAGGTGCCGGTGAGTCTGATGAGGGCGAACGCGCCGCGCACGGTGGTGTAGGAGCTGTAGGTCCACAGTGCGGCCAGGGTGACCATCGGGACGAGCAGCAGGGCGAGGAGCTGCGTACGGATGGTGCGGGGGCGCAGGTGCATGGGCTGGCGGGTCCTCGGTCGTTGGCGGAACGCGGCGGCAGGGGAAGCCGGTTCGCCCACGGGTCGGTGCGGGGTCCGCACAGTCTGGTACGGCTGGCGGCCTGGCGGTAGTGGTTGTGACGGTTCGGAGAAAGAGACGGTGGTCACCACGGTCGCCGGTGGCGGGCGGAAGTCGTCGGCGTCGGGCGGTCGGCCGTCGCCGTCGGGGCGGGTGCATGACGCCGGTGTCGGGGCTGCCGGGGCGGACGGCGGGGGGCGTGGCGGGTTGCGGTCCCGGCGGCGGGGCGACTCCCCCGTTGGCCCAGGGCGGGGTGAACGAGGGCGGGCCGGTCGTCCACCCGCCGTCGGCAGCGGACGGTGGAGTGCGCCAACGCCGGCCGTGCTGACACGGCCCCCCGGCGCGTCGGCTTCCGGCCCGTCCGCGCCCCTCGCGAGGCCCGCTGTCCCGGCACCGGCCCGCGGCCCGCCTGGGCTGCCGCCTTGCGCTCCGCGCCCGTCGCGCGGCCCGCTGTCCCGTGGATGCCGCCGCCTCGCTTCCGCTTGCCCCGATCCCGCCGCTTCTCCGGCCCCCGCTTCCGGGCAGCACCCGTCACCGTCACAACTGCCGCGCCGCCGGCTCCCGCCTCCGCCTCGGCTCCTCCGGCTCCCCTCCCTGCCAACCCCGGCTTCAGCCTGCTCCGCCCGTACCTCGCTCGCCTCCGCCCCCTCCCGCACCCCATCCCCCGGCCACGCCCAGGGCTCAGCCCCCGGGGTCCGCGCCCGCACCGACCCCGACCGGCGCCGTACTCCGCGCGGGGCACTCCGGCGGAGGCTCGGTGGGCGTTCCCGGGGGCGTGAACGGGGGGTGGCGCGCACCATGGGGGCATGGCAGAGACGATGACCGACGCGCAATGGCGAGCTTTCGTCACGGAGGGCACCAGGACCGGGAAGGTGTCGACCGTGCGGGCGGACGGTGGACCGCATGTCGCCCCGGTGTGGTTCCTGCTCGACGGGGACGACGTGGTCTTCACGACCGACAAGCGGTCGGTGAAGGGGCGGAACCTGGCGCGGGACGGGCGGGTGGCGTTGTGCGTGGACGACGACCGTCCGCCGTACGCCTTCGCGGTGCTGCACGGGCGGGCGGTGCTCAGTGAGGATCCGGGGGAGCTGCGGGCGTGGGCCACCCGGATCGCCGCCCGCTACATGGGTGAGGAGAAGGCGGTGGAGTACGGGGAACGCAACGGTGTGCCGGGCGAGGTCCTGGTGCGGGTGCGGGTCGACAAGGTGACGGCGGTCGGTGGCGTGGCGGTTTGACGGGCCGGCCGGTCCTCACCGGCATCCGGTGGTCGTCCGACGCACGGCGCTTTGTCGACACGTCGATGGACGGCCCGGGGGTCAGCCGTTGCGGGGGGCGTACATGATGACGGCGACGCCGGCCAGGCAGATCAGGGCGCCCGCGATGTCGTACCGGTCGGGGCGGAAGCCGTCGGCGAGGACGCCCCAGAGCAGCGAGCCGGCGACGAAGACACCGCCGTAGGCGGCGAGGATGCGGCCGAAGGAGGCGTCGGGTTGGAGGGTGGCGACGAAGCCGTAGACACCGAGGGCGACCACCCCGGCGGCGGCCCAGGGCCAGCCGCGGTGTTCGCGGACCGCCTGCCAGATCAGCCAGGCGCCGCCGATCTCGCAGAGCGCGGCGAGGACGAACAGGGCGGCGGAGCGAAGGGTGATCATGCGACCATGATGCCCGCCGCGGGGCCGGCCCGGTCGTGCGGTCCGCGATCAGCGCAGGAAGGGGAGCCGCGAGTGAGGAACGACGATCCGGCGAGCGTCCGCGAGTTCTTCGCCGCCCGGGCGGACACCTGGGACACCAAGTATCCGGACGACACCCCGGCGTACGAGGCGGCCGTGGCCGAACTCGGGCTGCGGGCCGGGGAGTCGGCGCTCGACGCGGGGTGCGGCACGGGGCGGGCGCTGCCGGCGTTGCGGGCGGCGGTCGGAGCCTCGGGGCGGGTGATCGGGGCGGATCTGACCCCGGAGATGTTGCGGGTGGCGGCCAGGGCGGGGCGGGACCGGGCGGCGTTGCTGGTGGAGGCGGAGGCGGGGCGGCTGCCGTTGCGGGCGCGTTCGGTGGACGCCGTCTTCGCCGCCGGGCTGGTCCATCACCTGCCGGATCCGGCGGCCGGGTTGCGGGAGTTCGCGCGCGTGGCCCGGCCGGGGGCGCGGCTGGCCCTGTTCCATCCGCTGGGCCGGGCCGCGCTCGCCGCGCGGCGCGGTTACACGCTCACGCCGGACGACGTGCGGGACGAGCCCAATCTCCGTCCACTGCTGACCGGTTCGGGGTGGGAATTGAGCGTCTTCGACGACGGAGACGACCGTTACCTGGCGCTCGCGGTGCGGACCGCGGACTGAACGGACCGCGCGGACTGAACGGACCGCGCGGCGCCGTCCTCCGCCGCGTCAGCGATGGCGTGCACGAACGCCTCGGGGTTGTCGAACATCATGCAGTGTCCGGCCTCCGGAACGGTCTCCACCACCACGCCGGCCGCGCGGAGTCCGGTGGCGCCGGTGAGCGGTCCGCTCAGGGCGCCTTGGAGGTAGCGTCGCGGGATCTCCAGGTCGAGCAGGAGCCGGCGCATGGTGGGGTCGGTGGCACGGACCAGGTGGACCGCGGAACGGTGCAGCGCCACCGGGTCGGCGAGGCGCATCGTGGCCCGCCACCGCGGCCCGACGCCGGTCAGCACCGCGTCGAGTCCGGGGCCGCGGACGAACTCCTCCTCGCTCCACCGCGCGATGCCGGAGCTGCCGGGGCGCGGCGGGGTGCCGACGAGCCGGTCGAGGTTGGCCTCGGCCAGGACGAGCCGGCCCACCAGTGCGGGGTGGCGTGCCGCGAGCACGATGGCCACCGCGCCGCCCATGCTGTGGGCCACCAGTTCGGCGTTCCCGGCGCCGGCCGTGACCAGTGCGGCGGCCAGCGCGTCGGCGTGTTCCTCCAGGGTGTAGCCGAAGTCCCGGGGCCGGTCGCTGATCCCGAAGCCGGGCAGGTCGACGAAGACGACCGGCGGCCGGAGAGTGCCGGGTGGGCGGCGATGTGCGCGAAGTAGGGGGCGGACGCGGCCCCGAGTCCGTGGACGTAGACCCGGGCGGGCCCCTCCCCCGGCGCCTCGGTCCAGCGGATCCGGTCGCCCTGCTCGGTGAACGGCGTGTCGTACACGGTTCCTCCCCTTCCACCGGCGCCGGTTCCCGGTACGCGGCTCACGGACGTGAACGCGGGCAGGCCGGCGTCCGCGCCGAGCGATCCGCGCGTCCGGCGGGAAACCCACGCCTCGAAGACCCCTCGAATATACCTCGTCATCGATGTACCAACGTAGCGATGCATCAAAGCGATGCGACACAATGACCGGCGTGCTGGAGCTCGCGATTCTCGGATTCCTCTACGACGCCTCACTCCACGGGTACGACCTGCGGCGCCGTATCACGGCGCTGACCGGGCACGTCCGTCCGATCTCGGAGGGCACGCTGTATCCGGCGATCAAGCGGCTGGAGAAGGCGGGGCTGCTCCGGCGGGAGACGCAGCCGGGCGCCGCCGCGGCGCCCCGGCACATGCTGACGCTGACTCCGGCCGGACGCGCCGAACTACGGCACCGGCTCGCCGAACCCGTCGAGCAGGACATCACCGACGAGAACCGCTGGTTCGTCGTCCTGGCCTTCCTGCGCCACCTCGACGACGCCGCCGCGCAGGCGGCCGTGCTCCGCCGCCGGCTGGCCTTCCTGGAGCAGCCCAGCAGTTACTTCTACGAGGGCGGCCGGCCGCAGAACGCGGAGGAGTTCGACGACCCGTTCCGGCGCGGGGTGCTCGTCATCGCCCGCGCCACCTCGCAGACCGAACTGCGGTGGCTGCGCTCGACCATCGAGGAACTGGACGCCCAGGCCCCGCCCACGACCCCCTGACCCACGGCCCGTTCACGCGGGCCTCGGCCTCGTCCACGCAAGCCACGCCCCCCTCACGGCACGCCCCGCCCGCTACCGCACCGCCCCCGCCGCCTTCCGCGCCGCCACCAGCACCGGGTCCCACACCGGCGAGAACGGCGGGGCGTACCCCAGGTCCAGCGCCGTCATCTGCTCGACCGTCATGCCCGCCGTCAGCGCCACCGCGGCGACGTCGACCCGCTTGGCCGCGCCCTCGCGGCCCACGATCTGGACGCCGAGCAGCCTGCCGCTGCCGCGTTCGGCGAGCATCTTGACGGTCATCGGCGCCGCGCCCGGGTAGTAGCCGGCCCGGCTGGTGGATTCCACGACCGCGGTGACGTACCGCAGTCCGGCCGCCCGGGCCTGCGACTCCTTCAGCCCGGAGCGGGCGATCTCCACGTCGCAGACCTTGCTGACCGCGGTGCCCACCACCCCGGGGAACGTGGCGTAGTCGCCGCCGATGTTGGCCCCGATGACCAGGCCGTGCTTGTTGGCGTGGGTGCCGAGGGCGATGTGCTGGAGAGCGCCGGAGACGAGGTTGAGCACCTCGACGCAGTCGCCGCCGGCCCAGATCCCCTCGTGGCCGCGGACGCGTTGGGCACGGTCGGTGAGCAGGCCCCCCGCGTCGCCCAGCGGAAGTCCGGCGGCGCGGGCGAGTTCGGTGTCGGGACGGACGCCGAGGCCCAGGACGACGAGGTCGGCGGGGCGTTCGCCGGTGTCGGTGGCCACCGCGCGGACGCGTCCGTCGGGACCGGTGAGCACGGCGCGGGCCTCGGCGCCGGTGACCACCTCGATGCCCATGCCCTCCATGGCCTTGCGCACCAGCAGCCCCATGTCCGGGTCGAGGGTGGACATCGGCTGCTCGCCCCGGTCGAGGAGGGTCACCGACAGCCCCCGGCGGAGCATCGCCTCGGCCATCTCGACGCCGATGTAGCCGCCGCCGACCACCACCGCGCGGCGCACCCCGTCCCGTTCCAGGCCGCGCAGCACCGCCTCGCCGTCGCCCAGGGTCTGCACCCCGTACACGCCGGGCGCGTCGATGCCGGAGACCGGCGGGCGCACCGGCACCGCGCCGGTGGCGATGACGAGCTGGTCGAAGCGGTGCCACGCCTCGCCGCCGCCGTCCGCGTCCCGGGTGCGTACCCGGCGGCCGGCCACGTCGATCTCCGTGACCTCGGTGCCCAGCCGCAGGTCGATGCCACGGGACCGGTGTTCCTGCGCGGTACGGGCGACGAGGGCGTCGGCGCCGGAGACCTGGCCGCTGATCCAGTAGGGGATGCCGCAGGCGGAGTAGGAGGTGTGCCGGCCGCGTTCGAAGACCACGATCTCCAGGTCGTCCGGCCCTCTGCGGCGGCGTGCCTGGGAGGCGGCCGACATCCCTGTCGCGTCCGCCCCGATCACCACGAGTCGTTCCGCCGCCATCGGCCGTCTCCCCTCGTCCCGCCGCGAGGCGGTCGTCCGCCACCGCGCGCCCCTGTCGTACGCCTTCCGCCGCCACCCTGCCGCAACCGGGGCGCCGCGCGCGACGTGACAACCGGTGACACGCCTTCACGGCATCGGTACCGACGTCAGGAGCAACCGTGTTCCGTACCGTTCTCCGCACCTGCGCCGCGGTCGCCGCGGCCGGGGCGCTCGCGTGCGCCGCGCCGGCCGCCACCGCCGCGCCCCGGGCCGGGCAGGGCTCGCCGCAGTACACCGCCGCCGAGGTCCACCGGTTCCTTACCGGCTTCTACGGGCAGCACGGCCCCAGCGCGTACCGGCGGATCCATCAGGTGACCCCGGAGCTGCGGCGCCGGGCCGCCGGGACGACCGGGTACGACCTGCTGCTGTGCGCGCAGAACACGCCGCGCGGCATCGGTGTCGGCGAGGTCACCACCGCGGCGTCGGCGGGGCAGGGCTGGGCGACGGTGACCACGCGGTGGTCGGGTGGCGCGCGCCGTTCCTTCACCGCGTACGTGGGGCTGGACCGGCGGCAGCCGCTGCGGCTGAGCGGGATCGACTGCCGGCCGTGACGCCCGCGCCGAGCCGTCCGCCCCGCGTCCCCCGCCCGGCGGACGGCCCGGGCGCCCCCTACATCCTCGCCGCGAACGCCCCGACTCGCCCGCATACACCGGGACTTCACACATCCGCCAACCCGTGCGCTTGTCAGGTAAACGTCAAGTGAAGCCTCGTCGCAAGCCCTTCTGCCATCCGGTGCGCCGCCTTCACACTGACGGACATGCGACTGAATCTACGCGCGTGGCGCTCCCGTGGTCCGGCGGTGCTCCTCGCCGGGGCGATCGCCCTCGGCCCCGCCACCGTGCTGGCCGCCACGGCTCAGGCAGCCACCCCCACGACAGCCTCCTCCGCCGCCCTGCGCCCGGCGGTGACCGTCCACCCCGCCTCCGTCGGCAGCGTCTGCCAGTCGGCGCTGCCCAGCCAGGCGGACGACACCCTCGACCTGATCGCCCAGGGCGGACCGTTCCCGTACGCCAAGGACGGCGAGGTCTTCTACAACAACGAGGACGTGCTCCCCAGCGAGCCGACCGGCTACTACCACGCCTACACGGTGAAGACCCCCGGCGTGAGCACGCGCGGCGCCCGCCGGATCGTCACCGCCGACGACGGCACGGACTACTACACCGCCGACCACTACTCGACGTTCCAGGTGATCGACTTCAGCTGCTGAGCCCGTCTCGGCCCGCCGCGGCGGGGTGCCCCGCCGGGCACCCCGCCGTCGCCGTTCACCGGTCGGCGACGAGCTTGCCGGCCACGCCCCAGCTCTCGGCCGGGGTCTCCTGGAACCACACGTAGACGGTCTCGGCCGGGATCTGGTACGCGTCCACGAAGGCGTCGGTGATCCGGCGGACCAGGTCGCGCTTGAGCTCGACGGTGCGCGGACCCTGCTGGATGGTGACGTTCGGCATGGTGTCCTCCCAACTCCCCGGCGGCTCCCGGCGGTTCCGGGCCGCTCACCGGCATGACCCAAGTCCATCGCGGCCGGCCCGGACGGCCAAGGCGCATCCGGCTCTCGCAGCGATCAGCCGAGGTGATCGCCGAGGGCGGCCAGGGCACCCCCGGCGCGGACGTCGGCGCACGCGGCCAGCAGCTCCCGGGTCCCCGGGGCCGGATCGGCGCGGTGCACCGCGAGCGCCGTGGTGATGGTGAGCCCGGGCGGGCCGAACGGTACGAAGGCCACCCGGGAGACCCGCAGCCGGGCGGCGTGGGCGGCGTAGACCACCGTCCACATCGGGGTGCCGGCGCCGATCGCGGCGAGGGTGTCCTCCAGCGTGCTGGCCGGCGGGCCGGGGATCGGCTCGAACCCGGCCTCCCGGCAGGCGGTGAGCACCAGGTCGACCAGCGGCGGGTTGTTGCGGCGCGGCGTCAACCGCAGCGGCAGCGCGGCCAGTTCGGCGAGGGACACCCGCGCGCGGCCGGCCACCGGGTGCCCGGCCGGCACCACGGCCACCAGCGGCTCCTGCCAGACCGGCACCACGCGCAGCCGCGGGTCCTCGTCCTGCTCACCGCGGACGAAGGCGGCGTCGAGGCGGCCGGTGGCGACCTGTTCGAGCCGGTCTCGGGTGGGCGGATGGACCAGCTCCACCCCGGTGTCCGGGGCGTGCCGGGAGAGCGCGTCCAGCACGGCGTCGAGGTGGCCGCCCATGCCCGTGCTGGTGCCGACGCGCAGCGTACGGCCCGGCCCGGCGGCCTGGCGGGTGACGACGGCGCGGGCCCGTTCGGCGGCGGCCAGTACGGCGCGGGCCTCGGGGAGCAGCCGTTCGCCGGCCGGGGTGAGGCGCACATGACGCGGTGAACGGTCGAAGAGGTCGACGCCCAGCTCCCGTTCCAGCCGCCGTATCACCTGGCTGACCGCGGGCTGGCCGATGTGCAGCCGCTCGGCGGCCCGGCCGAAGTGGAGTTCTTCGGCGACGGCGGTGAAGTACGCGAACTGGCGCAGTTCCACGGGGGTTTCCTCGGCCTTCCTGCGGTACGGGCACGGTGCCCTGGCACGGTACGCGGCGGCCGGACGCCATGGTGGTGCGGGGCGGTCGGCGCGGGTCTGCTTGGATGGCGCCATGGCTGCCCAAGGACGCTCGGCGGACGAGCTGCTGGACATCGTGGACGAACACGACCGCGTCATCGGCCAGGCGCCGCGCGGTGAGGCGTACGCCCGACGGCTGCGCCACCGCTCGGTGTTCGTGCTGGCCCGGGACCCCGAGGGCCGGATCTTCGTGCACCGGCGCACCGCGGAGAAACTGGTCTTCCCCTCGCGTTACGACATGTTCGTCGGCGGGGTGGTCGGCGCCGGCGAGGGGTACGACGAGGCGGCGCTGCGCGAGGCCGAGGAGGAACTGGGCGTCACCGGGCTCCCGCGGCCCGTCCCGGTGCTGTCGTTCCTGTACGAGTCCTCGGAGCACTCCTGGTGGTCGCGGGTGTACGAGGTGGAGTGCGCGCTGCCGGTGCGTCCGCAGGTGGAGGAGGTCGCCTGGCACGCCTTCCTCACCGAGGAGGAGCTGGCGGGCAGGCTGGACGAGTGGCCGTGGGTGCCGGACGGGCTGGAGGCGTACCGGCGGCTGCGGGAGCTGCGCTGAGGCCGACGCGAACGTGTGACGCCACGCCGGCCCCGGTGACGGTCAGCCGGCGGACTCCTCCGCGGCGCGCAGCCCGTGGTCCCACTTCTCCTCGATGCGGGCGAACTTCCACACCGCGAGCGCCACGATCCAGGTGACGGCGAAGAGTCCGACGATCCAGAAGCCGACGGTGTTGAGGTCGACGCCGGAGACCGCGTCCCAGAATCCGCCGGTGAGCGAGAGCTTGTCGGCGAGGATGCCGAGGAGTTCGATGCCGCCGATGATCAGGGCCACCGCGATCGACAGCCCGGTGATGGTGAGGTTGTAGTAGACCTTGCGCACCGGCTTGGAGAACGCCCAGCCGTAGGCGAAGTTCATGAACGAGCCGTCGATGGTGTCCAGCAGCGACATGCCCGCGGCGAAGAGCACCGGCAGGCACAGGATGGCGTACCAGGGCAGGCCGGAGGCGACCGATCCGGCGGCCAGCACCAGCAGGCTGATCTCGGTGACGGTGTCGAAGCCGAGGCCGAACAGGATGCCGAGCGGGTACATCTGCCAGGGCTTGCGGATGGCGCGGGTGGCCCGGCCGAGGACGCGGTTGAGCAGGCCGCGGCTGTTGAGCTGCTCCTCCAGGGCGGCCTCGTCGTACTCGCCGCGCCGCATGTCGCGGAAGACCTTGAGCAGGTTGCCGAGGATGACGAGGTTGATGGCGGCGATCAGGACGAGGAAGCAGCCGGAGACCAGGGTGCCGATGAGGCCGCCGACCTGGTGGAGCCGGGAGTTGTCGTCGGACAGCCCGGTGCCGACCGCCTTGACCCCGAGGGCCAGCAGGAAGGTGAGGCCGAAGACCACCGAGGAGTGGCCCAGGGAGAACCAGAAGCCGACCGACAGCGGTCGCTTGCCGTCGCTCATCAGCTTGCGGGTGGTGTTGTCGATGGCCGCGATGTGGTCGGCGTCGAAGGCGTGCCGCATCCCGAGGGTGTAGGCGGTCAGCCCGGTGCCGAAGCCGAACGCCCCGCCGGACAGGCGGTAGTGCCCGGGGACGACCAGCAGCCCGAGGATGCCGAAGCCGACCACGTGCAGCAGTGCGATGAAGGCGCCCATGCCGCCGAGGCGTCCCCACTCGGCGCGCGTCAGGGAGCGGCGTTTCCGGTCGGCGGCCGGCGTGCTCGGTGCTTCGGTCACAGCCACGGGCGGGCTCCCCCTGGGTCGTACGGGCAGTTGTTCGTAATTGCACTTTACTCGCAACAGCGAGCCGCCCGCACCCCCGCGTACTCCGCCGATCGCCCAGGTCACGGCGGTGGCGCCGGTTGCGTCAGGGGGCCAGGACGTCCAGCTCGCGCAGGGCGCCCACGCAGATCTCGCGCATCAGCCGCTCGGCCCCGCCGGCGTCCCGGGCCCGTACGGCCTCGGCCACCCGGACGTGCAGGGTGACCGCCTCGGGGTCGGGGGCGCTGAACATCACGTGGTGCTCGGTGCGGCCGGTGAGCACCTCGGCGACCACGTCACCGAGGCGGGCGAACATCTCGTTCCCCGACGCGGCGAGCATCAGGCGGTGGAACGCCACGTCGTGCACGAGGTATTCGGCGAGGTCGGCGGCGCGGGCGGCGGCGGCCATCTCGGCGGCGAGCACGGTGAGCCGGGCGCACTGCTCGGGCGCGGCGGCACCGGCGGCGAGCCCGGCGGCCACCGGCTCGACGGCGGTGCGCAGCATGGTCAGCGAACGCAGCTGCCGCGGCCGGTCGGCGCCGGCCAGCCGCCAGCGGATGACGGCCGGGTCGAAGACGTTCCACTCCTCGGTGCGCCGCACCCGTACCCCGACCCGGCGGCGGCTCTCCACCAGGTGCATCGCCTCCAGCACCCGGACCGCCTCGCGGACGACGGTGCGCGAGACGCCGTAGTGGCGCTCCAACTCGTCGATCCGCAGGATGGCGCCCGGAGGGTACTCGCCGGAGGCGATGGCGGGGCCGAGTTCCGCCAGCACACGGGCGTGGAGGCCGCCGGAGGGGGCAGCTGGGTCTTCGGGCACGGGCATGGACGACAGCCTATGCGCAGGGCATGTCGTATGACTTTTATGTCACAAGCTCTTGAATAAGTAGTACCTATGACGTTTATTGAGTGCGTCGTTCGGACGAGGAGGTACCAACGCCATGACCGCGGAAGATCCGCAGCCCGAATCCGGTTCCCCGGCCGCCTCCGGCCCCCGGCCGCGCTCCACCGCCCCGGTGGTCGTGGTGATGGGGGTCTCCGGTTCGGGGAAGTCCACGGTGGGCGGGCTGCTGGCGGAGCGGCTCGGCGTGCCGTACGCCGAGGCGGACGACTTCCACCCGCCGGCCAACATCGCCAAGATGTCGGCCGGTCACCCGCTGGACGACGCCGACCGGGCGCCGTGGCTCAACTCCATCGCGGAGTGGATCGCCCGGCACAACGGTGACGGCGGCGTGGTCACCTGCTCGGCGCTGAAGCGGCGCTACCGGGACCGGCTGCGCGAGGCCGCGCCCGGGCTGTTCTTCCTCCACCTCGACGGCTCGGCCGAGCTGATAGCGGCCCGCCTCCAGGCGCGGATGGAGCACTTCATGCCGCCGGAGCTGCTGCGTTCGCAGTTGGACGCGCTGGAGCCGCTGGAGCCGGACGAGGCCGGGGCCGTCATCCCGATCGACGGCGGCCCGCGGGAGACCACCGACCGGGCGCTGGCCGCCCTGCCGCGCTGACCCCGGCCCGCCACCACCCGTCCACCCGTCCGCCTCGTCCGCCCGGCGGCCCCGGCACCGGCGCCGGCCCGGCCGCCGGAGCGGACGTGACCGCACCCGTCCCGGTGCGTCCTCACCCACCCCCCTCACCCACGGAGTTGTGACATGCCCGCACTCAGCGTCGAGCTGCTGGCCGCCGCCCCGGCACCACCACCGATCACCCACGCCGGTGATCTCCAGCTGGGCATCGCCGCGCTGGTCGGGATCGCCGTCATCGTGCTGCTGATCACCCGCTGGAAGATGCACGCCTTCCTGGCGCTGACGATCGGCTCCGGGGTGCTCGGCGTCGTCGCGGGTGCCCCGCTGGCGGCCACCATCACCAGCTTCACCACCGGGCTGGGCTCCACGGTGGCCGGGGTGGGCGTGCTCATCGCGCTCGGCGCGATCCTGGGCAAGCTGCTCGCCGACTCCGGGGGCGCCGACCAGATCGTGGACACCATCCTGGCCCGCGCCGGGGAGCGCCGACTGCCGTGGGCGATGACGCTGATCGCGGCGCTCATCGGGCTGCCGCTCTTCTTCGAGGTCGGCATCGTGCTGCTGATCCCGGTGGTGCTGCTGGCGGCCCGGCGCGGCAACCAGTCGCTGATGCGGATCGGAGTGCCGGCGCTGGCCGGGCTGTCGGTGATGCACGGCCTCGTCCCGCCGCACCCGGGGCCGCTGGCGGCGGTGGCCGCGATCCACGCCAACCTGGGGACCACGCTCGCGCTGGGGGTGCTGGTGGCGATCCCGACGGTGATCATCGCCGGTCCGCTCTACGGGCGGATCGCGGACCGGTGGGTCAAGGTGACCCCGCCGGACCGGATGACCCCGGCGCGTGCCTCCGACGACCTCCAGCGGCGTCCGGGGTTCGCGGCCACCGTCGCCACGGTGCTGCTGCCGGTGGTGATGATGCTCGCCAAGGCGCTGGTGGACGTCCTGGTCAAGGATGAACACAGCACCGTCTACCGGGTCTTCGACGTGATCGGCACGCCGGTGGTGGCGCTGCTGGCGGCGGTGGTCGTCGCGATGTTCACGCTGGGCCGGCCGGCCGGCTTCGGCAAGGAGCGGATCTCCTCGACGGTGGAGGCGGCGCTGGGGCCGATCGCCGGGATCGTGCTGATCGTGGGCGCGGGCGGCGGCTTCAAGCAGGTGCTGGTGGACGCAGGGGTAGGCCGGATGATCCTGGGCTGGTCGCACGGGTGGCACATCTCGCCGCTGCTGCTGGCGTGGCTGATCGCGGTGCTGATCCGGGTGGCCACCGGTTCGGCGACGGTGGCCACCATCTCGGCGGCCGGACTGGTGGCCCCGCTGGCGGCCGACATGAGCACCACGCACAGCGCGCTGCTGGTGCTGGCGGTGGGCACCGGCTCGCTCTTCTTCTCGCACGTCAACGACGCCGGGTTCTGGCTGGTCCAGGAGTACTTCGGGATGTCGGTCCCGCAGACCCTGAAGTCCTGGTCGGTGATGGAGACGGTGATCTCGGTGGTGGGCCTGGTGTTCATCATGGGGCTGTCGCTGGTGCTGTGAGGCGGACGGTGACCGCGGTGGGTGCCGCCCGCCGCGGTCACCAGCGCGGCAGGTCCGGTACGGCCCAGCCGGGGTCCGCGGCCCGCATCGCGGCGGCGTCGTCCCGGTCGCGCAGGGTGCCGTCGTCGGCGAGCCACCGCCGGTGCAGGGCGGCGAGAGCGGCGCGGTCGAGGTCGACGCCGAGCCCGGGGGCGTCGCCGACGGTGAGCGCTCCGCCGGTGAAGACGTGGCGTTCGGTGACGACGTCCTCGGTGAGCCACGGGTAGTGCGTGTCGCAGGAGTGGTCCAGGCCGGGCAGGGTCGCGGCGACGTGGGTCGTCGCGGCCAGGCTGATGCCCAGGTGGGTGTTGGAGTGCATGGACACCCCGACGCCGTGGGTGCGGCAGATCGCGGCCAGGTGCTGGGTGTTGCGCAGGCCGCCCCAGTAGTGGTGGTCGCACAGGACGATCGCCACCGCCCGGCGGGCGAACGCCTCGGGGATCTCGGCGAACGTGGTGACGCACATGTTGGTGGCCAGCGGCACCTCGGTGGCCGCGGCCACCCGCGCCATCCGTTCCGTGGTGTCCGTCGGGTCCTCCAGGTACTCCAGGACCCCGGCCAGCTCCCGGGCCACCCGCAGCGACGTCTCCACCGACCAGGCGCCGTTGGGGTCCAGCCGCAGCGGGCTGCCGGGGAACGCCTCGGCGAGCGCGCGGACCGCGGCGACCTCCCGGTCGGGCGGGAGGACGCCGCCCTTGAGCTTGAACGAGGTGAAGCCGTGGTCGCGGACGAACCGGCGGGCCTGGGCGACGATCCCGGCCGGGTCGAGGGCGGCACCCCAGTCGTCCACCGGGCCGCCGCCGGGGTGCCCGGCCCACCGGTGGAACAGGTAGGCGCTGTAGTCGACGGTGTCGCGGACCTTGCCGCCGAGCAGCGCGTGCACCGGCAGCCCCACCGTGCGGCCCAGCGCGTCGAGCAGGGCCACCTCGAAGGCGGAGACCACCGACAGGCGCAGCTTGCCGGCCGTGCGCACGCCGCGCAGTCCGCCGCCGCCCGCCCCGTCCGCCGCCCCGCCGCACACCCGCTCGGCGAGCCCGGCGAGCCCGTTCACCTCGGTGACCGGCCGCCCGCGCAGCGTCCGGGCCAGCGGTCGCGCCGCCGCCAGATACCCGCGGTCCCCGTACGTCTCCCCCAGGCCGCTCACCCCGTCCTCGGTCACCACCTCCACCACCAGCCGTGGTGTGTACGGCTGGTGGACCCCCTGGACGTTGAGGAGCGGCGCGTCGGCGACGAGCACCGGCGTCAGCCGTACCTCGGCGATGGTCACACCCCGCGGTGCCCGCACGGGATCCCGCCTCTCGGGTCGGTGGTGGACGGTCACATGTGCGTGCCGCCGTCGATGCGGATCTCGGTGCCGGTGATGAAGGCGCCGTCGTCGGAGGCGAGCATGGCGACCACGCCGGCCACGGTCTGCGGCGGGGCGAAGCCGTCGCCGATCGCCGGGGCGAGTTTGGCCAGCAGGGACCAGTCGGCGTCGGCGGGGAGTTTGGGGTCGGCGGTCATGGCCGACCGGATGGAGCCCGGCGCGACGCAGGCGGCCCGCAGGCCCTGCTTGCTGTACTCCAGGGCGAGGGCGTGGGTGAAGGACTGGATGCCGCCCTTGCTGGCGGAGTAGGCGGCCATGTAGGGGTGGGCGAAGGAGGCCGAGGTGGAGCTGAAGTTGACCACCACGCCGCGTCCGGTCTCCAGCAGGGCGGGCAGCGCGGCCCGGGTGACCAGGAAGGTGCCGGTGAGGTTGGTGCCGATGATCGTGTTCCACAGCTCCAGCGACGTCTCGTGGGTGTGCGAGCCGCGCAGGATCCCGGCCGCGTTCACCAGGACGTCCAGCCCGCCGAGGCCGGGTATCGCCGCGCCGACGACCTCCTGGACGGAGCGTTCGTCGGAGACGTCGAGGACGGCGGTGGTCAGGCGGGCGGCGTGGCCGGCGTCGGCGGCGCGGGCCGCGGTCGCCTTGAGGCCGTCCTCGTCGATGTCGGCGCCGACGACGACGGCGCCCTCGTCGAGCAGCCGTGCCACGGTGGCCTGCCCGATGCCCGAGCCCGCCCCGGTGACCAGCGCCTTGCGCCCGTCGAAACGGTTCATCACGCTCCCATTCCTCCAGTATTGTGCCGATCTTGGTGAGCGGCCGTGACGAAGGTAGCGGATACCGCCGCGACTGAGAACACGTTCCAGGAATGTTCCCGGCGGCGGCGCCCTCTGGACGGCATACCGACTGGTCGGCATGATGGCCTGGTGAACGCGATCCGAGCTCTGAGGAGCAGCGCATGGAGGACACCGTGAAGCCGGCCCCGGGCGCGGCCGGGCAGCCCGTACCGGACGGCGGCGACCCGCCGGGGCTCGACCTGGTCCGGCTCCGCGCCCACCTGGACGCCGAGCGCCCCGGACTGGTCGCCGGGGAGCTGACCGCCCGGCTGATCGAGGGCGGCCGGTCCAACCTCACGTACGCGGTGACCGACGGCACCGCGCGCTGGGTGGTCCGCCGCCCGCCGCTGGGCCACGTCCTGGCCACCGCGCACGACATGGGCCGCGAGTTCACGGTCATCAGCGCGCTCCACCCGACCGCCGTCCCGGTCCCCGAGCCGGTGCTGCTCTGCCAGGACGAGGAGGTGCTCGGCGCGCCGTTCTACGTCATGGAGTTCGTGGACGGCACCGCCTACCGCACCGCCGGCCAGCTCGCCGCCCTCGGCCCGGAGCGCACCCGGGAGGTGGTGCTGGGGCTGGTGGACACCCTGGTGGAGCTGCACGCGGTGGCTCCGGAGGCGGCCGGGCTGGCCGGCTTCGGACGCCCGGAGGGCTTCCTGGAGCGGCAGTTGCGGCGCTGGGGCAAGCAACTGGCCGCCTCCCGCAGCCGCGACCTGCCCGGCATCGACGCGCTCCAGGCCGCGCTCGGCGCCGCGCTGCCCGCCTCCCCCGAGCCCACCGTGGTGCACGGCGACTACCGGCTGGACAACGTGCTGATCGGCACCGACGGCGCGGTGCGGGCGGTGCTCGACTGGGAGATGTCCACCCTCGGCGACCCCCTCACCGACCTGGGCCTGCTGGCCATGTACAGCGCGCCGCTGCCGATCGCGGACTCCCCGGTCTCCACCGCGGGCGACGCCCCCGGCCACCCCTCGCCGGCCGAGCTGGTCGAGCGCTACGCGGAGCGTTCCGGCCGCGACACCTCGGCGATCTCCTGGTACACCGCCTTCGCCTACTTCAAGCTCGCGGTGATCCTGGAGGGCATCCACTACCGCTTCACCCTCGGCCGGACCGTGGGCGCCGGCTTCGACCGGATCGGGCAGCTCGTCCCGGTCTTCATCGAGCGCGGCCTGACCATCCTCGACAAGGAGCTGTGACGCCATGGAGTTCGGATACGACGCCCGTACCGAGGAGTTGCGCGGCAGGCTGCTGGCCTTCATGGACGAGCACGTGCTGCCGGCCGAGCCGGTCTTCGCCGAGCAGCGGGCCGCGGCGGCCGACCCCTGGTCGCCGCCGCCGGTGGTCGAGGAGCTGAAGGCCGAGGCCCGGTCGCGGGGCCTGTGGAACCTGTTCCTGCCCGGTGAACGGGGGGCCGGGCTGACCAATCTCCAGTACGCACCGCTCGCCGAGATCACCGGCCGCAGCCCGCATCTGGCGCCGCCCGCCCTCAACTGCGCGGCGCCGGACACCGGGAACATGGAGGTGCTCAACGAGTTCGGCACCGAGGCGCAGCGCAAGCAGTGGCTCAACCCGCTGCTGGCCGGGGAGATCCGCTCCGCGTTCGCCATGACCGAGCCCGACGTGGCCTCCTCGGACGCCACCAACATCGAGACCCGGATCGAGCGCGACGGCGACTCCTACGTCATCAACGGTCGCAAGTGGTACATCTCGGGCGCGATGAACCCGGCCTGCGCGATCTTCATCGTGATGGGCAAGACCGATCCGTCGGCCGAACGCCACCGGCAGCAGAGCATGGTGCTGGTCCCCCGTGACACCCCCGGGGTCGAAGTCCGGCGCGGGATGCGGGTGTTCGGGTACGACGACGGCGACCACGGGGGCCACGCCGAGGTGGTCTTCACCGACGTGCGGGTGCCGGTGGAGAACCTGATCGGCGAGGAGGGCGGCGGCTTCGCCATCGCGCAGGCCAGGCTCGGGCCGGGCCGCATCCACCACTGCATGCGGCTGCTGGGGATGGCCGAGCGGGCGCTGGAGCTGATGTGCCGGCGGGTGGTGGCGCGTACCGCGTTCGGCAGGCCGCTGGCGGCGCAGGGCGTGATCCGGGAGTGGATCGCCGAGGCCCGGGTGGAGATCGAGCAGTTGCGGCTGCTGGTGCTGAAGACCGCGTGGCTGATGGACACCGTCGGCAACCGCGGCGCGCACACCGAGATCCAGGCCATCAAGATCGCTACCCCGGCCGCGGTGCAGCGCATCATCGACCGGGCGATCCAGGCGCACGGCGCCGGCGGGGTCAGCCAGGACTTCCCGCTGGCCGAACTGTGGGCGGCGGCCCGCACGTTGCGCCTGGCGGACGGCCCGGACGAGGTGCACAAGCGCTCGCTGGCCCGCCGCGAACTGCGCAAGTACGCCTGACCCGGCGGCGATACGGAAGGCGCCCGGCCCGCACCACGCGGACCGGGCGCCGTTTTCGCGTCCCGTCAGGGGACCACGACGAGGCGGCCGGTGGTGGTCCCGTCCGCCACACGCTGCACCGCCTCGGCGGCCTGGTCGAACGGCACCCGCTCGCTCACCAGCGGCTTGACGGCGCCCTGGGCGGCGAGCCGGGTGAGTTCCGCGTGGCAGGCGCGGACGGCGGCCGGGTCGTGGGTGTTGTACAGCCCCCAGTGCAGCCCGAGGATCGAGTAGTTCTTGACCAGGGCGTGGTTGAGGCCGGGGGCGGGGATGGTGCCGCTGGTGAAGCCGACGACCACGATGCGCCCCTCGAAGGCGACGCACTTGGTGGACCTGGTGTACGCCTCGCCGCCCACCGGGTCGTAGACCACGTCGGCGCCCCGGCCGCCGGTGGCCTCCTTGACCACGGCGACGAAGTCCTCGCGGTGGCGGTCGACCACGATGTCGCAGCCGAGCTTGAGTGCCTGGTCCGCCTTCTCCGGGCCGCCGGCCACGCCGATCACGGTGGCCCCGGCCGCCTTGCCGAGCTGGACGGCGGCGCTGCCGACCCCGCCGGCCGCGGCGTGCACCAGCAGCGTCTCGCCGGCCTGGAGCGCGGCCCGCCGGTGGAGCCCGAACCAGCCGGTCTGGTAGCCGATGTGCAAGGCGGCGGCCTCGGCGTCGTCCAGCGCCGGCGGCGCGGGGAAGACCCCGGTGGCCGGGACGACGGCCAACTCGGCGAAGGCACCGCCGGGCAGCGCGGCCGGCGTGATCACCCGCTCACCCACCGCCGGGGCGGCCACGCCCTCGCCCGTCGCCACGACCTCACCGCACAGCTCCACCCCCGGGGTGAACGGCAGCGGCGGACGCACCTGGTACTGGCCGCGGCACAACAGCGCGTCGGGGAAGTTGACCCCGGCCGCCCGTACCCGCAGCAGCACCTCACCGGGGCCGGGGACGGGGTCGGCCACCTGATCGAGGCGCATCGCCTCGCGCGGCTCCCCGGTCTCGTGCACGCGCCATGCCTTCACAACGTTCTCCGTGGGTTCAGGGCCGCCGTACCGAATACAGCAGCAGATCGGCGAATTCCGTGGCGACCTGATCGGCGGTGAGCGGTCCGTCCGCGCGGTACCAGGTGCCCAGGTGGTGCACCGAGCCGAAGAAGAAGTCCACCACCAGGTCGGGACGGAGCTGCGACCGGAAGACACCGGTGCACTGTCCCTCCTCGACCAGCGCGCGGAACCGCTCGTGGTAGCGGCGGCGTTCGGCGCGGACGGCCTTCTGCTTCTCGGGGCTGAGCTGGTGCATCGAGCGGAAGAAGATCTTGGTGTCGTCCAGGTTCTCGATGCTGGTGACGACGACGTCGGCGGCGGCCCGGTGGAGGCGTCCGGCGACGTCGTCGGCGCCCGCCGCGATCTGCTCCAGGCGTTCGGTCTGGAGCCGCAGGACGCGGGCGTAGACCTCGTACAGCAGATCGTCCTTGCTGCCGAAGTAGTGGTAGAGCGCGCCCTTGGTCACCCCGGCGGCCTCCACGATCTCCTGGACCGAGGTGCGGTCGAACCCGCGCTCCGCGAAGAGCCGGGTGGCCTCGGCGAGCAGCCGCCGGGGAACCGCGGCCGTCGCCTTCGTCGTACTGGCCTGTGCCATGGCCGGTGCCTTTCCTCGCGTGCCGGTTCTCACGCGGTGCCTTGTGTGCCGGATCGCCGGACAGGATACCGACCGGTAGGCATCTGGGTCCTGTCGTCAAAAGATCGCCGGGCCGCCCGGAGGGCGGTGCCCCGCGGGGTCTACGGGGGTCCCCCCAGGCGAAGCTCTGGGGGCGTGTGATCGCAAGGCGGAGGGAGGAGAGCGCAGCGGGCTGCGCCGACGACCGACAACGCCGCGAGCGCGCGTGCCGGACCCCGCGGGGCAGGCGAGATTTTGACGACAGGGCCCAGGATCAGTTCACGGCGTCCCCGCCGGCCGCCGCGGCGCGCAGTTCGCGGCGCAGGATCTTGCCGGTGGTGGTCTTCGGCAGTTCCGGCACCACCTCGACGGAGCGCGGGTACTTGTAGGCGGCGAGCCGGTCCTTGCAGTACGCGATGATCTCGTCCGGCGACGCCTCGGTGCCGGGGCGCAGGCTCACGTAGGCCCGTACCGTCTCGCCGCGGTAGGGGTCGGGGACGCCGACGACCGCGGCCTCCCGGACGGCGGGGTGGGTGTAGAGGACGTCCTCCACCTCGCGCGGCCAGACCTTGAAGCCGGAGGCGTTGATCATGTCCTTCTTGCGGTCGATCACGTAGAGCCAGCCGGCGGTGTCCATGAAGCCGATGTCGCCGGTGCGCAGTTCGCCGTCGGGCATGGTGGCCGTGGACTCCTCGGGGCGCCGCCAGTAGCCGGGGACGACCATCGGGCCGCGCACCGCGATCTCCCCCGGCTCGCCGAACGGGACGTCCCGCCCCGCGTCGTCCACGATGCGCACCACCGTGTCGGGGCCGGGGATGCCGACGGCCAGGGTGCCGGAGACCGGGTCCACCGGGGCTTCCAGGCCCGGCGGGACGCTGGCGCAGGGCGCGGTGCACTCGGTGAGCCCGTAGCCGTTGCGGATGTAGTGGCCGAAGCGCTCGCGGAACCGCTCGACCACGGCGGGCGGCAGCGGGGCGCCGCCCGAGCTGAGCATCCGGAACGAGGCGAAGTCCTCGGCGGTGGCGTCCGGGCGGGCCATCAGCGCCATGTAGGCGGTGGACGGCCCGACCATGTAGGCCGGGCGGTGCTCCCGGATCGCGTCGAGCACCACGCCGGGCTCGAAGCGGTAGGCCAACACGATGCTGTTGCCGCCGGTGAGCGCGGCCATCAACTGGCAGACCATGCCGGTGATGTGGAACAGCGGGGCCAGCGCGAAGATCGCCGAGTCGTCCGGCAGGGCGAGCAGCCGCGCCTGGCGGTAGGCGTTGTAGACGATGTTGCCGTGGGTGTTGGTGGCGCCCTTGGGCACCCCGGAGGTGCCGGAGGTGTAGCTGATCAGGGCGATGTCGTCCGCCGTGAGGTCGCGGCCGGCGGGCGGCGGGCCGGCGGCGGCGCGGGCCACCGTGAGCAGGTCGTCGGCGTCGGTGGCACGCACCCGGCCGAGGTCGCGCAGGACCCGTTCGTCGTTGCGGGTCTGGAGGTCCAGTTCGCTCGCGGTGAGCGCGATGCGCACCGGTGAGCCCTCGGTGGTCTTGCGGAGGTAGGACTCCCAGGCCCGTTCGTGGCAGACGATCGCGGTGACCTCGGCATCGGTGAGCACGTGGGTGATCTCGCGCTCCTTGTACATGGGGTTGACCGGCACCACGATGCCGCCGGCCTTCCACGCGCCGAGCACGGCGAGCACGAACTGCGGGGTGTTCTGGAGCACCACGGCGATCCGGTCGCCGCGCTGGAAGCCGCGCCCGGCCAGATGGCGGGCGAGGCCGTCGGTCAGCTCGCCGACCTGACGGTATGTCAACTTGCCGTCGAAGTAGGCGATCGCGACCCGCTCGGGGGCCGCGGCGGCCGACGCGCGGAAGGCGTGCAGCGGGGTGGGCGGCGGCGCCGCCAGGGCGAGTTGGTCGGCGTCCCAGTGCTGCAGCCAGGGCTTGTCCTCGTAGCGCATCATCGCGCCCTTCCTCGCTCGTCCGTTTCGCTGCCGGTGCGCTCGTCCGTTTCGCCGCCGCTCCGGTGGCGGGCCGCCTTCGGCCGCCGCGCGGGTGCGACGGTGCGCCCGGTCACCGTCCGTCCTCCACCTTGCGCTGGAGCTTGTTCATGCCCGCGAGCCACGCGTCCGGATCCGTGGCCCGGGCCGTGTAGTAACCGGCGACCTCGGGGTGGGGCAGGATCAGGAAGCGTTCGGCGGCGATGCCGTCCAGGACCGCGTCGGCGACCCGTTCCGGCTCGATGGCGCCGGGGGCGAGCACGATCTGCCCGGTCTGCCCGGTGGCGGCGAGCATGTCGGTGCGCACCCCCTGCGGGCAGACGGCGTGCGCCGCGATGCCGCGGTGCCGGTAGGTGACCGAGAGCCATTCGGCGTGGGCGAGCGCGGCGTGCTTGGTCACCGAGTAGGGCGCGGCGCCGACCATGGTGAGCAGACCGGCCGCGGAGACGGTGGCCACGAACCGGCCGCCGCCGCGTTCCAGCCAGCGCGGCACCAGCACCCGCGCGGCCCGCACGTGGGCCATCACGTTGACCTCCCAGGCCAGCGCCCAGTCGGCCTCCGGGGCCTCCGGTCCGCCGCCGGTGCCCACCCCGGCGTTGGCGCAGTAGACGTCGATGCCGCCGCCGAGGTCGTGTTCGGCCCGGTCGATCAGCGCGGCAACCTCGTCGGGCGCGGCGGCGTCGCCGGGCAGGGCGAGACCGCCGCTCTCCTTGGCGGTGCGCTGGGCCGCGTCCGCGTCGAGGTCGTTGA
Source organism: Streptantibioticus cattleyicolor NRRL 8057 = DSM 46488 (assembly GCF_000240165.1). Classification (NCBI taxonomy): domain Bacteria; kingdom Bacillati; phylum Actinomycetota; class Actinomycetes; order Kitasatosporales; family Streptomycetaceae; genus Streptantibioticus; species Streptantibioticus cattleyicolor. The sequence continues at coordinate 986,701 of NC_017586.1, forward strand.
CGGCGACGGCGGCCCCCTCGGCGGCGAACCGGCGGGCGAGGGCGGCGCCGATGCCGCGCCCCGCTCCGGTGACGAAGACCCGTCTGTCCTGGTACGCGCCCACGCTGGCGTCCCTCCGCTCGGCATCGGCCCCCGTGGTCTGCACTGCCGGCCGCGCCCCACCCCGCGAACGCCCGGTCCGCGCGGGGATTCGCCGCCCGCTCGGCATACTAAGCGGTTGGTAAGCGTTGCGGAAGGCCCCGGCGCACCGGAAACCGCAACCGGCACCCTGGCCGCCGTCGTCTCCTTCGGTGATGATGTCCACCCCAGGCTTCGAAGGGACCGGCCATGACGGGAATCGGGGTGGATCCGTACTGGGAACTCTCCTTCGGCACCGACGCGCGCCCGGATCCGGGCCAGCGCGACCGGCTGCTGCGCGGGGTGGCGACGACCGGGGTCACCGATCTGATCGTCTTCGCCCACGGCTGGAACAACGACCACTCCTCCGCGACCCGGCTGCACCGGCGCTTCTTCACCCCCTTCCCGGCCCTGCTGGAACGAGCCCCCGCGCACGCCCGGGCGGCCGGCCGCCCCGCCCCCCGGGTCGGCTACACCGGGGTCTTCTGGCCCGCCCTGCGCTTCGCCGACGAGCCCATCCCCGACCACACCCCGACCCGGCTCAGTGAGCAGACCGCGCGCCTGGCCATCCAGCGCGGTCTGGACAAGGTCACCCTCGACGCGCTGCTGGCGTTCTTCCCGGAGGCGGTGCGCGATCTGCACCGGATGGCGATACTGCTGCGCGAACGCGCCGAGAGCACCGAGCGGCTGGCCGAGTTCTGCACCCTGGCCCGGCGGCTGGCGGACGCCGGCGACCACGTGGCCGCCGCCGACCGGCGGGCCAGCGGCGCCCGTCCGGTGCTGCTGGACGGCGCCCCGGTCACCGTGTGCACCCGGCTCGCCGACGCGCTGGAGTCCACCGGCGCCGAGACCGTCCCGTCGGCCGCCCCGGAACCCGACGAGGAGGCCGACTCCGAACCCGGCGACGGCCCGCCCCCGTTCGTCCGGCTGTGGAGCGGCGCCCGCGAACTGCTGCGGCAGGCCACGTACCACCGTACGAAGGGGTACGCGCGCGCGGTCGGCGAGTCGGGGCTCGCCCCGGTGCTGGCCCGGCTGGCCACCGCCGCCCCCGGCACCCGGATCCACCTGGTGGGCCACAGCTACGGCGCCCGGCTGGTGTGCTTCGCGCAGCGCGCGCTGCCGGCCGCGGCGCCGGCCACCGGTTCGCTGGTGCTCCTCCAAGGCGCCCTGTCCGTCTCGGCGTTCGGCCCCGACGGCGTGCTGCGCGGACTGCACCGGCGGGTGGACGGTCCGCTGGTGGCCTGCCACTCCACGTACGACGACGCGCTCGGCACGCTGTACCCGGCGGCCTCCCGGCTGCCCGGCGAGCCCGAGCCGCCCGGCGCCGTCGGCCACGAGGGGCTGCGGGAGGGACCGGCCGGGGTACGGCTCACCCTGGCCGAGACCGCGCCCCGCTCGGGCCGGCCGTTCCCGGCGCGCGGTCACGTCAGCGTGGACGCCGGCGCGGTGGTGCGGCGCGGCCACCCGCCGATCGGCGCGCACATGGACATCTGCCACGCGGAGTTGGCGAGGGTGGTGTTGCGGGCGGGGCACATCCTCCCGTGAGGGGGCCTCCGGGGCGGGGGCGCGCCCCCGAGGGGGGACCCCGGTGGGTCGGGCGCCGGGGGTCGAGACCCCGGGGCGCCGGGACCCCAGGGGCGCGACGGCCCTGGGGGGCAGGGCACCGGGGCGGGGACGCCAGCGGCCCCGGGGGCGCGGGACGCCCGGGGGCGCCAGGGACCCGGAGAGGTCAGGGACCCGGAGGGGTCAAGGGACCCGGGGCCGGGACGGCGCTGGTCAACGGTGGCCTTGTCATATGGTCGGCCGAGTCATTCGCGCCGGGGCGTGCCCCTACGCGCCCTCAAGGTGACGATGCGCCACCGCGGCTCCGGGGAAGCACTCGGGGGACCGCCGAGGTTCGCGCGGTCGAGTGCACAGAGGGGCAAGAGCATGCACGACAACGGTCATCGGCCCACCGCCGCCGGCGTCCGGCCGGGGACGGTCCAGGCGCGGCCGGCGGCCGGGACGGCCTCGCTCACCGCGCCGGCCCCTGCCCCTGCCCCCGCCCCGGAGCCCGCCCCCGCGACCGCCCCGGTGCCCGCGATGCGCTCCGGCGACTTCAACTGCCGCCCCCTGACCCCCAACTGCGCCCGGGTCGTCGACGCCGGCGAACACGCCGTGGTCGGCGTCAGCCTCGGCAACAGCTACTTCCGCGGCGACATACTGCGCGCCCTGCTGCGCTGGCTCAGCGGACGGTTCGCCCAGCTCGACGTGGTGATCCCGGACTCCTCCTACCGCGACAACCTGCTGGCCGCGGGGTACCAACCGGCGCACGCGGACGGCAAGGCGCACCGCGAGGCGGCCACCGCCCGCAGCCGCGTCCTGCGTTCATGGCGGGAGGCCGGCGTACCGCTCTCCGGCGACGCCCACGTCCACCTGCTCTCCGACCTCACCGCCAACCCGGCCTACCGCGCGCTGCGGCTGCGGGTGGAGCACGCGCTCCGCCTCGACCCCGAGTTGTACGCCGAGTGCCTGGCGATGAGCCGCGCGGCGCTGCGTTCCCAGCTCAAGGGGGTCACCCCGTCCGCCGCCCAGGCCGAGGCCGGGATCCAGTACCTCACCGCCGAACTCCCCTTCTTCATCGGCTCCGCCGAGCTGTTCGGGGTCTCCTCGTCGCTGTGCTTCTACCACAAGCCGGTGCCCGTCGCCGATCTGCTCTTCACCCGCCCCGGCCCGCTGCGCCCGCCACGCGAGCAGGGGTACGCCCTGATCCAGCCGGTGACGTAACGTCCAGCCCGCGAGACAACGCGTCCCACCCATTGACTACCCGGCGCACCCCCGTGAGAGTGTGCCCAGCGTGATCGAGGACGTTGCACCCCAGGAAGCGGCGACCGGCGGGGCGGAGAGCCTGCGACGGGTGGCGGTGGCCAGTTTCGTCGGAACCGCCATCGAATTCTACGATTTCTACATCTACGGCACCGCTGCCGCCCTCGTACTCAACCACGCCTTCTTCCCCAACCTCTCGCCGCTCAACGCCACGCTCGCCTCGTTCTCCACCTACGCGGTGGCGTTCGTCGCGCGGCCGGTGGGGTCGGTGCTCTTCGGACACTTCGGGGACCGGGTGGGACGCAAGTCGGTGCTGGTCGTCTCGCTGCTGCTGATGGGGCTGTCCACCGCGCTGGTGGGGGCGCTGCCCGGGTACGGGACGTGGGGGGCGGCGGCGCCGGTGCTGCTGGTGGTGCTCCGGTTCACCCAGGGGATCGGGCTGGGCGGCGAGTGGGGCGGTGCCGCGCTGCTGGCGGTGGAGCACGCGCCGGGCCGCCGCCGCGGACTGTACGCGGCCTTCCCGCAACTGGGGCCCTCCGTCGGCTTCTTCGCGGCCACCGGGATCTTCTGGGTGCTCTCCGGCTGCCTCAGCGACGCCGCGTTCACCTCGTGGGGGTGGCGGATCCCCTTCCTGCTCTCCTTCGTCCTGGTCGCGGTGGGGCTCTTCGTACGGCTGAAGATCAGCGAGACACCGGTCTTCGCCCGGGCCATGGCGGCCAACGAGGCGGGCCGCGTGCCGGTGGCCGACGTACTCCGCCGCCACCCGCGTGAACTCCTGCTGGGCGCCGGCGGCATGGTGGTGGCCTACGGCCTGTTCTACACCGCCACCACCTACTGCCTGGCCTACGCCACCGGAACGCTGAAGCTGGCGCGCGGCACGATGCTCGGGCTGTCCATGGTCGCCTGCGTCTTCCTGGCCGCCGGCACCTGGCTGGCCGCCACCCGCTCCGACCGCGCCGGCCGACGCACCCTGGTCCTCGCCGGCTCCGGCGCGGCGGCCATCTGGGGCCTCGTCCTCTTCCCCCTCCTCGACACCAAGCAACCCCTGCTCGTCGCCGTGGCCATCGGCGGCGCCCTCTTCCTCATGGGCGTGATCTACGGCCCGATGGGCGCCTTCCTCCCCGAACTCTTCTCCACCCACGTCCGCTACTCCGGCGCCTCCCTCGCCTACAACCTCGGCGGCGTCCTCGGAGGCTCGGTGGCCCCCCTGGTCTCCACCCGCCTCCAAGCCGCCTACGGCTCCCACGCGGTGGGGTGGTACCTGACGGCGATGGCGCTGGTGTCGGTGGGGTGTGTGCTGGCGCTGCCGGAAACCCGGGAACGGGAGCTGTAGGCACCGCTCGCGGTACCGTCACAACCTCCGACCGAGGAAGGTGACCATGCCGCGAGACGACGACTACCTCGCCGTTCTGACCACGACGGACACCGAGGACCGGGCCCGCGAACTGGCCGCGACCGCCGTCGACGAGCGCCTCGCCGCCTGCGCCCAGATCGACGGCCCGATCCGCAGCCTCTACCGCTGGGACGGCAAGGTCCAGGACGACCAGGAATGGCGGGTGCTCTACAAGACTTCGACCGACCGCTACCCGGAGCTTGAGGCGCATATCAAGAGCGTGCACACCTACGACACCCCCGAGATCATCGCCGTGCCGATCACGGAAGGCAGCGGCGAGTACCTGTCATGGCTGCGCGCCGAGACGAGGCCGTGAGCTGAGGCCTCGCGGAGCAGTCGGGCTTTGCCATTGCCGACCCGGCCCGGGCCTGCCTCCGCTGCTGTGTCAGCTCAGGCGAGGTAAGTCTGCTGCCACTGAATGGAGTCCATGCACAGGGCGGCCTCCGCCAGTGCCTGGGCCGAGGCCGTCTTGAGCGTGGCAAGACTGCTGTCGATCCATGGCTGTACGTTCGCGCAGCCTTGCTCCCGGTACTCGACGGCCTGCAAGAGGCATTCGAGCTTGTCGGCGTCATGGGCCACGATGACTTCGAGCGAGTCGCCGGTCTCGTACTCGTTGACCACTTGCTGTACGCCCGCCTTCACCGCGGGATGCGCCGCGGAGACCTGGTCGGCCGTGACCCGCTCGTTCGACGCCGCTTGCAGATAGCGGCGCCCGATGTGCGGGATGTCTCCGATCCGCGTCTCCTGGGTGTCGTGGAACAGGCAGAGCAACGCCACCTTCGCCGGGTCCGCCCCCTCCATCATGGCGAGCACCGCGCCGATCACGCCGGTCCGGAAGCTGTGCTCAGCGATGGTCTCGGGGTCCTTCACCCCAGCAATCCACCAGCCCGACCGCTTGGCCCGCTTCAGCATCCCCATTTCCAGCAGGAATCCGGCAGTCCCGGCGGCTTCCTCGTTCTTCGGCACGACGCCTCCAGTCGGTTCCGTCTGTCAATCGCTTACCAGGAGTTGCCGCACCTCGGCGGAGGTCACGCCAAGACTGTAGTTGAGCCCCTACCGCGGCAGTCGGGGCCCAACTGGTGCCGAAATTAAGCTGCCGCGACTTCCGGCAACGCCTTCAAGCGATCACGGAACTCCCGGACGGCGGGTACCTTCTTATAGCTGCCGAGCTTGCTGGAAAAGGCTGCAAGGCACTCAACTGCCCTCGCGGAGGACACTCGTTCTTCAAGCAGAGCAAGCCCGCGGTTGGCCGCGTCGAGGGCACCATGCAGATCCTTGCCCTCCAACCGGGCTTGCGCCAGGCGACCCGAGCGTACGGCTTGGTCCCGAGGAACCGCCTTCTCGATCGAGTCAGCAAGAGCGCGCGTTGCCTTGTCCACCTGCCCCGAGCGCAAAAGAACCTTGCCGCGACTGGAAGCGATCTGCCCTTCGCCATACCAGCTCAGCCAGTCCGAACGGTGTCCGTTCGACCGGTCCCAGCTTGTCTCGGAGAGGTGCAGTGCTGCCGCTGCCCGACGGTGGTCCCCCTGCCGTGACAGAGCCACGGCCCTGTGCAGGTGCAGGAACGAGCAAGTGGAGGACGGCAGCTTGGCCGGTCCCTTGCTCAAGGCGGTTTCGACCAACGTCACGCGTTCGCCATCCTGCCCTGTTTCCGAGATGTGCACGCCCATCTCCGCCAGGACGAAGGCACCGAGATCGTCATCGCCAGACGCTTGAGCCGATCGCAGAGCGGCAACGTAGTGCTGTTGTCCGGCGGACTTGAGGCCGGCGTCATAGGCCATCCAGCCGGTCAAGTACGCGACTTGTGCAGCGAGCCAGTGCAGTCGCGTGCCCACCGCATCCGAGTAACGAGCGTTCTTGAGCAAGGCAGTGATCAGTTCGAGGTCGCTGCGCGACGACTCCAGCAGCCGCGCTCCCCCATCTGATCATCCAACGTTCGCAGCGTGACGACACGCTGCTCGATGGTGGTCACCATGGCGTCTGTCACCCGGTCACCCTTGGCGGCAGCGGCAAAGGCTGAGGGCGCCTCGGCCCAGCTCGCCGCCAGCGTTGCGAGTGCGCTTCCAGTGATGGTGAGGAAACCCCTCCGGTCCATGTGGCCGCTCCCGACGAGATCCGTTAGTACCTCCACGGTACCCGCGGGAGTCCATGGCGCGTCCAGACAAGTTACACCGAACACCGGGAGCCACTTTGGCCACGCCTTTGGATCAACCTGGTCCAAAGGCACTCCGATCATGCGTGCGATGGCTCGTTGGGCCCTGGCTTCAGGCCGCCTACCGTAACGCTTCCACTTGTATACGTTCGGGTAGGACGTCTGGATCGGTTCACCCAGCTCGTCGGCAGCTTTGACTAGCAGCTTTGTGAACTCGACAGGCTTCCAGTTGTACATCTCACGGAGACAGGTTAACGGGTGAGACCACTGTGTCTGCATCAAGCCCTCCGTTTCGCCAGCCCGTTCGAAACTAGCTGCATCCGCTCGGATCAATGAGCGCACGAGCCAAATGGCAACATCGGGCAATATTCCCCTCCCCCCTAATCCCCCGCAACGCTTCTTCCCGCCGGAGTCCACTCCGGCGGGAAGCGAGCGCAACCGTACGTCCGTACGAAGCTGAACTGTGTTTGCCTCCTCCAATGCAAGTGTCAGGAGCCGACATGACCTACGTAGTCAGTACGCGCTTCTCCATCCCCGCGGACCTCACCTGTATCAAGGCAGCCCGTAACCACATCGTCCGCATGGTCGCCGACTGGAATGGACTTGATGTGACGGCTCTCGGCGACCTCCGCTCGGTGGCCTCGGAGTTGCTGGCCAACGGGGTCGAGCACGCTCGTGGAACACCACTGACGATCCGTCTGCGTCAGCGGGACCGGCGGCTCCTGCTCGAAGTCTTCGACGGCAGCCCGGATGCTCCGCGACCCCGCTGCGTTCCCGCCGGGGCCGAACGCGGACGGGGCCTGGTCGTCATCGCCGCCCTGGCGGAGGAGTGGGGATGGGAACCGATCGGCGCCGGGAAGAGGGTGTGGGTCACGATGAAGCTGCCGGAGCCGGACGATAGCCCAGGCGTCAGCGGCGAAGACGCCTTACTTCCCCGCCGTACCGGAACGCGGTTGCCGATGAAGCTCGTGCCAGGGATGGGGCGGTACGGTCGAAGCGAGCCCGTCGAGGACGAGCAGACCGAGGACTTCCGGGCCCGCCACCTCGCCCCCGTTGCGGCAGCCGTGCTCTTCACTCTCTACGCCACCGTGCTCCATCCAGGAGCCCTCACCATGCGCCGCCCCGGGCGGGAACGACGGAGGTCACGAAGCCGGCCGACGAGGATGCACCGGCGGTTGGCCGGGCGGGGCCCTGACGAGTTGTGGCTCGCGGCGATGGTGGCGGCGGCTCGGGCGTGGGCGGGGTACCGGGGCGTGGGTGAGGCGAGCCGGTGAGCTCCGGCGGGGGGCGTCGGGGCTCAGCGGCTCGCGCTCACGGCGGTCAGCGGTGGCTGGGGAATTCGACGACCTGTTGGTAGGTCGGGCGGTTCTGCCAGGAGATGCGGTCGTCGGTGACGCCGCCGAGGGGGCGTTGGACGATGGAGTCGGCGCACCATTGGTCGCCGGCCGCGCAGCCGCCGGAGTCGCCGGGGTAGAGCTGGGTGGCCGGGGTGGCGGCGGCCTGTTCGAGGGTGGTGAGCAGGACGGACCGGCAGGCGGTGAGGTCGCCGTCGCCGCAGTAGGTGCGGGCGAGGCCGCCGTTCACGGGGCGGCCGAGGACCGCGCGGAGGTCCTTGTCGAGGTAGGACCACCAGCCGAACTGGAAGGAGCTGCCGGCGTGCGAGCCGGTGGGGCCGTGGCCGGCCGAGGGGGATTCGTCGATGGTGAGGTTGTCGGTGAGGGCGGTGTAGAGCGGGTCGCCGAGGCCGGGTTGGAAGACGGCCTTGACCAGCAGGGGCCACCAGGCGTCCATGACGCGGACGGCGTCGGCGTCGCCGTAGGTGTGGGAGCCGGGTGAGGTCTCGCGGCGCTTGGTGCCGTCGCCGGCCCAGTTGGCGAGTTGCTGGACGGTGGTGGCGAGCTGGGGGTCGGTGATGGGTTCGCCGCGCAGTACGGCGAGGAGTTCGGGCAGGACGTCCTCGCCGCGCAGGTCGGTGACGGCGGCGTCGGCCATGGCCTGGGTGAGCGAGGCGCGGGTGACGCCGCCCTGGCGTACCAGCCGCTTGACGCGGTCGTCCAGGAGGTTGGCGCGGTGCACCGAGCCGTCGCCGAAGCCGGCCGCGGTGTAGCCGGGGGCCTGCTTGTTGTTCCAGGAGATGTAGTAGTCCTGGTCGACGGATTGCGGGTGCTGTTGCGGCGGGGTGTAGTCGGCGGTGTTGGTGTCGGGGTCGAACCCGCGCCATTCGTAGGCGGGTTGGGCGAGCACCGGCAGTGAGGGGTCGACGCCCGGGGCGCGGACCGGGTTGCTGCCGGAGTTGTAGTAGGCGATCTGTCGGGAGTCGGCGTAGAACCAGTTGAAGGTGTAGTTGATGTGCTGGGCGGCCTGCTGGAAGGTGGCGGCGTCGTGCACGAAGCCGGGGTCGTTGAGCATCTGGAAGCCGATGATGGAGTCGGCCTCGTGCTGGTAGGAGCTGCGCAGCGTGGTGTAGGCGTAGGGCTTGCCGCCGATGGTGGCGCGGTATTGCACGGGGCCGTACTTGGTGCGGTACACCTGCATGCGGTAGGAGCCCTTGGCGGTGGAGTCGGCGAGCGTCGGGGACCAGGAGTCGGTGCGCTCCAGTTTCTCCATCGGTACGCAGCTGCCGTGCCAGAGGTAGGAGGTGGCGTCCTCGGCCGGGGTGCCGCCGCTGGGGTCGCAGAGCTGGACGGCGTAGGTGTCGGTGACGTCCTGGCCGGCGCTGGTGGCGCTCCAGGAGTAGTCCTGGCCGCGGCCGAGTTCGACGTAGAGGCTGAGGCCGGCGAAGGCTGCGCCGCGGGCGCTGATGCCGGGGCCCTGGAGTTCTTCCAGCATCAGCAGTTGTGGCGCGAAGTAGCCGGTCTGCGGTCCGAAGACGGCCACCGGGTGGCCGGAGGCGGTGTACTTGCCGGAGACCAGCAGCGCGTTGGACATGCCCTTCTTCGGGCTGTGGAAGAGGTTGGCCGGCAGTACGCCGTGGTCGAAGACGCCTTGCAGCGGCTTGAGCCTGGCCGGTGCCTTCACCGGGGTGCGTGCCGGGGTGGCGGAGGCGGCCGAGCCGGTGCGGTCGTAGACCAGCGGTTCCTCGGTGACCGAGCCGGGGTCCGGCATGGCGGTGCCCTGGGCGTCGGCGGGCTTGCCGGCGTAGGGGAAGGAGTGGCCGTCGTGCACGGTGAGGACGGCCTCGGGGTCGTCGCGTTCCCGGAACGACTCCCACACCTTGGTGCCCTCCACCACGCCGTACCGCGCCTGCGCGGCCTGGAGGGAGAGCGCGGCCTGCACCTCGCCGCCGCCGCCCGAGCCGAACAGGGCTCCGATCACCGAGGCGAGGGCGATGAGGTCGGTGAGCTTGAACGGTTCGATGGTGCCGGCGTTGGTGATCGGGTCGATGTGGCCGGTGAGGTCGTACTCGCCGGGGAAGTAGCGGCCGGGTTTGGCCTTGGCGATGTAGGCGTTGATGCCGGCCACGTAGTCCTGGGCGTCGGCGAGCGCCTGCTTGCCGCGGTCGCCGTTGGTGGTGGACAGCCGGTCGATCTGGTGTTGCAGGTCGTCCTCGGTGTAGGGGGCGGCCCGCCAGAACTCCTGCTCCAGGCCCTGGTTGGCGGGGGCTCCGCCGGCGAACGAGGTGAGCTGGCCTCGTCCGACGTGGCGGAAGAGGTCCATCAGCCACAGCCGGTCCTGGGCGGCGGCGTATCCGGCGCCGAACTCGGTGCCGGACCGGGTGGTGCCCTGGATGTGCGGTACCCCGGTGGCCTTGTCGCGGGTGATGGTCACGTCCGCGCGGGGGGTGTCCACCGAGGCGATCCGGTCCTGGGGCACGCCGAAGGAGGCGTCGTCGAAGAAGTCGCCGAGGGATGAGTCGGTCAGGGCGGGGTAGCCGCCGTTCAGGGCGGCGTAGGGGGCGAGTTGGTCGTCGGTGTGGGCGGGTCGGGTGCCGAGGGCACGGTTGGCGAGGATGTCGGCCAGGGTGGCGTTGCCGTTCTCGCCGGGCGGCAGGATGTCGTGGCATTGCCCCTGGCAGTAGTCGGTGCCGGTGCCGTCGGCGAGGGCCTGCTGCGGAAGGGCCGCCGTGAGTCCGGCGCCGAGCGCGAGCAACGCGGTGGCCGCGGCTGCTCTGAGAGTGAGGGAGCGTCGTCGCATACCCGAACCTCCTGGAAGGCAGTGCGACGGACGTTACCGCCGGTACACCCGGAGGTGAAGATGAGCAGTCGTCATGTTCACCGGTTGTTCGGGTACTTCGCGGCCCAGGGAGCCGGAACGCGGTCTGGTACGTCCCATTGGCGTCCGCGATCGTTGAGTCGTCGGTTCCGCCCAAGAGGGGATGAGATGGCCGGGTTCCGGAGTCTTGCCAGACAGGTACGCGATCCTCGACTGCTCGGCGCGCAGCAGCGCAGTTCGCTGCGGCGCTGCCTGGAGCACTTCGCCCCGTACGGACACCGGGCGACCTGGCGCCACCTGTGCGAGCACCACGGCTTCCACCCCGACGACCGACATCCGCCGCAGAGCCGGCTGGTGGCGGCGCTGGAGGAGCTGGAGGAGGCGCGCACCGTGTGGCTGGGGTACGAGGCGGAGTTCGCCGCCCGCCGCAAGCGGGAGAAGTACCAGGGGGTGCGCCGGCCGACCACGCTGGACGACTGGCACCGGCGCACCTGGGGCGGCTTCGGGGTCGCCTGGTGCGACGACCCGGCGGTGCACCCGGCCGGGCGCCTCGCCGAGGTGCTGCGGCGGCTGGTCACCGCGCTGGACGGTGAGCCCGGCGACGTCTGCCCGGTCTGCGGCGGCGGGCGTGTGGTGTGGCGGGAGGGGCTGCACCACGACCCGGCGGCGGGGCCGGTCTGCCTGGGGTGCGGGATCGTGGTGCCGGTCCCGGCGCTCAGCGAGCGGGCGCTGGCCGCGGCACGGGAGGCCCGGTACGCGCTGCGTTGACACGGCCACGGCGGCGGGACGATGCTGAGCAAGCGCTTGTACAGCAACGTCGGGCAGTGTCGTACGGACAGCGGGAGGCAGCAGATGGCGCACGTCAGGGTCTTCGCTTCGGTGGAGGAGTTGCGGGCCGCGGTCGGCGAGGACCTGGGGCCCTCCCCGTGGCTGCCGGTCGAGCAGAAGCGGGTCGACCTGTTCGCCGAGGCCACCGGGGACCACCAGTGGATCCATGTGGACCCGGAGAAGGCGGCGCGGGGGCCGTTCGGCGGCACCATCGCGCACGGCTATCTGACGCTCTCGCTGATCCCCGCGCTGATGCCCGAGCTGATGCGGGTCGAGGGGGTCAGGATGGGGGTCAACTACGGGGTGAACAAGGTGCGTTTCCCCGCCCCCGTCCCGGTCGGCTCGCATCTGCGCGCCTCGGCGCGGATCTCCGAGGTGACCGAGGTGGACGGCGGCGTCCAGCTGGTCACCCAGGTCACCATCGAGCGCGAGGGCGGCACCAAGCCGGTGTGCGTGGCCGAGACGGTGGCCCGCTTCTACCTGTGACCCGGTGACCTACCGGTCCCGGCGGCCCTCCTGGCCGACCATGCGCAGGACGAGGTCGGCGTAGAGCCCGCCGATCTCGTCCGGGGTGCGTCGGCCGCCGGGGTTGAACCACCGGGCGACGTCGATGCAGAGCGAGAGCACCGCGAGCGTGGTACCGGAGACATCGGGCACGTCGAAGTCGCCGGAGTCGACCCCCGCCGAGATCACCTCGCGGATCACCGCCTCGCTGCGGCGGCGCAGCGCGACGATCTCGGTGTAGTGGTCGGCGGCGAGGGCGCCGAGTTCGTACTGGACCACGCGTCCGGTGGTGTGGTGTTCGGCGTGCCAGCGGACGAAGGAGCGGACGGCGGCGGCCAGCCGCTCGGCGGGGGTGCCGCCGGCGTCCCGGGCCGCCTCCAGCAGGGCCAGGGAGCGCAGATGGCCGACCCGGCTGATCTGGTAGAGCAGCTCTTCCTTGGTCTTGTAGTGGATGTAGAGCGCGGCCGGGCTCATCCCGGCCCGCCCGGCGATGTCCCGGGTGGTGGTGGCGTGGTAGCCGCGCTCGGCGAACGCCTCGACGGCGGCGACCACCAGCCGGCGGGCCGCCTCCGGGGTGACGTCGGCCCACGCCTCGCTGGTCGTCGTTGTCGCCTCGGCATCCATGGCGCACACCCTACAACGACCCTGAGCAAGCGCTTAGAGCCGGGCGGCGACCGGGTCAGAACGCGGAGACCCCGGTCAGCGCGCGGCCGATCAGCAGCTTGTGGATCTGGCTGGTGCCCTCGTACAGCGTCATCACCCGGGCGTCCCGCAGCAGCTTGCCCACCGGGTACTCGTCGATGTAGCCGTAGCCGCCGAAGACCTGGAGGGCGTTGTTGGCGCAGCGCACCGCGGCCTCGGAGGCGTGGAGCTTGGCGACCGACGCCTCGGTGGCGAACGGCAGTCCGCGCTCGATGTGGTCGGCCACCCGCCAGGTGAGCAGCCGGGCGGCGTCCACGTCCACCGCGATGTCGGCCAGCAGCTCCTGGACGAGCTGGTGGTGGGCGATGGTGCGGCCGAACTGCTCGCGCTGACCGGCGTAGTCCACCGCCGCCTCCAGGCACGCCTGGGCGATGCCGACGCACCCCGCGGCCACCGACATCCGCCCCTTGGCCAGCGCGGACATGGCCACCGAGAACCCCTTGCCCTCCGGGGCGATCATCGCGGTCGCGGGGACGCGCACCCCGTCGAGGACCAGCTCGGCGGTGGCCTGGCCACGCAGCCCGAGCTTGCCGTGGATGGCGCAACGCTCCAGGCCGGGGGTGTCGGTGGGCACCAGGAAGGCGGAGACGCCCTTGTGCCCGGGGGCGTCGCCGGTGCGGGCGAAGAGCAGCACGACGTCGGCCCAGGTGCCGTTGGTGATGAACGTCTTGGCGCCGTCGATCACCCAGTCGCCGCCGTCGCGGACCGCCCGGGTGGTGAGGTTGGCCGCGTCGGACCCGGTGCCGGGTTCGGTCAGGCCGAAGCAGCCGACCGCCTCGCCGGAGCAGAGCCGGGGCAGCCAGGTGCGCTTGTGCTCCTCGCTCCCCCAGGCGGCGATGGACTTGGCGACCAGGCCGAGGGAGACCGACAGGATGCCGCGCACCGCGGAGTCGGCCCGCCCGAGTTCCTCGGTGACCAGGCAGTAGGCCAGGTGGTCGCCGCCGCTGCCGCCGTACGCCTCGTCGATGGTGAGCCCGAGGAAGCCGAGGTCGCCGAGTTTGCCGACGATCGCCCGGTCCACGGCCTCGGCGCGGTCCCAGGCGGTGGCGTTGGGGATGATCTCGCGGTCCGCGAACTGCCTGGCGAGTCGGCGGACGGCGGTCTGCTCCTCGGTGAGTTCCAGGTTCACGGTGGCGACCCCTCGCTGTCGGCTTTAATTACCACTGCTAGTTTTCGATGGCCGCAACTACTATGTGCCGCATGGCCCGTCCCCGCAAGCCCCTGCTCAGCCGCGACCGGATCGTCACCGCCGCGCTGGCCCTCGTCGACGCCGAGGGGCTGGCGGCCGTCTCGACCCGCCGGCTCGCGGCCGAACTCGGCGTCAGCGGGCCGTCGTTGTACAACCACTTCCGCACCAAGGACGAGATCCTGGACGCGGTCGCGGACACCGTGGTCGGCCAGGTGGACCTGTCGATGTTCGCCACGGCCGACGGCGACCGGCCCGACTGGCCCGAGGCGCTGCTGGCCTGGGGCCGCTCCTACCGCGCGGCGCTCACCGCGCACCCCAACATCGTGCCGTTCCTCGCCCAGGGCCCCGGGCGCCGTCCGGCGGGGCTGCGCCAGGCCGACGCGGTCTTCGGCGGCATGGTGGAGGCCGGCTGGCCGCCCGCGCACGCCACCCGGATCGGGGCGATGATGCGGTACTTCGTGGCCGGCTCCGCGCTCGGCTCGTTCGCCCGCGGCTTCGTCGGCGACCCCGGGGTGTACGACCCGGCCGACTACCCGCACCTGGGCCAGGCCCATCTGCTCCCCGAGCACCAGCGCCGGGTGGACGAGGGCGCCTTCGAGGCGGGGCTGCGGGCGCTGGTCGACGGGCTGGCGCTCCAGTACCAGCGGCTGCGCGACGGCGAACCGGTGACCTGACCGCGGCCCGGTCCGGGGCCCGCACCATACTGTCGAGGTGCTGCGACGAGCCGCGATACCCCGATTCCCGTTCGCCGTCCGCGTGTTGCGGGGGCAGGCCCAGGTCACCTTCCTGCCCAGCGCGGTGACCGGTGCCTTCTTCAGCGCGGCGCTCTTCACCGCCGGCTGGGTCCCCGGGCTCTACGCGCTGCTGGGCACCGCCGTCGGCACCGCCACCGCGCGTGCGCTGGGCGTCGGACGCGACCGCCTCGACGCCGGGCTGGAGGGGTTCAACGCCTGCCTGGTGGCGGCCGGTTGCGCGGTGCTGCTGGACGGCACCCGGCCGGTCACCGCGGTGGTGGCGGCCTTCGGCGCGGTGGTGGTCACCGTGGTCACCGCCGCGCTGCGCACCGTGCTGGCGGGTCGGGGGATCCCCACGTTCACCACGCCGTTCTGCGCGGTGGCGACGGTGATCGCGCTGGCCGCCCCCGGGGCGCACCACCCCGCCGTGCCGCCGGCCGGCCCCGCCACGGCCACCTTCACCGAGCTGTGGCACGCCTTCTTCGCCAACGTCGGGCAGATCTTCTTCCTGCCCCGGTGGTACGCCGGCGCGCTCTGCCTGGCGGGGATCTGGTGGGCCGACCGCAGGGCGGGCGCCGCCGCCTGCCTGGGCAGCCTCACCGCGATCGGCACCGCCCGCCTGCTCGGCTCGCCCGCCGCCGCGGTCGGCCAGGGGCTGCTGGGCTACAACGCGGTGCTCACCGCCATGGCGCTGTACGGGGTCTTCCTCGCCGCCGACCGGTGGAGCCTGGGGTACGCGGTGACCGGCGCGGTGGCGGCCACCGGGCTGACCCCGGCGGTCACCGCGTTCCTCGCGCCCTACGGCGGCCACGCGTTCACCTGGCCGTTCGTGGTCACCGCCACGGTGTTCACGGCGGCGGCGCAGGCGTTCCCGCGGCTGCGCCCGAGGTGAGCGGCGGGCGGGTCAGAAGACCACCAGCGCCCGGCCGCCCCGTCCGGCCTGCATCGCCTCGAACGCCGCGGGGATGCCGGCCAGTCCGATGCGGTCGGTGACCATCGCGCCCAGGTCGAGCCGGCCGGCCAGCACGTGTCCGGCGAGCACCGGCAGATCGGCGGCCGGGTCGCTGTTGCCGTAGACGCAGCCGGAGAGCGTGCGGCCGAAGTGGAACAGCTCCAGCGCGCTGAAGGAGACCCGGTCCTCCTTGCCGCCGATGCCGACCACCGTGGTCCGCCCGCCGCGCCGGGTGGACGACCAGGCGGTACGGATGGTGGCGGCCCGGCCCACGCACTCGACGGCCACGTCGGCGCCGTGGCCGCCGGTCAGCTCGCGGATCCGCCGCGCGGTGTCCTCCCCGGCCAGGACGAATTCGGTGGCGCCGGCGGCCCGGGCCAGGCCCTCCTTGTGCGGGGAGACGTCCACCGCGAGGATCGGTCCGGCCCCGGCCAGCCGTGCCGCCTGGAGCACCGACAGCCCCACGCCGCCGGCCCCGAAGACCACGACCGACTCCCCCGGCCGCACCCGCGCCGCGTGGTGCACGGCTCCGTACCCGGTCAGCACCGCGCAGCCGAGCAGCGCGGCCTCGGTGGCCGGCACCCCGTCCGGCAGCGGCAGCACGGCGCCGGCGGCCACCACGGTCTCCTCGGCGAAGACCGCGGTGCCCAGGCCCGCGTGGAGTTCGGTGCCGTCGTCGGCCCGCCGGGCGTACGGCACGGCGGCGCCGGCCGCGGCGTTGGCGCACAGCCACGGCTCACCGAGCCCGCAGTAGTGGCAACGGCCGCAGGACGGCGCCCAGTTGAGCACCACGCGGTCGCCCGGGGCCACCGTGGTGACCCCGTCGCCCACCTCGGTGACCGTGCCCGCCCCCTCGTGGCCGAGGACCGCGGGCACCGGCTGGCGCAGCGTGCCGTTGGACAGCGACAGGTCGGAGTGGCACACCCCGGCGGCGGCCAGCCGGATGCGCACCTGGCCGGGGCCCGGCCGGGGCAGGTCGATCTCGGTGATCTCCAGCGGGGCTCCCACGGCGGGCAGGACGGCGGCACGGACCACGGACGGCTCCTCGATGCTCGGACGGCTTGCGGGGCTTGGCGTTCGGGGGTACGTCAGAACTGGAGCGACTTGGTCTGGAGGAACTCCTCCAGGCCGTGGACGCCGAGTTCGCGCCCGTTGCCCGACTGCTTGTAACCGCCGAACGGGGCCAGCGGGTTGAAGCGTCCGCCGTTGATGTCGACCTGGCCGGTGAGCATCCGGCGGGCGAAGGCGACCGCCTTCTCCTCGTCGGCGCACCACACGGCGCCGGCCAGCCCGTACACCGTGCCGTTGGCGATGGCCAGCGCCTCCTCCTCGTCCCGGTAGCCCATGACCGCCAGCACCGGGCCGAAGATCTCCTCCTGGGCGATGGTCATCTCCGGCGTGACGTCGGCGAAGACGGTGGGGCGCACGTAGTAGCCCTTCTCCAGGCCCTCGGGGGGCCGCGGGCCGCCGGCCACCAGGCGGGCGCCCTCCTCGACGCCCTTGGCGATGTAGCCGCGTACCCGGTCCCGTTGGCGCGCGCTGACCAGCGGGCCGAGCCGGGTGCCGGGCACCGTCGGGTCGCCGGGGACGTACTTGGCGGTGGCGGCCACGGCGAGGGCGACCGCCTCGTCGTACTGGTCGGCGTGGACCAGCATGCGGGTCCAGGCGCTGCACGTCTGGCCGGAGTTGGCGAAGACGTTGGCGACGCCGACGGCGACCGCGCGGCCGAGGTCGGCGCCGGGGAGGACGACGTTGGCCGACTTGCCGCCCAGTTCGAGGGCGACCCGCTTGACCGCGCCGCCGGCGAGCCGCGCGAGGTGCCGGCCGACGGCGGTGGAGCCGGTGAAGGAGACCATGTCGACCTCGTCGTGTCCGGCGAGCGCCTCGCCGGCGACGGGTCCGGTGCCGGTGACCACGTTGCAGACCCCGGGCGGGAAGCCGGCCTCGTGGACCGCTTCGGCGAAGACCCGGGCGACCAGCGGGGTGTCCTCGGCGGGCTTGAGGACCACGGTGCATCCGGCGGCGAGCGCGGGGACCACCTTGGCGGTGATCTGGTGCAGCGGGTAGTTCCACGGGGTGATCGCGGCGACCACGCCGACCGGTTCGCGCAGCACGGTGGAGTTGCCGGTGCGCGTGGTGAACTCGTAGCCGGCCAGCAGCGTGGCGTAGGACTCGGTGACGGTCACCGGCAGCTTGGCGCTGACCGCCTCGCTGAAGGCGAGCGGTGAGCCCAGTTCGGCGGTGACGGTGGCGGCGATCTCGTCGTGGCGGGCGCGCAGCGCGGCGGCGAGGGCGGAGATCCGGGCGGCCCGTTCGGCCGGGTCGGTGGCGGACCAGCGGGGGAAGGCGGCGCGGGCGGCGCGCACCGCGGCGTCCACGTCCCGGGCGTCCCCGGCCGGGACGGTGGCGATGACCTGTTCGTCGGCGGGGTTGACCACCTCGATCACCCCGGTGCCGGCGGCCGGCCGCCACCGCCCGTCGATGTACATCCCCTCGTGGGCCTTCACCTGTCGTCCTCCCGGGCCGGTTGGCTGAGCGCCCGCTCAAACTAGCGCTGCTAATAAGCGGTACGCCAGGAGACGTCCGCGTGCCGTGGGTCACTCGCGGTACCCGTTCCCCGTTGACGTGGCACGGATCCATTCCTACGGTTGAGCATAGGATTCCTTCCGGTGACGGGGAGCGACGATGAGCAGGACGCGACAGGGCGGCGGCGACGGGCCGGAGGCGACGCGCAAGACCGCCGCCGGCCTGGAGTACTCCTCCGGATTCGGCAACGAGCACGTGAGCGAGGCGGTACCCGGCGCGCTGCCGGTCGGCCGCAACTCCCCGCAGCGCCCGCCCCTCGGCCTCTACGCCGAGCAGCTCTCCGGCAGCGCCTTCACCGAGCCCCGGCACCACAACCGGCGCTCCTGGCTCTACCGGATCCGCCCCTCCGCCGCCCACCCGCCGTTCCGCCGGATCGACAACAAGCTGCTGCGCAGCGCCCCCTTCACCGAGACCGAGCCCGACCCCAACCGGCTGCGCTGGAGCCCGCCGCCGGCCCCCGAGGGCCCCACCGACTTCGTGGACGGCCTGGTGACCGTGGGCGGCAACGGCGACGTGCTGCAACGCACCGGCATCGGCATCCACTGGTACGTCGCCAACCGCTCGATGACCCGCCGGGTCTTCGGCGACTCCGACGGCGAGCTGCTGATCGTCCCCCAGCACGGCGGGCTGCTGCTCCGCACCGAACTGGGGCTGCTGGCCGCCGGGCCCGGCGAGGTGGCGCTGATCCCGCGCGGGGTGCGGTTCCGGGTGGAGCTGCTGGAGGCCGAGGCGCGCGGCTACGTCTGCGAGAACTACGGCCAGCCCTTCCGCCTGCCCGACCTCGGCCCGATCGGCGCCAACGGGCTCGCCAACCCCCGTGACTTCCTCGCCCCGACCGCGGCCTACGAGGACGTCGAGGAGCAGGTGGAGGTGGTCAACAAGTTCGGCGGCAACCTGTGGGCGGCCGACTACGACCACTCGCCGCTGGACGTGGTGGCCTGGCACGGCAACCACGTGCCGTACGTGTACGACCTGCGCCGCTTCAACGTGCTGGGCACCATCTCCTACGACCACCCGGATCCGTCGATCTTCACCGTGCTCACCTCGCCGTCGAACACCCCGGGGCTGGCCGGCGCCGACTTCGTGGTCTTCGCCCCGCGCTGGCTGGTCGGCGAGGACACCTTCCGGCCGCCGTACTTCCACCGCAACGTGATGAGCGAGTTCATGGGGCTGATCGAGGGCGCCTACGACGCCAAGGCCGAGGGGTTCGTGCCCGGTGGCGCCTCGCTGCACAACATGATGTCGGCGCACGGCCCGGACCGGGAGACCTTCGACCGGGCCAGCGCCGCCGAGTTGAAGCCGCACAAGGTGGACGACGGGCTGGCCTTCATGTTCGAGACCCGGTGGCCGGTGGTGCCCACCGCGCAGGCGCTGGCCGCACCGTTCCGGCAGCCGGAGTACGACGCGGTGTGGCAGGGTCTGGAGCGGCACTTCGACCGCTGAGGGGCCGGCTCAGGCGGGCGGCGGGGCGCCCGCAGACCGTCCGACCGATCCGGAGCACCGTGTGACCGCCTTCGTCCCCGATCCGCTCACCCTGAACCGCAGGCTTCCGCTGTGGTACCAGGTGTCGCAGTCGCTGCGCGCCTCGATACTGGGGCGCCCGGCCGACGCCCCGCTGCGGCTGCCCACCGAGGACGACCTGGCCGGCCACTACGGGGTCAGCGTGCTCACCATGCGGCAGGCGCTGAAGTCGCTGGAGGACGAGGGGCTGATCAGCCGGCACCGCAGGCGGGGCACGTTCATCGAGCCGGGGGCGCGCCGGGCGGCCCCGGTCCGGCTGCTGGGCTCGGTGGACGCCATCGTGGCCCAGCAGTCCGGACAGCGCACCACCGTGCTCGGCCACGGCCGGGTGCCGGTCCCCGCCGACCTCGCCGAGTACTTCCCGGGCGCCGCCGAGGTGGCCGTCTTCCGCCGGCTGCGCCACGACGAGGGCGGCGAGGCCACCAACTGGGCGGAGAACCACGTCGCCGCCGACCTCGCCGACCGCGTCGACCTGGCCGATCTGGAACGCTGGCCGATGACCAAGGTGCTGCGCGACCGTCTGAAGGTCGACATCAGCCGCATCACCGACACCGTCGAGGCCCGGCTGGCCGACCCGCGCACCGCCGAACTCCTCGGGGTCCCGCTGCTCAGCCCGATCCTCCACTACACCGGCGTCACCTACGACGACACCGGCCGGGTGGTCGACGTGGCCCGGATCCACTACCGCGGGGACCGGTTCGCCTTCTCGGTGACGATGGAAGCCCGTTAGGTGGGATCGGCGGGCTTGGGCGGGGCGGACGGGGGGCCACCAGTGCCGCGTCAGCCAGGGTTTGCCCGGTGAGGAGCGGCGTCCGGTGCGGTGGATCGCAAGGCGCCGGATCGGCCTCTCCCCCTGCTCCGCGGGGGTACCCCCGGGGTCTACTCGGCTGGTCCGGCAACGCCGCGAGGCACCGTGCCGGGCGTCGCGACGGGGCGAACCCTGGCTGACGCGGCACTAGGATGCGTGCGGTGAGCGACGACGTGCTCTTGCTCGACGACGTGCTGCCCTGGTCGGTCGAGCGGTTGCGGCTGGGGCGCGAGTGGGTGGCCGGACCGTGCGGCACGGCGCTCAAGGAGCGCTGGGAGGCGCTGGTGCGCGCCGGTGACGAGGCGGAGCGGGCCGCGCTCTTCGTCCCCACCCGGGCGCGTGATCCCTACCGCGGGGTGGCGCAGTTGCCGGGTCATCCGGTGGGCACCGGGCCGATCGCCGAGGAGCGCGGCCGGGCCCCGGAGCCGGTACGGGTGGTGCACGCCCCCTTCGACCACCAGTGGCTCATCCCGGACCACCGGCTGATCGACGTGGCGCGGCCGGAGTTGTGGCGGGTCGCCGACGACCGGCAGCTGTTCGTGGTGGAGCCGTCGTACGGGCCGCGGGCGGAGCCGGATCCGGTGCCGACGGTGACCGCGCTGCTGCCCAGCGGGCCGTGGCCGCCGGGCCGGATCCGTCCGCTCTACCGGCGCCCCGGCGGGCTGGACCCCAACGTCACGCCGGGGCTGGCCGATTGGCTGGCCGGGCGGTGGGGGCGGCCGGTCGGGGCGGAGGACCTGCTGGCGTGGATCGCCGCGGCGGCCCGTCCGGTGGCGGGCGGCTGCGCGGTGCCGTTGCCGTCCTCGCCGGCACTGCTGGACGAGGGGCTGGCGCTGGGCCGGCGGACGGTCTGGCTGCTCACCCGGGGCGCGGCCGGCAGCGGCGGACCCGGCGCGGGGCGCCCCCGGCTGCCCGGCGGACGCCGCCCGTACGTACGCGCCGCGCTGCCCGCGCGGGTCCCGATGCCCGATTACGACCCGCGGGAGGAGGCGCTGCTGATCGGCACCGGCCGGATCGCCCCGGTGCCGTGCGGGGCCTGGGAGTTCGAGATGGGCGGCGAGCCGGTGATCGAGGCGTGGTTCGCCCGCCGGGTGGAACGGATCCCGCGTACCGGGTGGCCGCAGGGGTGGACCTCGGAGCTGCTGGAGCTGATCACGATCCTGGCGCTGCTCGACGAACTCCTGGTGGAGCGGGCCGGGTTCACCACGCGGCTGGCCGCCGAGGACCACATCGGCCGGGCCGAACTGCGCCGCGCCGGGATCCTGCCGGTGCCCGCCTCGGCCCGCCGTCCGGCCTCGGTCCTGGATCACCAGGAGGAAGGCCCGGGAGGCCAGTTCGCGCTGTTGTGAGGGGGGCGGTCGCCGGGTGCGGAACGGGGGCGGGACGAGCGGGCCGGGCTCGTTGCGGGGATGGGGGTGCGCCGGGCGGACCGAGGGGCCGTTGGGGTCCCGTCGGTCCGGCTCGGCGGCAATGGATCAGCCGCGGCTGCCGAACAGCGAACGACGCAGCCGACGCAGCGGGGCGAAGAGCGAGACGCGAGCGCCCCGGTTCTCCCTGCCGTGCACGGTGTTGCGCGTCGTCAGCTCGCGCATCAGCAGCGTCGCCTCCACGGTCTCGCGCTGCGGGACGGCGGGGCCGCCGAGCACCGCGAGATGGCGGTCGAGGCGCGCGCTGGACGCACCGCTCCCGCAGGTGATGGCAGGCACACGCGCCCTGCTGCGCACTATTTGTTCCATAGATACTCCCCACCCGTACGAGGGCACCCGGCCCGGGCAGCGTAACCTTATCGCCCCCTGGCGTCACCCGCGTATCCACGGCCCCGGATTCACCTGCCCGGCAAGGGCGTTGACACGGTGGCGACGGGGTGGCGAAAGGGTCGGGCACGGCCGCCGGCGGGTACGTAACCAGACGAAACACCCCGTCCGCGACTCACCGGACGGGGTGGGCGAGCCGTCGCCGAGGAGGGCCCCGATGAGCGAACGCGCGGTCAGGGGAGGCCGCAGCGGACGGCTGCTGGCCGGGCGTTACCGGTTGCTCGACGGCGTCGGCCGGGGCGGCATGGGCGTGGTGTGGCGGGCCCGGGACGAACTCCTGGCGCGTGAGGTGGCGGTCAAGGAGGTACGGCCGCCGGCCGGTGTCGAGGAGCCCGGGGCCCGGCGGTTGTACGCCCGGCTGGAACAGGAGGCGCGCGCCGCGGCCCGGGTGCACCACCCCAACGCCATCACGGTCTTCGACGTCACCACCGACGGCGGCCGGCCGTGGATCGTGATGGAACTGGTGCACGGCCCCTCGCTCGCCGAGGTGCTGGCCGCCGAGGGCCGGCTCGATCCGGAGCGGGCGGCCCGGATCGGCGCGCGGGTGCTCGGCGCGTTGCGCACGGCGCACGCCGCCGGGGTGCTGCACCGGGACGTCAAGCCGGGCAACGTGCTGCTGGACGGCGGCGGCCGGGTGGTGCTCACCGACTTCGGGCTGGCCGCCGTCGAGGGGGCGGCGGCGCTCACCCCGATCGGGGAGTTGCTGGGCTCCCCCGACTACCTGGCCCCCGAGCGCGCGGTGGGGCGGCGGCCCGGTCCGCCGTGCGACCTGTGGTCGCTGGGGGTAACGCTCTACCTGGCGGTGGAGGGGCTGCTGCCGTTCCACCGCGACACCCCGCTGGACACCCTGCGGGCCGTGGTGGACGAGGACTATCCGCCGCCGCGCCGGGCCGACGGGCTCGGTCCGGTGCTGGAGGGACTGCTGCGCAAGGATCCGGCGGCCCGGATGGACGGCTGGCAGGCGCAGCGGCTGCTGGACGCGGTGGCGTCGCGGCGGGCCGGGCCGCCGGTGCCGGCCGGTGCCCGGGGGTCCGGCGCCCCGGTGCCGTTGCCGGTGCCGGTGCAAGTGCCGGCGCCGGTGTTCCGGGACGAACCGCGGCCGGTGCGGCCGGTGCGGCGGGCGGCGACGCTGGCCGCGGCGCTGACGCTGGCGGGGTGCGGGATGGCGTGGACGCTACTGTGGCCGGCCGGGTCGCCGGCGCCGCCCGTCGTGGTCAGCGTGCGGCTGACGGCGGTGCGGGACCGGTACGCCGGGGGGTGTCCGCCGTCGGCGGCGCGGGCGCCGGAGTTCGCGGCGGTGGTGCGGGTGGGCGCGGGGCCGCCCCGGATGGTCTACCGGTGGACGACGGACCGCGGGCCGGCCACCGGGTGGCGGGCCGCCGCGCTCCCCCCGGGCGGCGTGCGGCAGTTGACGCTGCGCCAGGCCGTGGCGGTCGCCGGGGGGCGGACGGGGTGGGTGGCGGTGCAGGTGCGCGAGCCGGTGGCGTACACCTCGGGGCGGGCCGCGTTCACCGTGGCGTGCGCGGGGGCGCCCGGTCCGGCGGCGGAACGGGCGCCCGGCGGCTCAGCCGGCCGCGGCGGTGAACACCGGCAGGTAACCGCCGGACTGGCCGGCGGCGGTGGGGTGGTAGGACTCGGAGACCGGGTAGGTCAGGCTGTGCAGCCACCAGACGCCGCTGGAGCAGATCTCGTGGGGCGCGAAGGCGGCGCGCACGTCGCCGAAGGTGAAGCCGTGGTCGGCGGCGCGCTTGGCGATGACCCCGTCGAGCAGGTCGGCGGCGTCGTCGATGGCCTGCCGCTTGGTGTCGCTCAGGCCCAGCAGGCAGTCGCCGTCGATCTGGTAGAAGCGCGGGTAGCCGAGGACGACGACGTGGGCGGCGGGGGACTTGGCGCTGATCGCCGAGTAGACGTTGTCGAGCAGTGCGGGCAGGGTGTTCTGGGCGTATGCGCGTGCCTGGTCGATGCGGTTGACGCAGGTGCTGTCGGAGCCGGTGACGCAGGTGGTCATCACGTCGGAGAAGCCGGCGTCGTTGCCGCCGATGGTGATGCTGACCAGGCCGGTGGTGGGGGTGAGCGAGGAGAGCTGGCTCTTCAGGACGTCGCCGGTCTTGGCACCGCCGCACGCGGCGAACGCGAAGGACGAGGGGGCGTGCGCCGCCGCCCACAGGTAGGGGTACGCCTTCGTGCTGCGCGAACAGCTGCCGCTGGAGCCGATGTAGCTGCCGGCGCCGACGCCTGCCGAGTAGGAGTCGCCGAGAGCGACGTAACCGGGCCCCGCCGCGCCCGCGGTGCCCGTCTGGAACAGGGCGAAGCAGCAGGCGAGAAGGAACGCGGACGCGGCGGCGACAATTCGGGGCAATCTCATGGAACCTCCCTTAGCAGAAGTTCTGCCACACCTGTGGTAGCAGCACGCCGCGTCAGCAGGAAGTGTCCATGCCAAAAATTCCTCCGTTCGGGCGCCTTCGCCAGGGTGTCGGCATCCGTTCCCACCAGGGCGGTTGACGGCGCACGCGCCGGCGCCCGGCGGTGGCGGGTGGTCAACCGGCGCGGCCGGACGCGCACTTGAGCGGCGCGGGGCGCGGAACGCGCACGGAGGAGGAGAGTTGAGCGCCTACGTCCCGGTACCGGGTCAGTCGTCGTAGGCGGCGCGCAGCGCCTCGTGGACGGCGGCGAGCGCGGCCTGCTGGTCCAGGCCGAGCCGGCGGGCGCGCTGGGCGTAACCGGCGGCGGCGAGCGCGGCCTCGCGGGCGGCGGTGTCACCGGCCGGGGCGATCAGCGTGCCGTTGCGACCGTGGGTCTCGATCACGCCGTCCGCCTCCAGCGCCCGGTACGCCTTGGCCACCGTGTTGGCCGCCAGCCCCAGTTCGGCGGCGAGGCCGCGCACCGTCGGCATCCGGTACCCCACCGGCAGCGCACCGCTCCTGGCCTGGTCGGCGACCTGCTCACGCAGTTGCTCGAAGGGGGCGGTGGCCGACCCGGGGTCGATGGTGATCTTCAGGCTCACGTACGGTCTCCCGCTGACAGCGGCGGCCGGCCCGGATGACCGGGGCCGCCGGATGGCTCGCTCTCATTGTGCGCCACCCGGGCCGGCGGGAGGCGGCGGGGAGGCGCGCACGGCGGCGCCGGGACGGTTCGCCCGGCGCCGCCCGTCCGGCTCAGAGCGCGTCGGCGCAGCTGGTCGGGGTGGCGTGGGCGGGGTCGAGGGCGTTGCCGACCTCGTGGTAGGCGACGCGGTCGGTCAGTCCGATGGTCACATGCTCGGAGACGTCGACCGGACACAGGTCCTGGAGGAGCACGTTGTGCACGTCCGGGCCGGAGAGGAACTGCGAGGAGACCGGGGTGACCACCTCGTCGTAGCGGGTGGCGATCACGGTGTAGTGGACGCCGGGGACGGTGTCGCCGCCCGCGTTGAGCCTGGTGATGAACGGCGAGCCGGCGATCTGGTCGGTCAGGCCGGGCGGCAGGGTCTTGTCGATCACCTCGGCGGCGCCGGGGAAGTACGGCAGCAGCTTGGTGAGGCCGTCCAGGGTGGTGCCGTGGTTGTCGGGGGCGATCCCGACGTAGGCGTTCACCTTGGGGGCGCCGCCGAGGAACTTCAGGTAGTAGCGGGGCATCATGCCGCCCTGGCTGTGGCCGACGATGTCGACCTTGGCGGCGCCGGTGGCCGCGAGGACCTTGTCGACCTCGTCGGACAGCTGCCGGGCGGAGTCGGCGATCGGGCCGAGACCGTCGAAGACCGGGACGCCGGGCAGTTGGCCGTAGTCGAAGGAGAAGACGCAGTAGCCGCGCTCGGCCAGGTAGGGCGCCAGGGCGAGCCAGTTGTCGGTGCCGTTGCCGAAGGTGCCGTGGACGAGGACCACGGGGTCGGGGTGGGCGGCCGACGGGGTGCAGGAGTAGTCGTTCCAGCCGCTGCTGGGGGTGGCGGCGTCGGCGGCCGTGGGGGTGGCCGCGAGCGTCGCCGCGCATACCAGGGCGGCCAGCAGGGCGAGTGGGCTGCGGGGGGCGGGAGAGCGGTTCCAGGGCAGCTTCATGGGGACTCCTCGCAGGTCAGGGATGAGCGAGGCCGGTGCGCCCTGAGATCCGGATCACAGGTTTGGCCGTGTCCCGTCAAGTTACGGTCGGGTAGCCCCGGGAGCCAGTTACTTGCCGGTAAAGGTTTGGCCATACGTCCGACACATGGCCGTTATATGACGCCCCCCGGACCGCGCCCTCACGCCACCCCGCGCAGCGACGCCGGACGGACCACATGGGCGCCGAACCTGGCCCGCGCCCGGTCGGCGGCCTCCTCGATCCGCCGCGCCTTGTCGTCGGCCGGGTCGAAGGTGAGCTGCCGGGTGGCGAGCGCGGCGGGCGTCAGCCCCTCGGCGCGCAGCCCGACCGCCCGCACCCGGGCCCGTTGCAGCCCGAGCGCCTCGTACATGCGGTACGCCGCCGCGGTGAGCGCCGTGGTATGGCCGGTCGGCTCGGGCAGCGCGCGGGTACGGACGGTGGCCGAGCGGTCGGCGTACCGCACGGTCAGGGTGAGCGAGCGGGCCGCCTGCCGTTCCCCGCGCAGCCGCAGCCCCAGCTCCTCGGTGAGCGACAGCAGCGCCTCCCGGTGGCGTCCCGGGTCCAACTCGTCGCGGTCGAAGCGGCGTTCCCCGGCGACCGAACGCGCCGGGGCGCCCGGGGCGACCGGGGTCGGATCGATGCCGTGCGCCCGCTCGTGCACCCGCCGTCCGGCGGCGGCCCCCAGGATCCGCTGGAGGGTGCCGAGCGGGGCCGCGGCGAGGCGGCCCACGCTGTCCAGCCCGTAACGGCACAGCGTGCGCGCGGTGGCCGGGCCCACCCCGGGCAGCGCCCCCACCGGCTTGCGGTCGAGGAACCGGGCGATCTCCGCCGCGTCCTCGGACAGGACGCGCACCGCGCCGGGCGGACCGTCGTAGGCGGCCATCCGGGCCAGCATGGGGTTGCCGGCCACCCCGACGGTGCAGTCCACGCCGTACCGGGCCAGCGCCCGCACCCTGATCAGCGCGGCCAGCTCCGCCGCCGGCCGGCCGAAGTACCGCAGGCTGCCGCGCACGTCGGCGAGGGCCGCGTCCGGCGGCAGCGCCTGGACCACCGGGGTCACCTCGCCGAGCAGGGCGAGCAGGGCGGCGTACGCCTCCTCGGCGGGCGGGGCGCCGTCGGCCGGGTGGAAGTGCACATGGAGCACGTGCGGTCCGGTGCCGGTCATCCCGCGCTCCCGGGGCTGGCGTGGTACAGCTTGCGGCCGGTGGCGGCGCCCTCGCCGGCCGGGCGCAGATCGGCCCACGGGTTGAGTTCGTAGCCGGTGGGCAGGTGGATGCGCCGGTCGGTGGCCGGGCCGGGCGCCTCGGGGTCGCCGGGCCGTTCGGCGAGCTGCGCGGCGACCGCCTCCAGGCCGCCGGTGCGGCGCAGTTCGGCCAGCTCGGCCAGGTTCCAGGCGGCCGAGCCCACCACGCTCAGGCTGCGCGGACCGCGCCGCTGCACCACCCCGCGCACCAGCAGCAGCCAGGAGTGGAAGACGGTGTGCGCGCAGGCGGCGTGGCTGTCGTCGAAGAACGCCAGGTCGACCAGGCCGGTGCCGTCGTCGAGGGTGGTGAAGACGACCCGGCGGCCGGAGCGGATCGGCGGGGTCTGGGTGGCCGCCTTCGCCCCGGCGACCAGGACGGTGGCGCCGTGCCGGACGGTACGCAGCCGGTCCGCCGGGACCACCCCCAACTCCTCCAGGAAGGCCCGGTGATCGGACATCAGGTGGCGGGAGGCGTCCATGCCGAGCACGTCGAGCTCGGCGCCGAGCCGTTCGCCGTCGTCCATCTCGGGCAGCCCGGCGGCCGGGACCTCCTCCCGGGTGGTCAGCGTGAGCTGGCCGTCGTGTCCGGCGGCGCGGCCCTGCCGGTGCAACTCCTCGACCTGGAGCAGCAGATCGCGCCGGTTGCCGCCGAAGACGTCCAACGCGCCGACCTGGACCAGGCGTTCGGCCACCGGCCGGCCCGGACGGGCGCGCCGCCACAGGTCCTGGAGCGAGGAGTAGGGCTGCCCGGCGACCAGTCGGGCGGTCTCCGCCTCGCTGATTCCGTGCACTTCGGACAGAGCGAGACGAAGCCCCCAGGTTTTGTCGGACACCAGTTCGATCCGATAGTCGGCGCCCGACCGGTTCACATCCAGCGGCAGCACCGGGACCCCGGCCCGGCGGGCGTCCGCCAGCAGCAGCCGCTTGGGGTACATCCCGGGGTCGTGGGTGAGCAGCCCGGCGTAGAAGGCCGCCGGATGGTGGGCCTTGAGCCAGGCGGACTGGTAGGTCGGCACCGCGAAGGCGACCGCGTGCGCCTTGCAGAAGCCGTAGGAGCCGAACGCCTCCAGGATCTCCCAGGCGTGCCGGATCACCTCCGCCGGGTAGCCCCGCCCACGGGCCAGCTCCCCGAACCAGGCGCGGACCCGGCCCTGCCGGTCGGGGTCGGAGAGCGCCCGCCGCGCCTCGTCGGCCATCGCGCGGTCCTCGCCGGTCATGACGTGGATGATCTCGATCACCTGCTCGTGGAAGACCACCACGCCGTAGGTCTCCTCCAGCGCCCGGGCCAGGTCCCGGTGCGGATAGCGCGGCGCCCTGCGGCCGTGCCGGGCGTCGATGAACGGGCGCACCATGTCCGCGGCCACCGGACCGGGCCGGAAGAGCGAGATGTCGACCACCAGGTCGTGGAAGGAGACCGGCTGCAACCGCCCCAGCAGGTCCCGCTGACCGGGCGACTCGATCTGGAAGCAGCCGAGCGTCTCGGTGGAACGGATCAGCTCGTACGTGGCCGGGTCGTCCGGCGGCAGCGCGTCCAGGTCGATCCGCTCGTCCGAGACCCGGGCCACCTCACGCACCGCGTGCGCCATGGCCGACTGCATCCGCACCCCCAGCACGTCCAGCTTGAGCAGGCCGAGGTCCTCCACGTCGTCCTTGTCGAACTGCGACATCGGGAAGCCCTCGCCGCTGGTGGGCATCACCGGCGTACGGTCCAGCAGCCCGGCGTCGGACAGCAGCACCCCGCACGGGTGCATGGCCACCCCGCGCGGCAGCCCGTCCAGCGCCTCCACCAGCTCCCACAGCCGGCCGCCCCACTCGGACGCCGCGGACTCCCGGGCCACCTCGCGCAGTTCGGGCAGCTCGGCCAGGGCTGCGCGCGCGTCCCGGGCCCGGATGTGCGGGAACGCCTTGGCCAGCCGGTCGACGAGGGCCGGGTCGAGGCCGAGGGCGGCCCCCACGTCCCGTACCGCGTGGCGGACCCGGTAGGTCTCGGGCATGGCGACGGTGGCCACCCGCTCGGCGCCGAACCGCTTGAAGATCGCCTGGTAGACCTCGAGCCGGCGGGCCGACTCCACGTCGATGTCGATGTCCGGCAGCGCCGCCCGCCGCTTGGACAGGAAGCGCTCCATCAGCAGCCCGTGATCGAGCGGGTCGGCGGTGGCGATGCCCAGCAGGTGGTTGACGAGGGAACCGGCGCCCGAACCCCGGGCGGCCACCCGGATGCCCAGCTCCCGGGTGTCCGCCACGACCCGGGCGACGGTCAGGAAGTAGCCGGCGAAGCCGTGGTGGCGGATGGCGTCCAGTTCGTGGTCGAGCCGGTGCCAGTGCGCGGCGCTGCGGTCGTATCCGCGCAGCACCATCGCGGTGGAGCAACGGGAACGCAGCACCCGGTCGGCACTCCGGCCGGCTGCCCCGACCAGTTCCGGCTCCGGGAAGTGCGCCCGGCCCAGGCCCAGGTCGTCCTCGGGGTCCACGACGCACCGGGCGGCGGTGCGGGCGGTCTCCTCCAGCAGCCGGTACGCCGCGTCACGCCGGAAACCGGCCGCCTCCGCGATCCGCTCGGCGGTACGGGCCATGGTGACGCCGTCCTTGAGCCACCGTTCGCCGCTGTCCAGCGCCTCCGGCCGTCTGGTGTCGATCGGCACCAGACGGCGGGCCGCGTCCAGCACGTCGGCGACCTCGCCGGCCCCGGGGTCGGCGTACCGGACGGCGTTGCTGAGCACCACGGGGACGCCCTGCTCGGCGGCGAAGCCGAGGGTACGGGCGGCCAGCCGCAGCGAGCCGGGACCGGTGCCGGGGCGGCCGTGGTGGACCACCTCCAGACGCAGCGCGTCACCGTACACCTCCCGCCAGGGAGCGAGCAGCCGCGCCGCCCGGTCCGGCCGCCCGGCGGCGAGCGCCCGGCCCACCTCGGAGTCGGCGCCGAGCAGGGCGAACACCCCGGCCCCGGTGAGGTCCTCCCAGCTCAGCCGGGGTGTGCCGGGGGCGCGGTGGGCTGCGCTCACCAGGCGGCACAGCGTGGCCCAGCCCGCCGCGCCGTCGCGTGCCAGGAAGAGCGCGCGCGGCGCGGACTCGTCGACGAAGGCGCCGCCCCGCACCGGGGTACGCCGCCGGACGGCCCTGGCCGCCCGCTCCACCCCGGCGGCCTCCGGTACGGCGAGGCCCACCCCGAACACCGGGCGCACCCCCGCGCCCCGGCACGCCTTGGCGAACCGCACCGCACCCGCGAGGGTGTCCCGGTCGGTCAGCGCCAGCGCGTCCATCCCCCGCTCGGCGGTGCGCTCGGCGAGGGTCTCGGGGTGCGATGCGCCGTACCGCGCGGAGAACCCGGAGACGGCGTGCAGATGCGTAAAGCCGCGCATACGCACCTCCCGATTCCCCGGAGCCTCCGGCCCCTCATACGCCCCCTCCCTCGTGGTTCGCCTCTCCTCCCACCATAGACCAGTTTCTCGAACCTCCGTTCGAACCACATCGCCAGCCCTACCCGGCGCCCCGTTCCCTCCGGTGGGTGGTTGGTGGGGTTTTGGTTTGGTTCGGCACCGGGTGGGTTCGCCTACGCCCCGTACGGGGTCGGGGGCGCGCCGGGGGTGACTCCTCGCTCCCCGTATCCCCCACCAGCTTGGCTCCGGCTACTGGGTCGCTGCGGGGACACTCCCGACACACCCCCTCCTGTCCGTTCGCGGGTGCCTCTCTTCGCGGGGGAGGGTGAGTAAGGAGGTTGGGCTCACCCCGATCTCCTTCTCACCCACCCCCGTGCCGCAGCGCGGAACGCAACAGAACGGGGGCGTGCAGGGGTGTCCCCGCAGCGACCCAGTAGCCGGAGCGCAACCGTGGCGGATACGGGGAGCGAGGAGTCACCCCGGAGGGCCCCCGGGAACCCAGGCAGACAGTGCGCATCCCGCACTGTACGAACACAGCCACGGGTGGGCGGGGGGAAACATCCGTGACGTCAACCACGACGAAAGGGAATCGGGCGCACCCCGAGGAGGTAATGGCTGACCGCCAGCGCGAGCGAGCCCTCAGGGGAGTTGCGCCCCCTCCGCCCGCAGCGCAGCCGGCACCGGCTGGTAGAACGTCTCGCCCCCCGCCGTACAGTCCCCGCTCCCCCCGGACGTCAGTCCGATCGCCGACGCCCCGTCGAACAACGACCCCCCGCTGTCGCCGGGCTCGGCGCACACGTTGGTGTCGATCAGCCCGGTGACCGTGCCCTCCTGGTAGTTGACCGTCGCGTCCAACCCGGTGACCTGGCCTTCGTGCACCTGCGAGGTGCTCCCGCTGCGGCGGACCCGCTCCCCCACCGTCGCCTCCGCCGCCTGGGTGATCTGCTGGGTACCGCCGCCGTACAGGTCGACCGTGCTGGGGTGCGCGGTGGACTGCGGGTCGTCGTACTTGACCAGGGCGAAGTCCGTTCCGGGGAACCGGGAGTCGACCGTGGTGGCGAACGGCTGGCCGGCCTGGGCGTCCGACCAGCTCGCCGCGACGTTGCCGCAGTGGCCGGCGGTGAGGAAGTAGGAGGCGCCGCCCTTGGTGACGTTGAAGCCGAGGGAGCAGCGGTAGACGCCGCCGTAGATGGCGTCGCCGCCGGCGATGAACGGGCGGAAGACCGCCTTGCCCTGCCGGAGCACGGCCTTCTCGCCGAGTTGGGCGACCGCCTGGTCGAGCTGGGTGCGCCGGGCCCCGGTGACCGTGGGGTCGGCGGTGATCACGACCTTGTTCCGGCGGGGGTCCACCGCCCACGCGGTGCCGGGGATGCGGGCCTGTTCGCCGAGGGTGACGGTGGCCTGGTGGAGCTGGGCGGTGGTGAACTTCACGGTGCGCGGCACGGCCCCGGCGGCGCGCACCGTGTCGGCGTTGGCCGGATCGGTGATGTTGACCACGAGCTGCCGTGCCGTGGCGTCGTAGTAGACGCCGGCCGCGCGGTCGCCCAGCCGGGCGGTGAGATCGGAGGCGATCTTGAGCGCGGCGGCCTGGGTGACCGGGGTCGGTTCGGGCGGGGCGGCGCCACGGGCCGGGTGGGCGGCGGGCAGCAGGGCGGCGGGCAGCGCCACGGCCGCCACCGCCAGCACGGCGGCCCCGGACCGGGCCGGACCGGCGCGCCGGACGGTCGGTACGGCACTCCGGACGAAGGCACGACGTTTCGTCAACTCGGTTACCTCCTGTGGGGGCGGGCCCGCCCGGTTGGAGCGGACCCGGCAGACGTGCGGTCAGGACACTTCCCCTCACAGAAGCCGTGCCCATGCCAATCGGCCCCGACGAGTCTCCCGGTACCGCTCGGAAGGGTGCAGGGTGTGGTCCGGTCGTACGACAGGTGAAAAACGAGCGCTGGTCGTGGACTTTACGCCCTTGATGTCCGTTTCGCCTCTTGAGTGCGGGCAGGCCGGCGCTCACCCCGGCGTACGGGCACGGCGCGCACGCCGGGGTGAGGGGGTGTCAGGCGCTGGGGCGGCGGGGTCAGTCGCGGTCGACGCCGGGTTCGGTGGGCTCGACCCGTTCCGGTCCGACCTCGTCCGCGAGTTCCGGCGGCACCGGCTCGGCCAGTTGTGCCGCCGGGTCGGTCAGCTCCGGGATCGGCAGGCCGCTGCCGGCGAGCGCGGCCGACGCGGGGGCGGCGGCGGGGTCGGCGAGCGCCGCGACCGCCGGGTCGTCGGAGTCCGCCAGGCCGGCCGGGGCGTCGGCCGCCTCCTGCGGCGGTACGGCCCCGGAATCCGGCTCCGGCCCGGCCTCGTCCGGCAGCGCCGGCTCCGTCCCGGTGGCCGCGTCACCGGCGGCGATCACCGGGCGCTCGACCACCGGCCGTTCGACCACCGGGGGGCTCCTCCACCTGTCCGGCCGCCCGGCCCGGCGTGCCCGGGGCCGTCGCGCCGTCCGCGTTCTGCGAGGCGCGTTCCAGGAACCGCAGCAGCTCCACCGGGAACGGGAAGACCAGCGTGGAGTTCTTCTCGGCGGCGACCGCGGTCACCGTCTGGAGCAGGCGCAGTTGCAGCGCGCCGGGGGTGTTGCCCATCACGGCGGCGGCCTGGGCGAGCTTCTTGGACGCCTGCAGCTCGGCGTCGGCGTTGATCACCCGGGCGCGGCGGTCCCGGGCCGCCTCGGCCTGCCGGGCCATCGAACGCTTCATCGTCTCGGGCAGCGAGACGTCCTTGATCTCCACCCGGTCGATCTGCACGCCCCAGCCGAGCGCCGGGCTGTCGATCATCAACGCCAGCCCCTCGTTGAGCTTCTCGCGGTTGGAGAGCAGGTCGTCCAGTTCGCTCTTGCCGATGATCGACCGCAGCGAGGTCTGCGCCACCTGGAGGACGGCGAAGCGGTAGTCCTCGACGTTGATGATGGCGTCCGCCGGGTGGACCACCTTGAAGTAGACGACGGCGTCGACCCGCACCGTGACGTTGTCCCGGGTGATGCCCTCCTGCGCGGGGATGGGCATCGTGACCACCTGCATGTTCACCTTGCGCAGCCGGTCGAGGGCGGGAACGATCATGGTGAAGCCGGGGGCCCGCACGTCGGGGCGGAGCCGGCCGAGGCGGAAGACGAGTCCGCGCTCGTACTGCTTGACCACCCGGGCCCCCGCCATCAGGTAGACCACGCCGAAGGACAGCACCGCCGCCACCAGATCAACGACCATCACGGCCCCCTGGAGTACGCGTCACGGGTCGCGCCGCACCCCACGGCGTGTGTGCGGCGGCACACGTGTTCTCCACTTCACGGTACGCCTCGGCCGCTCGCCCGTCAGGTGGCCGGAGCCGTGCCGTCCCCGGCCTCGCGGGGACGGCACGGGCGCCGGGGTCAGGGCAGGCTCACCCCGAAGTGGCTCAGGGCCGCCGTGACCGGCTGGAAGAAGGTGGTGCCGCCGGAGGTGCAGTCGCCGCTGCCGCCGGAGGTGAGGCCCACCGCGGTGCTGCCGGAGTACAGGGAGCCGCCGCTGTCGCCGGGCTCGGCGCACACGTTGGTCTGGATCAGGCCCCGTACGATGCCGTCGCTGCCGTAGTTGACGGTGGCGTTGAGGCCGGTGACCGTACCGCTGTGGACGCCGGTGGTGCTGCCGCGCCGGGTGACCGACTCGCCGACGTAGGCGTTGCCGGCGCCGGTGATGGTCTGGCCGCCGACCGCGCTGGGGTGGGGGAGCGAGGTGTTGCTGTAGCGCACCAGCGCGTAGTCGTTGCCGGGGAAGGTGTAGCCGGTGGTGGGACCGATCACCGTGGACTGGCCGGAGCTGGTGTACCAGGTGGAGACGGCTTTGCCGCAGTGGCCGGCGGTCAGGAAGTAGTAGGTGCCGCCGCTGTGCACGTTGAACCCGAGCGAGCAGCGGTAGCCGCCGCCGTAGATGGCGTCGCCGCCGGAGAGGAGTTCCCGGAAGCGTCCGGCGACCCGCTGGACGCGGACCGCGTCGCCGTACCGGGCGGCGGTGGTGCGCAGCGCGGCGTAGCGGCCGGCCGGCACGCCGTGGTCGGCGCTGACCACGAGCTGGTCGGTGCGGGGGTCCTGGGCCCAGGCGGTGCCGGCGATGCCGAGCCGCTGCACCGCGGCGCCGGCCGTGTCGAGCTGGGCCGAGCTGTACTTCACCAGCCGGGGTACGGCCCCGGCGGCGCGCACCTGGCGGGCGGCGGCGTCGGAGGTCACGTTGACCACGGTGGCCTTGGCCGCCGCGTCGTAGTAGGTGCCGGCGGTCGCGGCGGCCCCGAGGGTACGGGCGACGCCGGCGGCGGCGTCGGGGGTGGCCCGGGCCGCGGGCGCGGCGTCGGCGGCGGGCAGGGAGACCGCGGTGGCCGCGACGAGTCCGCAGGCCACCGCCAGCAGGCGGAGCCGTCTGCCGGTGGCGGCGGGCGGGGTGACGCGCTTGATCCTCACTCGTTCCTCCTGTGGGGGGTGGAGGGACCGGCCCGGCCGGCCGGTCCGTGAGGCGCAGCCGGGAACCGGCCGAACGTAGCGGCGTGTCCCTGACAAGCGCTTCCTGGAGTATTCACCCGCACCCCCAGGGGCGCACAAGACCACGGTTCGGACGTTTTCTTTACGGTCCCGAGCGGTCCCGCTGAGATCCCCTTTACCCGCCCATTAATTGACGCGCCGTCATCTACCGGGTGAGCACCGCCTTCTCCCCCGCCTCCACCGCGAACGGCAGGGTGTTGCCCGGCGGCGGGAACGGGCACAGGAAGGCGTCGGAGAAGGCGCACGGCGGCAACTGGGCCCGGTTGAGGTCGAGTTGCACGGTGCCGTCGGCGGCCGGGGCCGGCGGGCGCAGGAAGCGGAACCGGAAGGTCTGCGATCCGCTGGTGGCGTCGGCGACCACGCCCCACAGCGAGCCGTCCGCCTCCACCGCCACCGCGATCCGGTGTTCCCCGCCGGCCGCGGTGAAGACCAGGTCGCCGTCGAGCCCCAGTCCGCGTTCCCGGCCGTCCGCGTTGGCCACCCGCACGCCGTGCCGCCGCGGGTACGGCTCGAAGCGGGCGGTCAGCGCCCACCGCGGGTCGTAGCCGAAGGCGTCGATGCCGGCGAAGCGTTGCCGGGCGGCCGCGGCGGGGTCGAAGACCCGTACCGCCCACTCGCCCTCGGGGCGCACCAGGGCCAGGGCGCGTTCGCCGTGGGCCAGCCCGCCGCGGCCCGCGGTCAGCCGCACCTCGCCGCTGACCGGGACACCGTCCAGGGTGATCCCGTCGGCGGCCGACGCGGTCAGCACCAGTTCGTCGCCCTTCTCCCGCCAGTGGCCGGGTACTCGGGGCAGCCGGCCGTCCTCGGCGTCGGCGAGCCAGTGGGTCCCGGTCAGCGCCAGCGGTCCGTGCGGCGCCGACACCGCCTCGACGCGCCGGCGGCGCCACTCGTGCCAGTCCTCTTCGGTGTCGTGGTTGCTCATGTCGGTCAGCCTCCCACTGCCGGCCGCGGCAGACCCAGGTGGTCCCGCAATGTGGTCCCCTCGTACTCGGCGCGCAGCGAGCCGCGTTCCTGGAGCAGCGGGACGACCCTGTCCACGAAGTCGTCCAGACCGCCCGGGGTCAGATGCGGAACGAGGATGAATCCGTCGGCCGCGCCCGCCGCGACGAACCCCTCCAGCGCCGTCGCGACCGTCTCCGGCGAGCCGACGAAGGAGTGGCGCGCGGCCAGTTCGATCACCGTCTCGCGGATCGACAGCCCCTTCTCCTCGGCCAGGGCACGCCACCGGGCGGCGGTGGCCAGCCGGTCGGCGTGGCGCACCCGGCCCTGGCTCACCTCGCCCGCCGGCTCCGGGTCGATGTCGGGGAAGGGGCCGTCGGGGTCGTAGCCGCTCAGGTCGCGCCCCCACAACTGCTCCAGGAAGACGATGGCGGTGGGGCCGGAGACCTGCCGGCGGCGGATCCCGGCGGCCCGTTCGGCGGCCTCGGCGTCGGTGTCGCCGAGGACCACGGTCACCCCGGGCATGATCTTCACATCGTCCGGCCGCCGTCCGTACCGGGCCAGGCGCCCCTTGACGTCGGCGTAGAAGGCGCGGCCGGCCTCCAGCGTGCCGTGCCGGGTGAAGACCACGTCGGCCGTGGAGGCGGCGAACTCCCGCCCCTGCCCGGAGTCCCCGGCCTGGATGATCACCGGCCGACCCTGCGGGGTGCGGGGCACGGTGAACTCGCCGTGGATGTCGAAGTGCCGGCCACGGTGGACGAAGGGCCGGGCCTGTCCGCCCGGGGTCCAGGAGTCCCACAGCGTCCGGGCCGCGGTGACGAACTCGGCGGCCCGGGTGTAGCGGTCGGCGTGGTCCAGGAAGCCGCCGCGCCGGAAGTTCTCACCGGTGAACGCGTCGGAGGAGGTCACCACGTTCCAGGCCGCCCGGCCGCCGCTGAGGTGGTCCAACGAGGCGAGCCTGCGGGCGAGTTCGTACGGTTCGTTGAAGGTGGCGTTGACCGTGGCGGCGAGCCCGACGTGCTCGGTGACGGCGGCCAGCGCGGCCAGCACGGTGACCGACTCGGGCCGGCCGACCACGTCCAGGTCGTGGATGCGCCCCTTGTGCTCGCGCAGCCGCAGCCCCTCGGCGAGGAAGAAGAAGTCGAACCTGCCGCGTTCGGCGGTGCGCGCGAGGTGGTGGAAGGAGGAGAAGTCCACTTGCGAGCCGGAGGCCGGGTCGGACCAGACGGTGGTGTTGTTGACGCCGGGGAAGTGGGCGGCCAGGTGCATCCGGCGGGGCGCGGTCATCGGGCGGCCTGCCGGGACGGCGCGTAGCGGTTGGCCGGGCGCGGCAGGCACAGGTGGTCGCGGAGGGTGTCGCCGGTGTAGAAGCGGCGCAGCAGTCCGCGTTGCTGGAGCAGCGGGACGGTGGCGTCGGCCAGCCGGGCCAGGTCGCGCGGCGGATCGGTGGGGCGCAGGTGGAACCCGTCGGCGGCGCCGTCGCGGAACCAGTCGCCGATGCGTGCGGCCAGGCGTACCGCGTCGGCCGGGTCGACCAGGTCGACGCGGAGCGAGGCGAGCACGGTGAGCCGGTCCGGGTCGCGCCCCGACTCCGCGGCGCGGTGGCGCAGTTCGGCGCGGAGCGAGGCGGCGGTGCCGGGGTCGTCGGTGCGGACGTAGGCCACGTCCGCGCGGTCGGCGGCGAGGGCCCGGGGGGCGGGGTCGGTGGCGTCCACGGCGATCAGCGGGTGGCCCTGGGGCGGGCGGGGCACGATCGAGGGGCCGCGGACGGTGAACCGCTCGCCTTCGAAGTCCACGTGGTGGAGCTTGTCCCGGTCGATGAACCGGGCGGTCGCGGTGTCGCGGATCTCGGCGTCGTCCTCCCAGCTGTCCCACAGCCGGGTCACGACGTCGGCGACCTCGGCGGCCTCCCGCCACAGCGCGTCGGCGGGCTCGGCCGGCCGGCGGCCGAAGTGGGCCGCCTCCGCCTCGGTGGCCGAGACCTGGACGGTCCACCCGGCCCGGCCCCGGCTGACCCAGTCCAACGTGGCCACCTGGGTGGAGAGGTGGAACGGCTCGGTGTGGGTGGTGGTGACGGTCGGCACCAGCCCGACGCGACCGGTGCGCGGGGCGACCCGGGCGAGCACGGCGAGCGCGTCGAGCCTGGGCACGCCGGGGGCGGGCGGGGCGAGCGAGTCGTCCAGGGTGACGAAGTCCAGGCAGCCGCGTTCGGCGAGCCGGGCCAGCGCGGTGAAGTGGTCGGCCTGGTACACCCCGGGGGCGTCGATGGCGGCGGCCAGGTGGAGCGGCCGGGTACGGCCACGGGCGGTTGCGGGTCCGGGCATCAGGGCGTCCTTCCGGGACGGCGACGGGGAGCGGGGGCGCTGGTGGCACGGGTCGTACGGCGGGCCGCGGGCGGGCTCACTGGCTGGTCCTGGGCAGCCCCGGCGGGTTGATCTCGGACCGGGGCACCGCCTCCGCGCTCAGCCCCCAGCGGGCCAGCACCTTGGCGTAGTCGCCGTTGCGGATCACCTCGTTGATGGCGTCGGCGTACGCCTTGACCAGTCCGTCGCCCTTGCGTGTGGTGGCGGCGATCTTGCCGGTGAGCGAGCCGCCGCCGGAGAGGGTGCCGACGATCCGGGTGCGGCCGGAGACGGCGCAGTGGTAGGCGGCGGTGGGGTCGGGGCCGAGGTAGGCGTCGATGCGGTGGGACTGAAGGGCCAGGTAGTAGTCGGAGGCCCGCTGGTAGTACCGGACGTCCACCGGTTTCAGTCCCGCCTTGACGTCCTTGGCGCTCCAGTCGAGCAGGATCTTCTCCTGGTTGGTGCCGGAGGAGACCGCGATGGTCTTCCCGGCCACGTCCTTGGGCCCGGTCACCTTCCAGCCGGCCGCGTCCTTCGGCGCCTCGAAGGCGAGTTCGTCCAGCCGGTAGGTGGCGAAGTCGTACCGTTCCTTGCGTTCCTCGGTGACCGTGATGTTGGCGAATCCGGCGTCGTAGGCGCCGCTGTCCAGGCCGACGAAGAGCTGTTCCCAGGAGGCCACCTCGAACCGGGGTCGCAGGCCGAGGGTGTCGGCGACCAGGGTGGCGATGTCGTACTCGACGCCGATCGGGGTCTTGTCGTCGGTGGCGTAGAAGCTCAGCGGCGGCGCGGTGTCCGCGGTGCCGCCGATCACCAGGGTGCCGCGGGCCCGGACGGCGGCGGGCACTTCGGCGGCGATGGCGGCGACCTTCGCGGCGCGGATCCGGTGCTGGTCGGGGCCGAGGTCGATCCTGGACCCGGCCGGGGCGGCGACCGGGTCGGCGGTGCCGGTGGCGCCCGGGCCGCAGCCGCTGAGCAGCCCGGCCATGACGAGGACGGCGGTGGCCGCGGCGGCGGTGCGTGTGATCACGTGGTGACTCCTTGGCCGAGGGGCGGCGGTCACAGCACCTTGGACAGGAAGGTCCGGGTGCGTTCGTGGCGGGGGTTGTCGAGGACGGCGGCGGGCGGCCCCTGTTCGACGACGCGACCGCCGTCCATGAAGACCACGGTGTCGGCGACCTCGCGGGCGAAGCCGATCTCATGGGTGACGACGATCATGGTGGTGCCCTGCCGGGCCAGGTCCTTGATGACGTCGAGGACCTCGCCGACCAGTTCCGGGTCGAGCGCCGAGGTGGGCTCGTCGAACAGGAGCAGTTCGGGTTCGAGGGCGAGCGCGCGGGCGATGGCGACGCGTTGCCGCTGGCCGCCGGAGAGCTGGGCGGGGTAGGCGCCGGCCTTGTCGGCGAGCCCGACCCGGTCCAGCATCCGCTCGGCGGCGGCCACCGCGTCCGCCCGGCGCCGGCGCAGCGCGGCCACCGGCGCCTCGACGACGTTCTCCACCACGGTCAGGTGCGGGAAGAGGTTGAAGGTCTGGAAGACGAAGCCGATCCGGGTGCGTTGGCGCAGCACCTCGCGTTCGGTCAGCTCGTACAGCTTGCGGCCCGCGCGGCGGTAGCCGACCGGGCGGCCGGCCACGCTGATCCAGCCGCTGTCCGCCTTCTCCAGGTGGTTGATGGTGCGCAGCAGCGTGGACTTGCCCGAGCCGGACGGCCCGAGGACCACCGCGACCTGCCCCGCGGCCACCGTCAGGTCGATCCCGCGCAGCACCTGGAGGGCGCCGAACCGCTTGTGCACGCCGCGCAGTTCGACCATGGGCGGGGCGGCCGGCGCGGTCATCGGGCGGCCCCGCGGGCGTAGCGGCGCTCCACGTAGTGCTGGAGCACCGAGAGCACGGTGGTGAGCAGGACGTACCAGACGGTGGCCACCATCAGCAGCGGGATGACCCGGGTGTTGCGGCCGTAGACCACCTGGACCTGGTAGAACAGCTCGCCGATCGCCATCACCGAGACGATCGAGGTGCCCTTGAACAAGGAGATCACCTCGTTGGCGGCGTTGGGCAGGATGGCCCGCATGGCCTGCGGCAGCACGATGCGGCGCAGTTGGCGCAGCCGGGGGATGCCCAGGGCGGCGGCAGCCTCGCGCTGCCCGGGGTCGACCGAGAGCACCCCGGCCCGCACGATCTCGGCGGCGTAGGCGGCCTGGTGGAGGGCGAGCCCGAGGACGGCGGCGCCCATGGAGCTGACCATGTCGCGGGTGTCGAAGGAGAAGAACCCGGGGCCGAACGGGATGCCGAAGTCCAGCCTGCGGTAGAGCACCGAGAGGTTGAACCAGAACAGCAGCTGCACGATGAGCGGGATCGAGCGGAACGCCCACACGTAGCCGAAGGCCACCGCGCGCAGGAACGGGCTGCCGGACAGCCGCAGCAGCGCCAGCACCAGGCCGAGGGCGAAGCCGAGCACGGTGCCGTAGACGGTGAGCTGCACGGTGACGCCGAGCGCCTTGAGGATCGAGTCGGCGGTGAAGAACGCGGCGAACGTCCCCCAGTCCCACACCGGGTTGGTGACCAGGCCGTGCACCAGCTGGGCGAGGAGGACGACGACCACCGCGGTGGCCACCCAGCGCCAGGGGTGGCGGGCGGGCACGATGGTCAGGGTCTCGGGGCCGGCCGGGCCGGCGCGTTCGGGGACCGCGCCGACGGCGGGGTCGGTCGTCACGGACATGACGGTTTCCTCCAGGGACGGGGACGGGGACGGCTCAGGCGGTGAGCGCGGGCGGGGCGTCGCCGGTGGCGAGCGTGCGCAGGAAGGCGAGGGCGGCGCGGGCGGTGGCGTCGTTCTGCCCGAAGGCGGGGGCGTTGGTGCGCGGGCGGGCGAAGGCGGCGTAGGCGCGGCCGTTGGTGTGCGGGCCGAGGGCGAGGCGGCGGGGGTGCGGGCGGCCGTCGCGGTCCAGGACCCGGGAGTCGCCGGGGTCGACGGCGAGCAGTCCGGTGGGCAGCGCGGTCGTGCCGTCGTACAGCACCTCCTCGCCGCCACCGCCGTCCTCGGCGAGGGCGCGCAGCAGCGGGTCGCGCGAGCGGTGCACCGACGGTGCGGGCAGCCGGGCCTCGACCAGGGCCCGGGCGGTCACGTCCCCCGGCCAGGTGGTGCCGGTGGCCCGGAAGGCGCGGGCCCGGGGGTCGGCGTGGACGGTGAGCCCGGCGCC
The DNA here is from genome assembly GCF_000240165.1 of Streptantibioticus cattleyicolor NRRL 8057 = DSM 46488. Lineage (NCBI taxonomy): Bacteria > Bacillati > Actinomycetota > Actinomycetes > Kitasatosporales > Streptomycetaceae > Streptantibioticus > Streptantibioticus cattleyicolor. Next base: position 1,028,650 of record NC_017586.1, read on the forward strand.
GAGGAAGCGGACCACCCCGGCGCGGGAGAGCGCGAGCAGTTGCCGCAGCCGGGGCGCGGGCGGGCCGGAGGCGTAGAAGCTGAAGAACCCGTGCCACCAGCCGTCCACCTCGGCCAGCCGGGAGCGCGGGGCGAGCCTGCCGGAGCCCACCAGCGGGACGAGGTGGGTGTAGACCGACAGCATGGCCAGGAAGACCGCGAGGTCGGGGCTGTGCGCCCGGTCGACGCGGCGGTCGAGGTCGGCGGTGACGTGGTCGCGCAGATAGGACTGGAACGTCTCCTCGTCCGGGCAGCGCACCCCGGCCAGCGGATGGTCCAGCGCCACCGGGTCGAAGCGGTCGGCCGGGTCGGGGACCGCGTCGGCGATCAGGGCGTCCAGTCCGGCGCCGCCGGGTGCCGCGGCGGCGAACTTCTCCTCGAAGTCGGGCCAGTTGACCCGGGTGCGCTCGGGGTGGGCGGTGAACAGCCGGTGGTAGTGGGCGTAGGCCAGCTCCTTGGCGATCAGCGGCCACACGTCGCGCCGGAAGTCCAGCGCCGGGCGGGTGAGCAACTCGCCCACCTGCTCCGGCCCGAAGAACCGGGGTAGCGGCGTCCGTTCGCCCCACCAGCCGTAGCCGATCTTGGCGTGGTACGGCACCCCGCGGCGCGACCCCACGTGGAGCACCGGTTCCCGGCCGGAGGGCAGGTAGACCAGCCCGCCGTGATCGTCGGTGCGGTACCTGCCGCCGCGTCCCTCGGTGAGGAGCACCATCAGGTCGACGAAGGCGAGGCCGAAGCCGCGGACGATCACCGGTTCGCCGGGGCGCAGCGCCGACAGGTCGGCGTCGGCGGTGTACGCGGGCGGGATGTGGACCAGGCCGTGCTCGCGGGCGAACCGGGTCAACTCGCGCTGTTCGTCGTCGGGTTCGGAGTCCAGGTGGCCGAGGGCGAGGACGACCAGGTCGGCGGTGAGCGGCTCGGGGACGCCCTCCAGCCAGACCCGTTGGCGGCCGTCGCGCGGGCCGGTCACGCGTACCGCGCGGCGCCGGTGGCGGTGGAGCCGGACGCCGGGCGGCAAGGCGGCCACCGCCTGCTCGTACACCCAGGCCAGGTAGGCGCTCTGGACCCGGCGGGAGGGGAAGGCGGTGGGGGTGAGCCGGCGTACCTCGGCGGCGAGTGCCGGGTCGGCGGGGGCCGGTATCCGGCCGGCGCGGACCCGCTCGGCCCATTCGGCGAGCGTCGGCCCGGGGCGCACCGGTCCGGCGCAGGTGACCGACTCGTCGAGGAACATGGTGACGTCCTCGGCCATGGAGTTCATCCACAGCAGCGGCGACTGGTCGGCGCGCCAGACCCGTCCGGCGCCGGGCGGGTACGGGTCGACCAGGTGGACGTCGAGCGGCGAACCGCCGTACAGCTCCGGGACGTTGGCGGCGAGGCGTTCCAGCAGTCCGGTGCCGCGCGGACCGGCGCCCACGACGACCAGCGAGGGTACGGTGCCGCCGGGGTGCGGCGGGCGGGACGGAAGGGGGGAGACGGGCATGTGAAGGCTCCGACGGGATCACCGCGCGACGACTCGCGCGTCACGGAAATCGCCTTCACACGGCCGCGCCCCTCAACGCGGCCAGGGCCCGACCAGGCCCCGCCCCGAGGCTATGCCGACGGCGCCGCCGGTTGTCAACCCTGTCCAGCAGGTGGTCACCGCGTCTCATCATGGTTGACGTGTCCGCGTTGGACTGCTCAACTGTGCTCATGCGCTCGCAGGAGTTGGTCACCCGCGGCCACATCGACTTCGGTCGGGTGTGGTCGTCCTCGTGTTGTCGTTGATCCGGTAGCCGGCCGCGCAGACGGCCCGTTCTCCCCTTGATCCGACCACGTCCGGGCGCCTCTCCCCCGGTCAGCCGCGGCTACCGTTCCTCCTTCGGCCTTCCCGCCTTCACACCGTGTCAGCAGTTCCCGCCGCGCCCGCCCTGGCAGCACTCGCACGAGCGCGTGCGGCAGTCGCACCCCGTACAGCCGTCCTCACGACACCAGCCGTACTTCGGCCCGCCCCGCGCCGCCGGCGCCGGCGCCGCACCGTGGATCAACTCGGCGTCCGTCATGCTCCCGGTCGACCTCGCCGCGACCGCCGCCCCCTCGTTCGGGTGTTTCGCCGACCGGGGGCGGGGCAGGCGACGGGCGCTCGGGCGGCGGGTGAACGGAGGGTGCGGTGCGGTGACGGAGGGGTGAGGAGATTGGGGGCGTGGGCCGTCCGGACGCGCCCCTTCACTCTCCCGTGCGCCGGGCGTGACAGGATTTCCAGCGCCCCGTCAGCTTCCTTGTGCACCGCGTCCCCTGACGCAGCGCCATGCCGGTCGTGCACCAGTAGCGTCACGAATCCCCGGTCCGGTCCATTTCCACTTGGCGCTTCCTCCGCATCATGGACGACGATAGGGGGGCGGACGGTACGGACCGCAGCGTTAAGGAGGCGTCCATGGGTTCGGTGCGAAGGGCCAGCGCCTGGCTGGGGCTCGTCGACGAGGGCGGGGACGAGCGTTACTACGACGAGGAGTACACGGACTACCCCGAGGCCCCGCAGACCACCGAAGCCTGGGTGACCGATCCACGGGTGCAGGTGGCCGGGGAGACGGCGGAGCAGCAGGGGCGGCGGATCGCCACCGTCACCCCGGACGGCTTCCGGGACGCGCGGGGCCTCGGCGAGCTGTTCCGGGACGGCATCCCGGTGATCGTCAACCTCACGGCGATGGAACCGGCCGACGCCAAGCGGGTGGTCGACTTCGCCGCCGGGCTCACCTTCGGGCTGCGCGGATCCATCGAACGGGTGGCCAACCGGGTCTTCCTGCTGACGCCCGCCGACTACCTGGTGGTCAGCGCGGAGGCGGCGGGGCGTTCGGCGGACGGGTTCTTCAACCAGAGCTGACCGCCGCCCGGGGGTGCGGACCCCCGGTCGGCGGCGGCCCCGCGGCCGTCAGCGGAAGGCGTCCACCCCGGTGAGCGCCTTGCCGAGGACGAGCTGGTGCATCTCCACCGTGCCCTCGTAGGTGAGCACGCTCTCCAGGTTGGTGGCGTGCCGCATGACGGGGTATTCCAGCGAGATGCCGTTGGCGCCCAGGATGGTGCGGGCGGTGCGGCAGATGTCGATCGCCTCGCGGACGTTGTTGAGCTTGCCGAAGCTGATCTGCTCCGGGCGGAGCGTTCCGGCGTCCATCCGGCGGCCGAGGTGGTGGGCGAGCAGGACGCCCTTGTGGAGTTCGACCGCCATGTCGGCGAGCTTGGCCTGGGTGAGCTGGAAGCCGGCCAGCGGCTTGCCGAACTGCTCGCGGCTGACGGCGTACTCCAGGGCCGCCTCGAAACTGCTGCGGGCGGCCCCCATCGCGCCCCACACGATGCCGTACCGCGCGTGGCTCAGGCAGCTGAGCGGTCCGCGCAGCCCGGTGACCTCCGGGAGGACGGCGTCGGCCGGCAGCCGTACCCCGTCCAGGACCAGTTCGCTGGTGACCGAGGCGCGCAGGCTCCACTTGTGCTTGATCTCCGGCGCCGAGAAGCCGGGGGCGTCGGTGGGGACGACGAAGCCGCGGATGCCCTCGTCGGTGCGGGCCCAGACCACCGCCACCCCGGCCACCGAGCCGTTGGTGATCCACATCTTGCGGCCGGTGAGCACCCAGTCGGTGCCGTCCCGTTCGGCCCGGGTGGTCATCGCGGCCGGGTCCGAGCCGTGGTCGGGCTCGGTCAGGCCGAAGCAGCCGATCACCTCGCCGGCCGCCATCCGCGGCAGCCACTCGCGCTTCTGCTCCTCGGAGCCGAACCGGTGGATGGCGTACATCGCCAGCGAGCCCTGCACGGAGACCAGGGAGCGGATCCCGGAGTCGGCGGCCTCCAGCTCCAGGCAGGCCAGGCCGTACTGGACGGCGGTGGCGCCGGCGCAGCCGTACCCGGTCAGCGACATCCCCAATGCCCCGATACGCCCCAGTTCCTGGGCGAGTTCCCGGATCCCGGGCAGCTCCCCGGCCTCGTACCACTGGGCGATGTGCGGCAGCACCCGGTCGGCGGCCCAGCGGCGTACCGTGTCGCGCACCGCGAGGTCCTCGGGGGCGAGCAGGTCGTCCAGGCCGATCGGGTCGGACGGGTCGAACGGCGGCAGCGTGCTGCCCTTCATGGCGGACCTCCGGGGTGCACCGAGACGATCTTCGCTGGCGCGCTCGACGCTACGGGCGGCCCCGGGCCGCGTAAAGCCCCCGCCGGTCAGCCGTGAACCGCGTCACGCGCGGCGGCGGCCCGGGCGGTGTCCATCCCGCGCGGCAGGCACAGCGCGGCCAGCGCGCCGATCAGCAGCAGCCCGGCGCTGACCGCGAGGGTGACGTGGAGGCCGTGCACGAAGGCGGAGCGGGCAGCGGCGCGCAGCGTCTGGCCGGCCGGACCACCGAGCCGGCCGGCCACGTCGTAGGCCTCGCCGAGCGAGTGGGTGGCCTGGTCGGCGGCGTACTCCGGCACCCCGGGCACCCGGCGCACCCCCGGTTCGTAGGCGGCGTTCATCACGCTGCCGAGCAGGGCGATGCCCATCCCGGCGCCGAGTTGGTAGGAGGTCTCGCCGATCGCGGCGGCGCCGCCGGCCCGGTCCGGCGGGGCCTCGCTGAGCATGGACTCGTAGGCGCCGAAGAGCGTGGTCTCCAGGCCGAAGCCGAGCAGTACGAAGCCGCCGGTGAGCAGCCAGGGCCGGTCGGTGGCGCCCATCGCGGTGAGCGCGAGCACGGCGCAGGCGGTGAGCACGAAGCCACCGCAGACCATCGCGCGCGGCCCGACGCGGTGGAGTATGCGCGAGCCGGTCAGACCGGCGGCCATCGCGGCGAAGGTGAGCGGCAGCAGCCGCAGCCCGGCCGCGACCGGGCTGAGGTGGAGCACCAGTTGGAGGTACTGCACCGCGACCAGTTCCAGGCCGACCAGGGCGAGCATGGCCAGCACGATGCACCCCACCGAGGTGCCGAACGCCGCCCGGCCGAACATCGACATGTCGATCAGCGGATGGCGCAGCCGGCGCTGGCGGCGTACGAAGAGCCACAGCAGCACCACCCCGGCGGCGAGCGCGGTGAGCGCCGCGGGGTCGGTGAACCCGTCCCCGCCGCCGAGCCGCTTGACGCCGAGGATCACCCCGAGGATGCCGAGGGCGGCCAGCCCCGCGCCGAGCAGGTCCCACGGACCGTCCCGGTCGCCGGTGGACTCCGGCAGCAGCAGCCGGGCGACCGGCCAGATCACCGCCATCAGCGGGATGTTGACCAGGAAGACCGAGCCCCACCAGAAGTGTTCCAGCAGGAAGCCGCCGAGCACCGGGCCGACGGCGGCGCCCACCGCGGCCACCGCGCTCCACACCCCGATGGCCACCGCGCGTTCCTTGCGGTCGGGGAAGACCTGGCGCAGCACGGAGAGGGTGGCGGGCATGATCATCGCGCCGCCGACGCCGAGCAGCGCGCGGGCGGCGATGAGCACCGCGGGCGAGGTGGCCAGCGCGGCCAGCCCGGAGGCGGCGGCGAAGAGCGCGTAGCCGAGCAGCAGCACCCGGCGGCGGCCGACCCGGTCGCCGAGGGTGCCGAAGAGGATCAGCAGGGAGGCCGCGGCCAGCGGGTAGGCGTCGACGATCCACAGCAGTTCGATCGGCCCGGGCCGCAGGTCCTCGGTGAGCGAGGGGACGGCGACGTGGAGCACCGTGGAGTCGAGCGCCACCAGCAGCAGGCTCACGCAGAGAATGACCAGGACCGTCCAGCGGTTCGCCGGGTGGCGCGCGCCGGCCCGGTCGGACCGCCCGCCGGGCGGGACGGCGGCCTGCTCCGAAGTGCCGGCCATGGTCGTCCCCGTCATCCATGCACCTCCACAGGTCGTACGAGCCCGCCCGCGACCCGGGCGGGCGGCGGCCCAGGCGCCGGATTCCCCCCGGTGCGGTGCGGGCAAGTGAGTGAGCCGCCAGCGTACGCGAGTCGGACCGGGCGGGGTCCGGCCCGCCCGGCGTTCCGGGTGATTTATGAGGTCCATCCGGTACATGGCGTTCATCACATTCCCCGGCGTGTCCCGGGCCCGCGGGGCGGCGGGGGCGGGCGCCGGTGGACCGGCGGGGCAGAATTCGATCTTGGAACGGGGAACGCCGCCCGCCCCGCGCCCCCGGTCCGCGGCCGGCCGTCCGCACCGCCCGGTCCGGTCCCCCGGCCCCTATCCCCTTGGGATTACCGGGAATTGCGCGGACGGAATTCCGGTGCGCCCACCACGCGGTGAATACCAGGGCCGCCGACCGCCCGGCCGGCAAGTCGGAAAATGTGAGCCAGATGACACGGGGTGACTGTTGCCACATCACATCGTCATCACAAAGCGCTCGGTCCGGCCGAACCAACCTGTCACACGCTGTAACGTCGTTTGAGTGCGTACCGACCGAATCGCCGCCCCCTTGAAGCGGGAGCGAGAGCAGGAGCGGCCGAGCGACCGCGAGGTCCCGCGGATGAGCCGAACACGCCTTGTGCTGTTCGGCACCACGCTGGTGGCCTACGCGGGGATAGTCGTCGCCGTGCTGGTGACCTCGAAGCTGGTCGGGCTGGACTGGCAGGTGATGCTGTTCCGCCCGTACAAGCAGTGGCCGCAGATCCACACGTTCCTGGACTACTTCGTGGTGCTGGGGCAGCGCGGGCCGACCGCGGTGGCGGTCGCCGCCTGGCTGGGCTGGCGTGCCTGGCGGCAGCGTTCGCTGCGCCCGCTGCTGGTGCTGGGCGCGGCGCTGCTGATGCTCAACGCGACGGTGGGCGCGGTCAAGTACGGGGTGGGACGGCTCGGTCCGCACTACGCCACCACCATCGGATCGGCCGAACTCTTCCGCGACGGCGACATATTCCCCTCCGGGCACACCGCCAACGCCGTGGTGACCTGGGGCATCCTCGCCTATCTGGCCACCACGCCGCGGGCCCGCCGGGTGCTGTCGGTGCTCAGCGCGATGCTGTCGCTGGGCGTCGGGATGACCACCATCTACCTGGGCACCCACTGGGTCAGCGATGTGCTCAGCGGCTGGTGCGCCGGGCTGCTGGTGCTGCTGGCGATGCCGTGGGTGGAGCCGCTGGTGGCGCGGGCCGAGGCGTGGCTCGCGGCGCTGTGGGGGTGGCTGCGCTCGGCGGCCTGGGCCCGCCCCGCGGGGGCGCCCCCGATCGCGGCGCGTCCGGGTGTGGTGGCGCCGCGCTCCCCCGCCGACGACACCACGCGGGTACCGCAGACGGTGGGCGCGGGGGCGTACGGCCGGCCGCCGGCCCCGCACGCGGTGCGCCACCCGGTGGTCCGCGGCGGCCACCCGCGCTACGACCGGCCGGCCGCCCCGGCGGTCCGCCGGCCGCGTCAGGGACCAGCGGTGGAGACGGCGGTACGCGGACGGGGCCCGGTGGGCTGAGCCGGGAAGAACGGCGGGCGGGGCCCGCGGGAGACGGTACGCACCAGCTCCCGCGGGCCCCGTCGCGTTGTCCGGACGGTGTCGCGGTCAGCCGTGCCAGCAGCGGGTGACCACCCCGTCCACCACGGTCAGGTTGATCCGGCCGGCGACGAACTCCATGGTGACCACGGCGTCCGGCGGCAGGGTGCGGACGGTGCGCCAGCCGTGTTCCGCGGCGCGGGCGCGGGCCTGTTCCTCGGTGAGCCCGACGTAGGCGCCGGCGTCGTCCCGGGGGGCGGGGGGCGGGGACGGTGGGTGTGCCATGGCGGCCACCGTACGTCCCCGCCCGCCGCCCCGGAAGGCGGCCGGGCCGGGGAAGTTCCCACAGTCGCGTCACACTTGTGTCACAGTCCGCGGCGCGGGGTTTACCGAGGCCATTCACTCGTCCGGGGAAGGACGGCGGCGCCCGGAAGGCCATTCACGGTTGCCTTCCGGAATTCCCTCCCGGGCATCGCCGATGTCAATTCCGGCGTCGGCGGATAAGCATCCGGAAAGGCGCTCCGGGCGATTCCGCTTGCCTTTCCGCAAGGGCACGGAACCGCCCGGAACACCCGCCGCCGACGGCGCTCAGGGACGGGATCGTTCCTCGCCCAGAGCGGCCAGTTCCTCATCGGTCAGCAGCCGGGAGCGGATCAGGAAGCGCCGGCCGGTGGGCGCCTCCAGGGAGAAACCGCTGCCCCGGCCGGGGACCACGTCGATGGTGAGATGGGTGTGGCTCCAGTACGCGAACTGGTCCCGCGCCATCCACACCGGCACCGGTTCGATCCCCGGCACCGGCAGGTCCCCGAGGTGCACGTCGGACTCGCCGGTGAGGAACTCCCCGGCCGGGTAGCACATGGGCGAGCTGCCGTCGCAGCAGCCGCCCGACTGGTGGAACATCAGCGGCCCGTGGGCCTCCGCGAGGCTGCGCAGCAACCGTGCCGCCTCCTCGGTCACCCCGACCCGCGCGGCGCCCGCGGTGTCCATCAGAACAGCCCCGGGCCCTTGGCCGAGTAGGAGATCAGCAGGTTCTTGGTCTGCTGGTAGTGGTCGAGCATCATCTTGTGGGTCTCCCGGCCGATGCCGGAGTTCTTGTAGCCGCCGAAGGCCGCGTGCGCGGGGTAGGCGTGGTAGCAGTTGGTCCACACCCGGCCGGCCTGGATGGCGCGGCCGGCCCGGTAGGCGGTGGACAGGTCGCGGGTCCACACCCCGGCGCCGAGGCCGTAGAGGGTGTCGTTGGCGATGGAGATCGCGTCGTCGTAGCCGTCGAAGCGGGTCACCGAGACGACCGGGCCGAAGATCTCCTCCTGGAAGATCCGCATCCGGTTGTCCCCCTCGAAGATGGTCGGGGCCACGTAGTAGCCGCCGGACAGGGAGCCGCCGAGGTCGACCCGTTCGCCGCCGGTGAGCACCTTGGCCCCCTCGGCGGTGCCGATGTCGATGTAGGACAGGATCTTCTCCAGCTGGTCGTTGCTGGCCTGGGCGCCGATCATGGTCTCGGTGTCCAGCGGGTTGCCCTGCTTGACGGCCCGGGTGCGTTCCAGGGCGTCGCCGAGGAAGCCGTCGTAGATCCCGCCGGCGATCAGCGCCCGGGACGGGCAGGTGCACACCTCGCCCTGGTTGAGGGCGAACATGGTGAACCCTTCGAGCGCCTTGTCGTAGAAGTCGTCCCGCGCGGCGGCGACGTCCTCGAAGAACAGGTTGGGGCTCTTGCCGCCGAGTTCCAGCGTCACCGGGATGAGGTTCTGGCTGGCGTACTGCATGATCAGCCGGCCGGTGGTGGTCTCCCCGGTGAACGCCACCTTGGCGATCCGGGGGTTGATCGCCAGCGGCTTGCCGGCCTCGATGCCGAAGCCGTTGACCACGTTGATCACGCCGGGCGGCAGGATGTCGGCGATCAGCTCCATCAGGACCAGGATGGAGACCGGGGTCTGCTCGGCGGGCTTGAGGACCACCGCGTTGCCGGCCGCCAGCGCCGGGGCCAGCTTCCAGACCGCCATCAGCAGCGGGAAGTTCCACGGGATGATCTGGCCCACCACGCCCAGCGGTTCGTGGAAGTGGTACGCCACCGTGTCCTCGTCGAGCTGCGAGATGGAGCCCTCCTGGGCGCGCAGCACGCCGGCGAAGTAGCGGAAGTGGTCCACCGCCAGCGGCAGGTCGGCGGCGAGCGCCTCGCGGATCGGCTTGCCGTTGTCCCACACCTCGGCGACGGCCAGTTCGGTCAGGTGCTGCTCGATGCGGTCGGCGATCCGGCCCAGGACGGCGGCGCGTTCGGCCGGGGCGGTGCGTCCCCAGGCCGGCGCGGCGGCGTGCGCGGCGTCCAGCGCCAGGTCGATGTCGGCGGCGGTGGAGCGGGCGATCTCGGTGTACTCCTCCCCGGTGACCGGGGTGGGGTTGGCGAAGTAGCGCCCTTCGGCGGGGGCTTTCCAGTCACCGCCGATCCAGTTGTCGTAACGGGGACGCAGCGAGATCACGCTGCCGGGGGTTCCGGGTGCCTGATGAACCGTCATGCCACAGCCTCCTGGTCGGCGTTCCGGGGGCATTTGCCGGATGTGACGCACGCTACTGCGGGACCGCGTTCCCGGCCATGGTCCGTACCCGGGTTTGGCCACCGCGGCTCGCGGTACCCGATGGGGGCGAGGTGCTGATGACGACGAACCGACGACAGCAAGGCGCGGACGACGGCCCGTCCCCGGCGGACGTACTGCGTTCGGCCCGCGCCGAGTTCACCGAGCTGACCGGCCTGAACGCCGAGTCCGTCTCCTGCTTCACCCGGACCGAGGAGGGCTGGGCGCTGGAGGTGGAGGTGGTCGAGGTGGCCCGGGTTCCCGACACGGTGAGCCTGATGGCCGGCTACCAGGTGACGCTCGACGAACGGGGACGGCTGACCGGATACCGGCGGGTGCGCCGCTACGAGCGCGGCCGGGCCGACCGCGCCTGACCGACCCGGAAGGAGAGGCAGATGACGACCGTGGCACCGACCACGACGCTACCGGCGACGTCCGGAGGCGGTGGTGGCAGCAGCGGCCTGTACGACGTCCTGGAACTCATCCTCGACCGCGGACTGGTGATCGACGCCTTCGTACGGGTGTCGCTGGTCGGCATCGAGATCCTGAAGATCGACGTGCGGGTGGTGGTCGCCGGGGTGGACACGTACCTGCGGTTCGCGGAGGCGTGCAACCGGCTCGACCTGGAATCGGGTCCGCACAAGGACCCCGGGCTGCCGCAGGTGGTCGGCGAGTTGACCGAATCCGGTGCCCAGGGCAAGGCCAAGGGCGCGCTCTCCGGGGCCGCGCAGTCCGTCGCCGACGCCTTCCACCAGGTGCGCGACGGCGTCCAGGGCGAGAGCAAGCAGACGTCCCGGCGCGGCGGCACCCGCCGTAAGGAGGAAGCGGAGGAGGAGCGGTGACCGCCTACGTGTACGGCATCGCCCGGGCCGGCGGCGAGGTGCTGCCGGAAGAGGTGACCGGCATCGGTGACCCGCCGCGCCCGGTGCGCACCGTGGAGCACGCCGGGCTGGTGGCGCTGGTGTCGGAGTGCGCCGAGGCGCCCCGGGCCAAGCGCCGCGACCTGGTGGCCCACCAGCGGGTGCTGACCCGGGCCGCCGAGTGCGGCCCGGTGCTGCCGCTGCGGTTCGGCAGCCTCAGCCAGGACGAGGAGACGCTGCGCGGCGTGCTGGCCGACCGCGCCGACCACTACCGCGAGCGGCTGGCGGCGCTGGACGGCAGGTCCGAGTACCACGTCAAGGCCGAGCACGACGAGGACGCGCTGCTGCGGGACATCCTGCGCGAGGACCCGGCGGTACGGGAACGCAACGCCGCCAACCGCGCGGCCGGCGGCGGCAGTTACCAGGACCGGCTGCGCCTGGGTGAGCTGGTGGCCCGGGCGGTGGAGGAACGGCGGGCGCGGGACGCGGAGTACCTGCGCGGTGAGCTGGCGCCGCTGGGCGAGGACGTGGTGGCCGTCGACGGCTGGCCGGCCGGTCTGTCGCTGCTGGCCGGCCGGGAGGTCACCGGTCCGCTGTCGGCCGCGCTCGACCGGATCCAGGCCGACCGGCCCCGGCTGCGGCTGAAGGTGACCGGACCGCTGCCCCCGTACAGCTTCGTCGAACCGCGTTCCGGGGCGGCCTGATGGGGCTGCTGACGGCGGTGCTGACGCTGCCGGCGGCGCCGGTGCGCGGTACCGCGTGGGTGCTGCGGCAGGTGGTGGCCGAGGCGGAGCGCCGTTACTACGACCCGGAGGTGATCCGCGCCGAACTGGCCGCGCTGGCCGAGCGGCTGGACGCCGGCGAGCTCGACGCGGACGCCTTCGACGCCGCCGAGGACGCGCTGCTGGAGCGGCTGGCCGAGGCCCAGCGGCGGCGGAGTTGAGGACCATGCGGAAGGGGAGACGATGACCGCCCGGCTGCCGGAGCCCTACGCCCCGGCCGACCCCGCGGGGCAGAACCTCGCCGACATCCTCGAACGGGTGCTGGACAAGGGCGTGGTGATCGCCGGGGACATCCGGATCAACCTGCTCGACATCGAACTACTCACCATCAAACTGCGGTTGGTGGTCGCCTCGGTCGACAAGGCCAAGGAGATGGGCATCGACTGGTGGGAGCGCGATCCGGAACTCTCCTCGGCGGCCGGCGACCGCGAACTGGCCCGGGAGAACGCCGAGTTGCGCGCCCGCCTGGCGGCGCTGGAGACGGAGGGGACGCGGTGAGCGAGCTGCTGTACGCCTACGGCGCGGTGCGCGCCGGTGCCGAGCCGCCGGCGCCGGGGCTGCGCGGGGTGGCCGGCCGGCCGGTGCGCCTGGTGTGCCACGAGGAGCTGGCCGCGCTGGTCAGCCCGGTGCCCGCCGAGGAGTTCGAGGAGTCGGCGCTGCGGTCCCGGCTGGAGGACCTGGGGTGGCTGGAGGAGACCGCCCGGGCCCACCAGCGCGTGGTGGACGCCGCCGCCTTCCCCGGCCCGGTGCTGCCGCTGCGGCTGGCCACCGTCTACCGGGACGAGGAGGGGGTACGGCGGATGCTCGCCGCCGACCGGGAGCGGTTCGCCGAGTCGCTGGACCGGGTGGAGGGCCGGGTGGAGTGGGGGGTGAAGGCGTACGCGACGGTGCCGCCGGAGCAGCCGGCCGCCCGCCCGGCCGAGCCCGCCGCCCCGGTGCCGGCCGGACCCGGTGCCGGCCGGGAGTACCTGCGCCGCCGCAGCCAGGCCCGGCGGGTCCGGGAGGACGGCATGGGGCGCGCCCACGAGGTGGCGCGGCAGGTCCACGAGGCGCTGCACGGGTACGCCGAGGCGTCCCGGCTGCACCGCCCGCAGGACGCCCGGCTCTCCGGGGAGCGCGACCCCAACGTGCTCAACGCGTCCTACCTGGTGCCCTCCGCCGAGGCGAGCGGCTTCGCGGCGCGGGTACGGGCGCTGGACGCCTCCACGGACGCGGCCCGGCTGGAGCTGACCGGCCCGTGGGCGCCGTACTCCTTCGTCACCTCATGACGTCGGCCGCGCCCCCGGAGCCCTTCGCCGAGCGGCGGATCGCCCTGGTCGACCTGCTCGACCGGCTGCTGGCCGGCGGGGTCGTGCTCAGCGGCGACCTGACCCTGCGGATCGCCGACGTGGACCTGGTGCGCATCGAACTGCGCGCGCTGATCAGCTCGGTGGGCGCCCTGATGGACGGCATGGAAGGCCCGGCATGACACAGATGTCCCTGGAACCGGACACGGTCGAACGTGATCTGGTCAAACTGGTGCTGACAGTGGTCGAGTTGCTGCGTCAGCTGATGGAACGGCAGGCGGTGCGCCGGGCCGATGCCGGTGATCTCACGGCGGACCAGGAGGAACGCATCGGGCTCACCCTGATGCTCCTGGCGGACCGCATGGACGCGCTGTGCGCCCGGCACGGCATCGACCCGGCGGAACTCAACCTGGACCTGGGCCCGTTGGGGCCGCTGCTGCCCGAGCGGTGACCGGCACCGCGCGGCGGGCTACCGTCCGGACGGGATCACCAGGGTGGCTCCGGGGGCCAGCCGGTCCGGGGAGGAGCCGACCGCCTGGTGGTTGGCCCGGTACAGCGCGGGCCAGCCGCCCTTGACGCCGAACCGGGCGGCGATGCCGCTGAGGGTGTCGCCGGACTGGACGACGTAGAAGCGTCCCACCGGGCCGCGGTGGGAGGAACGGTCGGCGGCCTCCGGCCCGCGCGGGTCGTCACCGTCCGGGGGGCGTACGCCCTTGGCGCACTGCGGCCACGCCTGCCACCCCTGGGCGCGCACGACCCGTTCGGCGACGGCGATCTGCTGTTCCCGGGTGGCCAGGTCGGCCCGTGGCGCGTAGGCCAGGCCGCCGGCCGCCTCCCAGGTGCCCTGGTAGAACTGGAGTCCGCCGTAGTAGCCGTTGCCGTTGTTGACGTGCCAGTTGCCTCCGCTCTCGCACTGCGCGATGGTCTCCCACACCTCCGAGGGCACTGCCGCTTGGGACTCCCCCGCGCTGCCCAGCACCGCGACCAGCGCGGTGACCGGCAGCGCGACCGCACACGCCGCACGGGCCCGGCCCGCTGACGGGTCGTCCTGGGCCCGGGCAGGCTCTTGTGTGTTCGTCGTACGAAGTGGGTGCATCGCCTCACGCTAGGGCGCGTACCCGGCGTGGCCGCACCGTGGCACGCCACACGGCCCGGGGCCCCACCCGGTCGGCGTACCGGATGGGGCCCGTTCGGCGCAGCCGGTCAGACGGTCAGCCGCTGGCCGGGCATGATCAGGTCGGGGTCGCCCCCGATGACCTGCCGGTTGGCGGCGTAGAGCCGCTGCCAGGTGGTGCCGTGGGCCTCGGCGATGGTGCTGAGGGTGTCGCCGGGGGCCACCGTGTAGCCGCCGTGTCCGCCGGCCGACCGGTGGGTGGTGGGCGCCGGGCGCGCGGGCTGCTCGCCGCGGGAGACCGGGGCGTTGTGGTGGCGGTGGGTGGTGGTGACCGGCTTGTAGGTCTTCAGTTCGGTGCCGGCGGCCCCGGGCGCGCTGCCGGAGGCCCCGGCCTGGCCGGAGCAGACCGGCCAGGCGCCCCAGCCCTGCGCCGACTGGACCTTGGCGGCCACGGCGATCTGCTGCTCCCGGCTGGCGCCGTCGGCGGTGGGCGCGTACCGGGTGCCGCCGTAGGCACGCCAGGTGGAGGCGCTGAACTGGAGCCCGCCGTAGTAGCCGTTGCCGGTGTTGATGTGCCAGTTGCCGCCGCTCTCGCACTGGGCGATGCGGTCCCAGACCCCGCTGTCGGCCGCGTGGGCCTGGCCGGCTGCCCCGAGGGCGGCCAGCGGTGCCACGGCCGCCGCTCCGGCGAGGACCGCGGCCCGCGCCGAGCGGCGCAGCTTCTTCGCGGTGGCCGGCGCGTTCTGCTCGTGGCGTTCCGGATGACCGGACATGAATCCCCTTCACTGCGAACCCGGGCTCCCCCTGTTGCCGACGGAACGGCCGCCGTGGCGCCTGGTGCGCCGGCGTTCGTCCCGCCCGTCCGCTGCGCCCGCCGAGGCGGGTGCATCTCCCGTGCGGACTGCCCGGGTGGTGCTGTCTGCACACGGCCGCCGAATCTAGGAAGCCGACGCCGTCGTCGGCAACCAAATCCCTTGCCGCCCAGGCCAGTTGGGGGTTACCGGCGGTAAATCGGCCGTTCGGCCGGGCGGTTGGCGACCCTTTATCACCATTTACGACCCCGACCCGGGCCTTCCCTGTGAATTTCTTCACGCGTTCACAAGCGGAGGGCCGGTTGCCCGCTCGACGCAGCGTCAGCGTTTCGGCCCCGGTGTCACCGAGCGTGTCCGACCGGCCGAACCGGTACCGGACGGCGCGTGACCCCGGCCACAGATCGTCCGTTGTCACTGCGAGCCCGGAAGCCCCGGGCCCGCAGTGTCCGCATCCACCGAGGAGTCATCCCGTGCCGCCCATGCTCGATGTCAGCGACGAGGTACGCGCCGAGATCGGCGATACGGAGGCCGACCGCCTGCTGGCGGGCGACAACACGCCCGGCCGGTACGACTGCACCTCCTGCCGCGCCCCCGGTGACACCACCAGGGAACGCACCAGCACGGTGCTCTTCGTCGGCGAGGAGACCGCGGTGCTCGCCTTCGCACACGCGAGCTGCATCCCCTCGCAGGTCGTCCCGGTCTCCGAGGAGCAGCTCCAGGGCGCCGTCCGGAGCATCACCGAGACCGCGGGTCCGGTCGCCGTCCCCGGTCCGGCCGGCGACGAGGCCGCCCCGGCGCGGCCGGACGTGCCCCGGCAGGCGGTGCTCGGCATCACCTGCGGCCTGGTGCTCTGCCAGGGCGCCCCGTGCCCGGCGCTCGTGGTGGAGCCGACCAGCCCGGTGGGACGCCCCGGCAGCACCGCCGACGACGAGTTCCTCGACCTGCTCGGCGAGGAGGGGTTCCAGCCCGTCACCACGCTGGAGGAGCCGCCGCCGCTGCTGGAGGGCTGGTCGGTGCTGCTGGTCATGGGGCGGCTGCACGCCGTGCTCCAGGGCGGGAGCAACAGCGCCAACGCCGTCGCCTGGTGGCAGGCGCACCAGCCGTTGCCGGTCACCGACGAGTGGCGGGCCGCCGTCAACCGCACCAACGAGGTCATCGTCTACGCCGCCCCGGTCGGCACCATCGGCCGTCAGCCCCGCGAGGACCTGCTGCGTACCGCGCTGGACAAGGCGGCGGCCAACGGGCTGCTGGTCGGCGGCCGGATGCCGCTGGCCGGCACCTGATCAGCGGCCGGCGCGCACCCGGGGCGACCGCGGCACCGGCGTGACCGACGCCGGTCCGCGGTCGCCGCACGCCCCGGCACCCGCGTACGGCACCCGCATACATATTCGGGAACAACGGCGTCAATCCCGGCCACCCGGAAGGAGTCGGCCAATACGCCCGAACGGCCCGCATCCCGGACGCGTCACGCTCGTTGCCCCTTACGTGCACACCTATGACGCCGCTTCGCCGTACCACGGCCACCACATCCCTGCCATGCGGGCGCCGCACGACTCCGTCACCGGCTCCAGCACGCCGATCTACGACGCGCTCTGCTCGGAGTACCGCAGGCTCTTCCGCGCCCTGCCCGGCGACCGCACCGGTGAGGAACACTTCAGCTACGAGAGCTGGACGCCCTGGGAGCGGTACGGCCCCCGCCCCGCTCCCCCGCCGCCCGTCCCCCCGCAGCCGTACCACCCGCGCCACCGCGGCATGGTCCGCGCGGCGCTGCCGCCGGGGCCCTCCGGCGGTCCTCCCGGCCCGTACGACAACCGGCCGCACGGACGCTGAGTCCGTACGGCCGGCCGCCCGGTCGGTGACCGGTTACTTCTTGCGACCGCGCTTCTCGCGCACCCGCACCGACAGCTGGATCGGGGTGCCCTCGAAACCGAACTCCTCACGCAGCCGGCGCTCGATGAACCGCCGGTAGCCGGCCTCCAGGAAGCCGGAGGCGAAGAGGACGAAGCGCGGCGGCCGGGTGCCCGCCTGGGTGCCGAAGAGGATGCGCGGCTGCTTGCCGCCGCGGATCGGGTGCGGATGGGCGGCCACCAGTTCGCCGAGGAAGGCGTTGAGCCGCCCGGTGGGCACCCGGGTCTCCCAGCCGGCCAGCGCGGTCTCGATCGCCGGCACCAGCTTCTCCATGTGGCGGCCGGTCTGCGCCGAGACGTTCACCCGCGGCGCCCACTGCACCTGGACCAGGTCCTGCTCGATCTCCCGCTCCAGGTAGTAGCGGCGCTCCTCGTCCAGCAGGTCCCACTTGTTGTAGGCGATCACGACGGCCCGGCCGGCCTCCACGGCCATCGAGATGATCCGGGTGTCCTGCACCGACAGCGTCTCGCTCGCGTCGATCAGGACCACCGCCACCTCGGCCTTCTCCAGCGCCGCCGCGGTGCGCAGCGAGGCGTAGTAGTCGGCGCCCTCGGTGAGGTGGACCCGGCGCCGGATGCCCGCGGTGTCCACGAACTTCCAGGTCTTGCCGCCGAGTTCGATCAGCTCGTCGACCGGGTCCCGGGTGGTGCCGGCCAGCTTGTCGACGACCACCCGCTCCTCGCCGGCCACCTTGTTGAGCAGCGAGGACTTGCCGACGTTGGGGCGGCCGAGGAGCGCGACCCGGCGCGGGCCGCCGAGGCCGGCGCCGAAGACCTGCGCCGGCGCCTCCGGCAGCGCCTCCAGGATGGCGTCGAGCAGATCGCCGGTGCCGCGGCCGTGCAGCGAGGAGACCGGGTAGGGCTCGCCGACGCCCAGCGACCACAGCATGGCCGCGTCGGCCTCGCCGCTGGGGCCGTCCACCTTGTTGGCGCAGAGCACCACCGGCTTGCCGGCCCGGCGCAGCAGCTTGACCACGGCCTCGTCGGTGTCGGTGGCGCCGACGGTGGCGTCCACCACGAGGACCACCGCGTCGGCGGCCTCGATGGCGAACTCGGCCTGGGCGGCGACCGAGGCGTCGATGCCGAGGACGTCCTGCTCCCAGCCGCCGGTGTCGACGATCTTGAAGCGGCGGCCGTTCCACTCCGCCTCGTAGGTGACCCGGTCCCGGGTGACCCCGGGGCGGTCCTCCACGACCGCCTCCCGGCGGCCGATGATCCGGTTCACCAATGTCGACTTGCCGACATTGGGCCGGCCGACGACGGCCAGCACCGGCAGTGGTCCGTGGCCGGCCGCGGCGACGTCGCCCGCGACGTCCTCGAGGTCGAAGCCCTCCTCCGCCGCGAGCTCCATGAACTCGGCGTACTCGGCGTCGCCGAGCGCGCCGTGCTCGCCGTACTCGTTCTCGTGGTCCATGAAGTCGTTTCCTCGTCCGTCAGCAGTGGGGGCCTCGAAAGCAGACCCGGTCTTGGTTCAACGCCGCCCGGTGGCCCGCCGGGCGTCCCGCAGGTGGGCGGTGAGCCGCTCCTGGATGCGGGCGGTGGCCGCGTCCAGCGCCGCCCGGGTGCGCCGGGCCCCGGGCCCGCCGTCCGTCCCGGTCGCGTCGAACGGGTCGCCGAAGACCACGTCGACCCGGCCGCGCAGCGGCGGCAGCGCCGGGACCAGCCGGCCCGCCCGGGCACTGCCGAGCACCGCCACCGGCACCACGGGGGCACCGGTGCGTACCGCGAAGTAGGCCAGCCCGGACCGCAGTTCGGCGAAGTCACCGCCGCCGGACCGGGTGCCCTCGGGGAATATCCCAAGCACCCCGCCGTCGGCCAGCACCCGCAGCGCCGCCATGACCGCCGACCGGTCGGTGCTCCCCCGGTCCACCGGCACCTGGCCGATGGCCCGCAGGAACCGGCCGAGCGGGCCGACGAACACCTCCCGCTTCACCAGGAAGTGCACCGGCCGCGGGCAGGTGCCCATCAGCATCGGGCCGTCCACGTTGTGCGAGTGGTTGCCGGCCAGGATCACCGGTCCGCTCGCCGGGAGCCGCCAGGCGCCGAGCACCCGCGGGCGCCACAGGCCGTTCATCAGGCCGATGCCGATCCGGCGGCCGATCGCGGCGCCCCGCGCGGAGGGCGCCTGCTCCGGCGCCCGGCCTCCCGCCGGAGCCGCCGGGGTCACCGGGCCGCCCTCTCCCCGATCAGGGTGACGATGCGTTCGACGACCTGGTCGAGGGTGAGTTCGGTGGTGTCCACCTCCACCGCGTCGTCCGCCTTGGCCAGCGGCGACGTACGGCGTCCCGAGTCGGCGGCGTCGCGCTTGGCCAGCGCTTCGCGGGTGGCCGCCAGGCCGACGGCCTCCTTGCCCTTCAGCTCGCCGTTGCGGCGGGCGGCGCGGGCCTCCTCGGAGGCGGTGAGGTAGATCTTGAGCGTGGCGTCGGGCAGCACGGTGGTGCCGATGTCCCGGCCCTCCACCACGATGCCCCGGGCGGCCCCGGCCGCCGCGGCGCGCTGCAGCTCGACCAGCCGGCCGCGTACCTCGGGCACCGCGCTGACCGCGGAGACCGCCGAGGTGACCTGCTGGGTGCGGATGGGCGCGGAGACGTCCTGGCCGTCCACGGAGATGACGGGGGCGGCCGGATCGGTGCCGGAGACGATCTGCGGCTTGCCGGCGGCGAGGGCGACCTCGGCCGGGTCGGTGACGTCCACCCCGTTGTTCAGCATCCACCAGGTCATCGCGCGGTACTGGGCGCCGGTGTCCAGGTAGGCCAGCCCCAGCTTGGCGGCGACCGCCTTCGACGTGCTCGACTTGCCCGTGCCGGAGGGGCCGTCGATGGCGACGATCACCGGAGTTTCCACAGCGCTGGGGCCTTCCTCGTGAACCGGATGCGGGGGGCGGGGTACGGCGCCGGGCCGACGCCATCCCCCAAGGTTACCGGCCGGGCCCGGGCTCCCGTGCCGGTGCCGTCGGCCGGCCGCCGGGGGGGCGGCCGGCCGGGGCGGGCGCGCGGTCACCCGCGGATCGACCAGCCGCGTTCCCGCAGCGCCGCGGTGAGCCCGGCGACCGACCGGGGCTCCACCATGAGCTGGACCAGACCGGCCTGCTGCCCGGTGGCGTGCTCGATGCGCAGGTCCTCGATGTTGACCCCGGCCGCGCCCGCGTCGGCGAAGAGCCGCGCCAGCTCGCCGGGGCGGTCGCCGATCAGCACGGCCACCGTCTCGTAGGCGGCCGGGGCGGCGCCGTGCTTGCCCGGGATCCGGTCGCGTCCGGCGTTGCCGCGCAGCAGCACGTCCTCGATGCCGCGGGCACCGGTGCGGCGCTTGTCCTCGTCGGCGGACTGGAGCGCGCGCAGCGCCTCGACGGTCCCGGTGAGGTCGGCGGCGACCGCGGCGAGCACGTCGGCGACGGGGCCGGGGTTGGCGGCCAGGATGTCGAGCCACATGGCCGGCCGCGAGGCGGCGATCCGGGTCACGTCCCGGATGCCCTGCCCGCACAGGCGCACCGCGGTCTCCTCGGCGTGCTCCAGCCGGGCCGCCACCATGCTGGAGACGAGCTGCGGGGTGTGCGAGACCAGCGCCACCGCCCGGTCGTGGGCGTCGGCGTCCATCACCACCGGCACCGCCCGGCACAGCGCGACCAGCTCCAGGGCGAGGTTGAGCACCTCGGTGTCGGTCTCCGGGGTCGGGGTGAGCACCCACGGGCGGCCCTCGAACAGCTCCTCGGTGGCGGCCAGCGGCCCGGAACGTTCCCGCCCGGCCATCGGGTGGGTGCCGAGGTAACGGCTGAGGTCGCCGCCGAGCGCCTCCAGGTCGCGGCGCGGCCCGCCCTTGACGCTCGCCACGTCCAGGTACCCGCGGGCCACCCCGGCCCGCTGGGCCTCGGCCACGGTGGCCGCCACGTACGCCGGCGGCACCGCGACCACCGCCAGGTCGACCCGCCCCTCGGGCGGCTCCGCCGTGCCCGCCCCGAGCGCGGCCGCGGTACGCGCGGCATCCGCGTCCGCGTCACGCAGATGCACCACGACCCCTCGCGCGGTCAACGCCAGTGCGGCGGACGTTCCGATCAGGCCGGTGCCTATGACGACGGCGGTACGCATGCCGCCATCCTGCCCTAACCCCCCGCCCCGACGTGCGCGGGGCGGGGCCGAACGCGGCGGTCGCCCCGGGATCCGCCCGCGCGAGCGGAAACGCGGCGGCCCGCCCGTCCGCCCGCGAGCGGGAACCGGGTGGACCCGGTGGTGCCGCGTCACGGCCCGCGCGGACGGGATCGCGGGCGAGCCGGGTCGCCCGAGGACACCGCCCCGCACGGGAACACGGACCGACACGGCCGCCCGAGGGCACCGACCCGCACGGGAACGCGGACCGACACAGCCGCCCGGGGGCACCGACCCGCACGGGGATGCCGACGGGGCCGAGGGGCACGGGCGCGGTGGGGGCGGGGTGTCGGGTAGAACGGTGCGCATGATCTACCACGTGGTTCCGCTGGACGACTGGTTGCGCATCCCGGACCGCCCGTACACCCCGGCCTCGCTGGCCGAGGAGGGGTACGTGCACTGTTCGCCGGACGAGGCGACCGCGTTGGCGGTGGCCGACGCCTTCTACCGGGAGGCGGTCGGCCCGCTGATGGTGCTGATGATCGACGAGGAGGCGCTCGACGCCCCGGTCCACTGGGAGGCGGCCAGCCCGGCGCCCCCGCCGGGCTCCGGCCCCGAGGTGCGCTTCCCGCACGTGTACGGGCGGATCAACCGGGGCGCGGTGGCCGGGATGCTGGAGGTGGAGCGGGACGACGAGGGCCGGGCGGTGCGGCTGCGGGCGTGGGCCTGAGTGCCGCCGCCCGGCGCTGTCGGGGCGTTGCTCAGAGGTCGACCTCACGCATGAGCATGCCGACCTCGGTGTTGGTCAGCCGGCGCAGCCACCCCGACTTCTGGTCGCCGAGCGCGATCGGGCCGAAGCGGGTGCGCACCAGCTTGTCGACGGGGAACCCGGCCTCGGCGAGCATCCGGCGCACGATGTGCTTGCGCCCTTCGTGCAGGGCCACCTCGACCAGGTAGTTCTTGCCGGTGTTCTCCACCACGCGGAAGCTGTCGGCGCGGGCGTAGCCGTCCTCCAGCTCGATGCCGCTCTTGAGCCGCTTGCCGAGGTCGCGCGGGAGCGGGCCCTGGATGGCGGCGAGGTAGGTCTTGGTGACGCCGTAGCGGGGGTGGGTGAGCCGGTGGGCCAGTTCACCGTGGTTGGTGAGGAGGATGATGCCCTCGGTCTCGGTGTCCAGCCGGCCCACGTGGAACAGCCGGGTCTCCCGGTTGGTGACGTAGTCGCCCAGGCACTGGCGGCCGTCCGGGTCCTCCATGGTGGAGACCACCCCGGCCGGCTTGTTGAGCGCGAAGAACAGGTACGACTGGGTGGCGACGGTCAGCCCGTCCACCCGTACCTCGTCCTTCTCCGGGTCGACCCGGAGCCCTTGCTCGGTGACGATCTTGCCGTTGACCTCGACGCGGCGCTGCTCGATCAGCTCCTCGCAGGCGCGCCGGGAGCCGAGGCCGGCCCGGGCCAGCACCTTCTGCAGGCGCTCGCCCTCGGGTTCGCCGAAGGTCTTGGGGAGCTTCAGGGCCGGACGGTCGTGCCGGGCCCGGTTGCGCTCCTCTATCTGGGCGTCGAGTTCGCGCGGGCGGGCGGGGGCGGTACGGCCGCCGGTCTGCTTGCGCGGGCCCGCCTGCTTGCCGGCCGCGGGCTGGCCGGCGCCGGGACGGCCGGGCTTGCCGGAGCGGCCGGCGGCACCGGGCTGGCCGACGTCGTAACGGCGCTCCTCCGGACGCGGCCGGCCCGCGCGCCTGTTCTTGTCGTCGCGGTTGTCGCCCGCGCCACGGTAGTTCCGGTTACCGCTGTTCCTGCCGCTGCTTCGCATCAATGTTCCGTAGTCGAGGTCGGTTCGGGGGCGTCCGGGTCGAACGACGGAAGCGCTTCCGCGGATTCCGCTTCGACGGCGTCGGCCTCCGGGAGGAACGGTGCCAGCTCGGGCAGCTCGTCGAGGCCGCGCAGGCCCATCCGTTCCAGGAAGTAGTTCGTCGTCCTGTACAGGATCGCACCTGTTCCGGGTTCCGTCCCAGCCTCCTCCACCAGTCCGCGCTGGAGGAGGGTGCGCATCACGCCGTCGCAGTTGACGCCGCGCACCGCGGCGACCCGGGAACGGCTGACCGGCTGGCGGTAGGCGACCACCGCGAGCGTCTCCAGCGCGGCCTGGGTGAGCCGGGCCTGCTGGCCGTCGAGGACGAACCGTTCGACCGCGGCGGCGTACTCGGGCCGGGTGTAGAACCGCCAGCCGCCGGCGACCAGGCGCAGGTCGAAGCCGCGGGCGGTGCGGGCGTACTCGTCGGACAGCTCGCGCAGCGCGTCGGCGACCGCGCGCCGCGGCCGTTCCAGCAGCCGGGCCAGGTCGGCCTCGGTGGCCGGTTCGTCGACCACCATCAGGACGGCTTCGAGCGCGGGCTTGAGCGCGAGGGCGGCGACGTCGGCCGGGGCCTGGCCGGGCGCGATGTCATCGGTGGTGGTCATCGGGGTCCATCCTGGCCCGCCGGGGGCGAGCCGTCGAACTCGTCGCCGATCAGCGCGGCGGTGTCCGGTCCCGTGCCGCCGGTCCAGCGTACGGTGAGCGGGCCGAGCGCCTGCTCCTGGTCGAGGGCGACGGCCTTCTCCCGGTACAGCTCCAGCAGCGCCAGGAACCGGGCGACCACGGTGAGAGTGTCGGGGGCGTCGGCGACCAGATCGGCGAAGGTGGCCTTGCCCCGCTCGCGCACCGCGGCGACCAGGATCGCGGCCTGCTCGCGGACGCTGACCAGGGGCGCGTGGATGTGGTCGACGTACACCTGCGGCCTGGGCCTGGGCTGCATCGCCTTGGCGGCGAGCCGGGCGAACCCCTCGGCGCCGATGCTGATGACGACGTCCGGCAGGAGTTCGGCGTGGTGGGGTTCGAGGCCGACGGTACGGGGGTGGTGGCGGGCCTCGGTGGTCAGGCGTTCCTCGAAGATCTCCGCGATGCGCTTGTACGCGCGGTATTGCAGCAGCCGCGCGAAGAGCAGGTCGCGGGCCTCCAGCAGCGCCAGGTCGGCCTCGTCCTCGACCTCGGCGGCGGGCAGCAGCCGGGCCGCCTTCAGGTCCAGCAACGTCGCCGCGACCACCAGGAACTCGGTCGTCTGGTCCAGGTCCCAGTCCGGCCCCATGGCCCGGATGTGCGCCATGAACTCGTCGGTGACCTTGGAGAGCGCGACCTCGGTGACGTCCAGTTTGTGCCGGGAGATCAGCTGGAGGAGGAGGTCGAACGGCCCCTCGAAGTTGGCCAGCCGGACGGTGAACCGCCCGTCGGCGCCCGGGTCGGCCTCGGTGTCGGAGGCTTCGTCGGGCGTTGCGTCGGGGGTCTCGTCGGGGGTTTCGTCGGGGGCGGGGGGCTCCTGGGCCGGGCCGTGGCCGAGGGGGCGGCGGGCGGGGCGGGGGTGCGGCATGACGGTCCAGGGAACGGGGGAACGGCGGAGGGGCCCGGCGGGCGCGCCGGACCGGCACACTACCGCCGGGCGCGTCAGCGTCCCCGCAGGCGGCGCACGAGGATGCTGGCGTCGCCGCGCGATTCGAGGTCGGCGAGGACCACGGCGACCGCCTCGCGCACGATCCGTCCGCGGTCCACGGCGAGTCCGTGCTCGCCGCGGAGGACCAGCCGGGCGTGTTCGAGGTCCATCAGCTCCTCGGCGGAGACGTAGACCGTGATCTTCTCGTCGTGGCGTTCCCGTCCGCTGGGGCGGCGGTTCTGGCTGCCGCGGCGTCGGCCGCGCTGCTGCTGGGCGACCACCCGTTCCTGCGGCTGCTGGCGGCGGGCGGGGGAGGATTCGGCCGCGTTGCCGCGGGCGTGCTCGGCGGCGTCCGGCCGGCCGTCGTCGCGGGCCGCGGCGTCGGCGTCGGCGGGTGCCTCGCCCGGGGCCTGCCCGGCCGGGGCCGCGTCGGGCCCGGCGGCCGGTGCCGGGACCGGCCGCAGCCGCTCGGTGCCGGCCGGCCCGCCCGCCTCGCCGCCCGGGTGCTGCCGCGGCGAGGAGGGCTGGAGGGCCGTGCCCCCGGTGGTGCGGAAGAGTTCCTCGGCTCCGGGCAGACTCACTCGGCGTGGCACCGGGCGAGCACCTCCCTGGCGAGTTGCCGGTAGGCGGCGGCGCCCACCGAGTTGGAGGCGTAGGTGGTGATCGGCTCGCCGGCCACCGTGGTCTCCGGGAAGCGCACGGTGCGTCCGATGACGGTGTGGAAGACGTGGTCGTCGAAGGCTTCCACGACCCGGGCGAGCACCTCGCGGCTGTGCACGGTGCGCGAGTCGTACATGGTGGCGAGAATGCCGTCCAGTTCCAGCTCGGGGTTGAGCCGCTCGCGGACCTTCTCGATGGTCTCGGTGAGCAGGGCGACCCCGCGCAGCGCGAAGAACTCGCACTCCAGCGGAACGATCACCCGGTGGGCGGCGGTCAGCGCGTTGACGGTGAGCAGACCGAGCGAGGGCTGGCAGTCGATGATGACGTAGTCGTAATCGGCCATCAGCGGCTTCAGGGCGCGCTGCAGGGTCGACTCGCGGGCCACCTCGCTGACCAACTGGACCTCGGCGGCCGACAAGTCGATATTGCTGGGCAGCAGGTCCATGCCGGGCACGGCGGTCTTCAGCAGCACCTCGTCGGCCGACATGCCGCGTTCCATCAGGAGGTTGTAGACCGTCAGGTCCAACTCCATGGGGTTGACGCCCAGTCCGACGGAGAGGGCGCCCTGCGGGTCGAAGTCGACCAGCAGCACCCGGCGGCCGTACTCGGCGAGGGCGGCACCCAGGTTGATGGTGGACGTGGTCTTGCCGACGCCGCCCTTCTGGTTGCACATGGCGATGATCTGGGCGGGCCCGTGCTCGCTCAGCGGGGACGGGATCGGAAAGTAGGGCAGCGGGCGGCCGGTCGGACCCACGCGCTCGCGGCGCTGGCGGGCCACGTCCGGGGCGAGGGTGGCCGCGTACTCGGGGTCGGGTTCGTACTCCGCGTCCGGGTCGTAGAACTGACCGTCCGTAAGGTCTTCCTCGTATGGCGACATGGCGTGCGTGGGGTGCGTCTCCGGGTTCGCATCGGGCCGGCGAGCCGCGAAAGTGCGGACCGCGACAGATCCTACGGCCGCGAGCCGCGTCGGGCTCGGACCCTGAACGGTCGTTCCTGGCTGACCACCCCCGGGAGCAAATGTCGACTCATTCACAAGTCGTCTTACCTCCTTGGTGACCAGGAAACTTCTAGATAGGTCAGCGTGACACCATGCCGACGGTTGGCGACTCTATGGCGTGTCGGCGGTCTGCAGCAACACAATCCACCGGAGACGGCGCGATGTGTCGGCAACGGAACACCGCTCTGTCAAGGGTCCAACCACCCCAACCGCGAAGTTTCGCCGCGGTGCGAATAGGCGGAATCCAGCCGAAGGTCACCGCAAGCGCACCGGCCGGGTCTTGACGGACAAGACCCGGCCGGTGCGGCGGTGTTGGCACAAGGTGACGCAAAGTACGTCACCCGCCGTCCAGTTGTCAGCCCAGCAGGCTGTTGAGGTCGGTCACCGGCAGGCCGTGCGCCTCGCCGACCTCGGGGTAGACGATCTGACCGTCGTGCACGTTGAGCCCCTTGGCCAGCGCGGCGTCCCGGCGCAGCGCCTCCCGCCAGCCGTTGTTGGCCAGCGAGACGATGTACGGCAGGGTCGCGTTGGTCAGCGCGTTGGTGGAGGTGTTGGCCACCGCGCCGGGCATGTTGGCCACGCAGTAGAAGATCGAGCCGTGCACCGGGAAGGTGGGCTCGGCGTGCGTGGTGGGGCGCGAGTCCTCGAAGCAGCCGCCCTGGTCGATGGCGATGTCGACCAGGACCGAGCCCGGCTTCATGCGCGAGACCAGCTCGTTGGTGACGAGCTTGGGGGCCTTGGCGCCCGGGATGAGGACGGCGCCGATCACCAGGTCGGCCTCGAGGACCGCCTTCTCCAGCTCGAAGGCGTTGGAGACCACGGTCTTGACCTTGGTGCCGAAGATCCGGTCGGCGTCGCGCAGCTTGTTGATGTCGCGGTCGAGCAGGGTCACCTCGAAGCCCATGCCGACGGCGATCTGGGTGGCGTTCCAGCCGGAGACGCCGCCGCCGATGACGACCGCCTTGGCGGGGGCCACCCCGGGGACGCCGCCCGGCAGCACGCCACGGCCGCCGGCCGAGCGCATCAGGTGGTAGGCGCCCACCTGCGGGGCGAGGCGGCCGGCCACCTCGGACATCGGGGCCAGCAGCGGCAGCGCGCGGTTGGCCAGCTCGACGGTCTCGTAGGCGATGGCGGTGGTGCCGGACTCGATCAGCGCGTCGGTGCACTCCCGCGAGGCGGCCAGGTGCAGGTAGGTGAAGAGGGTCTGGTCCTTGCGCAGCCGGTGGTACTCCTCCGCGATCGGCTCCTTGACCTTCAGCAGCAGATCGGCGGTGGCCCAGACCTCGTCGGCGGTGCCCAGGATCTGCGCACCGGCCGAGGTGTACTCGTCGTCCGTGATCGAGGAGCCGCGGCCGGCCCCCTGCTCCACGAAGACCTGGTGCCCGTTGCGCACGAGCTCGTGCACACCGGCCGGGGTGATGGCGACGCGGAACTCGTTGTTCTTGACCTCGCGGGGGATACCGACCTTCACGTGGATCACGGTCCTTGTTGAGAAGAGTGCAGATACACGTCCGGACATGCCAGGACATATGAGTGACATGTGGGCGCACGCCCGGAACCGACCGCGTTGACTGCGGCTGAGCCAAGTCTAATGAAGGGAGACGCGCTGTCTAGCCTTACAAAGTGAATAGTTTCGCGGAAGGCATTGGCAGATTCGTAGGCTGTCCCTCCGGATGGCGTCTTGTTGTCCCAGGGTGAGGGGCGGGCGGCGGCGCAGGATCAGGCGGGTGGGGCGCCGTGCGGCTGGAGGAGGCGGCCGGCCGCCTCGCGCTGGATGCGCGCCCCGGCCGGATCGCCGAGCCGGTCCAGGACGTCGGCCATGCGCAGCAGGATCGTCCCCTCGGTACGGGTGTCGCCGGCCTGCCGTGCCCAGTGCAGCGCCTCCTGGCCGGTGCGCAGCGCCTCCTCCGGCTGCCCGGACCGCTCCTGCACCACGGCGGTGGCGGCCAGCGCCCGGGCGACGCCGGACGGATCGCCGGCGCGCCGGGCCACGGCGGCGGCGGACCGCCACTCGCGCAGCGCGACCGCGGTTCGCCCCGCCGAGGTGGCCAGCGCGCCGAGCCGGCCGTGCAGCCGTACCTGGGCGGCGAGGTCGCCCCGGCCCAGCCGTAGGGTGAGCGCCCGGCCGTACCAGTCCGCGGCCCGTTCCGCGTCGCCCAGCTCGCGGTAGCCGTCGCCGAGCGCTTCGAGCGCCCGGCCCTGCGCGAGCGGGTCGTTGCCGGCCCGGGCGGCGTCCAGGGCGGCCCGGTAGCCGCGCAGCGCCTCGGCGCTCCGGCCGCGCCGCGCGTCGAGGTCGGCCAGTTCCAGCAGCGCCGCCGCCTGCTGCCGGGGCTCGGCGTGCCGCTTCGCCACGGTGAGCAGCAGTCCGTGCAGCTCGTACAGCTCCGGTACCCGGTCGGCGGCCTGCCGGTGGGCCTCCAGCGCCCGCAGCAGCGCGACGGCCAGCCGGCGGGCCAGGGTGTCCAGCTCGCCGTCGGCCACCGCGATCCGGGCCGCCGCCAGCAGCACCGGGAACCGCTCGCGCAGCCAGCGGTCGGCCGCCTCGGCGGAGGGGAAGCGCACCTCCTTGGGCAACTCCGCGGCGGCCTTGCGGGCCGGTGACCCCAGCGGCTCCGCGTAGCCCCGGCACGACCGCAGCAACCGCACCGCCCGCTCCAGCATGCGGGCCCGGGCCACGGTCACGTCGGCGGGACGCTCCCGCGCGGCAAGCTCGGCGGCGAGCAGCGGCTGAAGGCTGCCGAGGACGAGGCGGGTGCCGTCCGGGCCGGGGCGCACCACGCCGTGGGTCAGCAACTCGTCGAGCATCCGCCCCGCCGCGGCCGGCGCGCACCCGGCCAGCGCGGAGGCGAACTGGTCGTCCACGGTGGCGTCCGGGGCGATCGCCAGCAACCGGGCGAGCCGGGCGGCCGGCCCCGGCAGCGCCGCGTACACCACCCGGAACGCCCGCGCCACCGGCGAGACGTCCGTCTCCGCCTCGGCGACCCGGCTCACCTCGGCCAGCGCGTCGCCGACCGTCCGCCCCGGACGGGCCGCCATCCAGCCCGCCAGCAGCCTCAGCGCGGTGGGGTTGCCCTCGCACTGCCGCGCCAACGCCTCCGCGGCGGCCGGATCACACGTCACCCGGGTCGCCCCGGCCACCTCCGTGATCAACTCCACCGCGGCCCCCGCGTCGAGCCCCCCGAGCGCGCACGGCCGCACATCGGCGACCCCCGCCAACGGCCCCCTCGACGTCGCCACCACCAACGCCTGCGGCCCCCCGGGCAACACCTCCGCGACCTGCCCGCCCTCGGCCACGTCGTCCAACACCACCAGCACCCGCCGCCCCTCGACCGCCGCCCGCAGCACCCCCACCGGATCCCCCACGACATCCCCGCCTCCGGCGAACGGAGCACGCGCCGGCGCGCCGGACGAAACGGACGCGCCGCCTACGCCGGGCGCCCCGGCAGACGCCGTACCCGTCGGCCCACCCGGCCTCCCGGGCGGAACGGCAGGCGCCGCGCCCGGCGACGCGCCGGGCCTCCCCGACGAAGCCGCCGCCCCGGCAGGCATCGACACGCCGGACACCCTCGACGGAGCGGCGTGCTCCGCGCTGGGCGAAGCGGAGCGATCGGCGCGCGCAGTAGGCGCCCCGGTAGAAGTGGACGGATCAGCGGGCGCGGTACGCGCGCGGGCTGAAGCCGCCGCCCCGCGAGGCGCGGCACCCGACGAGGCGGACAGCCCGGCGGACGCGTCCCCCGCCCCGGACGACGGCGCCGGACCCGAGGGGGCCGATACGGAGGTGGTCGTGGGGGCCGGGACCGCGCGGGCCGGGGGCACGGCGGCGACCGGCCGGGACGCTTCGGCGGGGGCGCCGGCGGCCTGGGCCGGCAGGCCGGGCACCGGCGCGGGGCGGGGCGGCAACCGCCAGGAACGCAGCAGGTCGCGGGCGATCCGGGCGGCCGGCAGCGGGGTGCCGTCGGCCCCGGTGAGCCGGGCGAAGAGGAGGCCGTCCGGGTAGCGGGCGGCGAGTTCGGCGGCGAGGCGCAGCGCCAGGGTGGTGCGGCCGGAGCCGGGGCGGCCGGCGATCAGCAGGACCCGGGCGGCGGCCGGGGCGCTGCCGCGCAACGCGGCCAGCCCGGGGCGGTCGATCTCGGCGTGGAGTTCGGCCAGCTCACGGCGGCGGCCGACGAAGACGGCGGAGCCGGCCGCCGCCGAAGCCCCGGCACCCAGCTCGTGATCGGCCACCGGCACACTCCCGTCGTGACTGCTGCGTCCCTGCGCGCACGAGCGTAGTTCACCGGGTGCGCCATGATCGGCAGCCGGCGGCGGACACACCAGAAGGTGATCACCCCGACGGATCAGCCGATCAACCGATGAATTGATCGGCCGCCGAATCCGTCAGGGCTGGAACGGGCGCGCCGGCCAGGGGGCGTCGGCGGGGCGCAGCGCGTCCGGGCCGTCCCCGGTGAGCACCGCCTGGAGGGCGAGGACGCCCACCGCGAGGCACGCGTTGTGCAGCTCACCGGCGAGCACCTGACCGACCAGCTCGGCCACCGGCACCCGGTCGAACTCGAACTCGGCCTCCTCCTCGGCGGCCTCGAAGCGCTCCCCCTCGGCCGGGGCGAGACCGCGCGCGAGGTAGACCCGGATCGCCTCGTCGGAGCCGCCGGGGGTGCTGTAGATGTCCACCAGCACCCGCCAGTCGTCGGCCTTGAGGTGGGCCTCCTCGTACAGCTCGCGCTGGGCGGCGCGCAGCGGGTGCTCGCCGGGGACGTCCAGCAGCCCGGCCGGCAGTTCCCACAGCCGGTGGCGCACCGGGTGGCGGTACTGGCGCAGCACCAGCACCCGTTCCTCGTCGTCGAGGGCGACCACGGCGACCGACCCGGGGTGGGTCTGGTAGTCGCGGCGGGCGGTACTGCCGTCGGGCATCCGCACGACATCGGTACGCACTCCGGTGACCTTGCCGGAGAACGGCGTCTCGGTGGCCGTGACCGGCCATTCCTCGGGGGTGTCGTACGGCAGCGCGTGGTCGGCCATGGCTCCTCGGTTCCTTCGTGCCGGACGGAACGGCGGTGTCCGTGACGGTTTCGTGCTGACGTGACGCCGGTTACCCGGCGTGGCCGGGGTCGAACGCGACGACCGGGCCGGGCGGCGTGCGGCGGCCCGGCCCGGTGCGGCGGCTCAGCCCTCGGCGGACCCGGCGGAGTCGGCGGACCCGGCCGGGGCGGCGGCCGGCACCGCCCCGGCCGGGTCCTCGGTCTGCCGGCGCACCGCCGCGGCCACCAGGCCGGCGAAGAGCGGGTGCGGCCGGGTCGGCCGGGACTTCAGCTCCGGGTGGGCCTGGGTGGCCACCAGGTAGGGGTGGACCTCCCGCGGGTACTCCACGTACTCCACCAGCTTGTTGTCCGGGGAGGTGCCGGAGAAGACGATGCCCGCCTTCTTCTCCAGCTCGGCGCGGTAGGCGTTGTTGACCTCGTAGCGGTGGCGGTGGCGCTCCTCGACGTAGGGCTCGCCGCCGTAGACCTCGCGGACGATGGAGCCCTCGGCGAGCTTGGCCGGGTAGAGGCCGAGCCGCATGGTGCCGCCCAGGTCGCCCTTGCCCTCGACGATGTCGAGCTGCTCGGCCATGGTGGAGATCACCGGGTGCGCGGTGGCCGGGTCGAACTCGGTGGAGTTGGCGTCGGTGATCCCGGCGAGCACCCGGGCCGCCTCGATCACGATGCACTGCAGGCCCAGGCAGAGCCCGAGCAGCGGCACCTTGTTCTCCCGGGCGAAGGTGATCGCCTGGACCTTGCCCTCGACACCGCGCTCGCCGAAGCCGCCGGGGATGCAGATGGCGTCCACGTCGCCGAGCTGCTCCCGGGCGCCGGCCGGGGTGCGGCAGTCGTCGGAGGTGACCCACTTGATGGAGACGCGGGCGTTGTTGGCGAAGCCGCCGGCGCGCAGCGCCTCGGTGACCGACAGGTAGGCGTCGGGCAGGTCGATGTACTTGCCGACCAGGGCGACGGTGACCTCGTGGGCCGGCTCGTGGACCCGCTTGAGCAGGTCGTCCCACTGGGTCCAGTCCACGTCGCGGAAGGGCAGGTCGAGGCGGCGGACCACGTAGGCGTCGAGGCCCTCGCCGTGCAGCACCTTGGGGATGTCGTAGATCGACTTGGCGTCGATGGCGGCGACCACCGCGTCCTCGTCCACGTCGCACATCAGCGAGATCTTGCGCTTGATGGCGGTGGGCACCTCGCGGTCGGCGCGCAGCACGATGGCGTCCGGCTGGATGCCGATGTTGCGCAGCGCGGCCACCGAGTGCTGAGTCGGCTTGGTCTTCAGCTCGCCGGAGGGGCCGATGTAGGGCAGCAGCGAGACGTGCACGAAGAAGACGTTGTCCCGGCCGACCTCGTGGCGGACCTGGCGCACCGACTCCAGGAACGGCAGCGACTCGATGTCGCCGACGGTGCCGCCCACCTCGGTGATGACCACGTCCACGTCCTCGGTCGCCATCCGGCGGATCCGGGACTTGATCTCATTGGTGATGTGGGGAATGACCTGGACGGTGTCGCCCAGGTACTCGCCCCGCCGCTCCTTGGCGATCACCGTCGAGTACACCTGGCCGGTGGTGACGTTCGCGGAGCCGTCCAGGTCGACGTCGAGGAAGCGCTCGTAGTGGCCGATGTCCAGGTCGGTCTCGGCGCCGTCGTTGGTGACGAAGACCTCGCCGTGCTGGAACGGGTTCATCGTGCCCGGGTCAACGTTGAGGTACGGGTCCAGCTTCTGCATGGTGACCCGCAGTCCGCGCGCCTTCAGCAGCGCGCCGAGGCTGGAGGCCGTGAGCCCCTTGCCGAGCGACGACGCCACACCCCCGGTGACGAAGATGTGCTTGGTCGTGCCGGCACTTCGGATGGACGCAGCTTTGCCAGGGTGAGGCAGTGCCAAGAGGGGGCTCCCGTGGTCGCTAGGTGGAGGGCGGACGGCTCGGTGCGGAGGGAGCCGTCGCGGCGGTTCAGTGGTTCAGCCCACCGGCCCACGGGCTACCAGGGTATCAGCGGCTCACCGCCGACGCGCCCGACGGCACCCCGCGCGGCGGTCACCGGAGGCCGCCGCGCCTCACCCGTGTGAAGGACATCACCACGCCGTGGCCTGCGCAGGCGGCGCACGCGGTATTACGGTCGGCCTTCGCTCACCCGACCGGCGCACCCCGGCTCGGCCAGGACTCGCACACCGCCCGCCCTCCCGTCGTATTCTGCTCGGACACTCCCTCCTGTCGCCGACGAAGGCGTGGGTGGGGGCCCACTGCGAGCCGGCCGGCACGGCACCATCCCCGCCGCCTCCTTGAGCCGCGGTCCCCGTTCGGCGCGTACGACACAGCGGCGGACGGTCCACGGTCACCAGGGGGCACCGGAGCCGGGTTCGTCGAAATCCGCCAGACCTGGAAATCAACCGTCCTTCGGATCGGTTCTACAAGTTCGACTGTTCGACTGGAGATGCACGTGGCCGGGCGCATCGAGGACTACGCACTCATCGGTGACATGCAGACCGCCGCCCTGGTCTGCCGGGACGGCACGGTGGACTGGCTCTGCCTGCCCCGGTTCGACTCCCCCGCGGTCTTCGCCGGGCTGCTGGGCACCGAGGAGCACGGCTACTGGCGGCTGGGCCCGGCCCACAACCCCGCCGACGGTCCGGCGCCGGCCACCCGGCGGCGCTACCGCGGTGACTCGCTGGTGCTGGAGTCGGAGTGGGACACCCCGCGCGGCACCGTGCGCGTGGTGGACTTCATGCCGCCGCGGGACGGCGCCCCGCAGCTGATCCGCATCGTGGAAGGGGTCAGCGGCCGGGTGCCGATGCGCTCCGCGCTGCGGATGCGTTTCTCGTACGGCTGGGTGGTGCCGTGGGTGCACAAGGTGAACGACGCGCAGACGCCGGAGGGGCGCACGGTGGCCGTGGCGGGCCCCGACTCGGTGTGGTTCGACACCGAGTGCCCCACCTACGGCAAGGACCTGACCACCTACGCCGACTTCACGGTGGCCCCGGGCGAGCGGGTGGCGTTCACCATCAGCTGGCAGCCCTCCCACCACGAGCCGCCGGCGCTGCCGGATCCGGCCGGGTCGCTCCAGGCCACCGAGGAGTTCTGGCGCGATTGGGTCGAGCAGTGCACGTACCACGGCCCCTACCGGGACGCGGTGGTGCGGTCGTTGATCACCCTCAAGGCGCTGACGTACGGCCCGACCGGCGGCATCGTGGCGGCGCCGACGACCTCGCTGCCGGAGGACATCGGCGGGGTGCGCAACTGGGACTACCGGTTCACCTGGCTGCGGGACGCGGCGATCACCCTGTCGTCGCTGCTGCGCACCGGCTACCGCGAGGAGGCCCGGGCGTGGCGCGAGTGGCTGCTGCGCGCGGTCGCCGGCGACCCGGAGAACCTCCAGATCATGTACGGCATCGCCGGTGAGCGCGAGCTGGGCGAGACCGAGCTGTCCTGGCTGCCCGGGTACGAGGGCTCGCAGCCGGTCCGGGTCGGCAACGGCGCCGCCCACCAGCTCCAGCTGGACGTCTACGGCGAGGTCAGCGAGGCGCTGCACCTGGCCCACATGACCGGGCTGGCCCGCAACGACTACGCCAGCCTGCTCCAGCTCAAGCTCATCCAGTACCTGGAGGACCACTGGCAGGAGCCGGACGAGGGCATCTGGGAGGTGCGCGGCCCGCGCCGGCACTTCGTGCACTCCAAGGTGATGGCCTGGGTCGCCGTGGACCGCACGGTCAAGCTGATCGAGTCCGGCGAGGTGGACGGCCCGCTGGAGCGCTGGCAGGACCTGCGCGACGAGATCCACCGGGACGTGTGCGACAAGGGGTACGACAAGGAACGCAACACCTTCACCCAGTCCTACGGCTCCAAGGAGCTGGACGCCTCGCTGCTGCTCATCCCGCAGGTGGGCTTCCTGCCGCCGGACGACAAGCGGGTGATCGGCACCATCGAGGCGATCCAGCGGGAGCTGACGGTGGAGGGTGGCTTCGTGCTGCGCTATCCGACCGAGGGCACCGACGAGGGCGTCGACGGCCTCCCCGGTGACGAGGGCGCCTTCCTGGCCTGCTCGTTCTGGCTCGCCGACGACCTGGCGATGATCGGCCGGGTGGACGAGGCGCGGGCCCTGTTCGAAAAGCTGCTGTCGCTCCGCAACGATCTCGGGCTGCTCGCCGAGGAGTGGGACCCCCGCCTCCAGCGCCAGGTGGGCAACTTCCCGCAGGCCTTCAGCCACGTGCCCCTGATCGACACCGCGCTGCGGCTGACCGCCAGCGGCGCGTACGGCGGCTAGGCCCGGTCACCAGGCCGCCGGGCCGGGCAGCGTCAACTCGTCGTAGAGGCTGAGGACTTGGGCGACCGTGTCGTCCTCGGTGGGCCAGGTGGCGGCCTGGGCCGGGCCGGCGGTGGCGAGGCGGGCCCGGGCCCGGGGGTCGGTGAGGAGCGCGGTGACGGCCCGGGCCAGGGTGCGCGGTTCGCCGTAGGGCACCAGCACCGCGGCGTCGCCGACCAGTTCGGGGACGCCGCCGACCGCGGTGGCCACCAGCGGCACCCCGGCGCGCAGGGTGTGCTGGACGACGTGCGGATGGCTCTCCCGGCGGCCGGGCTGCACCACGAGGTCGGCGGCGGACAGCAGCCACGGCAGGTCGTCGCGGTCGCCGACGAGCCGCACCGGCAGGTCCTCGGCGTCGATCCGGCGCTGGAGCGGGCCCCGGCGGCTGCCCTCGCCGGCCACCACGACCAGCGGCCGGGGGTCGAGCGCCCGCCAGCTCACGGCGGCGTCCAGCAGCAGGTCGTACCCCTTGTGCTCCTCCAGGCGTCCGGCGGAGAGCACCAACGGGCGTTCCACCGCGCCGAGTTCGGCCCGGGTCTTCTGGCGGAGCAGCTCGGCCTCGGCGGCGGGCACCTCGTCACCGGGCGGCGGGGGCGCGACGGGGGCGAGCCGGACGTCCCGGGCGCCGAGCCGCCGTACCCGGTCGACCTGTTCGTAGGAGGCGGCGAGCACCACCGCGGCGGACCGGGCCGCGCGGCGCTCCATCAGCCGCAGCAGCCGTCCGCCGCCGTGCGGGGCGCCCCCGTGCCAGCTCACCACCAGCGGCTTGCGCCCGGCCACCGCCAGTGAGGCGAGGAACGCGGCCCGCGGCCCGTGCGCGTGGACCACCCCGGCACCGGCCAGCGCCGGACGCAGCGCGGCGACGGCCAACGCGTCGCCCCACGGCCCGGGCTGACGGGCCGTCTCCACGTGGGCGAAGCGGGCACCGGCCCGTACGCAGTGGTGCATCACCGCGGCGTCGGCCGGGCCGCACACCGTCACCTCCACCCCACGCGCCGTCAGCCCGCCGGCCAGCGAGCCGACGTGGTCACCGAGCACCCCGGCCGCGGTGCCCCGTGGCGCGCCGGCGAACACCTGGACGGCACGCAGCGGTCCGCGCGACGGGATCGATGCACTGCTCACAAAGGTCGGCTCCTGTGTCGGTCACGGTGAACGGCCTTGGGCGGACAGGTGGTTCGGCTCCAGGATGCCAGCCGGATACGACAACCACAGTCCCACTCGCCCGGCGCACCGCGTCACCCCCGCGCCCGGACGCTCCCGTGTCACCCGTACGAGTGGCGTTACCGGAAGGGCGCCGGGTCGGGTACGACGGCGTTGGGCGGCCACGACGGCGCGGAGCGTCAACCCCCGGCGTCCCCGGCGGCCACGGTCGCCGGTACCCCGGCTGACGTGGCCGCCGGTGACTCAGCGTGACGCGCGGGCCGCCGCCAGGAGTTCCTCGGCGTGCGCCCGGGCGGTGTCGGAGTCCTCCAGGCCGGCGAGCATCCGGGACAGCTCCCGGACCCGTTCCTCACCGTCCAGCGCCCGTACGCCGCTGCGGGTGACCGAGCCGTCGCTGGTCTTCTCCACCAGCAGCTGGCGGTCGGCGAACGCGGCCACCTGCGGCAGGTGGGTGACCACCACGACCTGGGCGGACTTCGCCAGCCGGGCGAGCCGGCGGCCCACCTCGACCGCGGCCTTGCCGCCCACCCCCGCGTCCACCTCGTCGAACAGGTAGGTCGGCACCGGATCGGAACCGGCGAAGACCACCTCCACCGCCAGCATCACCCGGGAGAGCTCACCGCCCGAGGCGCCCTTGGCGATCGGCCGGGGGGCGGCCCCGGGGTGCGGGGCCAGGTGGAGTTCGACCTCGTCCGCGCCGCTCGGACCGTAGGCCACGGTGCGCCCGTTCACCTCGATGCCCTCGGGGTCGTCGCTCTGCCCGATCGCCACGGTGATGCGGGCGTGCGGCATGGCCAGTTCGCCCAGTTCCGCGGTGACGGCGGCGGCGAACCGGTCGGCCGCCGCGGTACGCGCGTCGGTCACCGCCTGGGCCAGTTCGCCCAGTTCGGCGCGGAGCGCGTCGCGTTCGGCGGTCAGCGCCTCGATGCGCTCGTCGTCGCCCTCCAGTTCGGCGAGGCGGCCGGCGTTCTGCTCGGCCCAGGCCAGCACCGCGTCGATGTCGGCGCCGTACTTGCGGGTGAGCTGGGCGAGCACGGCACGCCGTTCCTCCACCGCGGCCAGCCGCAGCGGGTCGGCGTCCAGGTGGTCGGCGTAACCGGCGAGTTCACCGGCGACGTCGGTGAGCAGGATGCCGATCTCGCCGAGCCGGTCGGCCAGCGAGGCGAGCGCCGGGTCGTGCGCCCGTACCGCCTCCAGCGCGCGGGTGGCCCCGGCGACCAGGGTGGTCGCGTCCACCCCCTCCGGGTCCTCGGGGTCACCGGCGAGCGCGGTGTGCGCGGCGGCGGCGGCGGAGGCGAGCGCCTCGGCGTGGCCCAACCGCTCGGCCTCGGCGGCCAGTTCCACGTCCTCCCCCGGACGCGGCTCGGCGGCGCCGATCTCGCCCAGCCCGAACCGCAGCAGATCGGCCTCCTGGGCGCGCTCACGGGCCCGGGTGGTCAGCTCCTCCAGCTCCGCGGAGACCTCCCGCAGCCGCTGGTAGGCGGAGGCGTACTTGGCCAGCGGCACGGCGACCGCGTCCCCGGCGTACCGGTCGAGCGCCTTGCGCTGCCGGGCCGGGCGCAGCAGCCCCTGCTGGTCGGTCTGGCCGTGCACGGCGACCAGGTCGTCGGCGAGCTCCCCGAGCAGCGAGACGGGGACGGAACGGCCGCCGAGGTGGGCCCGGGAGCGCCCCTCGGCGGAGATGGTGCGGCTGACCAGCAGGGCGCCGTCGTCCAGCTCGGCACCGGCCTCCTCGGCCCGTACCGCCGCCGGGGAGTCGGCGCCGACCACGATCCGTCCCTCGACCACCGCCGACCTGGCCCCGTTGCGGACCAGCGTCGCGTCCGCCCGTCCGCCGAGCAGCAGCCCGAGGCTCGTGACGACCATGGTCTTGCCCGCGCCGGTCTCACCGGTCACCGCCGTGAACCCCGGGGACAGCTCGACCACTGCGTCCTCGATGACGCCCAAGGACCGTATCCGCATCTCCTCCAGCACGCCCCCGACGATAGCGGGTGCGGTGCGCCCGGGTTGCGCTGCGCCTTGGGTCACCGCCCGGACGGCGTCCCGGCGCGCTACCGGGGCGCGCCGCGCCAGCCGGCGACCGGCAGCGCGAACTTGGCCACCAGCCGGTCGGTGAACGAGGCGTGGTGCAGCCGGGCCAGCCGCACGGGGACCGCCCCGCGGCGCACCTCCACCCGGGCCCCGGCGGGCAACGGCACCGTACGGCGCCCGTCGCACCACAGCACACCGTGCGGCGTCTTGGGCTGCACCTCGACGGCGAGCACCGAGTTCGGGGAGGTCACCAGCGGCTTGGCGAAGAGCGCGTGGGCGCTGATCGGCACCATCAGCAGCGCCTCGACCTCCGGCCACACCACCGGGCCGCCCGCCGAGAAGGCGTACGCGGTGGAGCCGGTGGGGGTCGCGCAGACCACCCCGTCGCCGCCGAAGCCGGAGACCGGACGGCCGTCCACCTCGGTGACCACCTCCAGCATCCGCTCCCGGGCGGCCTTCTCCACCGACGCCTCGTTGAGCGCCCAGTCGGTGTGCACCACCCGTCCGTCCTCGCGGACCAGGACGTCGAGGGTCATCCGTTCCTCGACCTCGTAGGCGCGGGTGACCACCCGGTCGACCACCTTGTCCAGGTCGTCCCGCTCGGCCTCGGCGAGGAAGCCGACCCGCCCGAGGTTGACGCCGAGCATCGGCACCCCGGAGGCCCGGGCGAACTCGGCGCCGCGCAGCAGCGTCCCGTCGCCGCCGAGCACCACCAGCAGCTCGCAGCCGTCCACCACGTCCGGCCGCGGCTGGACCACGTCCACCGAGGCCGGCAACGTCAGGTCGACCGCCTCCTCGGCGAGGATGCGCACCCCTATCCCGCAGCGCAGCAGCCCCTGGACGACCCGTTCGGCGCTGCGCACCGCCGCCGCCCGGCCGGTGTGCGTCAGCAGGAAGACGGTGCGCTCACCGGCCGCCCCGCCCCTCGTCACATCCCGCGTCCCACCCGACGTACCACTCGATCCGCTCAACGGGGCCCCTCCGCTACGGCACGGTCGACATCCTCCGGGTCGAGTTCCGGCGCCCCGGCGCGCAGCCACAGAAAGTACTCGACGTTGCCCGACGGTCCGGGCAGCGGGCTGGCGGTCACCCCGAGGGCGCCCAGCCCCAGCTCCGCGGCCTGCGCCGCGACGTGGCGCACCGCCTCGGCACGCAACTGCGCGCTGCGCACCACGCCGCCGCTGCCCAGCCGTTCCTTGCCCACCTCGAACTGCGGCTTGACCATCAGCACCAGATCGGCGTCGGGGGCCGCGCACCGCACCAGCGCCGGCAGCACCAGCCCGAGCGAGATGAACGACAGGTCGCCCACCACCAGGTCGACCGGCTCGCCGCCGATCTGCTCCAAGGTCAGCTCGCGGACGTTGGTGCGGTCCTTGACCACCACCCGTTCGTCCTTCTGCAACGACCAGGCGAGCTGGCCGTAGCCGACGTCCACGGCCACCACGCGGGCGGCCCCGGCCCGCAGCAGCACGTCGGTGAAGCCGCCGGTGGAGGCGCCGGCGTCCAGGCAGAGCCGGCCCTGCACGGTCAGCCCCAGCGGCTCGAAGGCGGCGAGCGCGCCCGCCAGCTTGTGACCGCCGCGGGAGACGTAGTCCGGGTCGGTGTCGTCGGCCGCGACCACCAGCGCGGCGCTGGTCTCCACCTGGGTGGCGGCCTTGCCGGCCACGCCACCGCCTACGGTCACCCGGCCGGCCGCGATCAGTTGTGCGGCGTGCTCGCGGGAGCGGGCGAGTCCACGGCGGACCAGCTCCGCGTCGAGCCGTCGTCGTGCCACGTGCGGTTCAGCTCCTCATCGTTCGTGCGGGGTCCGGGCCGGTACGGGTGGCCCGGGTCGTCGGTCGAGGGCCGTCAGGCGTTCCCGCAGCCCCTGGTGGACATCCTCGTACACCGCCAGGTGCGCCTCGGTGGGCAGGGCGTCCGTCTCGGCCAGCCGGTCCAGCAACGCGTCCACCGCCGCCTCCCCGGTACGCGGCAGCGGTCCCGCGCTCCGCGCGGCCCTCTCCGGCCCACCAGGTGGCGCGGCTGCGCCGGGGACGGATCCGGCAGCCGGCGCGGACTCGTCCCGGAGCGCGGCCTCGGACGCCGCCGCCTTGACCGAGCCGACGGCCGCCACGGGCTCCCCCCGCGGCACGCCCGCACCGGGCCCGGCGGCAGACGGCACCGCAGGCCGAACTTCCCCACCGGCGGAACCGGCGACCGGCACGGACTCGTCCGGAAGCGCGGCCTCGGACGCCACCACCCCGGGCGGACCCCCGCCGACAGCCGAACCGACGGCCGCCACCGACTCCCCCCGCGGCACGCCCGCGCCGGGCCCGGCGGCAGACACCACCGCAGACCGAACGTCCCCACCGGCGGAACCGGCAACCGGCACGGACTCGTCCTGGAGCGCGGCGCCGGACGCCGTCGGCGCAACCGCTCCGGGCACCGGGTCACGCACCGGTGTCGCCTCCCGTCTTCTTACGGGGGGCGCGCTGTGCCTTCTTGGGCGGCGGGGCCGCGGTCAGGGGGGTGACCTTGCTGGTGGTGTGGCGGACGGTGGTCTTCTTGGCGGTGGTCTTCTTGGCCGTCGCCGGGGTCTTCTCGGCGGGAGCCGGGGTCGCGGCGGTGCCGGTGGCGGCCTTCTTCGCCGCCTTCTTCGCGACGGCGGCCTTCTTCGCCGGGGCGGCCTTCTTCTGCGGTGCCGTGGACTTCCGGGCGGCGGCGCGGGCCGCGGGGGCGAGGCCGCCCGGAGTGGCGGCGGTGTGCGTCTGCCGGGCGGCGGCGACCTTCTTGGCCGCGGTGGCCTTCTTGGCGGGGGCCGGTTTCCGTTCGGCCGGAGGCTCGGCCGCCGGCGGCGGCGTCTCGCGCGGCGCGGCGGGTTCCTCCCGCACCGGGACGCGTTCGCGCCGGGCGGCGGGCTCCTCGGCCGGCCGGGGCGGCTCGGGCGGCGGCTCGTCCTCCAGGCTGCGTACCCGGCGTTCCAGCGCCTCCAGCACCACCCCGACCTTGGTCACCTCGTCGGCGAGCCGGGAGACCCGGCCCATCGTCTTGTCGACCTCCTCGCGGATCAGGCCGACCAGCAGATCGCGGTTGGCCCGTCCGGAGGCGATCAGCTCGTCGGCGAGCACCTGCACCTCGGGCGGGATCCGCTCGCCGATCCTGCGCTGGACCTCGTGCACGGCGGGCCCGGCCTGGTCCGCCAGTTCCCGGGCGACCGTCGCGGCCCGCCGCCGGGTGGCCTCGGTCAGCCCGCCCGCGATCTGCAGACAGGTGCGCAACGCGTCACGCAATGCCCTCACTCCTCGCCTAGCCGTATCCGCCGTGTTACCGACGCTACCGCGTGCCCCCACCACGCGTTCGTACTCCGCCCCTGGCCGTCTGCCGGTGCCCACCGGGGCCCGGTGTACGGTCGAGCGGTGTCCGCGCGAGCGGTACGCGTCCCAGCGCTACGTACCGCGCGGGCCGACCGGGTACGCACCGGCGCGAGCGACGTACGCACCACGGAACAGGAGCAGCCCCACCGATGGCGTCCATCGAGGAGTGCCGCAGCGCGCTCGACCGGTTGTCGCAGAACCTCACCCGGGCGCAGGGCCCGGCCCGCGACGCGGCGGCCCTGGACCGCTCGCTGAGCTGCCGGATCACCGATCTGGACGTCACCTTCACCGGGCGCCTGGCGGCCGGGCGCGTCACCGGGGTCGAGGTGGTCCCCGGCCCGCCGGACGAACGCGCCCAGATCCGCCTGACCATGTCCGGCGACGACCTGGTGGACCTGGTGGACGGGCGGCTCGACTTCGCCAGGGCGTGGGCCACCGGACGGGTCAAGCTGGAGGCGGGCTTCCGCGACCTGATCCGGCTGCGCACGCTGTTGTGACGCGACGGCGCATGTTGTGTTGTGACCGCTGGCCCGTCACCACCCCAGCCGGGCCAGCGCCTTCTCCCCGTCCAGCCGCCCGGGCCCATCCCCGGCGGCCGTCCAGGCGGCGGCACACAGCGCCCTGAGCCCGTCGCAGGGGTCGCCGTCGCCCTCGACGCGCAGCGCGCCGCCGTCCGCGCCGGCCGACCAGCCGCCGCACCGGAAGCCGTCGCCGTGCGGGGTGACCGGCGGGTGCCCGGTGAGCAGTCCGCGCAGGTCGGCGGCGAGGTAGGTGGGCCGGTGCCGCGGCTCGGCGGCCAGCAGGTGCGCCGGGGTGGTGACCCCGGTCAGCACCAGCAGCGAGTCGACCTCGCCCACGTGGGCGCCCTCGATGTCGGTGTCGAGGCGGTCGCCGACCACCAGCGGACGCCGGGCGCCGGTGCGCAGGATGGTCTCACGGTGCATCGGCGGCTGCGGCTTGCCCGCCACCTGCGGATCGCCGCCGCCGGCCGCGATCCGGACCACCTCGACGGCCGCGCCGTTGCCCGGGGCGATGCCGCGCGGCCCGGGGATCGTCAGGTCGGTGTTGGAGGCGTACCAGGGCACCCCGCGGGCGACCGCGTACCCCGCCTCGGCCAGCCGCTCCCACGGCATCTTCGGGCCGCCGTAGCCCTGCACCACCGCCACCGGGTCGTCGTCCGCCGAGTCCACCGGCTCCAGGCCCTGCTCGCGCAGCGCGACCCGCAGCCCCTCACCGCCGATCGCCAGCACCAGCGAGCCGGGCGCCACCTGCTCCGCGATGAGCCGGGCCACCGCCTGCGCCGAGGTGACCACGTCCGACGCGTCGGCCGGCACGCCCAGCTCGGTCAGGTGCGCGGCGACCGCGTCCGGGGTGCGCAGCGCGTTGTTGGTGACGTACGCCAGCCGCATCCCCCCCTCCCGGGCCGCCCCGAGCGAGGACACGGCGTGCTCGATCGCCCGGCCGCCCGCGTACACCACCCCGTCCAGGTCGAGCAACGCCGTGTCGTACGCCTCGTGCAGCGGTTCCTCGCTGCCGCCCGGCCGGGTCCGCGCGTTCATCGCCGTACCGCTCCCATCGTCCGCCTCGCGTTCACCGCGCGAGCACTGTCACGTTCACTGCCGATACGCCCGAAAACACCGGGGACTTGGGCCGCTTCGGCCGTCGTCCCGGTGGCCGGACACCCCCACCGGACACATAGCATGCTCCGATGAGCACTCCAGGAGCCTCCCCCTGGCCATCCCAAGGGGACCCCCGGCAAGCGCGCGGCCTGCGGCTCGCGCCCTTCCGTGGACTGCGCTACGTCCCCGACCGGGTCGGCAGCCTGTCCGCGGTCACCTCGCCACCGTACGACGTCGTGGTCCGCCCCGACGGACTGGTACGGCTGGAGGACGCCGATCCGCACAACATCGTGCGGCTGATCCTCCCGCAGGACGGCGACCCGGCGGCCAGCCACGCCCGGGCCGCCCGCACCCTGCGCGACTGGCGGGAACGGGGCGTCCTCGCCCCCGACCCGGAGCCCGCGCTCTACGTGTACGAGCAGCGCGACGCGGCCGGCCTGGTGCAGCGCGGACTGATCGGCGCGCTGCGGCTGACCACCGCGGACGAGGGCGTGGTCCTCCCCCACGAGGACGTGATGCCGGCGCCGGTGGCCGACCGGGCCGGCCTGATGCGCGCCACCCGGGCCAACCTGGAACCGCTGCTGCTCGCCTACCGGGGAGACAGCCGGGGCGCCGCCGCCCGCACCGTGGAGGCGGCCGGCGACCAACCGCCGCTGCTCGCCACGACCACCGAGGACGGCACCCGCCACCGGCTGTGGGCGGTCACCGACCCGGCGCGGATCGCCGCCGTCGGCGCCGACCTGGCCACGCGCCAGGCGCTGATCGCCGACGGCCACCACCGCTGGGCCACCTACCTGCTGCTCCGCGCCGAGCAGCCCGCGCCCGGCCCGTGGGACCAGGGCCTGGTGCTGCTCGTGGACACCGCCCGCTACCCGCTGCGGGTCCGCGCCATCCACCGGGTGCTGCGCCGCCTCCCGGTGGCCGACGCGCTCGCCGCCCTGGGGGACGCCTGCCGGGTACGGCGGCTCGACGTGCCGCTGCCGGACGCGCTGGCCACGCTGGCCGAGGCGGCATCCGGCCCCGGCAACGCCTACCTGCTCGCCGGGGACGGCGCCTTCCACCTGGTCACCGAGGTCGCCGAGCGCCTCGTCGACGCGTGCGTGCGCCACGACCGCCCGGAACCGTGGCGCCGGCTCGACGCCACGGTCCTCCACCACGTGCTCATCGACCACCTGTGGCGGGTTCCGGACGCCCCCGAGCACGTCGGCTACGTCCACGACGCCCCGGCCGCCGTGGGGCAGGCCGAACGCCTGGGCGGCACCGCCGTGTTGATGCACCCGGTGCCGGAGGCGACGGTGCTCGAACTGGCCCGGCAGGGCGTGATGATGCCGCACAAGTCGACGTCGTTCGGCCCGAAGCCGGCGTCGGGGCTGGTGCTGCGCAGCCTGGATCTGGAGTGAGTCCGCGCTGACGGGTACGGCCCCGCCGGG
Organism: Streptantibioticus cattleyicolor NRRL 8057 = DSM 46488; assembly: GCF_000240165.1. Classification (NCBI taxonomy): domain Bacteria; kingdom Bacillati; phylum Actinomycetota; class Actinomycetes; order Kitasatosporales; family Streptomycetaceae; genus Streptantibioticus; species Streptantibioticus cattleyicolor. The sequence continues at coordinate 1,073,488 of NC_017586.1, forward strand.
GTGGCGGGGCCGTACGGTCGGCCGTCAGGCGTTGTCGGGACGGTTGTCGTCCTCTTCGGAGCGCTTGTCCGCGGGACGGTCGTCCTCGGGCCGTTCGTCTTCCGGCTTGGCGTCGTCGGCGGGGGCCGGCTCCTTGAACGGGTTGTCGAGGAACGCGGAGGGGTCGATCGGCTGCGCGGGGGCGGCCTCGGTGCCGGACTCCTCGGAGCCGGACTCCTCGGAGCCGGACTCCTCGGGGCGGGCGTCCTCGGCGAGGTCTTCCGCGTCCTCGGCGTCCTCCGCGTCCTCGGCCTCCGGGTCGAGGGCGTCCACGAAGTGCACGCCCTCCAGCTCGGCCAGCCGGTCGGAGGCGTCGGTGGCGCCGTTCTGGTCGGCCTCCAGCGCCTTGGCGAACCAGTCCCGCGCCTCGTCCTCGCGGCCCACCGCGACCAGCGCGTCGGCGTACGCGTAACGCAGCCGCGCGGTCCACGGGTGGACGGCGCTGGACGCCAGCTCCGGGCTCTGCAGGGTGACCACGGCCGCGTCGGCCTGACCCATGTCCCGCCGCGCGCCGGCCGCCACGAGCCGCATCTCCACCTGCCCGGCCCGGTCCAGCTTCTGCACCTCGGGCTCGCCGGCCATGGCCAGCGCCCGCTCCGGACGGCCCAGCCCGCGCTCGCAGTCGGCCATCACCGGCCACAACTCCACCGAACCGGTCATCCGCCGCGCCGCGCGGAACTCCGCCAGCGCCTCCGCGTACCGCTCGGTGGAGTACGCCGCGAAGCCCACCGCCTCACGCACCGCCGCCACCCGCGAAGCGAGCCGGAAGGCCACCTTGGCGTACGCGTACGCCTGCTCGGCCTCGGTGTCCAGCAGCCGCGCCACCATCACCAGGTTGCGGGCCACGTCCTCGGCGAGCGTCTTCGGCAGCGACTGCAACTCCTGCCGGACGCTCTTGTCCAGCTCCTGGCCGGTCACGTCCTCCGGGATCGGCAGCCGCTTGACCGGCTCGCGCTGCTCCTCACGCGCATCCTCCCGGCCACCCCGCCCCCGACCACGGTCGCGGTCCCGGTCGCGGCTCTCGAACCGCCCCCGCCCCGGCCCGGCCGGACGACGGTCCCCCCGGCCCCGGTCGTCACGGCGGTCGTCACGCGGGCGGTCTTCGCGCGGACGGTCGTAACGGGGACGCTCATCCCGGCGGTCATCGCGCCGGAAGCCACCCCGTTCGTCGTCCCGACGCGGACGGTCGTAACGCGGCCGGTCGTCCCGGCGGAAGCCGCCCCGGTCGTCCCGACGGTCGTCACGCGGCCGGTCATCACGGGGACGGTCGTGGCGCGGACGGTCGTCACGCCGGTCGTCCCGACGGAAGCCACCACGGTCATCACGCCGGTCATCGCGGGGACGGTCGTAACGGGGACGCTCGTCGCGGCGGAAACCACCACGGTCATCCCGACGGTCATCACGCGGGCGCTCGTCGCGGCGGTCTTCGCGGGGACGGTCGTAATGGGGACGCTCGTCACGCCGGTCGTCCCGGCGGAAGCCGCCCCGGTCGTCGTTGCGACGGGGGCCACCGGTACGGAAATCGCGGCGCCCGCCGACGCCGGCGTTCCGGTCCCTGCGCTCGGGCCTATCCGAGCGGCCCTCGGACGAGTTGGACATCGACGTGACTCCTTGGATCGTGCTGCTGTAGTGCCAGTCTCCCGTATTCGTCGGGAGAACGCGCATCGGCGGGGGGTGGGCAAACGAAAAGGACCCTCGGTCCCGGCGCTCAGGCCGGGACCGAGGGTCCATAAAGATAGTTCGGCGGCGTCCTACTCTCCCACGAGGTCCCCCTCGCAGTACCATCGGCGCTGAAAGGCTTAGCTTCCGGGTTCGGAATGTGACCGGGCGTTTCCCTAACGCTATAACCACCGAAACACCATCGGGCCGTCCCGTCGGAACGAGACACAGGCGAGGTGCCAGCGAACGAGCACACTTTTCAGTTGACTGCCGTCCCGGCCAGACCGAGGCGGTTGTAACCGATTCACCGGTGCGATGGTTCGCAACCCGGGAACCGCATAGTGGACGCGTGCAGCTATGGACAAGCCCTCGGCCTATTAGTACCGGTCAACTCCACCAGTCACCTGGCTTCCATATCCGGCCTATCAACCCAGTCGTCTACTGGGAGCCTTACCCCATCAAGTGGGTGGGAGCCCTCATCTCGAAGCACGCTTCCCGCTTAGATGCTTTCAGCGGTTATCCCTCCCGAACGTAGCCAACCAGCCATGCCCTTGGCAGAACAACTGGCACACCAGAGGTCCGTCCGTCCCGGTCCTCTCGTACTAGGGACAGCCCTTCTCAAGACTCCTACGCGCACAGCGGATAGGGACCGAACTGTCTCACGACGTTCTAAACCCAGCTCGCGTACCGCTTTAATGGGCGAACAGCCCAACCCTTGGGACCGACTCCAGCCCCAGGATGCGACGAGCCGACATCGAGGTGCCAAACCATCCCGTCGATATGGACTCTTGGGGAAGATCAGCCTGTTATCCCCGGGGTACCTTTTATCCGTTGAGCGACGGCGCTTCCACAAGCCACCGCCGGATCACTAGTCCCAGCTTTCGCTCCTGCTCGACCCGTCAGTCTCACAGTCAAGCTCCCTTGTGCACTTACACTCAACACCTGATTGCCAACCAGGCTGAGGGAACCTTTGGGCGCCTCCGTTACCCTTTAGGAGGCAACCGCCCCAGTTAAACTACCCATCAGACACTGTCCCTGATCCGGATCACGGACCCAGGTTAGACATCCAGCACGACCAGAGTGGTATTTCAACAACGACTCCACCCAAGCTGGCGCCTGAGCTTCACAGTCTCCCACCTATCCTACACAAGCCGAACCGAACACCAATATCAAACTGTAGTAAAGGTCCCGGGGTCTTTCCGTCCTGCTGCGCGAAACGAGCATCTTTACTCGTAATGCAATTTCACCGGGCCTATGGTTGAGACAGTCGAGAAGTCGTTACGCCATTCGTGCAGGTCGGAACTTACCCGACAAGGAATTTCGCTACCTTAGGATGGTTATAGTTACCACCGCCGTTTACTGGCGCTTAAGTTCTCAGCTTCGCCCTGACGAATCAGAGCTAACCGGTCCCCTTAACGTTCCAGCACCGGGCAGGCGTCAGTCCGTATACATCGCCTTACGGCTTCGCACGGACCTGTGTTTTTAGTAAACAGTCGCTTCTCGCTGGTCTCTGCGGCCACCCCCAGCTCACCGTGCACGACGGATCACCAGGAATGGCCCCCCTTCTCCCGAAGTTACGGGGGCATTTTGCCGAGTTCCTTAACCATAGTTCACCCGAACGCCTCGGTATTCTCTACCTGACCACCTGAGTCGGTTTAGGGTACGGGCCGCAACAGCACTCACTAGAGGCTTTTCTCGACAGCATAGGATCATCCACTTCACCACAATCGGCTCGGCATCAGGTCTCAGACTATGTGTCATACGGATTTGCCTGCATGACGTCCTACACCCTTACCCCGGGACAACCACCGCCCGGGCTGGACTACCTTCCTGCGTCACCCCATCGCTCACCTACTACCACGTTGGACCGGCGGCTCCACCACTCCCCCTCACTCCGAAGAGATCAGAGGCGGCTTCACGGCCTTAGCATTCGAGGATTCAGCGTTGGCGCACTGCCACGGGTACCGGAATATCAACCGGTTGTCCATCGACTACGCCTGTCGGCCTCGCCTTAGGTCCCGACTTACCCTGGGCAGATCAGCTTGACCCAGGAACCCTTAGTCAATCGGCGCAAGAGTTTCCCACTCTTGTATCGCTACTCATGCCTGCATTCTCACTCGTGAACCGTCCACAACTACCTTCCGGCGCTGCTTCACCCGGCACACGACGCTCCCCTACCCACCCACACCCTCGTTGGAGGTATTGTGTGAGTGACACGACTTCGGCGGTGTACTTGAGCCCCGCTACATTGTCGGCGCGGAATCACTTGACCAGTGAGCTATTACGCACTCTTTCAAGGATGGCTGCTTCTAAGCCAACCTCCTGGTTGTCTCTGCGACTCCACATCCTTTCCCACTTAGCACACGCTTAGGGGCCTTAGTCGATGCTCTGGGCTGTTTCCCTCTCGACCATGGAGCTTATCCCCCACAGTCTCACTGCCGCGCTCTCACTTACCGGCATTCGGAGTTTGGCTAAGGTCAGTAACCCGGTAGGGCCCATCGCCTATCCAGTGCTCTACCTCCGGCAAGAAACACACGACGCTGCACCTAAATGCATTTCGGGGAGAACCAGCTATCACGGAGTTTGATTGGCCTTTCACCCCTAACCACAGGTCATCCCCCAGGTTTTCAACCCTGGTGGGTTCGGGCCTCCACGAAGTCTTACCTCCGCTTCACCCTGCCCATGGCTAGATCACTCCGCTTCGGGTCTTGAGCGCGCGACTGACTCGCCCTGTTCGGACTCGCTTTCGCTACGGCTACCCCACACGGGTTAACCTCGCCACGCACCGCAAACTCGCAGGCTCATTCTTCAAAAGGCACGCAGTCACGACCGCCAAGCAAAACCTGACGGCGACGCTCCCACGGCTTGTAGGCACACGGTTTCAGGTACTATTTCACTCCGCTCCCGCGGTACTTTTCACCATTCCCTCACGGTACTATCCGCTATCGGTCACCAGGGAATATTTAGGCTTAGCGGGTGGTCCCGCCAGATTCACACGGGATTTCTCGGGCCCCGTGCTACTTGGGTGGCTCTCAAGCAAGCCGCTGATGTTTCGACTACGGGGGTCTTACCCTCTACGCCGGGCCTTTCGCATGCCCTTCGCCTACACCAACGGTTTATAACTCGCCGACCGGCCGGCAGACCGGTCAAGAAAGCTCCCACAACCCCGCCTGCGCAACCCCTGCCGGGTATCACACACAAACGGTTTGGCCTCATCCGGTTTCGCTCGCCACTACTCCCGGAATCACGGTTGTTTTCTCTTCCTGCGGGTACTGAGATGTTTCACTTCCCCGCGTTCCCTCCACACTGCCTATGTGTTCAGCAGTAGGTGACAGCCCATGACGACTGCCGGGTTTCCCCATTCGGACACCCCCGGATCACAGCTCGGTTGACAGCTCCCCGGGGCCTATCGCGGCCTCCCACGTCCTTCATCGGTTCCTGGTGCCAAGGCATCCACCGTGCGCCCTTAAAAACTTGGCCACAGATGCTCGCGTCCACTATGCAGTTCTCAAGCAACGACCCATCCCCCACACCCAACACCTCACGGCGCCTTCGGCGAGACCGGTCTCCATGTCCGAGGGGACTCATCGTTCCCTCAGGACCCAACAGCGTGCCCGACACCACCCCGCTCAAGGCCCACGTTCCACGCCGAAGCAGTACTAGTGCCCATCACAAGGACATGCCGAATAGTCAACGTTCCACCCATGAGCAACCGTGCGAGACACTCGCTCGCATCCGGCTATGTGCTCCTTAGAAAGGAGGTGATCCAGCCGCACCTTCCGGTACGGCTACCTTGTTACGACTTCGTCCCAATCGCCAGTCCCACCTTCGACAGCTCCCTCCCACAAGGGGTTGGGCCACCGGCTTCGGGTGTTACCGACTTTCGTGACGTGACGGGCGGTGTGTACAAGGCCCGGGAACGTATTCACCGCAGCAATGCTGATCTGCGATTACTAGAGACTCCGACTTCATGGGGTCGAGTTGCAGACCCCAATCCGAACTGAGACCGGCTTTTTGAGATTCGCTCCACCTCACGGTATCGCAGCTCATTGTACCGGCCATTGTAGCACGTGTGCAGCCCAAGACATAAGGGGCATGATGACTTGACGTCGTCCCCACCTTCCTCCGAGTTGACCCCGGCAGTCTCCCGTGAGTCCCCATCACCCCGAAGGGCATGCTGGCAACACAGGACAAGGGTTGCGCTCGTTGCGGGACTTAACCCAACATCTCACGACACGAGCTGACGACAGCCATGCACCACCTGTACACCGACCACAAGGGGGCCCCCGTCTCCAGGGTTTTCCGGTGTATGTCAAGCCTTGGTAAGGTTCTTCGCGTTGCGTCGAATTAAGCCACATGCTCCGCCTCTTGTGCGGGCCCCCGTCAATTCCTTTGAGTTTTAGCCTTGCGGCCGTACTCCCCAGGCGGGGAACTTAATGCGTTAGCTGCGGCACGGACAACGTGGAATGTCGCCCACACCTAGTTCCCAACGTTTACGGCGTGGACTACCAGGGTATCTAATCCTGTTCGCTCCCCACGCTTTCGCTCCTCAGCGTCAGTATCGGCCCAGAGATCCGCCTTCGCCACCGGTGTTCCTCCTGATATCTGCGCATTTCACCGCTACACCAGGAATTCCGATCTCCCCTACCGAACTCTAGCCTGCCCGTATCGAATGCAGACCCGGGGTTGAGCCCCGGGCTTTCACATCCGACGCGACAAGCCGCCTACGAGCTCTTTACGCCCAATAATTCCGGACAACGCTCGCACCCTACGTATTACCGCGGCTGCTGGCACGTAGTTAGCCGGTGCTTCTTCTGCAGGTACCGTCACTTGCGCTTCTTCCCTGCTGAAAGAGGTTTACAACCCGAAGGCCGTCATCCCTCACGCGGCGTCGCTGCATCAGGCTTTCGCCCATTGTGCAATATTCCCCACTGCTGCCTCCCGTAGGAGTCTGGGCCGTGTCTCAGTCCCAGTGTGGCCGGTCGCCCTCTCAGGCCGGCTACCCGTCGTCGCCTTGGTAGGCCATTACCCCACCAACAAGCTGATAGGCCGCGGGCTCATCCTGCACCGCCGGAACTTTCCACCCCAGGGCATGCGCCCTAAGGTCGTATCCGGTATTAGCCCCGGTTTCCCGGAGTTATCCCAGAGTGCAGGGCAGATTGCCCACGTGTTACTCACCCGTTCGCCACTAATCCACCCCGAAGGGCTTCATCGTTCGACTTGCATGTGTTAAGCACGCCGCCAGCGTTCGTCCTGAGCCAGGATCAAACTCTCCGTGAATGCTTCCGGGCTATCCCGGTGACACAGTCACGAGAGCGGCACGGGCCGGAGGAATAATCCGGTCCGTGCACAGCGTCCTCGCTGTGTTTTCTTCAAAGGAACCTCATCCATCCAGGCCGTCAGGCCCGGCGGACGGGGTATCAACATATCTGGCGTTGACTTTTGGCACGCTGTTGAGTTCTCAAGGAACGGAAGCTTCCTTCGTTGCCGTTTCCGGCCCCTCCGGGCTTTCCCTTCGTTGTCCCCAGCTTATCAGATCCTTTCGGACCCGATTCCCGCTGGCGGGGTTTTGCCTTTTTGGCCTTTCGGCCCTTCCAGCGTGTCCACCACGTTACACCCGAATTTCTCGACAAGGAAATTCGACCCTGTCGGGAGCGAGTTCAGTAGTGGTTATGCCGAGTGACGAGGTGCCTGTGGACGTGGTCCACCGCATGGCCCTCAGCCCCCAGCGGCTTAGCCACGTTAGGCGGTGGACGGGCCGGAGTCAAGTCTCGTCCGGCCCGTCCACGTTGCCGCAGGTCAGGGCGTTGCTCGGCGGTGTCGCGTCAGTCGCGGACGACCTCGACGGCGGCCAGGTTGCGCTTGCCGCGGCGCAGCACCAGCCACTTGCCGTGCAGCAGGTCGGCCTCGCCCGGGATCTCGTCCTCGCCGGCGACCTTCGCGTTGTTCACGTAGGCACCGCCCTCCTTGACCGTGCGGCGCCCGGCGGACTTGCTCGGTACCAGGCCGGTCTCGGCGAGCAGGTCGACGACCGGGGCGAGGGCCGGCACCTTGGCGTAGGGCAGCTCGGCGAGGGCCGCGGCCAGCGTCCGCTCGTCCAGGGCGGCCAGGTCTCCCTGGCCGAAGAGCGCCTGCGAGGCGGCGATCACCGCGGCGGTCTGGTCGGCGCCGTGCACCAGGGTGGTCAGCTCCTCGGCGAGCGCCCGCTGGGCGGCCCGGGCCTGCGGGCGCTCGGCGGTGGCCCGCTCCAGCTCCTCGATCTCCTCGCGGTCGCGGAAGCTGAAGGTGCGCAGGTAGCGGGTGACGTCGCGGTCGTCGGTGTTGAGCCAGAACTGGTAGAAGGCGTAGGGCGTGGTCAGCTCGGGGTCGAGCCAGACCGCGCCGCCCTCGGTCTTGCCGAACTTGGTGCCGTCCGCCTTGGTCAGCAGGTTCTGGGTGAGGGCGTGCGCCGGGCCGTGCGGCTGGTTGGATCGCATCCGGCGGATCAGGTCGAGGCCGGCGGTGATGTTGCCCCACTGGTCGCTGCCGCCGATCTGGAGCGTGCAGCCGTACCGCTGGTACAGCTCCACGTAGTCCAGCGCCTGGAGGATCACGTAGCTGAACTCTGTGTAGCTCATGCCCTCGCCGTCGAGGCGGGTCTTGACCGTCTCGCGGGAGAGCATCGAGTTGACGCTGAAGTGCTTGCCGAGGTCGCGCAGGAAGGAGAGCGCGGAGATGCCGGCCGTCCACTCGTAGTTGTTGGCCATGATCGCCTGGCCGGGACCCGGGGTGTCGAAGTCCAGGAAGGCGGAGAGCTGGCCGCGCAGCCTGCCGACCCACTCCTCGACGGTGGCGGCGGCGTTGAGCTGGCGCTCGGCGCTGGGCTTGGGGTCGCCGATCAGTCCGGTGGCGCCGCCGACCAGGGCGATCGGCCGGTGCCCGGCGAGCTGGAAGCGGCGCAGCGCGATGATCTGCGTGAGGTGGCCGACGTGCAGGCTGGCCGCGGTGGGGTCGAAGCCGCAATACAGCGTGACGGGGCCGTCCGCGAGCGCCTTGCGCAGGGCTTCTTCGTCGGTGGTCTGGGCGAGGACTCCCCGCCACCGCAGCTCGTCGACGATGTCCGTCACGGTGTCTCGTTTCTCCCTCTTCGGGTACGCCCTCCGCCGCGCCGATCGCGGTGCCGGGCGTACCTCGTCACTACAGACAGCTTGTCCGAGGGTACGCGGTCCGGGCCGGCGGTTACCGCCTGCGGCGGGGCGCGTGGGCACGGTACGGGCTGACGGTGGGGTCGCCGTCGATCCAGAAGCGCCACGGGTGGGCCGCGCCCTCGCCGCCGACCCCGGTGCGCGGGCCGTTGCGTACCGCCCCGGGGGACGCCGGGGTTCCGGTGAGCACCCGGAAGGGCGAGTCGGCGGGGGCGGCGGGGCAGACGTCGGCGCCGTCGAGCGCGCGGTCGATGCCGAGCGCGGTGGCCAGCCGGGCCGGACCCTGGGCGAGGTCGGCGGGGCGGCGGGAGCTGGGGCGGCGCTTGGCGGCCAGGTCGGCGCCGGCCACGATCTCCCCGGCCCGCAGCAGCACGCCGCCGGCGGTGCCCTCCGGGCAGCACACCAGGTTCATGCAGTGCCACATCCCGTAGGTGAAGTACACGTAGGCGTGACCGGGCGGGCCGAACATGACGGCGTTGCGCGCGGTGCGGCCTCGGTAGGCGTGCGAGCCGGGGTCCGCGGTGCCGGCGTACGCCTCGACCTCGGTGAGCCGTACCTCGACGGGACCGTCGGGGGTGTCGCGGACGAGGACGCGGCCGAGCAGGTCGGGTGCCACGTCGAGCACCGGGCGGTCGAAGAAGGCACGGGGCAGCGGGGTGCGGTCGGTAGCCGAGGTCATGTGGTCCGAGCGTACCGGGCGGGCCGATCGCGCACGGTGCCGATCACGTTCCCGGTCGATCACGTTCTAGGGTGGCGGACGAACCATCAGGCGCGATGAGGAGGCAGCCAGGTGACCGAGCGCAAGAGGCGACCGCTCCCCCACGACTTCCACCCGCCGGTGCCGTCGTTCACCGTGGTGAGCGACGACGTCCGGGACGGCGGCACGCTGCCGGACGCCCAGGTGTACGCCAAGGGCAACACCTCGCCGCATCTGCGGTGGGACGGGTTTCCGGCCGGGACCAGGAGCTTCGCGGTGACGTGCTACGACCCGGACGCGCCGACCGGCAGCGGGTTCTGGCACTGGTCGGTCTTCGACATCCCGGCCTCGGTGACCGAGTTGCCGGCCGGGGCGGGGTCGGGGGACTTCGCGGGGCTGCCGCGGGGCGCGGTCCAGGTGCGCAACGACTACGGCACCCAGGACTTCGGCGGTGCGGCGCCGCCGCCCGGTGACGGTCCGCACCGCTACGTCTTCACGGTCTACGCGGTGGACGAGGAGAAGCTGGGGCCGGACGCGTCGGCGACGCCCGCGGTGGTCGGGTTCAACCTGCGGTTCCACACGATCGGCCGGGCGCAGCTGATCGCGGAGTACGAGGTGCCCGCCGAGGGCTGAGCGCCTCGGCCGGGCCGCGGTGCGGCCGTGCGGGCCGGTACGCCTCCGTCGGGCGGAAAACGCGTTGCGCGGGGGGTGTTGGGGCCGCACAGTGGTGGTGGCCGGCGGCCTTCCTGGTCACCGGCGACCGGCACCGCAGTGGCGGGGACGGCCCGGCGTGCTTGCCGTGGCCTTCCGCCGGAGCCTTGGCATGGTCCGGGTGACCGCGCCGGTCGCCGGATGCCCCGGGTGTCTCGCTGTATGGACGGGGGACGAGCACCCGGGGCGTTGTCATGTCTGCCTGCGCAACCTCCCGATCGCCAATCCCCGTGCCCAGCGGGCTCGTTGGGCGAAATTGCGTTGTCGCGCGTGATCGGCACGGTCACAGTGGTGCCACCCCGCCACGGGGGCGGGGCGGACCCGGAGGTGGGCGCGATGCGCGAGGCGTTGGTGCTGAACGCGAGTTACGAGCCGTTGTCGACGGTCTCGCCGCGGCGTGCGGTGGTGCTGGTGATGCAGGGCAAGGCCGTGGTGGAGCAGGCGCATCCGGGGTTGCGGCTGCGGTCGGCGGCGGTCGAGGTGGAGGTGCCCCGGGTGATCAGACTGAGCCGTTACGTCCGGGTGCCGTTCCGACAACGGGCGCCGTGGTCGCGGCGCGGGGTGCTGGCCAGGGACCGGCACCGGTGCGCGTACTGCGGGCGCCGGGCGACCACGGTGGACCACGTGGTGCCGAGGTCGCGGGGCGGCCAGGACACCTGGCTGAACACGGTGGCGGCTTGCGCGGCCGATAATCACCGTAAAGCGGACCGCACCCCGGAGCAGGCCGGGATGCGGTTGCTGATCAGGCCGTTCGAGCCGACGCCGGCGGACGCGCTGCTGCTGGCGGTGGGCCGGGGCTGAGGTGCCCGGGGCGGGCGTCAGTCCTTGTCGAGGCTGGGGCTCTCGCGGCGCGGGGCGACCACGGTGCCGTTGCCGCCACCGCTGTTGCCGCCGGTGGGCGGGGCGAAGTTGCCGATGGCGCCGCCGAGTCCCTTGAGGGCGTCGCCGAGTTCGCTGGGGACGATCCACAGCTTGTTGGCGTCGCCCTCGGCGATCTTGGGGAGCATCTGGAGGTACTGGTAGGCGAGGAGCTTCTGGTCCGGGTCGCCGGCGTGGATGGACTCGAAGACGGTGCGGATGGCCTGGGCCTCGCCCTCCGCCTTGAGCGCGGCGGCCTTGGCCTCACCTTCGGCGCGCAGGATGGCGGAGGCCTTCTCACCTTCGGCGGTGAGGATCTGGGACTGCCGGATGCCTTCGGCGGTGAGGATGGCGGCGCGCTTGTCACGGTCGGCGCGCATCTGCTTCTCCATCGAGTCCTGGATGGAGGTGGGCGGTTCGATCGCCTTCAGCTCGACGCGGTTGACGCGGATGCCCCACTTGCCGGTGGCCTCGTCCAGCACGCCGCGCAGCGCCGCGTTGATCTCCTCACGGGAGGTCAGGGTGCGTTCCAGGTCCATGCCGCCGATGATGTTGCGCAGGGTGGTGACGGTGAGCTGCTCGATCGCCTGGATGTAGCTGGCGACCTCGTAGGTGGCGGCCCGGGCGTCGGTGACCTGGTAGTAGATGACGGTGTCGATGTTGACCACCAGGTTGTCCTGGGTGATCACCGGCTGCGGCGGGAAGGGGACGACCTGTTCGCGCAGGTCGATGCGGTTTCGGATGCGGTCGATGAAGGGCACCACGATGTTCAGGCCGGCGCTGAGGGTGCGCGTGTAGCGGCCGAACCGCTCCACGATGGCCGCGCTGGCCTGCGGGATGACCTGCACCGTCCTGATGAGTGCGATGAAGACCAGCACCACCAGGATGACCAGCACGATGATGATGGGTGTCACGACCACTCCCCGGACGACGCGCGGCTTTCCGACTGTTCGATGATCAAGTCTGGCAGAGTCCCGACCCGGCGTGCGGCGGGTTGCGGGGATTGCTCCGCCCCGGCCGCCCGGGTGTGCCGGTCACATCACGACCGCGGTCGCCCCCTCGATGTCGACCACGTCCACCTCTTCGCCGGCCTCGTAGACCCGACCGGTGTCCAGGGCGCGGGCCGACCAGATCTCGCCGGCCAGCTTGATGCGTCCGGCGTGCTGGTCGACGCGTTCCACCACCAGGGCCGAACGCCCCTTGAGCGCGTCGATTCCGGTGCGCAGCCGGGGCGGGGTGGCGCGGTGGCGCAGCGCGATGCCGCGGACCACGCCGACCAGGGCGACGGAGACGGCGAGGAAGACCACGGTCTGCAGGACGACTCCGCCGCCGAGGCCGGAGGTGGCCGCGGCGGCGGCTCCGCCGATGGCGAGCATGCCGAGTTCGGGCAACGTCGTGATCACCATGGCGATGCCCAGCGCCGCGGCGGCGACCAGCCACCACATCCATGCCTCCACACCGCCATCGTAGGGGCGCGGGGCCCGGCAGCACAGGGGCGCACGGATGTGGCGTCGGGTCAGACCAGGGGCAGGCCCTGCGCGGTCCAGCGGTCGCCGCGGCGTTCCACGACGAGCGGCAGGCCGAAGCAGTGGGAGAGGTTGCGGGAGGTCAGTTCCAGGTCGATGGGGCCGGCGGCGACCACCTTGCCCTGACGGATCATCAGGACGTGGGTGAAGCCGGGGGCGATCTCCTCGACGTGGTGGGTGACCATGATCATGGCCGGGGCGATGGGGTCGCGGGCGAGGCGGCCGAGGCGGCGCACCAGGTCCTCGCGTCCGCCGAGGTCGAGGCCGGCCGCCGGCTCGTCCAGCAGGAGCAGTTCGGGGTCGGTCATGATGGCGCGGGCGATCAGGGTGCGCTTGCGTTCGCCCTCGGAGAGGGTGCCGAAGCGGCGGTCGGCGTACTCGGCCATGCCGAGCCGGTCCAGGATCAGCCGGGCGCGGTGCTCGTCGGAGGTGTCGTACTTCTCCCGCCAGTGGGCGGTCATGCCGTAGGCGGCGGTGAGCACGGTCTCCAGCACGGTCTGCCGGCGCGGCATCTTCTCGGCCATGGCGATGCCGGCCATGCCGATGCGCGGGCGCAGGTCGAACACGTCGACGCTGCCCAGCTTCTCACCGAGGACGACGGCGGTGCCGGTGGTCGGGAAGAGGTAGCTGGAGGCGACGTTGAGCAGCGTGGTCTTGCCGGCGCCGTTGGGGCCGAGGATCACCCAGCGCTCACCCTCGGCGACCGACCAGGAGACCCGCTCGACCAGAGCCCGGCCGTCGCGGACCACGGATACGTCCACCAGCTCCAGTACATCGCTCATGAGCGCGTTGTCTCCCCATGCGTTTTCGGTCGGTACTCGGTCGGTACTCGTGCGTACGTGGCGTTCGGCGCGACGCGGGTAGGTCGCGGAAGCGCACCAGGGAAAACCTACGCCACGCGCCGAGCGGCTCACTCCATAGGCTGGGGGGATGCTTCGAGAACCTCGTTCAGGACGCCTGGCGGCGTGGGGAAATGCCCTGCTTGGAGGATTTGTCGCACCTGATGACGCGGTGCAGGAGATCACCGGGGGTGACGCGGTTCACCGGATCACCGGGCTGCCCGGGGAGCCGGACGCGGTGGGGCTGGCGTACGGGCTCGGCCGGTTGCGGGCGCTGGGGGTGACGGGGCTGCGGGTGGCCCTGCCGACGCCGGGGCATCCGCTGGGGCTCAGCGGGCCGCCGGAGTTCAACGAGGTGGCGCTGGCGGCGGGTGAGGCGGTGCTCACCGAGGTGGCCCGGGGTCCGGGGGCGGCGGCGCCGCTGGGTCTGGTGCCTTCGGTCACCGAGGCCGGCCCGGCCCCGGACGACCTGCACGTGGAGGTGGTCTGGCGCTGCTCCCCGGTGCGGGACGCGCCGCCGGCCGACGTGCCGTCGCTGGGCGAGGCGGAACAGGAGTTGGCGGAGGCGATGCGGGAGGCCACGGCGGCGCTCGCCCGGCTGGACGTGGCGGGGGCGGGGCCGGCCGCGCGGGCGGCGCTGGAGGCGTACCGGGCCCGGGCCGGACGCGGCCGGGAGGTGCTGGCCCCCGGGTACCCGCCGCGGGCCATCCGGGTGCTCGAACTCGCCCAGCGGGTGGCCGCGTTGACGCAGATCGCGCGGGGCGACGAGGCGGACGCGGAGCACGGTGCCGCCGTCAGCGCCTCGGAGATCGCGGCCCGGGCCGCCGTGCTGCGTCCGGTGGAGCGCACCGCCCGCCGCGCCCAGGTGGCCGCGTACAACGCCTACGTGGAGCACTCCGCCCGGCGCTGAGCCGGTGGCGCGGTCCCGGACCCGGACACGGCAAGGCCCCGCGGGCGGTGCGCTCGCGGGGCCTTGGCGACGCCGCAGGTGTCAGTCGTCCCAGCCGCCACGGCCGTGCCCGTATCCACCGCGCTCGTGGTGCTCGCTCACGTGGTCGTAACCGCGCTCGCGGTCCTCTTCGCGGACGATCGGGCCGTTGACGCAGTTGTTGCCGAACGCCGGGTTGAGGATGCCGATGATGTCCACGGTCAGGCCGCAGGCGTTGATCGGGATGTCGATCGGGACCTGGACGACGTTGCCGGAGATCACGCCCGGGGAGTTGACCGCCGCGCCCTTGGCGATGGAGCCGCTCTCCACCTTGGTGCGGTGGCTGCTGTAGTAGTGGTGGTGGTGGACGTGGTGGTGTTCCTCTTCGTGCGCGAAGGCGTTGCCGGCGGTGGTGCCCGCCGCGAACCCGGCCGCAACGAGGACCAGGGCGGCCTTCTTGGCAGTGTTCATGGGAAGTGCTCCTCTTGTGATCCGGTGACCCCTGCCGCGGGGTCACACGGTGCCAACGCCCGATCGCGTCCGATGACACGGCAATCAGCCGCGATACCTCCGGACGGCGCAATGCCGGGGTACGCGGTGGTGTGACACCGGTGAGGAAGCCGACCCAAGGGGGCCGGCCCCGGATGTGGTCTCCGGGGCCGGCCGGCTACGGGCACGCCGCGCGGGTACGGACCGCGCGATGCGCCCGCGGCAAAGGCCCGGCCGACGGCTCAGTCGTTGTGGCAGACGTTGCCGAAGGCGGGGTTGAGGATGCCGACGACGCTGATGCTGTCGCCGCAGACGTTGACCGGCACGTGGACCGGCACCTGCACGGTGTTGCCCGAGGCGACGCCCGGCGACTGCACGGCCTTGCCCCGCGCGTCGGCGTCGTGGGCGGAGGCCACGCCGGCACCGGCGGCGGCGATACCGGCCGACAGGGCGGTGACGACGAGGGCCTTCTTCAGGTTCTTCACTTCTTCGATCCTCCTAGCGACGCGCTCCGCGGCACGTCGCCGCGGGCACGCCATGGAGAACGTCCGACGATCGGCCCGGTTGCGCCGATCGGGCGACATACACCCGACGGTATGAATCTCACTCCGGAAGAAGACGTTCCGCTTCGGCTCCGGACCCCTTGGCCCCCCGCGTCAGCCGCCGACCCCGTGGCGTACCGCCCACAGCGCGGCCTGGGTGCGGTCGGCCAGGTCGAGCTTCATGAGGATGTTGGAGACGTGGGTCTTGACGGTCTTCTCGGAGAGCACCAGGGCGCGGGCGATCTCCCGGTTGGAGCGGCCGTCGGCGATGAGGCCGAGCACCTCGCGCTCGCGGTCGGTGAGGGCGCCGCCGCGGCCGGTGCCGCCGCCGGTCTCCTCCCGGGTCAGCAACGCCTCGGCCACCTCGGGCTGGAGGACGACGTGGCCGGCGTGGACCGAACGGATCGCCCCGGCCAGCGCGTCGGGGTCGACGTCCTTGTAGACGTACCCGGCGGCCCCGGCCCGCATCGCCGGGACCACGGTGCGCTGCTCGGTGAAGCTGGTGACCACCAGCACCCGCGACGCGCTGCCCAGCTCCCGCAGCTTGCGCAGCGCCGTGATGCCGTCGGTGCCGGGCATCTTGACGTCCATCAGGACGACGTCGGGGCGCAACTCCTGGGCCAGGCGCACCCCTTCGTCGCCGTCCGACGCCTCGCCGGCCACCTCGATGTCGTCCTGGACCTCCAGGAACGTCCGCAGGCCGCGGCGGACCACCTGGTGGTCGTCGACCAGCAGCACCCGGATCTTGTGTCCCTCAGCCACCGGGCACCTCCATTTCGACGACGGTGCCCTTGCCGGGCTCGGACTCCACGACGAGGCCGCCGCCCACCCCGGCCGCCCGGTCGCGCATGGACACCAGGCCCAGGTGGCGGCCGGCCCGGCGCACCGCCGAGGGGTCGAAGCCCCGGCCGTCGTCGGATATCCGCAGGCGGGCGCCCTTGCCGTGGCCTTCGAGCAGCACCTCGACGGTGGTGGCGTCGGCGTGCCGCAGCGCGTTGTGCAGCGCCTCCTGGAAGACCCGCAGCACCGCCTCCTCCTGGGCCGGCGGCAGCGCCCGTACCCCGCGGGAGGTGAAGGCGATGGTGGCGGGGTGGGCGCGGCCGAGCACCTGGGCCTGGGTGCGCAAGGTGGCCACCAGGCCGTGCTCCTCCAGGGCGGCCGGGCGCAACTCGACGACCACGTCCCGCAGTTCGTCGGTGGCCTCGGCGGCGAGCCGGGCCACCTGGCGCATCTCCTCCTTGGCGCGGGCCGGGTCGCGGTCGACGAGGGCGGCGGCGGCCTGGGCGGTGAGCCGCAGCGAGAAGAGCTTCTGGTTGACCGCGTCGTGCAACTCGTGGGCGATACGGGCCCGTTCGGCGGCGATGGTCAGCTCCCGGCCGCGTTCGTAGAGCCGGGCGTTGGTCAGGGCGATGGCGGCGTGGGCGGCGAGGATGCGCAGCACCGCCTCGTCCTCCTCGTCGAAGGCGCAGCCGCCGCCGGGCGCCGGGCAGTTCTTGTTGGCCAGGAAGATCGCGCCGAGCACCTCGTCGCCGTCGACGATGGGCACGCCGAGGAAGTCGGCCAGCTCGGGGTGGGCGGCGGGCCAGCCGCCGAAGCGGGGGTCGCGGCGGACGTCGGCGAGGCGCTGCGTGGTGGCCTCCTGGAGCATCACCGCGAGGATGCCGTGCTGCCGGGGCAGCGGGCCGATCGCCTTCCACTGCTCGTCGCTGACGCCGTCGACCACGAACTGCGCGAAGCCCCCGTGGTCGTCGGGGACGCCGAGTGCCGCGTAGCGCACGTCGAGCAGCCGGCGGGCGGAGGCGACGATGGTCTGGAGGACCTCGCGCACCTCCAGGTGGCGGCTCATCGCGAGCACCGCCGCGCTGACCGCCTCGATACCGGCTCGCCCGGAGTACGCGCCGGGCGGCGCCGGGTGGGACCCGTTGGACATGTGTTCACGGTAGCCGGGCGGTACGACACCCGGCATCCGCCCGGGGTCGGGGGCCACCCGGGACCGGGGGTTTAGGCCCAAGTGCCCACCGGGTCCCAGGTCCGCGGGCCGAGGCGGGGCGGAGCGGGGCGTTCCTACGGTGGGGGCCGTGCGCCGGGCGACGGGCCCGGCGACGGCGGTGCGAGGAGGCCGACATGCCGGTGGCGATCGTCACGGGGGCGTCCAGGGGGCTGGGGCTGGCGCTGGCCGCGGGGCTGGCGGCGCGGGGCTGGGAGGTGGTGGCCGACGCCCGTTCGGGGCCGGCGCTGCGCTCGGCGGTGGCCCGGCTGCCCGGGCCGGGCCGGGTACGGGCGGTGCCGGGGGACGTCACCGACGCCGGGCACCGGTCCCGGCTGGTGGCCGCGGCCATGGCGGCGGGCGGGGTGGACCTGCTGGTGAACAACGCGAGCGTGCTGGGCGCCGAGCCGCTGGTGCCGCTGGCCGACCATCCGCTGACCGGGCTGCGGGCGGCGCTGGAGACCAACGCGGTGGCGCCGCTGGCCCTGGTGCAGGAGGCGCTGCCGCATCTGCGGGCGGCCGGCGGCGCGGTGCTCTCGGTCACCTCGGACGCGGCCGTGGAGGCGTACCCCACCTGGGGCGGCTACGGGGCGAGCAAGGCGGCGCTGGAGCGGCTGTGCGCGGTGCTGGCGGTGGAGGAGCCGGCCGTCCGGGTGTGGTGGGTCGATCCGGGCGACATGCGGACGGCGATGTACGAGGCGGCGGTGCCGGGGGATCCGGACGCGGCGGCGCGTCCGGATCCGGCCGGTGTGGTGCCGGCGCTGCTGCGGCTGGTGGCGGAGCGGCCGGCCAGCGGCCGTTACCTGGCCGGCGCGCTCCTGGAGGCGGCGCGGTGACCGCGTCGGCGGTGCGGACGGTACGGGTGCCGCCGGAGCTGTCGGCGCGGGTGCCGCCGGCCCGGCGGGACGCGGTGCGGCTGATCACCGGCCGGCGGAGCACCGGTGAGGTGAGCCACCACGCGTTCCGGGCGCTGCCACGGCTGCTGTGCGCCGGGGACGTGCTGGTGGTCAACACCTCGCCGACGCTGCCGGCGGCGGTGGACGGGGTGCTCGCCGGGGAGGCGGTGGTGGTCCACTTCTCGACCCGGCGGGACGACGGGCGGTGGGCGGTGGAGCTGCGGACCCCGGACGGGCGGGGCACCACCCGGGCGCGGCCGGGCGGTCCGGCGGGGGCGGTGGTGGCGCTGGCCGGCGGCGGGCGGCTGGTGCTGGACGCGCCGCTGGCGGCCGGGTCGGACCGGCTGTGGCTGGCCACGGTGGCGCCCGCGGACACGGTGGCGTACCTGCGCCGCAACGGGCGGCCGATCCGGTACGGCTACACCGAGCGGGACCAGCCACTGGCGGCGTACCGCACGGTGTTCTCGGTGCCGTCGGCGGACGGCCTGGGGTCGGCGGAGATGCCCGGCGCGGGGCGGCCGTTCACCGCGGGCATGGTGGCGGCGCTGGTGAGCCGGGGGGTGCAGGTGGCGCCGCTGACGCTGCACACCGGGGTGGCGTCCGCTCAGGCCCACGAGCCGCCGTACCCGGAGCGGTTCGCGGTGCCGGAGAGCACGGCGCGGCTGGTGAACGCGGCGCGGGCCGGCGGCGGCCGGGTGATCGCGGTGGGGACGACGGCGGTGCGGGCGCTGGAGTCGGCGGCGGACGAGGGCGGCCGGGTGCGCGCGGCGCGGGGATGGACGGATCTGGTGGTCACCCCGGAGCGCGGGACGCGGGTGGTGGACGGGCTGCTGACCGGGTTGCACGAGCCGGAGGCGTCCCATCTGCTGATGCTGGCCGCGGTGGCGGGCGTCGAGCTGCTGGACCGGGTGTACGCGGAGGCGGTGCGGGAGCGGTACCGGTGGCACGAGTTCGGGGACGTCAACCTGCTGCTGCCGTAGGAACGCGGACGGCGGCGCCCCGGGGTTCCGGGGCGCCGCCGTCGGGCCGGGCAGGGGCGGTCAGCCGCCGCGCATGACCTCGGGTTCGTGCCGGCGCAGCAGCCGGGCGACGGCGAAGCCGCAGGCGACGCCGAGGGAGAGCAGGACGGCCAGGTCGAGGCACCAGATCCCGGCGCTGTGCTTCCACAGCGTGTCGGGGTGGGCGGGGTCGTACGGCATGAGGATGTTGAGCTGGGCGGTGGTGGCCAGGCCGGCCAGCGCCCAGCGGGACGGCATCAGCCAGGCGACCTGTTCCAGGCCGGGCTTGTCGTAGAGCTGGAAGAGGATGCCGGTGAAGACCACCTGGACGATGGCGAACATCACCAGCAGCGGCATGGTCTTCTCGGCGGTCTTGACCAGCGAGGAGATGACCAGGCCGATCATCATCGAGGTGAAGCCGATGCCGATGACGACGAGGGTCATCTCGACGGCCGGTTCGTTGTGCAGCAGGACGCCTTCGGCGGGCATGGCGCGCGGGGCGAAGCCGATGGCGCAGATGATCACGCCCTGGACGGCGGTGATCAGGCCGAGCACGACGACCTTGGACATCAGGTAGGCGCTGCGGGACAGGCCCACGGCGCGTTCGCGTTCGTAGATGACGCGTTCCTTGATGAGTTCGCGTACCGAGTTGGCGGCGCCGGAGAAGCACATGCCGACGGTGAGGATCATCAGGATGGTGCCGGCGTCCTTGTTCCACAGGCGCACCCGGGCCGGGCCGAAGCCGAGGCCGCTGTCGGCCGGGATGACCACGCTGACCACGCCGAGGACGGCGGGCAGGACGAGCATCAGCCCCATGAAGCCGCGGTCGGAGGCGATCACCGACAGGTAGCGGGCGATCAGGGTGCGCAGTTGGGAGCCCCAGCTGCGGGCCATGCGCGGTTCGGCCTGCGGCGGGGCCACCGGGGCGGGCGGGGTGGGGACGGTCGCGGCGGCGTCCAGGTCGGCGGCGTAGGTGCGGTAGTGGTGGGAGCCGTGCCAGCGGCCGGCCCAGTCGTAGTCGCGGTAGTTCTCGAACGCCTGGAAGACGTCGGCCCAGGTGTCGTAGCCGAAGAAGGCGAGCGCCTCGTCGGGCGGCCCGAAGTAGGCCACCGAGCCGCCCGGTGCCATCACCAACAGCCGGTCGCACAGGGCGAGTTCGGCCACCGAGTGGGTGACCACCAGCACCGTGCGGCCGTCGTCGGCGAGGCCGCGCAGCAGTTGCATCACGTCGCGGTCCATGCCCGGGTCGAGGCCCGAGGTGGGTTCGTCGAGGAAGATCAGCGACGGTTTGGTGAGCAGTTCCAGGGCGACCGAGACGCGTTTGCGCTGGCCGCCGGAGAGCGCGGTGATGCGTTTGTCGGCGTGGACGTCGAGCTTGAGCTCGCGCAGCACCTCGTCGATGCGGGCCTGGCGTTCGGCGGCGGCGGTGTCGTCGGGGAAGCGCAGTTTGGCGGCGTACTTCAGGGCCCGGCGGATCGTCAGTTCCTTGTGCAGGATGTCGTCCTGCGGCACCAGTCCGATGCGCTGGCGCAGTTCGGCGAAGTGCTGGTAGAGGTCGCGGTTGTCGTAGAGGACCTGGCCGTGGTCGGCGGGGCGGTAGCCGGTGAGCGCGCGCAGCAGGGTGGACTTGCCGGATCCGGAGGGGCCGATGACGCCGATCAGGGACTTCTCCGGTACGCCGAAGGAGACGTCCTTGAGGATGGTCTTGGTGGTGTTGCCGTGCGGCACCTGGACGGTCAGGCGGCGGGCGGAGAAGGTGACTTCGCCGGTGTCGACGAACTCCTCCAGCCGGTCGCCGACGAGCCGGAAGGTGGAGTGGCCGACGCCGACGGTGTCGCCGGGGCCGATCAGGGCGCGGCGCACCGGCTTGCCGTTGACGTAGGTGCGGTTGTGGCTGCCGAGGTCGACGATCTCGTAGCGGCCGTCGGGGTGGATGCGCAGTTCGGCGTGGCGGCGGGAGACCTGGAGGTCGGCGACGACCAGGTCGTTCTCCAGGGCGCGGCCGATGCTCAGTACCCGGCCGACGGCGAGCTGGTGGAAGCTGGTCGGGTTGCGTCCGCCGGCCGGCGCGGGGTGGGGTTGCGGCCACTCGGATGCCGGTGCGGAGTGCTGGGGTGCGGGGTGGCCGGGGTGCGGTGCGGTGGCCGGGTGTTCCGGGGCGGCGTAGGCGGGGGCGGCGTGGACGGGGACGGGGGCGGCGAAGTCCAGCCGCGGGCCGTCGGTGGCGTTGCCGAGGTGGACGGTGCTGCCCGGGCCTATCGGTATCTCGTGGACGCGCTGTCCGTGCGCCCAGGTGCCGTTGGTGCTGCCCAGGTCCTCCAGGGTCCAGCCGTGCCCGTTCCACCGCAGGATCGCGTGCCGCCAGGAGACCCGGGCGTCGTCGAGCCCGATGTCCCCCTGCGGGTCGCGGCCCACGGTGTACGACCTGGCCGGGTCAAGTGACCAGGTTTGTCCGTTCAGTTGCAGTACGAGTTCCGGCACTCCATGCCCCACAAGGTTGTCCCCCGGTTTACCCCCATGCCGGGAAGTCCGGGATGGCGAACGTCGGGAGCACTATTCCAGGCTCCCGTCCGTTACGGAAAGTCGCCCTCTGGCGGGGGCTTGGGGCCGAAACGCCCTCGGACGGTGGTAGGGAGGAAGTAGGCGGCGGTATGCCGGATGATCCCGGCATACGGCGGTGTACGGCTTTCCTCCGCGGAACAGGGGCGACCATGGCCAGCGGTCCGGAGCAGTCACACGGTGCTCGCGCGGTGCCGTGGGGACGGGCGGTGCTCGCCGCGGTGGCCGCCGTCGGCTGGGCGTTCGCGGCGATGGCGGCGGTGGCGGCGCTCGGCCTCCATCTGCTGGGCGCCGACACCCGAGGGGCGCTCGGCCCGATGACCGCCGCCGTGGTGATCATGGCGGTGGGCGGCCAGGTCTCCCCCTCCGGTGACGTGACGGTCTTCGGGATCGGCGGGGCGCAGGCGGTCGGGGCGGTGGACATCATGCCGCTGGGCGTCGCGCTGGCCGGGGCGCTGCCGCTCGGCTGGGTCTTCGCCCGCTCCACGCGCCGGGCCGGCGTGGTGGCCGGCGGCGCGGAGTTCGCCGTCCGCACGGTCGCGGTGATCGTGGTCTTCCTGGCCGTGCTGGCCGGGCTGACCTGGGCCGGCCACGAGACGATCACCATCAGCGGGGCGTCGCCGGGGTCCGCCGCGCCCGGCCTCGGTGACCTGGGCGACCTCGGTGACCTGGGCGGTCTTGGCGGGCGGCTCGCCGACAGCCTGGGCCGGCTGGCGCACGAACGCGCCTCGGTGGGCTTCCGGGTCGACGCGGGCGCCTCGGTCGGCGCGGGGCTGCTGTGGGTGCTGGCGGTGCTGGCGCTGGCACTGCTGGTCAACCGGCGCGCGCCGCTGCCGGCCGCCTGGCACGTGGTGCACCGTGCCGTACGGCCGGCCGCCTCGGCGCTGTGCACGGCGCTGCTGCTGGCGGTGGCGGCCGGGTTCGTGGTCGCGCTGTGCCACGCGGTGGCGGACGACCATCCGGGCCGGGTGGTCGGCGCGGCCCTGGTCGGCACCCCGAACGCGGTATGGCTGGCGGCGACGCTGGGGTTGTTCGTCCCGTGGCACGGACGGGCGTACGGCCCGCTGGCGTACGTACTGCCGCACCCGCTGGACCAGTTGCTCAAGGGCGGCGCCGACCATCCGGTGACGGTGGCGGGGCTGGCCGGGTACGACGGGTGGGTGTGGCTGCTGCCGGTGGCCGCGGTGGTGACGATGCTGCTGGCCGGGGTGGTGCTCGCGGCGCGCACGCCGCCGGGCGCGTCGACGGCCGCCTGCGCGCTGCGGCTGGCCGTCGCCGCCGCGCTCGCCTTCGCGTTGCTGACCGCGTTGACCACGCTGTCGGTCAACGCCGATCTGTCGCTGTTCGGCTTCGACGCCCTGGGGTCCGGGATCGACCTGGCGGGCAGTGTTCCGCTCGCCTTCCTGCTGGGTGCCGGGTGGGGGCTGGTCTGCGGTGCGGTGGGGGCCGCCCTCGCCACGGCGACCGGGGCGCGCGGCACCCGGGTGGCGGGGCCCGCCGGGCTTTCCGGACGCCCCTGACCGGGCGCCGCCGGCGCTCGCCGCGCCGTAGGTCCGCGGGGTGCCCGGGATACGGGACGGGTCCGCTGCCGGGGCCGCCGGGCGGTTACCGTGGTGCCACCATGGACGACGTTTCGCAGCCCGGTCCCGCCCCCGACGTTCCGGTCGGGGCGGCCTCGGGGCCCACGCTTCTGGTCAAGATCTTCGGCAAGGACCGGCCGGGCATCACCGCCGGACTCTTCGACACGCTCGCCGCCTACGGCGTGGACGTGGTCGACATCGAGCAGGTGGTCACCCGGGGCCGGATGGTGCTGTGCACCCTGGTCACCGCACCGGAGGGCGGACCCGCCGCGGAGGGCGGGCTGCGCGCCACCGTTCACAACTGGGCCGAATCCATCAAGATGCAGGCGGAGATCATCTCCGGCACCGGTGACAACCGGCCGCGCGGCACCGGACGCTCCCACGTCACCGTGCTCGGCCATCCGCTCACCGCCGAGTCGACGGCGGCCATAGCGGCCCGGATCACCGCCGTCGGCGGCAACATCGACCGTATCTTCCGGCTCGCCAAGTACCCGGTCACCGCCGTGGAGTTCGCCGTCTCCGGCGCGCCCACCGGGGTGCTGCGCACCGCCTTGGCGATGGAGGCGGCCCACCGCGGGGTGGACGTGGCGGTGGTCGCCGCCGGGCTGCACCGGCGGGCGCAGCGGCTGGTGGTGATGGACGTGGACTCCACCTTGATCCAGGACGAAGTGATCGAGCTCTTCGCCGCCCACGCCGGCTGCGAGGACCAGGTCGCCGAGGTGACGGCCGCGGCGATGCGCGGGGAGCTGGACTTCGAGCAGTCGCTGCACGCCCGGGTGGCGCTGCTGGCGGGGCTGGACGCCTCGGTGGTCGACAAGGTGCGCGCCGAGGTCCGGCTGACCCCGGGCGCCCGTACCCTCATCCGTACGCTCAAGCGGCTCGGCTTCCAGGTGGGCGTGGTCTCCGGCGGCTTCACCCAGGTCACCGACGACCTCAAGGAACGCCTCGGGCTCGACTTCGCCTCCGCCAACACCCTGGAGATCGTCGACGGGCGGCTGACCGGCCGGGTCACCGGTGACGTGGTGGACCGGGCCGGCAAGGCACGGCTGCTGCGGTCCTTCGCCGAGCAGGCCGGGGTGCCGCTCTCCCAGACCGTGGCGATCGGCGACGGCGCCAACGACCTGGACATGCTCAACACCGCCGGGCTCGGCGTCGCCTTCAACGCCAAGCCGGTGGTGCGGCAGGCCGCGGACACCGCGGTCAACGTGCCGTTCCTGGACACCGTGCTCTACCTGCTGGGCATCACCCGGGAAGAGGTCGAGGCGGCCGACCTCCACCTGGACGCCTGAGACCCGGGCGCGCCCGGCGCGGGTGCGCCTCCCGGCCGGGGCGGCGGGGAGGCGCGTTCGCGTGAGTGACGGGCGGGGGCTTCAGGCCTTGTGCGGGACCCAGTAGTCGGCCAGCGTCCCGACCCCGTGCTCGACCGACTTCCACGAGCCGTCGAAGGTGATCACGGCGATGGCGCAGGTGGGGAAGGCACTGCGGTTCATCCGGGCCGCCAGATCGCCCTCGGCGCGGCCGGTGAGCGCGTCGGCCAGCGCGTGCATGCCCGGGTTGTGGCCGACCAGCATCAGGTCGGCGACCTCGTCGGAGGTCTCGTTGATCAGCGCGAGGAGTTCGCCGAGGGATGCCTCGTAGAGCCGCTCCTCGTAGACGGTCTTGGGGCGCTGCGGCAGTTCGTGGGCGACGAGCTTCCAGGTTTCGCGGGTGCGCTGCGCCGTCGAGCAGAGGGTCAGTTCGGGGAGGAAGCCCTTCCAGGCGAGCCATTGTCCGGCGACGGGGGCGTCCTTGCGACCACGGTCGCTCAGCGGCCGTTCGTGGTCGGATTCCTGCGCCCAGTCGGCCTTGGCGTGCCTGAGGAGGACGATCCTGCGGGGCGTTGCGTCGCTCATGTCCTTCAGCTTCCCAGAAAACGCCGCACGAGGCGCGGGGTGCGCGGGCGTTGTGCGGGTGCTGGACGCGGTACGCGGCGGGCGCGCGACCGGGTCCGCCGCGCCGTTACGACACGTGCCCGACGAGGGCCGCGAGGAGCGCGGTGACCTTGGAGAAGAGCGCGGCGAGCGGCTGCGCGGCGGCGGGCGGACCGGCCTGCGCGGTGCCCGCGACGAACGTCAGCAGCGCGCCGAAAGCCACCGCGGGCAGCGCCACCGCCCACCACCGCAGCCGTCCCGCCGGTCGCTCCGCCCCGCCGGGCGGCGCCGCCTCCGCGGCCTTCGCACGGGTCGGCCAGGCGGTACTGCACACAGGCATGGGGCTCGCCTCCGGGTCGGGGTCGCCGCCGCGCGGCGGCGTCGTTTCGTACGCCACCGACGCTACGGCCGCCTTCCGGGCCGGACCATCCGGAAGACCACCCAGTCGACCCTGATCCACACCCCCTAGGGGACCGGGGGACAACCCCCTCCCCCGGTGTGCGAGGCGCTCAATAATGTGCCGCGATCGAGGCCACGATCGCCACCACCGCCGGTACGCCCAGCATCATGCAGAGCATCAGCAGCAGCTTCTTCTGCGGTTTCGGAGGGTTCGGCTCGAGCACGGGCATGCGCCCAGTCTCCCACCCCCGCCCCGCGCCCCGTCCCGGGGGTGGCCCCGCCGCGCCGGTGGCGTGTCGTACCCCGGAACGGGACCGGGGTGGCGGACCCGGCGGCGGCGCCGCGGCTCAGATCTCGTCCTCCACGTGGCGTTTGCGGCCGGCCAGGATGCCGGCGGCCATCTGGGGGAGCATGAGGGCGGCCATGAGGGCGATGGGCAGGTGCCAGCCGCCGGTGCTCTGGTAGAGGGCGCCGACGAGGATGGGGCCGGGGATGGACAGCAGGTAGCCGGTGCTCTGGGCGAAGGCGGAGAGCTGGGCGACCCCGGCACCGGTGCGGGAGCGCATGCCGATCATGGTCAGCGCCAGCGGGAAGGCGCAGTTGGAGACGCCCATCAGCAGGGCCCAGGCGACCGGGGCGGCGGCGGGCGCGAGCCAGAGCCCGGCGTAGCCGGCGAGGCCGAAGGCGCCGAGCGCGGCAACCAGCCAGCCCTGGTGGCTCACCCGGGCGGCGAGCGCGGGCAGGACGAAGGAGAGCGGGACGCCGAGCACCATGGTGACCGCCAGCAGCACGCCCGCGGTGGCGGCCGACACGCCCGCGTCCCGGAAGATCTGCGGCAGCCACCCCATGGTGATGTACGCGCCGGTGGCCTGGAGGCCGAAGAAGACGGCGAGCGCCCAGGCGGTCCGGCTGCGGGTGATCCGGACGCGCGGCGCGGAGCCGGCGGCCGGGGCGCCGGCGGCGGCACCCCGGCCGGTACGGGCCACCGCGAGCCACGGCACCACGGCGACCACGGCGAGCGCCGCCCAGACCCCCAGGCCCAGCCGCCAGCCGCCGCCCATCGCCCGGGTCAGCGGCACCGTACTGGCCGCGGCGACCGCGGTGCCCAGGGAGAGCGCCATCGAGTACAGCCCCGTCATGGCGCCGACCCGGTCGGGGAAGTACCGCTTGACGACCACCGGCAGGAGCACGTTGCTGACGGCTATGCCGGCCAGCCCCAGCGCGCTGGCGGCGAGGAAGACCGCGGTGCCCTGGGCGAACGGGCGCAGCAGCAGCCCGCCGGCGATGGCGGCCATGCCGGCGCAGACCACCGCGCCGGGGCCGAACCGGCGGGCCAGCCGGGGCGCGGCGGTGCCGAAGACGGCGAAGCACACGGCGGGTACGGAGGTGAGCAGCCCGGCCACCGTGCCGTTCATGTGCAGCCCGGTGCGCACCTCGGCCATGAGCGCCCCGAGGCTGGTGATCGCCGGACGCAGGTTGACCGCGGCGATCACCAGCGCGACGGCGACCAGCCGCCGGGTGAGGGGGGTCAGGGGTGTCCCGGGGGCGGCTCCGGCGCCGGGGGGCGGCGGAGCCGAGGCGGCCGGCACGGCACCATGGGGTGCGTCGGCGGCGTCGGTGGCCGGCACGGCAGCGGGTACGGCGGGTCCCCGGTGGTCTTCGGACAGCACGGTCTCGTCGTCTCGCATGGGGCCCATCATAGAATCATGGGATGACTGATGGACCCCTTCACGCCGCCGTAATCCAGTAAGGAACGAGGAGACCATGCCGCTGAGCTCGCCCCGTCGTTCGGTCCTCGCGGACCAGGTGATCAACCAGTTGCGCACCCAGATCACCTCGGGTGAGTGGCCGGTCGGCTCGCGCATCCCGACCGAGCCGGAGCTGGTCGAGCAGCTCGGGGTGGCCCGCAACACGGTGCGCGAGGCGGTGCGCGCGCTCGCCCACAACGGCCTGCTCGACATCCGCCAGGGGTCCGGCACCTACGTGGTCGCCACCAGCGAGCTGGCCGGGGTGATGCACCGCCGGTTCGCCGACGCCGACCAGGGCGACGTGGCCGAGGTGCGCAGCGTGCTGGAGGCGTCCGCGGCCCGGCTCGCCGCCCTCCGGCGCACCGAGCGCGACCTGCGCCACCTGGACAAGGTGCTGGCCCGGCGGGAGGAGGCGTGGCACTCCGGGGACGCCGAGGCGTTCGTGGACGCCGACGCCGCGCTCCACCTCGCGGTGGTCGGCGCCGCCCACAACGAGGTGCTCACCGAGATGTACGCCGACCTCGGCCAGGTGCTGCGGGAGTTCCTGCGCGCCGATGTCGGCGGGGAGCTGCGCCCGGAGGGGTACGTGGACCACGCGCGGCTGGTGGAGGCGATCCGGGCCGGGGACGGCGCGTCGGCGGCGGCGGAGGCGGGAGGCCACGCGCGGTCGTGCCGGGCCCGGGACACGGCCGCCGACCGCTGACCGCGGCCCGCGCGGCGCTCAGCGCACCGTGACCCAGGCCGCGCGGATCTCCTTCCAGCAGTGGCCGCCCAGGGTGACCGTGGCGGCCGGCAGGATCTGGGCGTGGCCGGTGTCCACCGCCGGGTCCCACCAGCGGCGGCAGGCGATGTGCAACTGGGCGCGGACGGTCTCCGGGTCGGGGTTGTGGCACACCGCCCGGGCGCTGCTGCCGCGTACCCGGGTGAAGCACTCGGTGCCGGCCGGTGCGGGCGCCGGGGGCTCGGCCGCCGACACGGCGGTGGGGGCCACCGCCAGCACCGCCACGGCGAGCGCCACCGCGGTGGGCCAGTCACGCGTGCGGGCGGGGCGCGGCCGGGTACCGGTACGCATGGCTGGACCTCCTCGATGGCGTCGGCCGGCCGCCGGGGCAGCACGGGGTCGCGCCGGCACGCGGGCGCCGGCGTACGGAAGTGGCATCGGTGGGCGGCCCGCCACGCGCGCCGCCGTTTCGTCCCCGGGGCCGGTGGGACGGCCCCGCCGCGGCAGGGGGCGGTCGTCCGGCGTGGTGCGGCCCGGGGGTCCATCGTGCCGTCATCCGCCCGCCGGGCGCCCGTCCGGTGCGGCCGTCCGGGGCACGCGCGAGCCCCGGCCCGCGCGTGGCGGACCGGGGCTCGGCGGAAAACGGTGTACGGGTCAGGCGCCCATCATGTGCACGCCGCCGTCGACGTGCACGATCTCACCGGTGGTCTTGGGGAACCAGTCGGACAGCAGGGCCACCACACCACGGCCGGCCGGCTCGGGGTCGGTGAGGTCCCAGCCGATCGGGGCGCGGGTGTTCCACACGTCGGCCAGCTCCTCGAAGCCCGGGATGGACTTGGCGGCCATGGACTTGATCGGGCCGGCCGAGACCAGGTTGACCCGGATGTTCTTGTGGCCCAGGTCGCGGGCGAGGTAGCGGGAGGTGGACTCCAGCGCCGCCTTGGCCACGCCCATCCAGTCGTACTTCGGCCAGGCCACCTGCGCGTCGAAGTCCATGCCGACCACCGAGCCGCCGCGCTGTTCGAGCAGCGGCAGCAGGGCCATGGTCAGCGACTTGAGCGAGTAGGCGGAGACCTGGACGGCGGTGGCCACCGACTCCCAGCCGGTGTTGAGGAAGTTGCCGCCGAGCGCGTCCTGCGGGGCGAAGCCGATGGAGTGGACCACACCGTCGAGGCCGACGCCCTCGCCGAGGTGTTCGGCGACCTTGGCGGCGAGGCCGTCTAGGTGCTCCTGGTTCTGCACGTCCAGCTCGATGACCGGGGCGGGCTTGGGCAGCCGCTTGGCGATCCGCTCGACGAGGCTCAGCCGGCCGAAGCCGGTGAGGACGACCTCGGCGCCCTCCTCCTGGGCGAGCCTGGCGGTGTGGAAGGCGATCGAGGCGTCGGTGAGAACGCCCGTCACCAGAATGCGCTTGCCTGCGAGGATTCCACTCATCGTGCTCAGTGACCCATGCCCAATCCGCCGTCGACGGGAATGACGGCTCCAGTGATGTATGCGGCGTCGTCGGAGGCGAGGAAGCGGACCGACGAGGCGACCTCTTCCGGACTCGCGTAACGGTTCAGCGGGATGCTGCCCAGGATCGACTCCCGCTGGTCGTCGGAGAGTACGCGGGTCATGTCGGTGTCCACGAAGCCGGGGGCCACGACGTTGACCGTGATGCTGCGGGAGCCGAGTTCCCGGGCGAGGGACCGGGCGAAGCCGACCAGACCCGCCTTGGAGGCGCCGTAGTTGGCCTGGCCCGCCGAGCCGGTGAGCGCGACCACCGAGGAGATCAGCACGATCCGCCCCTTGCGGGCCCGGAGCATGCCGCGGGTGGCCCGCTTGACGACGCGGAAGGTGCCGGTGAGGTTGGTGTCGACGACCGAGGTGAACTCCTCCTCGGTCATCCGCAGCAGGAGCTGGTCCTTGGTGACGCCGGCGTTGGCCACCAGCACCTCGACCGGTCCCTGCTTCTCCTCCACCTCCTTGAAGGCCCGTTCCACCTGCTCGTGGTCGGTGATGTCGCACCGTACCGCCAGGAAGCCCTCCGGGGGCTCGCCGGAACGGTAGGTGATGGCGACCTTGTCACCTGCCTCGGCCAGGGCGCGGGCGATGGCGAGCCCGATGCCCCGATTGCCTCCGGTGACGAGTACCGAGCGGCTCAACGGCCCACCCTTTCGTTCGTTGTCCTGTGTGCCCTATGCAAACTATCGGCCCGCGGCCCGTGCCGAGGAATCGGCCCGTGACAGGGGCGCAGGTCGGCCACTGTGGACTCCCTACAGATTCCGCCGGGCGCGGGGGTTGTCATAGGGGCATGATTCACTGCCGGTGAGTGTGCGGAGCGTACTGCCACAGGAACGTACTGCCTGAGGAAGGGGAGGGGCCGTGCCCAAGGGGATCGACGAGTCTTTTGTGGCACTTCCGTTGCGGGCGCTGGCCGACGCGGCGCTGGCCCGGGCCCGGGCGCTGGGGGCCGAGCACGCCGACTTCCGCTTCGAGCGGGTGCGCAGCGCCTCGGTGCGGCTGCGTGACGCCCGTCCGGCCGGTTCGGCCGACACCACGGACACCGGCTACTGCGTCCGGGTGGTGCACGGCGGCGCCTGGGGGTTCGCCTCCGGGGTGGATCCGACGATGGACGCGGCGGCCCGGGTGGCCGGCCAGGCGGTGGCGATGGCCAAGCTGGCGGCGCGGGTGACGGCGTCGGCCGGGGGCGGCGGCCGGGTGGAGCTGGCCCCGGAGCCGGTGCACGCCGACCGCACCTGGGTCTCCTCCTACGAGGTCGACCCGTTCAAGGTGCCGGACCGGGAGAAGGCGGCGCTGCTCGCCGAGTGGAGCGCCCGGCTGCTGGCGGCGGACGGGGTCTCGCACGTGGACGCGTCGCTGGTGGCGGTGCGGGAGAACAAGTTCTACGCCGACACCGCCGGCACCAGCACCACCCAGCAGCGGGTGCGCATCCACCCGGAGCTGACGGCGGTCGCGGTCGACCCGCGCACCGGCGAGTTCGACTCGATGCGCACCCTGGCCCCGCCGGCCGGCCGCGGCTGGGAGTACGCCACCGGCACCGGCTGGGACTGGGACGGCGAACTCGCCGCGATCCCCGGGCTGCTGGCCGAGAAGATGCGCGCCCCCGGCGTGGAGCCCGGCCGTTACGACCTGGTGATCGACCCGTCCAACCTGTGGCTGACCATCCACGAGTCGATCGGCCACGCCACCGAGCTGGACCGGGCGCTGGGCTACGAGGCGGCCTACGCGGGCACCTCGTTCGCCACCTTCGACCAGCTCGGCACGTTGCGCTACGGCTCCCCGGTGATGCACGTGACCGGCGACCGCACCACCGAGCACGCCCTGGCCACCGTGGGGTACGACGACGAGGGGGTGGCCGCCCAGTCCTGGGACCTGATCCGGGACGGGGTGCTGGTGGGCTACCAGCTCGACCGGCGGATGGCGCACGACTGCGGCTTCGAGCGCTCCAACGGCTGCGCCTTCGCCGACTCCCCCGCGCACGTGCCGGTGCAGCGGATGGCCAACGTCTCGCTCCGCCCGGCCGAAGGGGGGCCGTCCACCGAGGAGTTGATCGGCCGCGTCTCGGACGGGCTGTACCTGGTGGGCGACCGCTCCTGGTCGATCGATCAGCAGCGGCACAACTTCCAGTTCACGGCGCAACGGGCGTTCCGCATCAGGAACGGCCGACTCGACGGCCAGGTGCGGGACTTCGCGTACCAGGCGACCACCACGGAGTTCTGGGGCTCCATGGAAGCGGTGGGCGGCCCGCAGACCTATGTGCTGGGCGGCGCCTTCAACTGCGGCAAGGCCCAGCCCGGGCAGATCGCCGCGGTCAGCCACGGTTGCCCCTCGGCGCTCTTCCGGGGCGTCGGCATCCTCAACACCACACGGGAGGCGGGACGGTAATGGGCAGGTCGGCACCGCACGAGATCGTCGAACGCGCCCTGGAGCTGTCCCGGGCGGACGGCTGCGTGGTCATCGCGGACGAGGAGTCCAGCGCCAATCTGCGCTGGGCGCGCAACGCGCTCACCACCAACGGCGTCACCCGGGGGCGCACCCTCACCGTGATCGCCACGGTGGACGGCGCCCGGGGCACCGCGGCCGGGGTGGTCTCCCAGGGCGCGGTCACCGCCGCCGAGCTGGAGCCGCTGGTGCGGGCGGCGGAGGCGGCGGCCCGCCAGGCCGAACCGGCCGAGGACGCCGAGCCGCTGGTCGCCGGGGTGGCCCCGGACGCGGCCTTCACCGCGCCGCCCGCCGAGACCTCCGCCGAGGTCTTCGGCGCCTTCGCACCGGCGCTCGGCGAGGCGTTCGCCGCCGCCCGCTCCGGCGGCCGGGAGCTGTACGGCTTCGCCCAGCACACCCTGGTCTCCCACTACCTGGGCACCTCGACCGGGCTGCGGCTCCGCCACGACCAGCCCACCGGCACGCTGGAGCTGAACGCCAAGTCGCCGGACGGCACCCGTTCGGCCTGGTCGGGGGCGGCCACCCGCGACTTCACCGACGTCGATCCGCTGGCCCTGGACGGGGAGCTGGCGCGGCGGCTGGGCTGGGCCGAGCGCCGGATCGAGCTGCCCGCCGGACGGTACGAGACGCTGCTGCCGCCGTCGGCCGTGGCCGATCTGCTGATCTACCAGTACTGGCAGTCCACCGCCCGGGAGGCGGCCGAGGGGCGGACGGTCTTCAGCGCCCCCGGCGGCGGCACCCGGATCGGTGAGCGGCTCAGCCCGCTGCCGGTCAGCCTGCGCAGCGATCCGCGGGAGCCCGGCCTGGAGGCGGCGCCGTTCGCGCTGGCGCACGCCTCCGGCGACGGCT
Source organism: Streptantibioticus cattleyicolor NRRL 8057 = DSM 46488 (assembly GCF_000240165.1). Classification (NCBI taxonomy): domain Bacteria; kingdom Bacillati; phylum Actinomycetota; class Actinomycetes; order Kitasatosporales; family Streptomycetaceae; genus Streptantibioticus; species Streptantibioticus cattleyicolor. The sequence goes on from NC_017586.1 coordinate 1,106,552, forward strand.
CCTCGGTCTTCGACAACGGGCTGCCGCTGGAGCCGGTGGAGTGGATCCGCGACGGCGTGCTGGAGCGGCTGGTCACCACCCGGCACACCGCGCGCCTGACCGGTCTGCCGTCCGCGCCCATGGTGGACAACCTGGTGCTGGACGCGGGCGGCACCCGCTCGGTCGAGGAGCTGGTGGCCGACACCGAGCGCGGGCTGCTGCTGACCTGCCTGTGGTACATCCGCGAGGTGGACCCGGCCACCTTGCTGCTGACCGGGCTGACCCGGGACGGGGTCTACCTGGTGGAGCACGGCGAGGTGACGGGGGCGGTCAACAACTTCCGGTTCAACGAGTCCCCGGTCGCCCTGCTGGCCCGGGCCACCGAGGCGGGGCGCACCGAGCGGACACTGCCGCGGGAGTGGAACGACTGGTTCACCCGTACCGCGGCCCCGGCGCTGCGGATACCGGACTTCAACATGAGTTCGGTGAGCCCCGGGGTGTGACCGGGGGTGCCGTGCCGTGCGATGCGCCGGGGCGCCGGGGCGCGCGGTGCCCCCGCTCTCGTCGCCCCGGCCCCGGCGGCGTACCGTGTGAAGTGCCAGGACAGGGGTGTTACCGGGCACATCGAGCAGGTGGTGGAGCGTGATGCGGAAACACGGCGGCGCGGAGGTGTTCCGGATCACCGGGGCCCGGGCCGGGCTGAGTGAGGACGTCAAGGGGCGCCAGCGCCGGTACGTCATCTCGATGTCGATCCGTACGGTCTGCTTCCTGCTGGCGATCGCGCTGTGGCATGTGCAGGTCGTGCTGGCGGCGGTGGCGCTGGTGGCCGGCGGGGTGCTGCCGTATATCGCGGTGGTGATCGCGAATGCCGGGCGGGAGAACAACCCGGTCGCCCCGACCTCGTTCGTCCCCGCGCCCACCCGTGGCGAGCTGGGGGCGGGCGCCGTGGAGCGCGGCGGGCAGGCCGCCGAGCCCGGCGCGGCGCCCGGGCGGGCGCCCGGTGAGGGGTACCAGACCGGGGACGGCGGCGAATCCCGGGCCGACCGTCCGCACTGACCTGGGCAGTTGGCGCAAGCTCAAGAAAACCTCAGATCAATCCCGCCGTTCGGCTGCCAAGCCGGGGCATCCGCGTGACATACTTCGTACGCGCTCCGCATCCCCCGTCGGAGCGACGGACCGACGCCGGGCGGCTCCCCCCGTGGCTGCCCGGCGTCGCCCTTTTCTGCTCCGTACCGCTGTTGTGTCGAGGGTTCGTTTCCATGGAGTTCGTCGCGGCCGAGAAGCCCATCTGCTCGGCCAAGGGCTGCCGGGCCGACGCCGAGTGGGTCCTGGTGTGGAACAACCCCAAGGTGCACACCCCCGAGCGGCGCAAGACGTGGCTCGCCTGCGGTGACCACCGCGAGCAGTTGTCGTCCTTCCTGGGCGTGCGCGGCTTCCTCAAGGACGTGGTGGCGATCGCCGACTGGGACTTCGACGCGGCGGACGAGCGCCCCGCCCCCTGACCGGCACGGTCCTCGGCGGCGCGGGCGCCGGTCGTCAGCCGCCGATCGCGGACATCGGGCGCTGCGGCTGGAGGAACGACGGGTCGTCCAGCCCGGAGCCGGCCTTCTTGCCCCACATCGCGGCCCGCCACAGCTCGGCCACGCGTTCGTCGGAGGCGCCGGAGCGCAGCGCGGTGCGCAGGTCGGACTCCTCGCGGGCGAACAGGCAGTTGCGCACCTGGCCGTCGGCGGTCAGCCGGGTGCGGTCGCAGGCGCGGCAGAACGGGCGGGTGACCGAGGCGATCACCCCGACCCGGGCCGGGCCGCCGTCGACCAGCCACCGTTCGGCCGGGGCCGAGCCGCGGTCGTCGGAGGCCTCGGGGGTGAGGGAGAAGCGGGCGGTGAGCCGGGCCAGGATCTCCTCGGCGGTGACCATGTCGGAGCGCTGCCAGCCGTGCTGCGCGTCGAGCGGCATCTGCTCGATGAACCGCAGCTCGTAGTCCTCCGCCAGCGCCCAGGCGAGCAGGTCGGCGGCCTCGTCGTCGTTGACGCCGCGCATCAGCACCGCGTTGACCTTGACCGGGGTGAGGCCGACGGCGCGGGCGGCGGCCAGCCCGGCGAGGACGTCGTGGTGGCGCTTGCGGCGGGTGAGGGTGGCGAAGACGTCGGGGCGCAGGGTGTCCAGCGAGACGTTGACCCGGTCGAGCCCGGCGTCGCGCAGCGCCTCGGCGGTGCGGGCGAGCCCGATGCCGTTGGTGGTCAGCGATATCCGGGGGCGGGGCGCCAGCGCGGCGCAGCGGGCGACGATGTCCACCAGGCCGGGGCGGAGCAGCGGTTCGCCACCGGTGAAGCGGACCTCGGTGACCCCGAGCCGGGTGACCGCGACGCCCACCAGCCGGACGATCTCGTCGTCGGTGAGCAGGTCGGGCTTGGCGAGCCACTGCAGACCCTCCTCGGGCATGCAGTAGGTGCAGCGCAGGTTGCACCGGTCGGTGAGCGAGACCCGCAGGTCGGTGGCGACCCGGCCGTAGGTGTCGAGCAGCACGGGCGACGCCTCCCCTCGGGGCGCGGGGTGCGCCCGATCGCTTACAGCCTAGATCCACGGTCCGACAACCCGGCCGGGCCCGGCGGTCCGCGCGGCCCGCACCGGTGGTGATCGCCCCGCGTACCGCCGCAGCGTACGCGATGGACCCCGGCTTGCAACAGATTGTTTAATTCCGCGCGGGCTCCCCCGCCGCCGCGCGCCGCCGCGTCCCCGGCGGGCCCACGGTGACCGGGTGAAACGGCGTGGACGGCGATACCGCGGCGGTGCGGTGTCGTTTACCGGTCGTGAGTTCCGTGCCCGCCTCGCCTCCCCCCGTTCCGGGCAAGCGGCCGTACGGCACGGTGCGGCTGACGGCCGCGGTGCCCGCGGTGAGCACGGCCCGCAAGGCGGTGGCGGCGCCGTGCGGGCAGTGGCACGGGCTGCGGGCGGCGATACCGGTGCTCAGCTTCCGCAGCCTGCGCGGCGGTTGACGTCCGGTCCGAACCGGTCCCGTTTCTTGCGCCGTTCCAGGGGTTTGAAGCCCGATCCGTTGATGGGGGAAGCGCGCGGACGCTAGCTTCCTTCGTCATGTGCCCGTCCGGCGGCAGCCGTGCCGTGGCCGGGTTTACGGACGAATGGAGATCCCGTATGGCTCATCTCCCCACCCGTCGGCGCCTGCCGGCGCTCGCCCTCGGGGTGGCCGCCGCTGCCGCGCTCGCCTTCCTGCCCGGCGTCCCGGCCGCCGCCGAGCACCCCGCCGGTGCCGTCCCGGTGATGTCCTACCTGGTCAACACGGCGCCGGGGCACGGCGCCGTCCAGCACGCGGAGCACGCGGTACGCGCCCTGGGCGGCACCGTGGTCACCGGCTACGAGCAGATCGGCGTGGTCGTGGCGCGCTCCGCCGACCGTTCCTTCGCCCGCCGGATGCGCGCCGTGCCCGGGGTGGTCTCGGCGGGGGCGACCCGTACCGCGCCGCTGGTCTCCGCGGCGGCCACCGACACCGGCAACCCCAAGGCGCTCAGCGCGGGGCAGCTGGCCGCCGCGCTGCCCAGGGGCGTGGCGGCCGAGGCCGGCCAGGATCCGCTGGAGCCGTTGCAGTGGGACATCCGGGCCATCCACGCCGACCAGGCGCAGCACGTCACCACCGGCAGCCGGGAGGTGAAGGTCGGCGTGGTGGACACCGGGGTGGACGACACCCACCCGGACCTGGCGCCCAACTTCGACCGGGCCGACTCGGTCAGCTGCGTGGGCGGCAGGGCCGACACCTCCGAGGGCGCCTGGCGTCCGTACGCAGGCGGCGGCAACCCGCACGGTACGCACACCGCCGGGGAGATCGCCGCGGCCCGCAACGGCATCGGGGTGGTCGGGGTGGCCCCCGGGGTGCGGATCGCCTCGATCAAGGTGGACGAGCCGGGGAACGCGATGTTCTACCCGGAGGCCGTGGTCTGCGCCTTCGTCTGGGCCGGCGAACACGGCATCTCGGTCACCAACAACAGCTATTACGTGGACCCCTGGTACTTCAACTGCCTCACCGACCCCGATCAGCGGGCGCTGGTGGACGCCGTCGCCCGTGCGACCCGTTACGCCGAGCGCCGCGGGACGGTGAACGTGGCCTCGGCGGGCAACTCCAAGTGGGATCTGAGCGCGTCGTCGATCCTGGACACCAGCAGCCCGGACGACGGCCCGGCGCGTCCGCGCCGGATCGACCCGCACCGCTGCCTGGACCTGCCGACGCAGCTGCCCGGCGTGGTCTCGGTCTCGGCCACCGGCGCCAAGGCGCTCAAGGCGTCGTACTCCAACTACGGCTACGGGGTGATCGACGTGGCCGGGCCGGGCGGGGACAACACCGCGTACCAGCCGCCGCAGGCGCCGGCCACCTCGGGGCTGATCCTGTCGACGCTGCCCGGCGGCAAGTACGGCTACATGGCGGGCACCTCGATGGCCGGGCCGCACGTGGTCGGGGTGCTGGCGCTGCTGAAGAGCACCCATCCGCAGGCCGGTCCGGCCGAGTTGAAGCGCCTGCTGTACAAGGAGGCCGACGCCACGCCCTGCCCGCGTCCGTACGACATCGACGGGGACGGCAAGCCGGACGCGGTGTGCCACGGCACGCCGGCGTACAACGGCTTCTACGGGCACGGCATCGTCAACGCGCTGAAGGCGGTGACGATGCCGTAGACCGGGCCGCCGGACGGCCGCGGGGCGGAGTGGCGGCGGCGTCGAGCACCCCGGTGGTCAGCAGGTACTGGGCGGCCAGATAGGTCAGCATGATCCAGAACTGGTGACCGGGGAGCCGCGGCCAGTGGGCGAGGCCGGTGGCGATGAGGCCGTCGGAGAGGACGAAGAGGGCGCCGCCGGTGCCGGTCCGCGGACCGGGTCCGGCGGCGCCGAGGGCCATCGCCGCCAGCAGCAGGCCGTACCCGGTCAGCGGCGCACGCAGCGCGCCCACGTCCGCTCCGAGCACCAGGGCGCTCACCGCCCACACCGCCGCATAGCACGCGGCGAGCACGTACGTTCTGCGCCGGGCGCGGCTGAAACCACCCATGCGGGTGAAGAGCACCAGGTAGGCGATGTGTCCGGCGGCGAAGCACCCCATCCCGGCCAGGAACGCCGTGTCGCCGTCGAGTTGGAGCAGCGTGTCGCCGGCGCAGCCGCACAGCAGCGCCACCACCAGCGTCCACGGTCCGCGCCGGGCCGCGGTGTAGCCGGCCAGGGCGAGGGCGAGCGCCGGTTTGGTGGCGTGGGCCACGGCCGTGCCCGCGGGGGCGGCGGCGAGTCCGGCGAGGTGGACGGCGGCCAGGGCGAGGAAGAGCAGGAGCACGGCGCGCGCCGGGGGCGTGCGGGGCCGGCCAAGGGCGCCGTGGTCCGCCGGAGAGGTCGTCACGCGGCGCGCTCCGTCGCCGTGACCCCGCCGCGCGCGTCCGTCCCCGGCGCCGGGCCGGTCGCGGTGACGGCCGGGGCCGGCGACCAGCCCGGGCCGCGCAGGATCCGGCCGGCCCGCTCGCGCCAGTCACGGGCGGACTTCAGGTCGCGGGCGATGGCGGCGTACTCGTGGGTGGCCACCCGCAGCGGGTTGTAGGTGCCGATGTTCTTCGTCAGGCCGTAGACCGGGCGTTCGCCCTCGGGGACGAAGGAGCCGAAGAGCCGGTCCCAGACGATGAGGATGCCGCCGAAGTTGCGGTCCAGGTAACCGCCTTGGGAGGCGTGGTGCACCCGGTGGTGGGAGGGGGTGTTGAGGACGAACTCCAGCGGCCGGGGCAGCTTGCCGACCCGTTCGGTGTGCACCCAGAACTGGTAGACGAGGTTGGCCGAGGTGCAGAAGGCGAGCGCCGCCGGATGCACGCCTAGGGCGACCATCGGCAGGTAGAACGGCCACACCGTCAGCGAGGTCCACGGCTGCCGCAGGGCGGTGGAGAAGTTGAAGTTCCGGCTGGAGTGGTGGACGACGTGACAGGCCCACAGGATCCGCACCACGTGGTGGCCGCGGTGCGACCAGTAGTAGAAGAAGTCCTGGACCAGCAGCATCAGCGGGATGGTCCACCACAGCACCGGCACCCGCAGCGGGGTCAGTTCGTACACCGCGGTGTAGACGGCGACGATCGGGATCTTCCACAGGGCGTCGAAGACCAGGCTGCCCAGGCCCATGGTGATGCTGGTGGCGGTGTCCTTGACCGTGTAGCCGGCGGCGTCCTCGTCGGGGTGGAGGCGGTAGCCGACCACCTCCAGGACGGTGAGCAGGACGAAGGCGGGTATGGACCACAGCACGACGTCGGGCAGTTGGGTTGCGGACATGGGCGCACTGTAGGAGCGCCCGAGCCCGTTGCGCCAGAGGTTGTTACCGACTGGTACTACCAGAGGTAACGATCCGGCCCGGAGCGATCATTCCTGACATACCGTCAGGTCCGCGGCAGGTCACGGCGTACGGAGGTGTCGGTGGCGGCCCGTATCCTCATGAACCATGCTGGACGATCGCACCGAGCCCCCCTCACCGCAGCCACCACGCGCCACCGGGGCGCAGCCCGAGCTCCCGGCCCCGTGGCCGGAGGGCTACCCCGCCGGGTACGCCGTGGTGGACGTGGAGACCACCGGGCTCGGCCGGGACGACCGCATCGTCTCGGCGGCCGTCTACCGGCTCGACCGGTACGGCACGGTCGAGGACCACTGGTACTCGCCGGTCAACCCGCAGCGCGACCCGGGCCCGGTGTGGATCCACGGACTGACCACCGAGGTGCTGCGTGACGCGCCGCTCTTCGCCCAGGTCGCCGAGGAGTTGACGGGGCGGCTGGCGGGCCGGGTGCTCGTCGCCCACAACGCGGTCTTCGACTGGTCCATGCTGGCGCGGGAGTTCGCCCGGGCCGGGCGCAGCGCCCCGGTGGAGCACCGGCTGTGCACCATCGTGCTCGCCAAGGAGCTGGGGCTGCCGCTGCCCAACCACAAGCTGGAGTCGCTGGCGGCCCACTACGGCGTGGTGCAGCGCCGGGCGCACCACGCGCTGGACGACGCCCGGGTGCTGGCCGAGGCGTTCCGGCCGAGCCTCCAGCGGGCCGCGGCGGCCGGGCTGCGGCTGCCGCTGCACGCCTGCCGGCCGCTGACCGAGTGGTCCTCGGGCCCCGCCATCGGACGGCAGCGTTCCGTGGCGCCGGGCGGACGCGGCCCGTACCCGCAGCGCGGCTGGCGGCCCTCCCGCAAGCGCCCGCCGTGCCCGTACCCCAACCCGGGCCGGCTCCAGCCGGGCGGGCCGCTGGTGCAGGGGATGCGGGTGGCCTTCTCCGGGGACACCGGGACCGAGCGCGAGCTGCTGGAGGACCGGGCCACCGAGGCCGGGCTCCACGTGGCCACCAGCGTCTCCCGGCTGACCAGCCTGCTGGTGACCAACGACCCGGAGGGCGCCACCGGCAAGGTGGCCAACGCCCGCCGGTACGGCACCCCGGTGGTGGACGAGGCGACGTTCCAGCGGCTGCTGGCCGGCGTCGTCCCGGCCGAGGGCACCGGACCGGGGGCGCGGCCGGCCGAGTAGTCCGCACGGCGCAGCACGGATGGGCCGGGCGGGCGGAGTCGGCCCGCGCCGGGCCGTCGCGCGTTGCCGACCGCCGGTGCCGCCCGCACGCTGGGCACATGGCACGATGTGAGGTCTGCGGAAACGACTACGAGATGGCATTCGAGGTGCGCGCGCAGGGCGTGGTGCACACCTTCGACTGCTTCGAGTGCGCCATCCACCGCATGGCGCCGATCTGCGAGCACTGCCGGGTGCAGATCGTCGGGCACGGGGTGGCGGTGGACGGCCGCTTCTACTGCTGCGCGCACTGCGCCAACGCGGAGGGGGACGCCGGGATCGTCGACCGGGTGGAGACGATGATGGCCTGACGACGACACCCTCACGACCGCCGCGGGCGGGGCCGGGCCGCCGGCTCCGTCCGCACTCCCCCGTCCGGGGGTGCCCCCTGCGGCCGGACCGGAAGGGGACGAGTTGTACCGTCGTGGGGTGTACCGCTTCCTGCTGTCGAGGCAATGGGTGATCCTCACCCTGATCTGCCTGATCCTGATGCCCACCATGGTGGAGCTCGGCCTGTGGCAACTCCACCGGCACGAGCGCCAGGCCGCGGACAACAGCCTGATCGCGCGCAGTCTGCGGGCCCCGCGGGTCCCGGTGGAGGAGCTGGCCTCCCCGCACCGCGCGGTGGCGGCGGACGACAACTTCCGGGCGGTGACCGCCACCGGCCACTACGACCCGGCGCACCAGGTGGTCATCCGGCACCGCACCTCCGCGGACAACTCCCGGCTCGGCTACTACCTGGTCACCCCGCTGGTCATGGCCGACGGCAAGGCGGTGCTGGTCAACCGGGGCTGGATCGCGCCCCCCGCCTCGGGTGACTCGATCTCCTTCCCGCCGGTGCCGGCCACCCCGTCCGGCGAGGTCACCGTCACCGGACGGATCCGGCCCGACGAGACCACCGCGAGCACCAGCATCGCGGACAAGACCGGGCTGCCGCCGCACGAGTACATGCTGATCAACAGCGGCAAGCTGGCCGGCGAGGTGCCCCGGCCGCTGCTGGGCGGCTACATCGAGCTGACCGACACCACGCCGAGGCCCGCCGGCGCCCAGCCGGAGCTGGTCCCCAAGCCCACGCCCGGCGACAGCGGCGGCTGGTACAGCCCGCCGCACCTGGCGTACGCCTGGCAGTGGTGGCTCTTCGTACTGATGGTCCCGGTCGGCTGGTTCATCCTCTTCCGGCGCGAGCGCCGGGACCGGATCGCCGCGCTCGCCGCCGAGCGGGAAGGGCAGGCCGGGCAGAACGGGCCGGACGCCGCCGACGAGCCCGCCGCCTCCCGCGCCCAGGCCGCCGCCGGAGCCGAAGCCGCCGAATAGCGGGTACCCGTCCCGGGCAGGCGCGAGGGCGACAGCGCCACACGAGGAAAGGCGGGACGGTGGCAGGACGCATCGAGGACTACGCCCTCATCGGGGATCTCCAGACGGCCGCGCTGGTGGGCCGGGACGGATCGATCGACTGGCTGTGCCTGCCACGGTTCGACAGCGGGGCCGCCTTCGCCGCCCTCCTCGGTGACGAGGGCAACGGCCACTGGCGGCTCGCCCCGGCCGGCGCGGGGGCCTGCACCCGGCGTGCCTACCGGGGCGAGACCCTGGTGCTGGAGTCGGAGTGGGACACCCCCACCGGCACGGTGCGGATCACCGACTTCATGCCCGCCCGCGACCAGGCGCCCGACGTGGTCCGGATCGTCGAGGGCGTCTCCGGGCGCGTGGATGTCCGCGGTGAGCTGCGGCTGCGCTTCGACTACGGGCACGTGGTGCCGTGGGTGCGGCGGATCGACGGGCACCGGGTGGCGATCGCCGGCCCGGACTCGGTGTGGTTCCGCAGCGAGCCGCAGGTGCGCACCTTCGGCAAGGACTACTGCACGCACTCGGAGTTCACCGTCGCCCAGGGCGAGCGGGTGGCGTTCGTGCTCACCTGGCACCCCTCCCACCAGCCCCGGCCCGACCGGGTGGACCCGTACACGGCGCTGGAGCAGACCGTGCGGGATTGGGAGGAGTGGTCGGCCCGGTGCCGTTACCAGGGGCCGTGGCGGGACGCGGTGATGCGGTCGCTGATCACCTTGAAGGCGCTCACCTTCGCGCCCAGCGGCGGCATCGTGGCGGCGGCGACCACCTCGCTCCCGGAGAAGCTGGGCGGGGTGCGCAACTGGGACTACCGGTTCTGCTGGCTGCGGGACGCCACGCTGACCCTGGGCGCGCTGGTGGAGAGCGGCTACCTGAAGGAGGCGGAGGCCTGGCGGGACTGGCTGCTGCGCGCGGTCGCCGGCGACCCGGCCGACCTCCAGATCATGTACGGCCTCGCCGGTGAGCGGCGGTTGCCCGAGTTCGAGGTGGAGTGGCTGCCCGGGTACGCCGGCTCGGCGCCGGTGCGGGTCGGCAACGCCGCCGTCGACCAGCTCCAGCTCGACGTGTACGGCGAGGTGATGGACTCGCTCTACCTGGCCCGCGAGTGCGGTCTGCCGTACAAGCCGCACGCCTGGGACATCCAGCGCTCGCTGATGGACTTCCTGGAGTCCAACTGGCGTGATCCCGACGAGGGGTTGTGGGAGATCCGCGGGCCGCGGCGGCACTTCGTGCACTCCAAGGTGATGGCCTGGGTCGCCGCCGACCGCACGGTGCGCACCATGGAGGCCCACCCGGGGCTGCGCGGGGACGTCGACCGGTGGCGGGCGATGCGCGCGGACGTCCACCGCGAGGTGTGCGAGAAGGGCTTCGACACCGAACGCAACACCTTCACCCAGTACTACGGCTCCCGGGAGCTGGACGCGGCCACGCTGCTGATACCCCGGGTGGGGTTCCTGCCGCCGGACGACCCCCGGGTGATCGGCACCGTGGACGCCGTCCAGGCCGGGCTGGACCACGGCGGCTTCGTGCGCCGGTACACCATCGAGGAGCAGTCGGTGGACGGGCTCCCCGGTGACGAGGGGGCCTTCCTGGCGTGTTCGTTCTGGCTGGCCGACGCGCTCGCCGCGATCGGCCGCCACACCCAGGCCCGGGCGCTCTTCGAACGGCTGCTGTCGCTCCGCAACGACGTGGGGCTGCTGGCCGAGGAGTGGGACCCCGACGCGCGCCGTCAGATCGGCAACTTCCCGCAGGCGTTCAGCCACGTCGGCCTGGTCAACACCGCGCTGGGGCTGGCGCAGGGGGCCTCCGTTCCCGTACCGGCCTCGAATCCGGTGCCGCGCTGAGGCACCATGTGGGCATGGATCTTGGGCTGAAGGACAGGGTGTACGTGCTCACCGGGGCGACCCGGGGGCTCGGCCTGGCCACCGCGCGCGAGCTGGTGGCCGACGGGGCGCGGGTGGTGGTCAGCGGGCGCCGTGAGGAGTCCGTGGCCAGGGCGGCCGAAGCGCTGGGCGGCCCGGCGCAGGCGGTGGGGGCGGCCGCCGACAACGCCGACCCGGCCGCCGCCGAGCGGCTGATCGCGGCGGCCGGTGCCGCCTTCGGCCGCTTCGACGGGGTGCTGATCAGCGTGGGCGGCCCGCCGGCCGGCGCCACCGACGCGATGGGCGACACCCAGTGGCGGGACGCCTTCGAGACGGTCTTCCTCGGCGCGGCCCGGATGGCCCGGACGGCGGCGGAGCGGCTCGGCGAGGGCGGGGTGATCGCCTTCGTGCTCTCCGCCTCGGTGCACGAACCCATCCCGGGGCTGGCGATCTCCAACGGACTGCGTCCGGGGCTGGCCGGGCTCGCCAAGACCATGGCCAACGAGCTGGGCCCGCGCGGGATCCGGGTGGTCGGCCTGCTCCCGTCCCGTATCGACACCGACCGGGTACGGGAGCTGGACGCCATCGGCGGCGACCCGGAGGCGGCCCGGGAACGCAACAGCGCGGCGATCCCGCTGCGCCGCTACGGCACCCCGGAGGAGTTCGGCCGCACGGCCGCGTTCCTGCTCTCGCCGGCCGCGTCCTACCTGACCGGCCTCATGCTGCCGGTGGACGGCGGCTTCCGGCACGGTTTCTGACGGCACGTCAGGCAACTCGGCGGGCGCGGTGGCGTCGGCCGGTCATCCGCACCTCGGTGCGGAGCATGAGGCCGGTCGCGGTACGGGCGCGTTCGAGCGGTTCGCCGGCGAGCGCGGCGAGGACGGCGGCCGGCTCGGCGTCCGGGCGGAGCACCACCCACACCCGGGCGCGGGGCGCGGCGCGGCGGCCGGTGAGGACGGCCCGGGCGCGGGCCACCCCGGGCAGCGCCGCGATGTCGGCGGCGAGCGCCTCCTCCAGCGCCCGGCCGCGCAGCCGTACCTCACCGGCCCCGCCCCGGGCCACCCGCACCCGGGCGACCCGTTGCCGGCCGAACTGGGCCAGCAGCCACCACAGCGCGGCCAGCGCGAGCACGCTCAGCCCCGAGAAGACCGCCGGCCACCACCACGGCTCGCCCCGGTAGCGCACGCGGGCCCCGGCGGGCAGCAGCACGTCGGTACCGGAGTGGTACGGCCACCACCACGACGGCAGGGTCAGCCCCCAGGTGCGCGGCAGGTCGAAGCCGATCAGCAGGACGGCCGCGCCCACCGCGAAGAGCACGGCGCCGGTCAGGGCCAGCAGTGCCCGGTTGGCCGCCCGCGTCTCACCCGGTGTCGCCCGCAACGCCGGCTCACCCCCGCTTCGCGCGGCGCACCCGGACGCGTACCGCCGGACGCGGCACGCCGCCCAGGACGCCGACGGTCCGCGCCAGCGCCGCCGTCACGTCCGCCCGCACCCGCGGCAGCTCGCGGAAGTGCGCGTCCGCCCGGACCCGGATCCGCCGCCGGCCGACCCGCACCCGCGCGGCCCGCACCCCGGCGACGGCCACGGTACGGTCGCGGACCAGCCAGGCGGCGGTGGACCGGTCGACCGCGGCGCGCAGCGGACGGCCCGGGGTACGCAGCGGCAGCAGCGCGCGCAGCCCGGGGGTGACGGCCAGCGCGATCAGCCACAGCCCGGCGAAGGCGGCCACGGCGGCGCCGGTGAGCACCCACACGTCGTCCAGCCGGCGGCGGGCCAGCTCGCCGGCGACCGTGCGGCGCCAGGCCATCGCCGGGCGCCCGGCGCGTACCGCGGCGATGTCGTACAGGAGGGCGCCGGCGACCACCAGGACCGCCAGCGCGACGAGCCCGGCCGGGACGCGGCGCGACGCCCACAGGCGCCGGGCGGTCACCGCACCCTCCCGGTGCCCGCGGCGGTGGTGGCGCCGGAGTGCAGCCGTTCGACGTCGACCGCGACCTCGGTGACGTCCACCCCGGCGAGGGCGCCGACCCGTTCGGCGACGTGCCGCCCGAGCCGGGTGCCCACCGCGGCCAGGTCGGCGGGGTAGCCCAGGTGCACCGCGAGCCGGATGGTGGCCCGTCCCCGGCCGCCGCGGCGCCGGCGAGGGGCGTGGACGGTCACCCAGGCCCGCGGACGGCGGTGGCGGTGCGGTACGTGCTCGTGCCCCGGGGCCCCGCCGAGCGCCTCCCGGGCGGCGTGCGCGGCGAGTTTGGCGATCACCCGGTCGGCGATCCGCAGGGCGCCGCGCTCGGCGGCGGCCACCGGTCCGCCGTGCTCCGCGGTGCTCACCGGCGGCGCTCCCGGCCGTACTCGCCGCCCAGGTCACCGCCCTGGAAGAACTCCCCCGGCCGGTAACCGCGCTCCACCAGCCGACCGGCCAGCAGCCCGATCGCGCCGAGCGCCGCCACCAGCAGGAAGGCCCAGAAACCGCCGAAGTACCCGGCGAAACCCAGGGCCATCCCGGCGGCCAGCCCCACCACGGCCATGCTCATCGTCCGCTCCCGTCGTCGCGCCGCCGCACCGGTCTCACTGGATCCTCGGCTCCGGTTCTTCCTCTTCCTCGTCGGGCAGCTTCACGTCGTCCACCGCGACGTTGACCTCGACCACTTCCAGGCCGGTCATCCGCTCGACGGCGGCGATCACGTTCTCCCGTACCGCCCGGGCCACGTCGGCGATGGGGACCCCGTAGTCGACGATGATGTCCAGGTCGAGGGCGGTCTGCACCTCGCCGACCTCGGCCTTGACGCCCCGGGCGGCGGACCTGGCGCCGCCGGGCACCCGGTCGCGTACCGCGCCGAGGGTGCGGGCGAAGCCGCTGCCCATCGCGTACACCCCGACCACCTCGCGGGCGGCGAGGCCGGCGATCTTCTCGACCACCCCGTCGGCGATGGTGGTGCGCCCCCGTTCGCCGGGGGCGACGCCGGATCCGGTACGGGAACGGGCGGCACCGGTCGCCGCCTGCTGCGCGCTGTCGGTCATGGCGAGTCCCTTCGTCGCACGTCGGACGCCCCGCCCGCGGCCCACCCTAGGCGCCTTCGCGGGGTGCCGCGCGGCGAGCGGGGGCGGCGCGCCGCCGTCCGGGGCACGCCCGACGTCGAACGGCAGCCGCCGCACCGGGACTCGCGGTGCGGCGGCTGCCGTGGTGTGGAGGTGGGGGGCGGGGCTACTCGCCGACGCCCGCGAGGTCGCGCAGCCGGCGGCCCTGGGCGGCCCGCTCGGCGGCGCGCTGCTCGTCGTAGCCGCGCGGGGCGGCGTCCCGCAGCAGCGCCTTGGTCTCGATGACCGCGTCCCGGGGGGCGGCGAGCAGCGCGGCGGTCAGGTCGGCCACCGCGGCGTCGAGTTCGCCGCCGGGCACCACCAGGTTGGCCAGGCCGATCCGCTCGGCCTCGGCGGCCTGGACGTAGCGGCCGGTGACGCAGATCTCCAACGCCCGGGCGTACCCCACCAGTTCGGTCAGCGGCTTGGTGCCGGCCAGGTCGGGGACGAGCCCCAGGCTGGTCTCGCGCATCGCGAACTGCGCGTCGTCGGCGCAGACCCGCAGGTCGCAGGCGAGGGCGAGCTGGAACCCGGCACCGATGGCGTGCCCTTGGACGGCGGCGACGCTGATGACGTCGTTCCGCCGCCACCAGGTGAACGCCTCCTGGTAGGCGGCGATCGTCGCGTCCAGCTCGGCGGCGTCACCGCGGGCGAGGTCGAGGAACGACGGCTCGCCCGCTATGCCCTCCGGGGTGAACGCCTGCCGGTCGAGGCCGGCCGAGAACGAGACGCCCTCGGCGCGCAGCACCACCACCCGGACGCTGCCCGGCAGCGTCCGGCCGGCCTCGGCCAGGGCCCGCCACAGGGCGGGCGACTGGACGTTGCGCTTGGCCGCGTTGGCCAGGGTGACGGTGGCGACGGCGCCGTCCACGGTGAGCCGTACGCCGTCACGGTCGAGCAGTGCCGGGGCGGATACGGCGGGGGCGGGTTCGGACATCGGGGTACCTCCGAGCGGCCGGCGGACGTTGATTACCGAAGAGTAACCGCCACTGCCGCCCGCGTTCGCACCGCGGGTGCCCGGCCGACACCGGCCGGAGGTGTCCCGGCCGGGTCAGCCCGTCGCCGCCTTCTTGCCCCTGGTGGCGCCTCCACGACCGCGCAGAGTCACACCGGACTCGCTCAGCATCCGGTGCACGAATCCGTAGGAACGGCCGGTCTCTTCGGCCAATGCCCGGATACTCGCACCGGAGTCGTACTTCTTCTTCAGGTCTGCCGCGAGCTTTTCGCGCGCGGCGCCGGTCACCCGGCTGCCCTTCTTCAGAGTCTCGGCCACCCGTGCCTCCTCTAGGGAAGTGCGCTCTGGACTCTCATGATCACCCCTCGGGCGCTTCCTGGCCACCCATTCGACAAGGTCCGTGAAAACAACATCGGGTCCGGCCGGATTCGATTGCCCGTGGCATTGCCCGGCCCCGCCGGGAATTCCGTCCGCGCGGCATTCCGCGCCCGGACCGGATGGCGCGGCGAATTCGCTGGTCATCACGGTGAGTAAGGAGCACGGGGGCCATTCACCGCTGATCATCGCGGACAACCACCCGTGCGGGTGAGGCGGGCAGGGGGTACGAGGGATCCTCACGCAGATGACGGATCACGCATCGGCCGAATGATCCACAGGGCCGACCGGCGGACGCCGACCCGCGGCGGGCGCGGAACGGGACGCGCCGCCGGACGCGGGGTCCGGCGGCGCGAGGGGCGTCCCCGCCCCGTGGTGTCCTCCTGGGCGTCAGGCCAGCGAGACCAGGTCGGCGTACTCGTCGCCCCACAGGTCCTCGACGCCGTCCGGGAGCAGGATGATCCGTTCCGGCTGGAGCGCCTCGACCGCGCCCTCGTCGTGGGTGACCAGCACCACGGCGCCGGTGAACGAGTGGAGCGCGCCGAGGATCTCCTCGCGGCTGGCCGGGTCGAGGTTGTTGGTGGGCTCGTCGAGCAGGAGGACGTTGGCGCTGGAGACCACCAGGGTGGCCAGGGCCAGCCGGGTCTTCTCGCCGCCGGAGAGCACCCCGGCCGGCTTGTCCACGTCGTCCCCGGAGAACAGGAACGAGCCGAGGATCTTGCGGACCTCGACCAGGTCCATGTCGGGCGCGGCGGAGCGCATGTTCTCCAGCACCGTGCGGTCCGGGTCGAGGGTCTCGTGCTCCTGGGCGTAGTAGCCGAGCTTGAGGCCGTGGCCCGGTTCGACCTTGCCGGTGTCGGGCTGTTCGACGCCGGCCAGCAGACGCAGCAGGGTGGTCTTGCCGGCGCCGTTGAGGCCGAGGATGACGACCCGGGAGCCCTTGTCGATGGCGAGGTCGACGTCGGTGAAGATCTCCAGCGAGCCGTAGGACTTGGAGAGCCCGGTGGCCATCAGCGGGGTCTTGCCGCACGGCGCGGGCTCCGGGAAGCGCAGCTTGGCCACCTTGTCGGACTGGCGCACCGACTCCAGCCCGGCGAGCAGCTTGTCGGCGCGGCGCGCCATGTTCTGCGCGGCGACGGTCTTGGTGGCCTTGGCGCGCATCTTGTCGGCCTGGGCGTTGAGCGCGGCGGCCTTCTTCTCGGCGTTGGCCCGCTCCCGCTTGCGGCGCCGCTCGTCGGCCTCGCGCTGGGCCTGGTAGAGCTTCCAGCCCATGTTGTAGACGTCGATCACCGAGCGGTTGGCGTCCAGGTGGAAGACCTTGTTGACGACGGTCTCGACGAGGTTGATGTCGTGCGAGATGACGACGAAGCCGCCGCTGTAGGTCTTGAGGTAGTCGCGCAGCCAGCTGATGGAGTCGGCGTCGAGGTGGTTGGTGGGCTCGTCCAGCAGCAGGGTGTCGGCGTCGGAGAAGAGGATCCGGGCCAGTTCGACGCGGCGGCGCTGACCGCCGGAGAGGGTGTGCAGCGGCTGGCCGAGCACCCGGTCGGGGAGCCCCAGCGCGGCGGCGATGGTGGCCGCCTCCGCCTCGGCCGCGTAACCGCCCCGGGTGAGGAACTCGGTCTCCAGGCGGGCGTACTTCTTCATGGCGTTGTCGCGGGTGGCGCCCTTGCCGTTGGCCATCCGCTCCTCGTTCTCGCGCATCTTGCGCAGGACGACGTCGAGGCCGCGGGCGGCGAGGATGCGGTCGCGGGCGAGGACGTCGAGGTCGCCGGTGCGCGGGTCCTGGGGCAGGTAGCCGATCTCCCCGGAGCGGGCGACCGTCCCCGCCGCGGGCTGGCCCTCCCCGGCGAGCACCTTCGTCAGCGTGGTCTTGCCGGCGCCGTTGCGGCCGACCAGGCCGATGCGGTCGCCCTTGGCGATGCGGAAGGTGGCGGACTCGATGAGGACACGGGCGCCGGCGCGCAGCTCAAGGCCGGTGGCGGTGATCACGGAACGGGCTCCTGGCGGGAAGGGACGGCATGCGGACGGGTTCGTCGCCGCGTGAAGAAGCCCGCCGCGGACACGGGCGGGCGAGCGGCGTCACAGCCGTCTAATCCGTGAGAAGAACTGCCATGGAGCCAGTCTACCGGTGGCCTGCAACCGCATTACCCGGCCCGGCGGAGGCCGGGTGAAGCGGTTGCAGGCCCCGCCCGGCGCCGGCCCCCGCGCCCCGGAAGCCCCGGGGCCGGTCCCGGCCGGGGCAGGCCAAGCGTCCGGCGTACCGGGCCCCGGGCGGGGGCCACGGACCGGGGCCGCCGTCCGGGCGCCCCACGGCCCGGCCACCCGGGACCGGCTCCCGACCGGGACGGGCCGAACGCCCGAGGCACCGGGCCGACGCCACCGCCCGAGGGCACCGCGTTTCGGCCTCCGGGGCGGCCCGGACGTCCGGGGTGCCGAAACCCGGGCCAACAGGGGCGGGGCCGGGCGGGGGCCGTATCGAGGCACCGGGCCCCGGGCCCGCGCGGGCAGCCCGGGCGGAGGCCACCGTCCGAGGGCACCGCGGCCCGGCCCCGGGGCGGGCCCCCGCCGGGGACGGGCCACACGCCGGGGCGCCCCGGCCCGGACGGGGCTATTCGCCGCCGGTGTGGACCTCGAAGGCGGCTCGGCGGACGATCTTGGCGAGGGCGGGGTCGGGCAGGGCGGCGGCGAGGGCGACGAGGACCTGGACGATGCGGGGGTGGCCGGTTTCGCGGATCTCGTCGAGGAGGCGGGGCACGGAGCCCTGGACGGCGGTGTCGAGGTGGGCGAGGAGCAGGTGGCCCTCGCCGTGGTCGGCGACGGCGGCGGCGGTGTCCACCCAGAGCCAGGTGGCCTCCTCGCGGGTGAGCAGCGCCATCTGCTCCTCCGGCGGGCACCCCTGCTGCTCGGCGAGCCACAGCAGCGCGTACGGCCGCAGCCGGGGCTCGTCGACGACCGCGCTGACCGCGGGCTCGGCGGGGGCCCCCACGGTCCGCAGCGCCTCGAAGGCGAGACCGCGCAGCAGGGCGTCGTCGCCCCGGGCGACCTGGAGCAGTTCGGCGACGGCCTGGCCGACCGGACGGGCGGCGAGCCAGGCCCGGTACTCCACCCGGGCCGGGCCGGGCGAGTAGTGCGAGCAGGCGCGCAGCAGGTCCTCGGCGGACTGCTCGATGTGCCCGGCCGGACCCTGCGCGGCCACGCAGATCTGCTCCAGCTTGACCCACACCGCCCAGTTGCCGAGCGGGGTCAGCGCCACCTCCCCGTCCCCGGCGCGCGGACGCAGCGCGCCCACCTCGACCAGCGCGTCCAGCGTCCAGTCGAGGAGGCCGGGCAGCGGGTCGGCGCCGCCGTCGGCGGGGGGCTCGTGGCGTTCGGTACGCAGTTCGGCCACCCGCTGGCGCAGCAGGTCGAGCAGGACGGGGACGGCCACCGGGCCGGAGGACAGGTGGAGCAGCGAGAGCAGTTGCGGGGCGGCCTCGACGACCTCGGCGACCAGGGCGTGGTCGGAGCCGCAGGGGGCGGGGTGACACAGCGACCAGGCGTCGAAGAGGGCGACCCAGCCGCGCAGCACGGCGGTGTCGTCCCGGTCCCAGGCGCTCAGCCGCCAGCCGGGGTGGGCCGCGCCGTCGCGCAGCTCGACCAGCCCGGCCAGCCGGGCGCGGTCCCATCCGACCTGGACCTGACGCGGCGTCAGCTCCAGTGCGGCGGCGGCGCGTTGGAGTTCCGGGTCGGGCAGGGTGCCGCCGGGGGCGGGCCTGGGCGGGGCGGCCCGGCCGCCGACGGTGGCGGTCCAGCGGGCGAGGCGGACCGCGTCGGCCAGTACGGCCCGGGCCTGGGCGGCGAGTTCGTCCGGCGCCGGGGTGCCCTCGGGGGGACGGGGCGGCCCGGCGCGCCTGGCCGCGGTGGCCCGGCGCACGTTGGGAACGGGCCGGGGGGATACGAGCCGGAGCCTGGTGTCACGCTGGGAACGAGACGTCACGACAGCAGTCTTACGGGTGAGCCCCCGGAAACCCAAACGAGCATCCGCCGACCCTCCGCCACACCGCCGTCACCTGCGGCGACGCAACCGTCCCCGGGCCCTGGGCCGGACGCGGGACCCCGGCCCCGGCCGGCCGGGCGGGCGCGCCCGGGCTAGACCAGCGGGGTCAGGAAGCGCCGCAGGGCCTCCTCGTAGCCGGTGGGGTCGGCGTTCCACATCGCCTGGTGCTCGGCCCGCGGGACGGTGCGCAGGGTGACCAGGTCGGGGCGGCGGGCGGCCAGCTCGCGGGAGGGTTCCCAGGGGGCGATGGTGTCGTCGGGGCCGTGCACCACCAGGGTGGGCACGGTGAGCCGGTCGGGCTCGGCGGAGTCGGCGAGCCGCTCGGCGTGCAGGCCGGTACGTCCCTGGGCGGCCCGGACCGCCAGCGGCACCAGGGCGTCGGGCACGTGGTGGCTGCGGGCCACCCCGCGCACCGCGGCCTGCCACTCCAGCACCGGCGAATCGAGGATCAGGCCGCTGACGTGGCCGCGCAGCGGCGAGTGGTCGGCCACCCGCAGCGCCATCGCGGCCCCGGTGGACCAGCCGTGCAGCACCACGCGCCGGGCACCGCCGCGCACGGCGTACCGCAGCGCGGCGTCCACGTCGGCCCACTCGGTGTCGCCGAGGTGGCCGATGCGGTCGGCGGAGTCCGGGGCGCCGGGGTCGTTGCGGTAGCTGATCAGGAGCGCCGGCATCCGGGCGCGCCGCCAGAACGGCAGCAGGTTGAGCGGGTGCTCCCGGGTGGTGCCCAGCCCGTGCACGGCGATCACCCAGGTGTCCCGCGCCCCGTCCGTCAACCAGGCGGGCATCGGCCCGAGTTCGCCGTCCACGGTGACGTCGTGGAAGGCGACGCCGTGCGCCTGGGCGGGGTCGCCGGTGTGGAGCTGCGGGGTGATCCGTACCCGGGTGCCCGGCCGGAAGTCGCCGAACTGGACGCTCTCCAGCTCGCGGGTGACCGAGTCGGGACGGGTCTCCACCACCGGCCCGACCACGGCGTGGCAGCCGGCCCCGGCGAGCCCGTAGCGCCCCGGGCGCACCGAGGTCAGGCAGCGGCTGAGGGTGATCCGGCCGGGTTCGACGCGGTGCACGGTCAGCGGGGGCGCCTGCTGGGCGGGCGGGCCGGCCAGCGCGGTGCCGCCGTGCCGGGGCCGCAGCGCCAGATCGCAGACGTACCGGCCGGCGGCCACGGTGGCCAGACCGGCACCGGCACAGGTGGCGGCGAGCAGCGCCGCGGTACGCACCGTACGCATACGCATTTCTCCAGGGTCGCGGGCGGCCCCGGGGCGGGCCACCGGAGGCGGACCGGACGGGTGGTGCCCGGGGCGCCGGTCCTACCGTTGCGACTGCCCGTAATGGCGTAGTTCATGGCCGGCCTCGGCCAGTTCGGCCGGGGAGAGCACGGCCGGGGTGCCGACGGCCGCGGCGGCGAGCCAGACCCGGCACATCCATTCCAGCTGCCGGGTGTTGTCGTACGCCTCGTCCAGGGTGCGGCCGGTCACCACGGTGCCGTGGTTGCGCAGCAGGCAGCCGGTGCGGTCGCGCAGCGCCTCCAGCATGGCGTCGGCGAGTTCCGGGGAGCCGAAGGTGGCGTAGCGGGCGACGCGTACCGGTCCGCCGAGGGCGGCGCAGATGTAGTGGACCGGGGGGACCTCGTCCACCAGGGTGGAGACGGCGGTGGCGTGGGCGGCGTGGGTGTGCACCATGGCCCGGGCGTCGGTCTCCCGGTAGACCGCCAGGTGCATCGGGACCTCGCTGGTGGGGCGGAGCCGGCCGAACCGCTGCTTGCCGGAGAGGTCGACGGCGGTGAGGTCCCGCTGCCGGAGCCGGTCGTAGTGCACCCCGCTCGGGGTGACCAGCACCAGGTCGCCGACGCGCACCGAGACGTTGCCGGAGGTGCCGACCACCAGGCCGTCCGCCGCGGTCCGGCGGGCGACGGCCACGAGGTCGCGCCAGGCGTCGTCGAGGTCCTTGTACCAGTCCATGCCGCCCCGCCTCTCTTGTCGTCCGCCGCACCGGAGCCCTTTGATCCTGACACGTTGTCCATTGATCGGCCCCTGACAGGAGCAGTAACGTCCGCCACCACGAACGGCAGCATCATCGGGGCGGGAGCTGGGCATGACGACCGTCAACGGCGGCATCTCCTACTGGTACGCGGCGAACGGGCTCCCCGCGCCGCGCGAGCCGCTGCCCGGGGACGCCACGGCCGACGTGTGCGTGGTCGGCGGCGGCTACACCGGGCTGTGGACGGCGTACTACCTGAAGAAGGCGGCGCCGTTCCTGCGGATCACCGTGCTGGAGAAGGACTTCTGCGGTTACGGGGCCTCCGGACGCAACGGCGGCTGGCTCTACAACGGCGTGGCCGGCCGCGACCGGTACGCCAGGCTGCACGGCCGGGAGGCGGCGGTGCGGTTGCAGCGGGCGATGAACGACACCGTGGACGAGGTGATCCGGGTCGCCGCCGAGGAGGGCATCGACGCCGGGGTCCACAAGGGCGGGGTGCTGGAGGTGGCCACCTGCCCGGCGCAGCTGGCCCGGCTGAAGGCGTTCCACGCGGCCGAGGTGGCGTTCGGGGAGACCGACCGGGTACTGCTGGGGGCACGGGAGACCGCCGAGCGGATCCGGGTGGCCGGGGCCGCCGGTGCCACCTGGACCCCGCACGGCGCCCGCCTCGACCCGGTGCGGCTGGTGCGGGGGCTGGCCGCCGTGGTGGAGGCGCTGGGCGTGGTGATCCACGAGTCGACCCCGGTGACCCGCATCCGCGCCCAGCAGGCGCGGACCCCGTACGGCACGGTGCGGGCGCCGTACGTGCTGCGGTGCACCGAGGGGTTCACGGCGGCACTGGAGGGGCAGCGGCGCACCTGGCTGCCGATGAACTCCTCGATGATCGTCACCGAGCCGCTGCCGGAGCGGGTGTGGGAGCGCATCGGCTGGGAGGGCCGCGAGACGCTGGGCGACCTGGCGCACGCGTACATGTACGCGCAGCGCACCGAGGACGGCCGGATCGCGCTCGGCGGCCGGGGGGTGCCGTACCGGTTCGGGTCGCGCACCGACAACGACGGGCGCACCCGGCCGGCCACCGTGGCGGCGCTGCGGGAGATCCTGGTGCGTCTCTTCCCGGCCGCCGCCGGGGCGGCGGTCGACCACGCCTGGTCGGGGGTGCTGGGGGTGCCGCGGGACTGGTGCGCCGCGGTGGAGCTGGACCGCACCACGGGGCTGGGCTGGGCCGGGGGTTACGTGGGCAGCGGGGTGGCCACCGCCAACCTGGCCGCGCGCACCCTGTGCGATCTGGTGCGGCTCGACTCCGGACAGGGCGGGGCGACCGGGCTGACCACGCTGCCGTGGGTCTCCCACCGGGTACGGCGCTGGGAGCCGGAGCCGCTGCGCTGGCTCGGGGTGCACACCCTGTACGCCGCCTACCGGACGGCCGACCGCCGCGAGCGCGCCGGCCGCACGGCACACACGGACCCGGTGGCCCGGCTGGCGGACCGGATCTCCGGGCGGGGCTAGCGCCGGGTGTTCCGCCGCCCGCGCGGGCGCTCAGGCGTGCGGCGGGGCCGGCCGCACCGCCCGTCGCCTCAGCGCGCCCTGGCGGGCCGGTCGGGGGGTGCGATGGTGAAGGGGTCGCGGTGACCGCCGGGAGGATGCCGTCAGTTCACCTTCCGTTCATTCTCGGTCCGTACGGTCGCCGCGTCTCTGCCCGCTCGAACGATTGCCTGGGTGAATGGACCACATCACGTTGCTCGTCGGAGTCGTGATCGTCACCGCGCTCGTGTTCGACTTCACGAACGGCTTCCACGACACCGCCAACGCCATGGCGACCACCATCTCCACCGGGGCGATGAAGCCGAGAGCGGCCGTGGCGATGGCCGCGGTGCTCAACCTGGCCGGGGCGTTCCTGTCGGTGCAGGTCGCCAAGACCATCTCGGGCGGCATCATCGACGAGAAGGCCGGGGTGCACCCGGAAGTGATCTTCGCCGGGCTGATCGGCGCGATCGTGTGGAACCTGGTGACCTGGCTGGCCGGGCTGCCGTCCAGTTCCTCGCACGCCCTGTTCGGCGGGTTGATCGGGGCCACCTTGGCCTCGGTGGGCGTCCACGGGGTGCACGCCGACGCGATCGTGATGAAGGTGCTGATCCCGGCGGTGGCCTCCCCGCTGATCGCCGGGATCGCCTCGGCGCTGGCCACCCGGGCGACCTACCGGATCGGGCGCGGCGCGGACCCGGCGGCCACCGCCAAGGGTTACCGGGCCGGGCAGATCGCCTCGGCCGGGCTGGTCTCGCTGGCCCACGGCACCAGCGACGGGCAGAAGACGATGGGCGTGATCACCCTGGCGCTGGTGACCGGCGGCCTGGTGGCGCCGCACGCCGACCCGCCGCTGTGGGTGATCGTGGCGGCCGGTGCCGCCATGGCGCTGGGTACGTACGTCGGCGGCTGGCGGATCATCCGCACCCTGGGCAAGGGGCTCACCGACATCCAGCCGCAGCAGGGCTTCGCCGCCCAGACCGGGGCCGCGACGGTGATCCTCGCCTCGTCCCACCTGGGCTTCGCGCTCTCCACCACGCACGTGTGCTCCGGCGCGGTGCTCGGGGCCGGGGTCGGCCGCAAGGGCGCCGTGGTGCGGTGGGGCACGGCCGGCCGGATGGCCGCCTCCTGGGTGATCACGCTGCCCGCCGCCGGGCTCGTGGCGTCCGGCGCCGCCCTCCTGTCCGAGCAGGGCACCTGGGGCGTGATCGTGGTCGGCGCGATCGGGCTGGCGGTGGGGCTGGCCGCGTGGCTGGTCTCACAGCGCAAGCCGGTGGACCACACCAACGTCAACGACGTGGCGCCGGTGGCGGAGCCCGCCGCCGAAGCCGCCGAGGAGGGCTTCGACCCGTTCGCCCCGGCCGTGGCGCCCGTCGCGCCGCTGACGGCCGTGCTGCCGGCGCCGGCGGCCTCCGTTCCCCCCGTGGTCCCGGCCGCCCCGGCCGCCGCACAGAAGGAAGCGCTGCTGTGAAGATCGACTGGGCGGGCTTCGCCTCGGTGCTCGGCGTCGGCGTGGGCGTCACGGTGGCGCTGGTCGCGCTGTTCACGCTGGGCGTGGCGGGGCTGGCGAAGCAGGCCCCGGCGGGCCCCGGCGGTCAGACCGCCTCAGCCCGGCGGGCGGGCGCCTACCTGTGCTTCGCGCTGTGCACGGCGGCGGTGGCCTACGGGATCTGGCTCATCGTCGGCTGAACCGCCGTGGCCGGCCCGTGCGTCGGGCCGGCCTTCCCGTCTCCACCTGCGCATACACCCCGTGGGGGCGCTCACACAAGGTTGACGCGCGTTCGCGGCCCATGGTGGACTTCGCGGTGCCATACGGCGCTATGCCCAACGGCGACAGCAGAGGAAGCCGGTGCGAATCCGGCGCGGTCCCGCCACTGTCACCGGGGAGCACGTCCCCACCCGAGCGTCACGGCCGCGTGAGCGGCTGGAAGGCCGGGGGCGTGCCGATCCGGGAGCCAGGAGACTCTCGTCGCCGGTCACGTCGAACCAGGGCGCGGACCCTGAGTGAGGACTTCTGCCATGCCCGGCACACCGCCCCCACCCCTGCCGACGAGGCCGTCCCGAGGCGCGACGGCGGACTGAACCGATGCGTGCCGATCGCTTCTTCGCGTACGGCGCCGCCCTGGGCTACACCTGCGACCTGCTCGCCGGTGACCCGCGCCGGGCGCATCCGGTGGCCGCGTTCGGCCGGGCCGCCTCGGCGGCGGAGCGCCGGCTGTGGCGGGACGACCGGGGCCGGGGCGCGCTCTTCACCGCGGTGTGCGCGGGCGGGGTGCTGGCCGCCGGGTACGCCGCCGAGCGGCTGACCCGCCGTTCCCCGTTGGCCGCCACCGCGCTGGGCGCCGTGGTGACCTGGTCGGTGCTGGGCGGTACGTCGCTGGGGCGGGAGGCCCGGGCGGTGGCCGCGGCGCTGGCGGACGGGGACCTGACGGCGGCCCGGGAACGGCTGCCGCACCTGTGCGGCCGGGATCCGCAGGCGCTGGACGGGCCGCAGATCGCCCGTGCCGTGGTCGAGTCGGTGGCCGAGAACACCTCCGACGCGGTGGTCGGCGCGCTGGTGTGGGGGGCGATCGGCGGGGTGCCGGGGCTCGCCGCCTTCCGGGCGGTCAACACGCTGGACGCGATGGTGGGTCACCGTTCGCCGCGTTACCGGCGGTTCGGCTGGGCGGCGGCCCGGCTCGACGACGTGCTGGGGTGGCCGGGCGCCCGGCTGACCGCGTTGCTGGCGACCGTGGCCGGACCCGATCCGCGCGGCGCCTGGCGGGTGTGGCGGGACGACGGACGGCGCCACCCGAGCCCCAACGCGGGGCCGGTGGAGGCGTCGTTCGCGGGCGCGTTGGGCGTCCGGCTGGGCGGCACGCTGTCGTACGGCGGGCGGGTGGAGCACCGGCCGGTGCTGGGCGCGGCCGGGCGGCCGGTCGAGGTGGCCGATGTGGAGCGCGCGGTGCGGCTGTCGCGCCGGGTGGGGTTGCTGGCGCTGGCGGTCTGCGCCGGTGCGGGGCTGGTGTCGAGGAGGCGTCGGTGACAGGCGGACTGCTGGTGGCCGGGACCACCTCGGACGCGGGCAAGAGCGTGGTGACCGCCGGGATCTGCCGGTGGCTGGTGCGGCGGGGTGTGCGGGTGGCGCCGTTCAAGGCGCAGAACATGTCGCTCAACTCCTTCGTCACCCGCGGCGGCGCCGAGATCGGCCGGGCCCAGGCGATGCAGGCGCAGGCCGCGCGGGTGGAGCCGACGGCGCTGATGAACCCGGTGCTGCTCAAGCCGGGCGGGGAGAGCAGCAGCCAGGTGGTGCTGCTGGGCAGGCCGGTGGGTGAGTTGAGCGCACGGGGCTACCATGACGGGCGGCAGCGGGAGTTGCTGGGCACCGTCACCGACTGCCTGGCCGAACTGCGCCGTACCCACGACGTGGTGATCTGCGAGGGGGCCGGCAGCCCGGCCGAGATCAACCTGCGGCGCAGCGACATCGTCAACATGGGGCTGGCGCGGGCCGCGCGGCTGCCGGTGGTGGTGGTCGGCGACATAGACCGCGGCGGGGTCTTCGCCTCGTTCTTCGGCACCACCGCGCTCCTGGACCGCGAGGACCAGGCGCTGATCGCCGGCTACCTGGTCAACAAGTTCCACGGTGACGTGACGCTGCTGGAGCCGGGGCTGGAGAGCCTCCGGAAACTGACGGGCCGTCAGACGCTGGGGGTGCTGCCGTTCCGGCACGGCCTGGGCATCGACGAGGAGGACGGGCTGCGGGTGTCGTTGCGCGGCACCGTGCGCGAGTCGGCCGTGACGCCCCCGTACGGGGAGGACGTGCTGCGGGTCGCGGTGGCCGCGGTGCCGCTGATGTCCAACTTCACCGACGTGGACGCGCTCGCCGCCGAACCCGGGGTCGTGGTGCGCTTCGTGGACCGCCCCGAGGAGCTGGCCGACGCCGACCTGGTGGTGCTGCCCGGCACCCGCGGCACGGTACGGGCGCTGGCCTGGCTGCGGGAGCGCGGGCTGGCCGACGCCGTGGTGCGCCGGGCCGCCGAGGGCCGTCCGGTGCTGGGCATCTGCGGCGGCTTCCAGATGCTCGGCGAGGTCGTCGAGGACGACGTCGAGTCCCGCGCCGGCACCGTCGAGGCGCTGGGCGTGCTGCCGGTACGGGTGCGGTTCGCCGCCGAAAAGACGCTGGCCCGGCCGTCCGGCAAGGAGTTCGGCGAACCCGTGGAGGGCTACGAGATCCACCACGGGGTGGCCGAGGTGCGCGGCGGCGACGAGGCGTTCCTGGACGGCTGCCGGGTCGGCGCGGTGTGGGGCACCCACTGGCACGGCTCGCTGGAGAGCGACGGTTTCCGCCGGGCGTTCCTGCGCCGGGTGGCGAAGGCGGCGGGGCGCCGTTTCGTCCCCGCGCCGGACACCTCCTTCGGCGCGCTGCGCGAGGAGCAGCTCGACCGGCTCGGCGATCTGATCGAGGAGCACGCGGACACCGCGGCACTGCTGCGGCTGATCGAGGACGGCGTTCCGGCCGGCCTCCCCTTCCTTCCCCCGGGAGCACCGTGAACAACGAGCACACCGTTGCGCTGCTGTCCACCGCCGACACCGACCTGCTGGCCGCCCGGGCCTGCGGTGCCGCCTACCGGACCGGCAACCCGACCCGGCTGACCGCGGAGGACCTGCCCGCGCTGCTGGACGGCGTCACGGTCGCCGTGGTCCGGCTGCTGGGCGGCAAACGGGCCTGGGAGGAGGGGCTGGCGGCGCTGGCCGCGAGCGGGGTGCCGACCGTGCTGCTGGGCGGCGAGGCGGTGCCGGACGCGGAGCTGATGGCGATGTCCTCGGTGCCGGCCGGCGTGGTGGCCGAGGCGCTGCGCTACCTGGTCGAGGGCGGCCCGCGCAACCTCGCCGAGCTGGCCCGCTTCCTGACCGACACCGTGGCCCTGACCGGCGAGGGGTTCGCCCCGCCGGAGCCGATGCCCGCCTACGGGGTGCACGGCTCCTACCAGCTCAAGGAGGACCGCCCCACGGTCGGCGTGCTCTTCTACCGGGCCCACGAACTCTCCGGCAACACCGCGTTCGTGGACACCCTGTGCGAGGCGATCGAGGCCAAGGGCGCCAATCCGCTGCCGGTGTACTGCGGTTCACTACGCGGTGCCGACCCGGGGCTGTACGAACTGCTGGGGCGGGCGGACGCGCTGGTGGCCACGGTGCTCGCGGCCGGCGGCACGGTCGCCTCGGACGCCTCGGCCGGCGGCGACGAGGAGGCGTGGGACGTCGGCGCGCTCGCCGAGCTGGACGTGCCGGTGCTCCAGGGGCTCTGCCTCACCTCGTCGCGGGCGGCCTGGGAGGCGTCGGACGCGGCGCTGACCCCGATGGACGCGGCGATGCAGGTGGCCATCCCGGAGTTCGACGGCCGGCTGATCACCGTTCCGTTCTCCTTCAAGGAGACCGGCGACGACGACGTACCGGTCTACGTCGCCGACCCCGAGCGGGCCGGGCGGGTGGCCGGGATCGCGGTGCGCCACGCGGCGCTGCGCCACAAGGCCGACGCGGACAAGAAGCTCGCCCTGGTCTTCACCGCGTACCCCACCAAGCACTCCCGGGTCGGCAACGCCGTCGGGCTGGACACCCCGGCCTCCGCGGTGCGGCTGCTGGACGCGCTGCGGGCGGCCGGGTACGACACCGGCGACCACCCGGACGACGGCGACGAGCTGATCCACCGGCTGATCGCGGCCGGCGGCCACGACGTGGAATGGCTCACCGAGGAGCAGTTGGCGGCGGCCCCGGCGCGGGTTCCGCTGGCGGACTACCGGGAGTGGTTCGCCACGCTCGACCCGGCGCTGCGCGAGGCGATGCTGGAGCACTGGGGGGAGCCGCCGGGCTCGCTCTACGTGGACGGCGACGAGATCGTGCTGGCCTCGCTGCGCTTCGGCAACGTGGTGATCATGATCCAGCCGCCGCGCGGCTTCGGGGAGAACCCGATCGCCATCTACCACGACCCCGACCTGCCGCCCTCCCACCACTACCTGGCCGCCTACCGCTGGCTGGAGCGGTCGTTCGGCGCCGACGCCGTCGTCCACCTGGGCAAGCACGGCACCATGGAGTGGCTGCCGGGCAAGGGACTCGGCCTGTCCCGGGGGTGCGCGCCCGACGCGGTGCTGGGCGAACTGCCGCTGGTCTACCCGTTCATCGTCAACGACCCCGGTGAGGGCACCCAGGCCAAGCGGCGCGGCCACGCCACCGTGGTCGACCACCTGGTCCCGCCGATGGCCCGCGCCGACTCCTACGGCGACCTCGCCAAGCTGGAGCAACTGCTGGACGAGTACGCGCTCGTCAGCGACCTGGACCCGGCGAAGGCACCGGCCGTGCGCGGCCAGATCTGGACGCTGGTGCGGGCCGCCGAGCTCCACCACGACCTCCAGGTGGACGAGCAGCCCGATGAGGACGAGTTCGACGAGTTCGTCATGCACATCGACGGCTGGCTGTGCGAGATCAAGGACGTGCAGATCCGTGACGGCCTGCACATCCTGGGCGGCGGCCCGGTCGGCGAGGCACGGGTCAACCTGGTGCTGGCGGTGCTGCGGTCGGCGCAGATCTGGGGTGGAACCGCGGGGGCTCTGCCGGGGCTGCGGGCGTCGCTGGCGGCCGAATACGGGCTGGTGGAACGGGAGTTGCTGGCCGAGCCGGGGGCCCGGGTGGCGGTTCCGGAGGCGCTGACCGCGCTGGCCGAGGGCCCGGCGCGCACCGCCTCGGACGCGATCGACCTGCTGGAACGGGTCGCCCGGCGGCTCGCCGAGACGCTGGAGGCCCGCGACTGGGCCGTCCCCGAGGCCGCCGCGGTGGTGGCCGAGGTGACCGGGCGCGACATCCCCGACGCGGTGCGGGTGCTGGAGTTCGCCTGCGCCGAGGTGGTGCCGCGGCTGGCCCGTACCGACGACGAGATCGAGAACGTGCTGCGCGCGCTGCGCGGCGGCTACGTCCCGGCCGGCCCGTCCGGCTCGCCCACCCGGGGCCTGGTCAACGTGTTGCCGACCGGGCGCAACTTCTACTCGGTGGACCCCAAGGCGATCCCCTCCCGGCTCGCCTGGGACGTCGGCTCGGCGCTGGCCGACTCGCTGCTCGCCCGCCACCTCGCCGACACCGGCGCCTACCCCAGGTCGGTGGGGCTGACGGTGTGGGGCACCTCGTGCATGCGCACCCAGGGCGACGACATCGCCGAGATCCTGGCGCTGCTGGGGTGCCGTCCGGTGTGGGACGACGCCTCGCGCCGGGTGACCGGGTTCG
The DNA here is from genome assembly GCF_000240165.1 of Streptantibioticus cattleyicolor NRRL 8057 = DSM 46488. NCBI lineage: Bacteria > Bacillati > Actinomycetota > Actinomycetes > Kitasatosporales > Streptomycetaceae > Streptantibioticus > Streptantibioticus cattleyicolor. The sequence goes on from NC_017586.1 coordinate 1,136,479, forward strand.
AGATCGTGCCCGCCGCCGAACTGGGCCGCCCCCGCGTCGACGTCACGGTGCGCATCTCCGGCTTCTTCCGGGACGCCTTCCCGCACGTGGTCGCCCTGGTGGACGACGCGGTGCGGGCCGTCGCCGAACTCGACGAGGACGCCGAGGCCAACTACGTACGGGCGCACGCCGACGAGGACACCGCCGCCCACGGCGACCGGCGGCGCGCCACCGCCCGGATCTTCGGCTCCAAGCCGGGCGCCTACGGTGCCGGTCTGCTGCCGCTGATCGACGCCCGCAACTGGCGTTCCGACGCCGACCTCGCCGAGGTCTACGCGGTGTGGGGCGGCTACGCCTACGGCCGCGGCCTCGACGGCAGCCCGGCGCGCGGTGACATGGAGGCGGCCTTCCGCCGGATCCAGGTGGCCGCCAAGAACGTCGACACCCGCGAGCACGACATCGCCGACGCCGACGACTACTTCCAGTACCACGGCGGCATGGTGGCCATGGTCCGCCACCTGACCGGCGCCTCCCCGCAGGCGTACGTCGGCGACAGCGCGCTGACCGACCAGGTCAGGACCCGCACGCTGGCCGAGGAGACGCACCGGGTCTTCCGCGCCCGGGTGGTCAACCCGCGCTGGATGGCGGCGATGCGGCGCCACGGCTACAAGGGCGCCTTCGAGATGGCGGCCACCGTGGACTACCTCTTCGGCTACGACGCCACGGCCGGCGTGGTGGACGACTGGATGTACGAGAAGCTCGCGAGCGCCTACGTCTTCGCGCCGGAGAACCGCGAGTTCATGAAGAAGTCCAACCCGTGGGCGCTGCGCGGGATCAGCGAGCGGCTGCTGGAGGCCGCCGAGCGCGGCCTGTGGGCCGAGCCGGACGCGGAGACGCTGGAGCGGCTGCGCGAGACGTACCTGGAACTCGAAGGCGATCTGGAGGGCGGCGACGCATGAGCACCACCACCCCTTACCCGTTCACGGCGATCGTCGGGATGGCCGATCTGCGGCTGGCGCTGCTGCTCAACGCCGTCTCCCCGGCGGTGGGCGGGGTGCTGGTGCGCGGTGAGAAGGGGACCGCCAAGTCGACCGCGGTACGGGCGCTGTCGGCCCTGATGCCGCCGGTCGAGGTGGTCCCCGGGTGCCGTTTCTCGTGCGACCCGGCGGCGCCCGACCCGGGCTGCCCGGACGGCCCGCACCCGGCGGACGCGGGCGGCGCGACCCGTGCGGCCCGCATGGTCGAGCTGCCGGTCGGCGCCTCGGAGGACCGGCTCGTCGGCGCCCTGGACATCGAACGCGCCCTCGCCGAGGGGAAGAAGGCCTTCGAGCCGGGCCTGCTGGCCGCGGCCCACCGCGGGCTGCTCTACGTCGACGAGGTCAACCTGCTGCACGACGCGCTGGTCGACCTGCTGCTGGACGCCGCCGCGATGGGCGCCTGCTACGTGGAGCGGGAGGGCGTCTCGGTGCGCCACGCGGCCCGCTTCCTGCTGGTGGGCACGATGAACCCGGAGGAGGGCGAGCTGCGTCCGCAGCTGCTGGACCGCTTCGGGCTCACCGTGGAGGTGGCCGCCTCGCGGGAGGCGGACGAGCGGGTCGAGGTGGTGCGCCGCCGGCTCGCCTACGACGACGACCCGGCCGCCTTCGCGGCGCGCTGGGCGGCCGAGGAGGAGGCGCTGCGCGAGCGGATCGCCGCGGCGCGGGCGCTGCTGCCGTCGGTGGTGCTCGGTGACGCGGCGCTGCGCCAGATCGCCGCGGTGTGCGCCGCGTTCGACGTGGACGGGATGCGCGCCGACATCGTCACCGCCCGTACCGCCACCGCGCTGGCCGCCTGGGCGGGCCGCACCCAGGTGCTCGCCGAGGACGTGCGGCAGGCCGCGCTGCTGGCGCTGCCGCACCGGCGCCGCCGCAACCCGTTCGACGCGCCGGGCCTGGACGAGCGGCAACTCGACGACACCTTGCGGGAGTTCGGCGGCGACGACGACCCGGACCCGGACGGACCGGACGGCCCCGACGGGCCGGGCGGCGGCGGGCCGGACGGCCCCGGCGGACAGCCCCCGCGCGAGTCCGGGGAGGACGACGGCCAGTCGCCACCGCCCTCCCCCTCCCCCACGCCCGGACCGGGCGAGGCGACCGGGAACGAGGCGGCCGAGGGCGAGCCGCGCGGCGCGGGCAGCGGCGGCGGTGAGCAGGCGGCGGCCCCGGCCGGAGAGCCGTTCAAGGCCCGCACCCTGACCGTGGCCGGCCTCGGCGACGGGGCGGCCGGGCGGCGTTCCCGGGCCCGTACCGACCATGGCCGCACCATCGGCGCCCGCCGCCCGCAGGGCCCGCTCACCCGGCTCCACCTGGCCGCCACCGTGCACGCCGCCGCGCCGCACCAGCGCGCCCGGGGCCGCAGCGGACCGGGGCTGGTGCTGCGCAAGGACGACCTGCGCCAGGCGGTGCGCGAGGGCCGCGAGGGCAACCTGGTGCTCTTCGTGGTGGACGCCTCCGGCTCGATGGCGGCCCGGCAGCGGATGACGGCCGTCAAGGGCGCCGTGCTCTCCTTGCTGCTCGACGCCTACCAGCGGCGCGACAAGGTGGGGCTGATCACCTTCCGGGGCACCGGCGCCGAGCTGGCGCTGCCGCCCACCTCGTCGGTGGAGGTCGGGGCCGCCCGGCTGGAGCGGCTGCCCACCGGTGGCCGTACCCCGCTGGCCGCCGGGCTCGCCAAGGCCCGGGAGGTGCTGCGGGTGGAGCGGCTGCGGGATCCGGCACGGCGCCCGCTGCTGCTGGTGGTGACCGACGGCCGGGCCACCGGCGGGCCGGAACCGGTGGCGCTGGCCACCCGGGCCGCCCGGCAGCTCGCCGCCGACCAGGTGGCCTCGGTGGTGGTGGACTGCGAGTCCGGGCCGGTGCGGCTGGGTCTGGCGGGCGCGCTCGCCCGCGACCTGGCGGGCACCGCGGTGACGCTGGAGGAGTTGCGCGCGGACACCGTGTCCGCCGTGGTACGGGACGCGAGGAGGGCCGCGTAATGCCGCAGGGCAAACCGAGTGTGGTACCGGACGACGGGCTGACGACCCGGCAGCGGCGCAACCGGCCGTTGCTGATCGTGCACACCGGACCCGGCAAGGGGAAGTCCACGGCGGCCTTCGGGCTGGCGCTGCGCGCCTGGAACCAGGGGTGGCCGGTCGGGGTCTTCCAGTTCGTCAAGTCCGCCAAGTGGCGGGTGGGCGAGGAGCGGGCGCTGCGGGTGCTCGGCGACTCCGGCGAGGGCGGCGCCGTCACCTGGCACAAGATGGGCGAGGGCTGGTCGTGGGTGCAGCGCGACATCGCCTCCAGCGAGGACGCGGCCCGGGAGGGCTGGGAGCAGGTCAAGCGTGACCTGGCGGCCGAGACGTACCAGCTGTACGTGCTCGACGAGTTCGCGTACCCGATGCACTGGGGCTGGGTCGACACCGACGAGGTGATCTCGGTGCTGCGCGACCGGCCCGGCTCCCAGCACGTGGTGATCACCGGCCGCAACGCGCCGCAGCCGCTGCTGGACGCGGCCGACCTGGTGACCGAGATGACGAAGGTCAAGCACCCGATGGACGTCGGGCAGAAGGGCCAGCGGGGCATCGAGTGGTGAACGTTCCCCGGCTGGTCGTCGCCGCGCCGGCCTCCGGGAGCGGCAAGACGACGGTGGCCACCGGGCTGATGGCCGCCCTGGCCGCGCGCGGCCTCGCCGTCTCCGGCCACAAGGTGGGCCCGGACTACATCGACCCGGGCTACCACGCGCTGGCCACCGGCCGCCCGGGGCGCAACCTGGACGCCTACCTGTGCGGCCCGGAGCGGATCGCGCCGTTGTTCCGGCACGGCGCGGCCGGTGCCGAGGTCGCCGTGGTCGAGGGCGTGATGGGGCTCTACGACGGCGCCGCCGGGCTGGGCGAGACGGCCTCGACGGCGCAGGTGGCCAAGGTGCTGCGGGCGCCGGTGGTGCTGGTGGTGGACGCCTCGTCGCAGTCGCGTTCGGTGGCCGCCCTGGTGCACGGCTTCGCGTCGTGGGACCCGGAGGTGCGGATCGGCGGCGTGGTGCTCAACAAGGTGGGCTCCGAACGCCACGAGGAGTTGCTGCGGGAGGCGCTGGACGCCTCCGGGGTGCCCGTCCTCGGGGTGCTGCGCCGGGACGCCTCGCTGGTGACGCCCGCCCGCCACCTGGGCCTGGTGCCGGTGGCCGAGCGGCGTGCCGAGGCGGTGGCCGCGGTACGGGACATGGCCGGCCGGGTCGCCGCCGGCTGCGACCTGGAGGCGCTGCTGGCGCTGGCCCGCAGCGCGCCGCCGCTGGACGTGCCGCCGTGGGAGGCGGCGGTCGCCGTCGGCGGCGCGGTGGCCGGGCCCGGGGCGGGCGGCGGTGCCGGGGCGCCGGGGCCGGTGGTGGCGGTGGCCGGCGGGCCGGCGTTCACCTTCTCCTACGCCGAGCACGCCGAGTTGCTGACCGCCGCGGGCGCCCGGGTGGTGGCGTTCGACCCGCTGCGTGACGAACGGCTGCCACGGGGCACCGCCGGGCTGGTGATCGGCGGCGGCTTCCCCGAGGTGTACGCCCCGGAGCTGTCGGCCAACGAGCCGTTGCGGGCCGCGGTGGCCGCGTTCGCCGCCGCCGGCGGCCCGGTGGCCGCCGAGTGCGCCGGACTGCTGTACCTGGCGCGGGAATTGGACGGCCGGCCGATGTGCGGGGTGCTGGACGTACGGGCCCGGATGGCGGAACGGCTGACCCTGGGCTACCGGGAGGCGGTGGCGCTCGGGGACAGTGTGCTGGCGGCGGCCGGCACCCGGGTGCGCGGCCACGAGTTCCACCGCACGGTGACCGAGCCGGGGTCGGGCGAGCCGCCGGCCGGCCCCGCCTGGGGGCTGACCGGGCCGCGGCGCCGGGGCGAGGGCTTTGTCCATGAGGGCGTGCACGCCTCCTATCTCCATGTGCACTGGGCGGCCGAACCGTCGATCGCCCGCAGGTTCGTCGAGAGGTGCGCGGCATGAGCAGCCGTCTGATCGGGGTCGGGGTGGGCCCCGGCGATCCGGAGCTGGTGACGGTCAAGGGCGTGGCCGCGCTGCGGTCGGCCGAGGTGGTGGTGGTGCCCGTGATGGACACCCTGGAGCGCGGCCGGGCGGAGGCCACCGTGCTGCACTACGTGGACGCCGCCAAGGTGGTGCGGGTGGTCTTCGCGCTCAACGAGCGCCAGGACCGGGCCCGTCGGGAGGCCGCCTGGGACGCGGCCGGCCGGCGGGTGGCCGGGCTGCTGGGCGACCACGCCACGGTGGCCTTCGCCACCATCGGCGACCCCAACGTGTACTCGACGTTCACCTACCTCGCGCAGACGGTCTGCGCGCTGGTGCCCGGGCTGGTGGTGGAGACGGTGCCGGGTATCACCGCCATGCAGGACCTGGCGGCCCGTTCCGGCGCGGTGCTCACCGAGGGCACCGAGCCGCTGACCCTGGTGCCGGTGACCGCGGGCTCGGCGGTGCTCAAGGAGGCGCTGACCGGGCCGGGCACGGTGGTGGCGTACAAGTTCGGCCGGCTGGCCGAGGAGGTGGCCGGGGTGCTGCGGGAGACCGGCCGCACCGAGGACGCGGTGTGGGGGTCGGCGCTCGGTCTGCCGGAGGAGTCGATCCGCCCGGCGTCGGAGCTGCTCGACGGCCCGCTGCCGTATCTGTCCACGCTGATCGCTCCCGCCCGCCGGGAGAGCCGAGGAGGCAAGCTGTGACCGGCAAGGTGACGATCGTCGGGGCCGGGCCGGGCGCGGCCGACCTGCTGACGTTCCGGGCGGCGCGGGCGATCGCCGAGGCCGACGTGGTGATCTGGGCGGCCAGCCTGGTGCAGGCCGAGGTGCTGGAGCACGCGCGGCCCGGGGCGGAGATCCTGGACTCGGCGGCGATGTCGCTGGAGGACGTGGTGGCCGTCTACCGCAGGGCCGCCGAGGAGGGGCTGCGGGTGGCCCGGATCCACTCCGGCGACCCGGCGTTGTGGGGCGGCACCCAGGAACAGCTCGACCACTGCGCCGGGTTGGGGCTGGCCACCGAGGTGGTGCCGGGGGTCTCGGCGTTCTCCGCGGTGGCGGCCGTGGCGCAACGGGAGCTGACCGTGCCGGAGGTGGCGCAGTCGGTGATCCTGACCCGGCTGGGCGGCGGCAAGACGCCGATGCCGCCGGGTGAGGAGGTCCGGGAGTTCGCCCGGCACGGCACCACGATGGCGGTCTTCCTCTCCGCGGCCCGGTCCGGACAGCTGGCGGCCGAGCTGACCGAGGGCGGCTACCCGCCGGACACCCCGGTGATCGTCGCCTACCAGGCCACCTGGCCGGAGGAGCTGGTGCTGCGCTGCACCGTCGGCACGCTGGAGGAGACCGTCAAGGAACACAAGCTGTGGAAGCACACGCTGTTCCTCGTCGGCCCGGCGCTGTCGGCCACCGGCACCCGTTCCCACCTGTACCACCCCGGGCACTTCCACGGTTACCGCAAGGCCGACCCGGCGGCCCGCAAGGCGCTGCGCGCCTCGCGCGGGTAACCCCTCGGCACCGCGAACGACCCCCGACGAAGGAGCACTCACGTGATCGGCCTGATCGCCGCCACCGCGGCCGGCGCCGCCGCCCGCGACCGGCTGGCCACCGCCTGGCCGGAGACCACCGCCGTCTACGACGGCCCGGTCAAGGAGGCCGTCGCCCGCGCCTTCGCCGAGTGCGACCGGCTGGTGTGCTTCCTGGCCACCGGCGCGGTGGTGCGGCTGGTGACGCCGCTGCTGGCGGACAAGGCCACCGACCCCGGGGTGGTCTGCGTGGACGAGGCGCAGCAGCACGCGGTGGCCCTGCTGGGCGGCCACGAGGGCGGCGCCAACGAACTGGCGCACGCGGTGGGCGAGGTGCTGGGCTGCCGCCCGGTGGTGACCACGGCCACCGACGCGGTCGGCCTGCCGGGGCTGGACACCCTGGGCTGGCCGGTGGAGGGCGCGGTGGCGGCGGTGAGCCGCGCGATGCTCGACGGTGACCCGGTACGACTGGACGCCCATGACGTCCACCCCCTTCCTGCTCTGCCACCCAACGTAACGGCGACCACTGACAGTGACGTCCGGCTGGTGGTCGGCGACCGGGTCGAGGAGTTGGACGGGCGCACCGCGGTGCTGCGTCCGCCGTCCCTGGTGGTCGGGGTGGGCGCCAGCAGGGGGGCGCCGACCCGGGAGGTGCGGGAACTGGTGGAGTCGGCGCTGGCCGGCGCGGGGCTGTCGGCGCGCAGCGTGGCCGCGCTCGCCACCGTCGACGCCAAGGCGGACGAGCCGGGCGTGGTGGCGACCGCGGAGCACTTCGGGGTGCCGCTGCTGACGTATCCGGCGGCGGCGCTGGAGGCGATCGAGGTGCCCAACCCGTCGGCCGCGCCGCTGGCCGCGGTGGGCACCCCGTCGGTCGCCGAGGCCGCCGCGCTGGCCGCCGCGCCCGGCGGTGAACTCCTGGTCCCCAAGCGGAAGTCGGCCCCCGAGGGGCGGGCCGCGATGGCCACCGCCGCGGTGGCCCGGCGCCGTCCGCGCGGCCGGCTCGCGGTGGTCGGCCTCGGCCCCGGCGCCCGCGACCTGCTCACCCCGCGGGCCCGTACCGAACTGCGGCGCGCGTCGGTGGTGGTCGGCCTGGACCAGTACGTGGACCAGATCCGCGATCTGCTGCGGCCGGGCACCCGGGTGCTGGAGTCCGGGCTGGGCGCGGAGGAGGAGCGGGCGCGCACGGCGGTGGCGCAGGCCCGGGCCGGGCACGCGGTGGCGCTGATCGGCAGCGGTGACGCGGGGGTCTACGCGATGGCGTCGCCGGCGCTGGCCGAGGCGACCGCGGACATCGACGTGACCGGGGTGCCCGGGGTGACCGCGGCGCTGGCCGCGGCGGCGGTGCTGGGCGCGCCGCTCGGCCACGACCACGTCTCGATCAGCCTGTCGGACCTGCACACCCCGTGGGAGGTGATCGAGCGGCGGGTGCGGGCGGCGGCCGAGGCCGATCTGGTGGTCACCTTCTACAACCCGCGCAGCCGGGGCCGCGACTGGCAACTGCCCAAGGCGCTGGAGATCCTGGCCGCCCACCGCTCCCCCGGCACCCCGGTCGGCGTGGTGCACGCCGCCTCGCGCCCCGACGAGCGCGGCGAGGTCACCACGCTGGCCGCGCTCGACGTGACCACGGTGGACATGGTGACCGTGGTGACCGTCGGCAACACCGCCACCCGCGAGGTGGCCGGCCGCATGGTGACCCCGCGCGGCTACCGCTGGCAGAGCTGACCGCTTCCGTCCCCGCTTCCCGTCGCAACGAGCAAGGAGACCCCTCGCATGACCTCGTCCCCGCAACCCGCGTCCGACGCCGCCGCGCCGCAACCGCCCGCCCCCGCCCTGCTGCTCGTGGGGCACGGCACGCGGGACGAGGCGGGCGCGGAGGCGTTCCGGTCCTTCGTCCGGGAACTCGGCGAGCGCAACCCGCAGTTGCCGGTGGGCGGAGGGTTCATCGAGCTGTCGCCGCCGCCGCTGGCGGACGCGGTGGCCGAGCTGGTCGAGCGGGGGGTGCGGCGGTTCGCCGCGGTGCCGCTGGTGCTGGTCTCGGCGGGCCACGCCAAGGGCGACATCCCGGCCGCGCTCGCCCGTGAGGAGCGGCGCCACCCGGGCACCAGCTACGCCTACGGCCGTCCGCTGGGGCCGCACCCGGGGCTGCTGAAGGTGCTGGAGCGGCGGCTGGACGAGGCGCTGGGCGAGTCCGCGCGCACCCCGGCCGACCGGGCGCGGACCACGGTGCTGCTGGTGGGCCGGGGGTCCACCGACCCGGACGCCAACGCCGAGGTGTTCAAGGTGGCCCGACTGCTGTGGGAGGGGCGCGGGTACGCGAACGTGGAGACCGCGTTCGTCTCCCTCGCCGCACCTGACGTACCGTCAGGTCTGGACCGGTGCGCCAGGCTCGGCGCCGAGCGGATCGTGGTGCTGCCCTACTTCCTGTTCACCGGGGTGCTCCCGGACCGGGTGCGGCAGCAGGCGCAGGGCTGGGCGGACGCCCACCCGGAGGTCGAGGTGCGCCACGCGGACGTCATCGGCCCCACCGAGGAACTGGTCGAGCTGGTGATGGAGCGCTACCGCGAGACGCTCACCGGCGACCTGCGGATGAACTGCGACTCGTGCGTGTACCGGATAGCGCTGCCCGGTTTCGAGGAGCGCGTCGGCATGCCGCAGCAGCCGCACCACCACCCCGACGACCCCTCGCACGGCCACGGCCACCACGACCACGGCCATGTCCACTCCCACTGACGACGGCCACGACCTGCGCCACCACGGCGACGCCGAGGTGCGTGACGCGGGCGCGGACCTGACCGACCTGGCCGTCAACGTCCGTACCCGCACGCCCCCGGCGTGGCTCACCGCGCGCATCACCGCCTCGCTGAGCACGCTCGCCGCCTATCCGGACGGCCGGGCGGCCCGCCGCGCGGTGGCCGCCCGGCACGGCCGTCCCACGGAGGAGGTGCTGCTGACGGCGGGCGCGGCGGAGGCGTTCGTGCTGCTGGCCCGGGCGCTGGCGGCACGCCGGCCGACCGTGGTGCACCCGCAGTTCACCGAGCCGGAGGCGGCGCTGCGGGACGCCGGCCACCGGGTGCACCGGGTGGTGCTGCGGGAGGAGGACGGTTTCCGGCTGGACCCGGCCGCGGTGCCGCGGGAAGCCGACCTGGTGGTGGTGGGCAACCCCACCAACCCGACCTCGGTGCTCCATCCGGCCGCCGATCTGGCCGCGTTGGCGCGTCCCGGGCGCGTCCTGGTGGTGGACGAGGCGTTCATGGACGCGGTGCCCGGCGAGAGCGGGTCGCTGGCCGGACGGCGTGACCTGCCCGGTCTGGTGGTGCTGCGCAGCCTGACCAAGACCTGGGGGCTGGCGGGGCTGCGGATCGGGTACGTGCTCGCCGCCCCCGAGGTGATCGCCGCGCTGAGCCGGGCGCAGCCGCTGTGGCCGGTCTCCACCCCGGCGCTGGCGGCGGCCGAGGCGTGCTGCGAGCCGGCCGCGCTGGCCGAGGCGGAGCGGGCGGCGCTGACCATCGCCCGGGACCGGGCCCATCTGCTGGACCGGCTCGCCGCGTTGGCCCGGGTCCATGTGGTGACCCCGGCCGCCGGCCCCTTCCTGCTGCTGCGCCTGGACCGGGCGGACGGGGTTCGGGAACGCTTGCGCGACCTGGGGTTCGCCGTCCGCCGGGCCGACACCTTCCCCGGTCTCGGACCGCGGTGGCTGCGCACCGCGGTCCGGGACCGGGAGACCAGCGACCGGTTCGCCGAGGCGCTGGAGAAGGCGCTGGCGGGGTGAGCGCCGCCGCGGGGCCGGGTCAGTCGCCGAGTTCCTGCGGCGGCGTGTCGCGGCCGGGCACCTCGTCGGGGCCGAGGATCCGCCGGTCACCGGGGTAGGGGCGGGCCCAGCCGGTGGCCGCGTACCAGTCGACGCGGTTGAGCTGTGCCGGGTTGACCTGGTCGAGCTGGGGCTTGGCGCCGCCGGTCCGCTGGAGCCGGCTCCACGCCTCCCACTGCCGGGCCAACTCCTTGACGTGGGCGGGCACTTCGGGCCGGCCGGCGGCGGAGGCCGTCGAGGCGTCGGCGGCCCGACCCGCTGCGGACTTGAGCCCGAGGTCCAGCGGGATCTCGTTGGGCCGGGCGGTGTAGGGGGTGAGGTCCGGGTGGTCGGTGAAGACGTCGTACATCGGCTCGGCGGCCCGGTCCACCTGGTTCATCGGCTGCGCCCCGAGGATCTGCTCGATGGTGCGCACCACGTTGACCTGGGAGTAGTACGTGGACACCACGGTGCCGCGCTTGGCGTAGGGGCTGGCCACCCACAGCGGGGCGCGGTGGCCGTCCACGTGGTCGGTGCCGTTCTGGGAGTCGTCCTCCAGGACGAAGACGGCGCTGTCCTTCCAGAACGGGCTGTGCGAGATCGTGTCGACGATCCGGCCGACGGCGAGGTCGTTGTCGGCGACCATGGCGGTGGGGAACGGGTCCTTGCCGCTGATGCCGTTGGTGTGGTCCTGCGGGAGCTGGATGAAGGTGAGGTCGGCCAGCTTGCCGGTCCTCACCGCCTGGGCGAAGTGGCGCTGCCAGATGTCCACCCGGTACTGGTCGGGGATGTCGGTGTCGAACGTCGGGTAGTCCGGGTGGTTCATGGCGTTGACCGACGGCACGTCGGAGGTGGTCGGGTAGGCGCCGATCGGGGTGGCGAGGGGGCCGGTCGCCTTGCCCTCCAGCACCCGCGCGTCGTGGTACCACTGGGCCCAGGTGGGGGCGCCGGTGGCGGGCAGCGCGATGTTGCCGGCGTATTCGCTGTAGTCGTCCACCGTCTTGCCGGCCCGCCGCACGGTGTCCCACAGGAAGCCGCTGCGCTGATAGGCCAGGGCGTCGTTGCCGAGCGCCGGGTAGCTGCGGTAGAAGGCGCCGAACTCCTTCTCCAGGTAGTCGTTGGCGTCCGCCTGCACCAGCCAGTTGTGGCCGTCGGCGGAGAGCGTCCCGATGTCGTAGAAGTTGTCCATCAGGGCGTAACGCCCGGCCAGCGCGTGCAGGTTGGGCGTCACGTGCCGCCCGAACTGGGCCAGCGACGGGTCGCCGTCGCCCTTGCCCATGTCGCCGAGCACCTGGTCGTAGGTGCGGTTCTCCTTGTCGATCAGGAAGACGTGCTTGATCTTCGACGGGCTGCCCAGCCGCGCCGGGATCACGGTGGGCCGGTCCGCCGCCGTGCCGTAGCCGGATCCGCGGCGCAGCAGCTTCTCCCAGTCGTTGTCGACGAAGACCTGGTGCGTCAGCTTGCCGAGCGCGGCGTGGCTGGGCGGGGTGAACGTGGTCACCGAGCCGGTGTCGTCGTAGGTGTTGTGGCCGGTGGCCGGATTGGTGCCGGGGCCCTCGGAGACGGTGGAGAAGGCGCCGCGGGTGCCGATGCCCTTGTCGTTGGTGACCACGACGCGGCCGGTGGCGGCGGAGCGCTGGACGGCCACCGGGTACCAGTCGGTGGGGATCAGCCCCTCGTAGCGCACCGGGGCGCGTCCGCCGTCCCACCGGTACTGGGCCAGGGCGTTGTCCCGGCCGATGCTGACCAGCAGGGTGTGCGGGCCGGCGAAGGCGAGCGCGTTGGGGTAGCTGCCGACCGAGGAGCCGGGCAGCGGGTTGACGTTGAAGGTCTGGGTGACCCGCCTGGTGCGGGTGTCGATCACCGAGACGCTGTCGTCACCGGAGTCGGCCACCAGCAGCGAGGTGCCGGCCAGGGTGAGCGCGCTGGGCTCCAGGCCGACCCGCACGGTGCTCTTCTCGGTGCCGGAGGCGAGGTCGATCACGGAGACGGTGCCGTTGGTGACGCGGCCGTCCCGGGCGTCGGCGACCACCTGGCTGCCGTCGGTGGTGTTGGTGCGGTCGCCGGGCTTCGGGGGCCGGCCGCCCTCGTTGGAGACGAACGCCTCGCCGCCGGTGACGACCACCTGGCGCGGGGCGATGCCGACGGGTATCTGGCGCACCAGGGTGTTGGTGGCGGTGTCGACCACGCCCAGGGTGTTGCTGCCGTTGAGGGCGACGTAGAGCTTGCCGCCGTCCGCGGAGAGCGCCATGCCGGACGGCAGGGCGCTGCCGTGCGGGCCGGTGAGCTTGACGACCACCGGCGCGCCGGTGACCTTGCCGTCCGGGCCGACGGTGAACCGGGCGAGGTCGGAGCTCTGCGGGAACCACAGGGTGCGGCCGTCCGGCGAGTACAGCGGCCCGTCGGCGGCCACCTTGCCGTCGCCGATCTTCCTGTCGCCGGCCGCGCCGGTGCCGACCTGCTGGACGACGGCGCCGGTGGCCACGTCCATGATGGTCAGGTAGCCGGTGCCCTGCCGGTAGGTGAGGGCGGCCAGCTTGCGGCCGTCGGGGCTGAGGGTGCTGGAGACCAGCCGCCCGTCGCCCACCAGGTGGCGGTCGCCGAGCGGGGTGATGCGCTGGTTGTCCGGCAGCAGGATGCCCTTGGCGGTCCGCTGCCCGTCGACCTTGTCGGTGCCGAAGCCGCCGAACGCTCCGGTGACCCCGGCCGCGGCGGCTGCCGCGGTGACCCCGAAGGCGGCGGTGACGGCGAGCGCGGCGATCGCCGTCCCGCGCAGCCCCTTGGGTCCGCTGCTGTGTCTGTGCCCCATCCTCATCTGGTCCCCTGTCGTGTGCCGTGGCGTCGGAACGGGCGTCGGGCGCCGACCGTAGCGGTGTACGTGAACATGACGAGTGGGAGCGAAGTGGCCCGCGGACGGCCGGTCGGTGAACGTATCGGGCGGGCAACGCCTGCCGGTCGGGCGGGAGTTCAGGTGGTGTCGAAGCAGCCGTCGAACTCGTAGAGCGGGTTGGTGCGGGTACGGCCGTCGGCGCCCTGGACGCGTTGCTGGCCGACGAGGGTCGCCGGGCCCTGCGCGCTGTAGCAGCCGTTGGGTTCGACGTGCACCTCGTAGCCGATGGGCTGGGTGATCCCGCTGGGGGCCGGCCAGTGCACCAGGCAGACCCAGTCGTCGCCGGGGCCGCTGCCGCCCGCCGCCCTTCCGCCCTTGCCGCACCGCGCCCAGGTGTCCGGCGGCGGGGTGTTGTCCGCGCCGTGCAGCTGGACCTGCTGGAGGACGAAGAGCCGGCGGAACTCGGGGCCCACCGAGCCGGCGAGCCGGTCGGCGGTGATCTCCGGCGTCCCGCACGCGGCGGCCCCGGCCAGCGTCACGGCGGCGAGGAGGGCGGTCACGGCGCCCTTGCGCGCTTTCCTCACGGTCACCCCTTGGTGAAGTCACGGCGCCGGAAGAGCGCCCCGGCGACGGCCAGGCAGACGACCAGGTATCCGGCGCTCACCAACGCCCCCTCGATCAGCGGCCCGTGGTACGGCGCCGCCCGCGCCAGCCCGTGCCAGGCGTCGAACGGCGTGGTGAGCAGCGCGTGCCGTACCCCGGCGAGCACCGGCCCGCCGCCCACGTACGCCAGCAGCTGCATCACCAGCCCGGCCAGCACCGGTACGCCGATCCCGGCGGCGGTGTGCCGGGTGGCGACCGAGCAGAGCACGCCGAGCGCGGTGAAGCCGAGCGCGGGCGGCAGGGCGGTCAGCCAGGCGAGGACGACCAGAGCGGCGGCGTGCCCCGGGCCCAGTCGGGTGCCGTCCAGCACCACCAGCGGCTCACGGCCGACGAGCAGCACCCCGGCGGCCAGGCTGCTCACCCCGGCGAGGGCGACCACCACCACGGTGAAGGTGGCGGCGGCCAGCACCTTGCCGGCGAAGAGCCGGCCACGGCCCAGGGACCTGGTCAGGATCGTCTTCCAGGTGCCGTGGTGGTCCTCGGCGGCGAAGATGTCCCCGGCGACCAGGCAGGTGAGCACCGGGAACGCCCACTGCCCGGCGAACCCCAGCACCACCAGCGGGACGGCGAACCCGGTGTCGTGCACCCAGCGCCCGAAGAGGGTGTCGGAGGGCACGGTGTCCTGGGTGTTCAGCGCCAGCGTGAAGACGAACGGCGCCAGCAGGCAGATCGCGGTGACGGCCCGGATCCGCCACTGGGCGCAGAGCTTCTCCAGCTCCCACAGGTAGACCACGCCGGTCCCGCCGCGGGTGCGCCCGGTCGCGGCGGGCCGGTCCGTGGTGGCGACGGCGGTCATGGCTCGCCCCTTCCGGTGCCGGTGAGCGTCAGGAAGAGCGATTCCAGCGGGGTGGCCCGAAGGCTCAGCGCGCGTACCGCGACGCCGTCCCGGCCGAGCGCGAGCACGTAGGCGTCGAGCGCGTCGGGGGCGGCGCGCACCGCGAGGCCGCCGTCGGGGTGGCCGGCCGCGGTGACCCCGGGGGTGGCCGCGGCGGCCCGCGCCGCCGCCTCGTCGTCGCTGGTCCGCAGGTGGTGGGCGGGGTCCGGGGCGCGGGACCGCAGGTCGGCGAGGGAGCCGGTGTAGGCGACGCGGCCGGCGCTCAGGACGGTCACGTCGTCGCAGACCTCCTCCACCTCGGCCATGTTGTGACTGCTGAGCAGGACGGTCAGGCCGTCGGCGGCGAGTTCGCGCACCAGGCGGCGCATGTCGCGGACGCCGGCGGGGTCCAGGCCGTTGGCGGGTTCGTCGAGCACCAGCAGGCGCGGGGCGCGCAGCAGGGCGGCGGCGATGCCCAACCGCTGGCGCATGCCGAAGGAGTAGCCGCCGACCTTGGCGCGGTGGCGACCGGCGAGCCCGACCCGGTCGAGGGCGGCGTCGATCCGCCCGGGGGCCGCGCCGCCGTCGAGGTCGGCCAGGAGCGCCAGGTTGCGGCCGGCCGACAGGTACGGGTAGAAGCGCGGGCTCTCCACGAAGCCGGCCACCCCGTCCAGGCCGCCCGGCGGGCGCTCCCGGCCGAGCAGCCGCAGCGTTCCGGCGTCCGGGCGCACCAGCCCGAACAGCATCCGCAACACCGTGGTCTTCCCCGCCCCGTTGGGCCCCAGCAGCCCGTGCACCCCGCCGACCGCCACCGTCAGATCGACGCCGGCCACCGCCGTGGTCGCACCGAATCGTTTCACCAGCCCCCGCGCCTCGACCGCCGTCCCCAACCGCCCGCACCCCCTCGCCCGTTGCCGTCAACGGCTGTGAACGTAGGGCCGGCCGGCGTACGGCGGAAGACGCGCGGAGGAACAACGGATGCCGCCCGGGCTACAGCGCCGGAGCGACGGAGGCATGATCGTCAACCAAGGGTTGACGCTCCGGTATCGACAACCTACGGTTGACGCATGTCGAAGAACCCCGTACGGCTCGACGACCTGATCGAGCACGTCCTCAACCGCAACCCGGAGGCCGACGCCCTCCAGCACCTCTCCGACGCCGTGGAGACCTCCACGCACCTCGGCGAGGTCGCCGACCACCTCATCGGCCACTTCGTGGACCAGGCCCGCCGCGCCGGCGCCTCCTGGACCGAGATCGGCCAGCACATGGGGGTGAGCAAGCAGGCGGCGCAGAAGCGCTTCGTCCCCAAGGAGACCGAGCCTGACGAGCTGCTGGAGGCGGCCCCCGGCTCCAACCTGTTCACCCGGTTCACCGCGCGCGCCCGCACGGCGGTGGAGAACGCCCAGCAGTACGCGCGCTCGCTCGGCGGCGAACTCATCGGCTCGGAGCACCTGTTGCTCGCGCTGCTGGACGACTCCCAGGGCCTGGCCGTCAAGGCCGTCGAGGCCCTGGGCGCCCCCGCCGAGCAGGTCCGCGAGGTGGTGCTGACCGCCCTCGGCCAAGGTGAGGCGTCCGACAAGGACCGGCTGCGCTTCAGCCGCGGCGCCAAGAAGACGCTCCAGCTCGCGCTGCGCGAGGCGCTCCACCTCGGCCACAACTACATCGGCACCGAGCACCTGCTGCTCGGCCTGCTGCGCAACGAGGGCGAACTCGGCGCCGAGATCCTCATCGGCCTCGGCGTCACCCGCGAACGCACCGAGGAGTGGGTGGTCGCCCTGCTCGACCAGTACCTGAAGTCCGGTGGCGAGCAGGGCGGTCAGCGGGAGACGTCCGAGGGCGGCGAGAAGACCGACGGCGGCGACTGAGCCGCTCAGCCCACCACTGCTCAGCCCACCACGCGGCCCCGCAGCACGATCCGCCGCGGGGCCGCCAACACCCGTACGTCCGCCCGCGGATCGGCCTCGTAGACCACCAGGTCGGCCGGGGCGCCCTCGTCCAGCAGCGGTCGGCCCAGCCACCGGCGTGCCCCCCAGGTGGCCGCCGAGACCGCCGCCACCTGCGGGATCCCCGCCTCCACCAGTTCGGCCACCTCGTCGGCCACCAGTCCGTGCGGCAGCGAACCGCCCGCGTCGGTGCCGGTGAAGACCGGGATGCCGGCGTCGTAGGCGGCGCGCACCGTGTCGTAACGGCGGGCGTGCAACCGCCGCATGTGCGCCGACCAGTTGGGGAACTTGGCCTCGCCGCCGTCGGCGAGCCGGGGGAAGGTGGCGATGTTCACCAGCGTCGGCACGATGGCCACCCCGCGTTCGGCGAACAGCGGGATGGTCTCCTCGGTGAGCCCGGTGGCGTGCTCCACGCAGTCGATGCCCGCCTCGACCAGGTCGGCCAGCGAGTCCTCGGCGAAGCAGTGCGCGGTCACCCGGGCGCCCTCCTCGTGGGCGGCGGCGATCGCCTCCTCGATCGCCCAACGCGGCCAGCAGGGCGCCAGATCACCCACCGAACGGTCGATCCAGTCCCCCACCAGCTTGACCCAGCCGTCCCCGCGCCGGGCCTCGCGGCGTACGTACGCGGCCAGGTCGCCCGGCTCGATCTCGTGCGCGTAGTTGCGGATGTAGCGGCGGGTGCGGGCGATGTGGCGCCCGGCCCGCACGATCCTCGGCAGGTCGGCGCGGTCGTCCACCCAGCGGGTGTCGGCGGGCGAACCGGCGTCCCGCAGCAGCAGGGCCCCGGCGTCCCGGTCGGCCAGCGCCTGCTTCTCCGAGGTGGCCTCGTCCACCGCGCCGTGCGCGTCGAGGCCCACGTGGCAGTGGGCGTCCACCAGACCGGGCAGCACCCAGCCGGTGACCGTCCGCACGTCCCGGGCGGTGGCCGGAGGCCGGTAGGTGATCCGGCCGCCGACCACCCACAGCTCGTCGCGGACCTCCTCCGGTCCGACCAGCACCCGGCCCTTGATGTGCAGCACCGCGCCATCCGTCATGGACAGGACTCTACGAGCCCGCGGGCGCCGCCGGACCGCCGGGTACGCTCGGCGAAACCCCCTGACCGTCCGGGAAGGCGACACGCAGTGACACACCCGTCCCCCATCACCCCGCACCCCCTGCTGGACCTCGAACCGCTCACCGCGGCGCGGTTCGCCGCCATCGAGCGCAAGGTCGCGGCCCTGCTCGGCACCACGCAGGACATCGTGGTCATGCAGGGCGAGGCGCTGCTGCCGCTGGAGGGGTGCATCCGCTCCGCCGCCCGCCCCGGCTCCACCGCGCTCAACGTGGTCACCGGGCCGTACGGGCAGACCTTCGGCGGCTGGCTGCGGGACTGCGGGGTCACCGTGGTCGACCTCGCGGTGCCGTACCACACGGCGGCCGGCGCCGAGCAGGTGGCGCGGGCGCTGGCGGAACACCCGCGGATCGACTTCGTCTCCCTGGTCCACGCCGAGGCGGCGACCGGCAACACCAACCCGGTGCCCGAGATCGCCGAGGCGGTACGGGCGCACGGCGCGCTGCTGATGGTGGACGCCGTCGCCTCGGTCGCCGCCGAACCGCTGCTGCCCGAGGCGTGGGGCGTCGACCTGTGCGTCATCGGCGCCCAGAAGGCCATGGGCGGCCCGGCCGGGGTCTCCGCGGTCTCGGTGAGCGAGCGCGCCTGGCAGCGCATGGCCGACAACCCGGCCGCGCCGCGCCGCTCCTACCTGTCGCTGCTGGACTGGAAGGAACGCTGGATCGACACCGGCCGCGCCGCGCTGCCGCACGCCCCGGCCCAGTTGGAGATGCTCGCCCTCGACGCCTGCCTGGACCGCGTCGAGCACGACGGCCTCGACGCGGTGACCGGCCGCCACCGGTCCGCCGCCGTCGCTACCCGGGCCGGGGTACGGGCGCTGGGCGACGGCGTCGAGCCGTACGTGCGCCTCGACCACGAGGCGGCCCCGGTGGCGACCACGCTGCGCACCACCGGCGACGCCCGCGAGATCGTCGCCGCCGCGCTCCGGGCCGACCCCGCCGTGCCGCTGACCGCGGGCGGCGGCGCCCTCGCCAAGGAGATGATCCGCGTCAACCACTACGGTCCGGACGCCCAGTTGCCGGTGATCCACCGTTCCCTCTCCGCGCTCGCCACCGCCTTGGACGCCGACCCGGCCGCCGCCCTGGAGGCCGCCTCCGCCGCCTGGTCCGCCTGACGCCGTCCGGCCCCGGGCAGCACGCACCACCCGGTCCACGACGCCCGCCATGGCGGGCGTTTTTCCGCGTGCCGCCCGGGCAAACCTCCCGCCGCGCCGCTCACCGCGATATCCATATTTCTCCGGCGGAATTCCGAGAATTCACGGAGCGCATTCGCCCGTTCTCTTCTGCCCAGCCTCCGGCGGGCTAAACACCAAGATTTCACAGCGGTCCGGCGGCCGATTCCAGGCGTGTTCCGGGGAGGTTACCCAGGTGTGACCGACTCCACAACGCGCCCGATGTGCCCGGACATATCCGGGCACATCGGTACGCAGAACCGCCCGTCGGCCACGATGTTCGCGTGCGCGTGATAACACAAGCAGGGCTTTCAGGTAACCCCGCGCCCCGATGCATTTCGCTTTTTCGCTGGGTAAATTCATCCCGCATGACCGCCACGTCGGAAGAACTTCTGCCCGCTGAGCCGGAACGCCGGACGGATTTCCGGTTGGACACGCCTTCGGTGGACGACGGCGCCGCGATCTGGCGGATCGCCCGTGACTCCAAGGCACTGGACCTCAACTCGTCGTACAGCTATCTGCTCTGGTGCCGCGACTTCGCCGGCACATCCGTGGTGGCGCGGGACGAAACCGGCACCCCGGTGGGTTTCGTGACCGGTTACGTACGCCCCGAGCGCCCCGGGACGCTGGTCGTCTGGCAGGTGGCGGTGGACGGCGCGTACCGCGGACGCGGACTCGCCGCGGCGATGCTCGACGGTCTGGCCGAACGGGCCGCCGAGGCCGGCATCCGTCACCTGGAGACCACCATCACCCCGGACAACGAGGCGTCCAACCGGCTGTTCACCTCCTTCGGGGCGCGGCACGGCGCCGCGGTCGAGCGCGAAGTGCTCTTCCACGGCGGCCAGTTCCCGGACCCGCACGCGCCCGAGGTGCTGTACCGCATAGGCCCGCTGACCTGACCCGCTGACCGACCCGCTGCCCCGACCCCTGGCCGACCCGACCCCTGGCCGACCCGACCCCTGGCCGACACCCGGCCGGCGCCTTTCCCTCGCCGGCCGCGCATTCCCCCCTCTTCCCCTCACATCAGCCCCGAGGAGATCACGGTGACCATCACCCCGCCCGAGTTGAGCATCTTCGAGTCGCTGGAGTCCGAGGTCCGCAGCTACTGCCGTGGCTGGCCCGCGGTGTTCGACCGCGCGCAGGGCAGCCGGCTCTACGACGAGGACGGCCACAGCTACCTGGACTTCTTCTCCGGTGCGGGCGCCCTCAACTACGGCCACAACAACCCGGTACTCAAACGCGCGTTGCTGGACTATCTGGAACGCGACGGCATCACCCACGGCCTCGACATGAGCACCACGGCCAAACGCCGCTTCCTCAGCTCGTTCCAGGAGGTGGTGCTCGCCCCGCGCGGCCTGGACTACAAGGTGATGTTCCCCGGCCCCACCGGCACCAACGCCGTGGAGGCCGCGCTCAAACTGGCCCGCAAGGTCAAGGGCCGCGAGGCGATCGTCTCGTTCACCAACGCCTTCCACGGCATGTCGCTGGGGTCGCTGGCGGTCACCGGCAACGCCTTCAAGCGGGCCGGCGCCGGCATCCCGCTGGTGCACGGCACCCCGATGCCGTTCGACCACTACCTGGACGGTCGCGTCCCGGACTTCCTGTGGTTCGAGCGCCTGCTGGAGGACTCCGGCTCCGGCCTCAACCAGCCCGCCGCGGTCATCGTGGAGACCATCCAGGGCGAGGGCGGCATCAACGTCGCCCGCCCCGAATGGCTGCGCGGCCTGGCCGAGTTGTGCCGACGGCGCGACATGCTGCTGATCGTCGACGACATCCAGATGGGGTGCGGGCGCACCGGCCCGTTCTTCTCCTTCGAGGAGGCCGGCATCGTCCCGGACATCGTCACCCTGTCCAAGTCCATCGGCGGCTACGGCATGCCGATGTCGCTGACGCTCTTCAAGCCGGAGCTGGACATCTGGGAGCCCGGCGAGCACAACGGCACCTTCCGCGGCAACAACCCGGCGTTCGTCACCGCGACGGCCGCGCTGGAGGCGTACTGGGCGGACGGCCAGATGGAGAAGCAGACCGTGGCCCGCGGTGAGCAGGTGGAGGCCGCGCTGCGGGAGATCGCCGCCGAGCACCCGCGGTCCGGCGCCACGTACCGGGGGCGGGGGCTGGTGTGGGGGCTGGAGTTCACCGACCCGGCCCGGGCCGGCGCCGTCTGCCGCCGCGCCTTCGAGCTGGGGCTGCTGCTGGAGACCTCCGGGCCGGAGAGCGAGGTCGTCAAGCTGCTGCCGGCCCTGACCGTCTCCCCCGACGAACTCGACGAGGGGCTGCGCACCCTGGCCCGCGCGGTCCGCGACACCGCCTGACCGCACCCCCGCGCCCGTCCGCGCGTCCGGCGCCGACCGGGCGCCGAGAACCCCGTACCGACAGAAAGGCACACGTCACCGTGATCGTCCGCTCGTTCAAGGACATCGAAGGCACCGACCGGCATGTGAAGGCCGCGTCGGGCACCTGGGAGAGCAAGCGCATCGTCCTCGCCCGGGAGGGCGTCGGCTTCTCGCTGCACGAGACGGTCCTCTACGCGGGCACCGAGACGTCGATGTGGTACGCCAACCACATCGAGGCGGTGCTGTGCGTCGAGGGCGAGGCGGAGCTGACCAACGACGAGACGGGTGAGAAGCACTGGATCACCCCGGGCACGATGTATCTGCTGGACGGCCACGAGAAGCACACGCTGCGTCCGAAGACCGACTTCCGCTGCGTGTGCGTCTTCAACCCGCCGGTCACCGGCCGTGAGGACCACGACGAGAACGGGGTCTACCCGCTGCTCACCGAGCCCGCCGGCGCCTGAGCCGGGTCCGCTCCCCCCTCTCCCTCGTCCCTCCCTCCTCCCTCCTCCCGACGACGCCCTGAAAGGAGCCGTATGACCACCGCCCCCGAGCGCATCGCCGACGTCTACCCGACCCGTGGCGCCACCGAGGTGGCCGTTCCGCGCCAGGACCCGGTGGTGTGGTCCGGGCCCGACGCCCCCGGGCCGATCCGCCCGGCCGAGCTGAGCGGCTTCGAACGCGACGGGTTCCTCACCGTCGACCAGCTCATCACCCCCGAGGAAGTCGTCCGCTACCGCGCCGAGTTGGACCGGCTGATCGCCGATCCGGCGGTCCGGGCCGACGAACGGTCGATCGTCGAGCCGAAGTCGCAGGACGTACGGTCCGTCTTCGAGGTCCACCGGATCAGCGAGGTCTTCGCCGAACTCGTCCGCGACCCGCGGGTGCTGGACCGCGCCCGGCAGATCCTCGGCTCGGACGTCTACGTCCACCAGAGCCGGGTCAACGTCAAGCCCGGCTTCGGGGCCAGCGGCTTCTACTGGCACTCCGACTTCGAGACCTGGCACGCCGAGGACGGGCTGCCGCGGATGCGTACCGTCTCGGTCTCCATCGCGCTGACCGACAACCACCCGACCAACGGCGGCTTGATGATCATGCCGGGGTCGCACCGGACGTTCATCGGGTGCGCCGGTGAGACCCCGCTGGACAACTACAAGCAGTCGCTGAAGATGCAGGAGGCGGGGACCCCCTCGCACCAGGCGCTGAGCGAACTCGCCGAAGCCCACGGCATCAAGCTCTTCACCGGCCCGGCCGGCTCCGCCACCTGGTTCGACTGCAACTGCATGCACGGCTCCGGGGACAACATCACCCCGTTCCCGCGCAGCAACGTCTTCATCGTCTTCAACAGCGTGGAGAACACCGCCGTCGAGCCGTACGCCGCCCCGGCGCGCCGTCCGGAGTTCATCGGCGCGCGGGACTTCACCCCGGTGCGCTGACCGGCACCGGTAGGACCTACAGGCCGGCGGGCCACTTGTAGTCGTTGGGGACCTTCATGGTGGCCCCGCCCGGCCCGTAGACAAGGGCGATCTCGTCGTGAGCGTTGAGCACGATCGCGGCGGGGTCGCCCTTGACCTGTTTGCCGTTGACGTACGCGCGCAGTTCCTTGCCGCCGCCCGCCTTGAGCCCGCCGATGTGGTCGGCGGAGAGCGCCACGTCCCACTCGGTCATGAACTGGCCGAGGGTGAACGTGGACTTCACCGGTGACTCGATGTGGATCACGCCGGAGGTGTCGTGGGTGTGCAGCGGGCTGATGCGCTGCTCCTGCTCGTCGATGCCGATGAAGGCCGGCACGGTGACCGGCTTGCCGTCGGCCAGCACGTCGAGGTGGGTGTGGATGTGCATGACCTGGCCCTCGGCGCCGAGCATGGGCAGCCCGGCGGCCCGGACCCGGGCGGTGGCGTCGGTGGGCGCGGCCCACGGCGGCGGCGTGGTGCGCCCCTCGGCGGTGGTGCGCGGGTGCTGGGGTACGCCGGAGCCGTCGCCCCCGCCGTCCGCGCCGGGTGTGGTGGCCGGTGCGCTCGGGCCGGGTGAGTGGGTGGCCGCCTTGGCGTCGGTGCCGGTGGGGCCGCAGGCCGCGAGGGCCGCTCCGGCCAAGGCGGCGAACGCGGTCGCGGTGACGGGCAGGAGGCGGCGGGTGCGGGAGGTGCGGTCGGCCACGGCAGGGGTCCTTCGGTCGGCGTAGGGCGGTGGGCCCGAGCGCCGCCCAGGATAGCCGCGCTGCCCCCGCTTCTTTTTTCTAGCGCTCACTATAGAAGGCGTGCTACGGTGACGTCATCACGTTTTTTAGCGGGCGCTATAGAAGCGAGGGGAGGGGTGTGTCTCAGGAAGATGTGGCGGGCGGGGCGGTCCTGGCCGGGGCCTGCTCGAAGGCGCCGTCCACCCGGCGGGGCAGGGCGGACGGGTTGTCGTCGCGCAGTTCCGGTGGCAGGAGCGCGGGCGGGGTGTCCTGGTGGACCACGGGGCGCAGCCAGCGTTCGACGGCGGTGGCGCCGACCGACGTCGAGGTCGAGGTGGTGGCCGGGTAGGGGCCTCCGTGGTGCTGGGCGGGGGCCACGGCGACCCCGGTCGGCCAGCCGTTCACCAGCACACGGCCGGCCAGCGGGGTCAGCCGGGCCAGCAGCTCGGCGGCGCTTCCCGTACCGGCGGCCTCGGCGCGGGACAGGTGCGCGGTGGCGGTGAGGTTGCCGGCGAGCCGGGCCAGCACCGCGGCGACCTCGGCGGTGCCGGCCGGGCCGTCCTGGTAGCGGGCGACCACGGTGACCGGGCCGAAGCACTCCTCGGTCAGCAGGTCGTGCGGGCCTTCCGCGGCGAGCCGGGCGGCGGGCACGGTGAGGAAGCCGGGGCGCACGGTGAGCGGTGCCCCGTCCGTCCCGCCGGGGCCGGGTGCGACGGGGGCGGTCACCTCGGGCAGCGCGGCCCGCTCCCGGACCCCGGCCAGGAAGCGCTCCCGCATCCGGACGTCCAGCAGGACCCCGGCCGGGGCCTCGGCGACGGCCCCGGCGAGGGCGGCCACCAGGCGGTCCCCCGCGTCCCCGGCCGGGACGAGGACGAGCCCCGGCTTGGTGCAGAACTGGCCGTTGCCCAGGGTGAAGGAGGCGGCCAGACCGGTGCCGATCTCCTCGGCGCGTTCGGCGGCGGCAGCGGCGGTGACCACCACGGGGTTGAGGCTGCCCAGTTCGCCGTGGAAGGGGATGGGCCGCGGGCGGGCCGCCGCGGCGTCGTGCAGCGCCCGGCCGCCGGCCACCGACCCGGTGAACCCGGCGGCGGCCACCAGGGGGTGGGCGACCAGGTCGGTCCCGGCCCGGAAGCCGTGCACCAACGAGACGACCGCCTCCGGGAGTCCGGCCTCGGCGGCGGCGCGGCGCAGCAGCGCGGCGCAGAGTTCGGAGGTGGCCGGGTGGTCGGGGTGGGCCTTGACGACGACCGAGCAGCCGGCGGCGAGGGCGCTCGCGGTGTCGCCGCCGGGCACGGAAAAGGCGAGGGGGAAGTTGCTCGCGGAGTAGACGGCGACGACGCCGATGGGCACCTTGTAGCGGCGCAGATCGGGGCGGGGCGCCGGGACGGCGTGCGGATCGGCGTGGTCGATCCGCACGTCGAGGAAGGCGCCCTCGTCCACCAGGTCGGCGAAGAACCGGAGTTGGAAGGTGGTGCGGGCGAGTTCACCGGTGAGCCGGGGGGCGCCGAGCGCGGTCTCGGCGTCGGCGGTGGACACCAGACGGTCGGCGGCGCCGTCGAGCAGATCGGCGGCGGTGCGCAGCAGCCGGGCCCGGGCGGCGCGGTCGGCGAGCGCGGGCAGGGCGGCTGCCGCCGCGGTGACGGCCGCGTCCACCTCGGCCGCCGTGGCCTCGACCGCCACCTGCTCCCGTGGCTTCCCGGTGCGGGGGTCGACGCTCCAGACTGGTACGGGCACGGAAGGAACCTCCTGGCCTGTCTCGGCGTGAGGACGGTCGGACGCCGCACAACGTGTTCGCTATGCTGAACACGGTTTTTGCTCGTGAACTCGGCGGGAGCCTACTGGCGGTCTCCCGCCCGGAACAAGAGGGGTTCGGCCATGCCGGTCGGCGAAGGCGGCGGCACGCAGGTGAAGTCGGCGGTACGCACCGTCGAACTGCTGGAGTTCTTCGCGGGGCGCCCCGGGATGCACAGCCTGGCCGCGGTGCAGGAGGCGACGAGGTACCCCAAGTCCAGCCTCTACATGCTGCTGCGCACCCTGGTCGACCTGGGCTGGGTGGAGACCGACGCCACCGGCACCCGGTACGGGATCGGGGTGCGGGCGCTGCTGGTCGGCACCTCCTACATCGACGGCGACGAGGTGGTGGCGGCGGCCCGGCCGACGCTCGACCGGCTCTCCGACGACACCACCGAGACCATCCACCTCGCCCGGCTCGACGGCACCAACGTGGTCTACCTGGCCACCCGCCAGTCGCAGCACTACCTACGGCCGTTCACCCGGGTGGGACGCCGGCTGCCGGCGCACAGCACCGCGCTGGGCAAGGCGCTGCTGGCCACCTATCCCGACGAGCAGGTGCGCACGATGCTCCCGAAGACCCTCGACGCGCTGACCGAGCACACCATCACCGACCGGGAACGGCTCATCGAGGAACTGCGCACCATCCGCGAGCGCGGGTACGCGGTGGACCGCGAGGAGAACACCGTGGGGCTGCGCTGCTTCGGGGTGGCGCTCCCCTACCGCACCCCGGCGCGCGACGCGATCAGCTGCTCGGTCCCGGTGGCCCGGCTGTCCCCGGCGCACGAACAGACCATCAAGGACGCGCTCTTCGACGCCCGCGACCGCCTCACCCTGGCCACCCGGCATCTGTGACCCGGCGCGCGCCGCGCCCGCCCGGACCCGTTCCCCTGATCCGCCGCCGGTCCGCCGGTGGCCGACGTGCCGAAGAATCCTCCGTCCCCGGACGGAAACCGGGTGACCGGCCGCGTCGCGGCTAGCCTCGCTGGAGGCGGCGGGTGAAGGGATCCGAGGTGACGTCAGCGGAGGCGGCCGGCGGGCCCGAGGCCCCGGCACGGACGGCGGTGCGAGGCGTGGTCGTCCGGCCAACGCCCGTCCCGCCAGGGCGCCTTCGGCGTGGTGAGCCCCGGCCTCAGCCCCGCCGCCGGGACGTCCCCGTGGCGGCCGGCGGGCCGGCCCGCGCCCCGTCATGAGCGTCCGCGAGGGCACCCGCCGCCCCGAAGGGCCCCGCCGCTCCGCGCGCCGCCTTCCGTTCCGCTCCGTTCAGGAGGAACCGATGCACGACGTGGTGAACTGCCCCAGCGCACCGGGCGGCCTGCCGCTGATCGGCCACACGCTGGCCGTCCTCGGCCGGCCGCTGTCCTTCTTCGAGTCCACCCGCACCGACGATCCGCTGGTCCGGGTGGTCATCGGCCGCCTTCAGGTCTACCTCGCCAACGACCCCGACCTCGTGCACCGCATCCAGGTGGACACCGACACCTTCGAACGCGGCCGGTTCTTCGAGGTGCTGGCCGGCCACTTCGACAACCCGCCGATCGCCTCCAACGGCCCGGCCCACCGCGGCCAACGCCGGGCGTTGAAGCCGGTGTTCAACCGGCCGAGCGTGCGGCAGTACACCGACGCCATCGTGGAGGAGGCCGAGGCGCTGGCCGCCGGATGGCGGCCGGGCCGGCTGCCCGACGTGCGGCAGCAGCTCTCCGATGTCGTCGCCTGCACCGTCCTGCGCTGCCTGTTCAGCACCGAACTGTCCACCGAGGACGTCCACGACATCCAGCGGACCATCTACCAGGTGGCCCGCCGGCTGCTGCCCGGCACCCTCCTGCCGGCCGCCGTGACCCAGGTGCCCACCCCCGGCAACCGGCGGCTGGCCGAGGCGATGGGCCGCTTCCGCGTCCTGGTGGAACGGCTCGTCCGGGAACGCGAGGAGCACGGCCAGGGCCACCACGACGCGCTCTCCGCGCTGCTGCACGCCCGGCACGGGGCCACCGGCCGGCCGCTGACCCCGCGCGAGATCCGCGGCGAGTTCCTGGTCCTGCTCTTCGCCGCGCTGGAGACCACCAGCACCACGCTGGCCTGGGCGCTGTACGAGATCGCCACCCACCCGCGGGTGGCCGCGCGGCTGGCCGACGAGGTCGACGCCGTGCTGCGGGACGGCCCGGCCACCTACGACGGGCTGCAGCGCATGCCGTATCTGCGGCAGGTGCTCCACGAGACGCTGCGGCTGCACCCGCCCACGCTCTTCACCCGGCGCACCCGGCACGCGGTCACCCTGGCCGGGGTCGCCGTCCCGGCCGGCGCCGAAGTGGGCTACAGCCCGCGCGCGATGCACCGCCACCCGGGGCTCCACCGCGACCCGGCGCGCTTCGACCCGTCACGGATCGGCAGCGAGGGGGCACTGCCGCAGGGCGCGTTCTTCCCCTTCGGGGTCGGCGCCCACCGCTGCATCGGCGAACACCTGGCGATGACCACCATGGCGGCGGTCGTCGCGGCCGTCGTCGCCCGCTGGACGATCCGCCTCCCACCCCGCGTCCGCGTCCGCGAGACGATCAGCTCCATGCCCCACCCCGACTCCCTCCCCCTCCAACTCACCACGCGCCCCTCGGCCTCGCGGCGCAGCGCCCGCTACGCGACCGCCCGCTACAGTCACCCGGCATGACCTCACAGGAGACCGGCCACACCCGCCGGGCGTCGTCGTTCGGCGGGAGTGCGGGCGCTTACGCCGACCATCGGCCCGACTACCCGCAGGCCGCGGTGGCGTGGGCGTTGCGACCGCTCGCCGGACGGCCATCGGGCGGGGCCGCCGACGACCGCCCGCACCTGCTCGATCTGGGCGCCGGCACCGGCAAGCTCACCGGCGTGCTGCTGCGTACCGGCCACCGGGTCACCGCGGTGGAACCGGATCCGCAGATGGCGGACGAGTTGCGGCGGCGGGAGCCGGGGGTGCCCGTGCTGGCCGGGCGGGGCGAGGAGATCCCGTTGCCGGACGGTTCGGTGGACGCCGTCCTGATCGGCCAGGCGTTCCACTGGTTCGACCCGCGGCTCGCGCTGCCGGAGATCGCCCGGGTGCTCACCCAGGGCGGGGTGCTCGCCGGGCTGTGGAACGCCGACGACGACCGGGTGCCGTGGGTGGCGGGCCTGGCCGAGGTGTCCGGGGTCCAGGTGTCGTTCACCGGGTGGCCCGAGGAGCCGATGATCCCCGGGCACCCGTCGTACACCCCGGTCGAGCGCGGAACGTTCCCGCACGCGCAGCGCCGTACCGCCGACTCGCTCACCGCGACCCTCGCGACGCACTCGCGGTTCCTGGTGCTCCCCGCGGAGGAGCGGCGGCGGGGGCTGGAGAGGGTGCGCGATTACCTGGGCGGGCGGCCGGAGACGGCGTGCGGGGAGTTCGAGCTGCCGCTGGTCACCCTCGTCGAGCGCTGCGTGATCGCCCCCGGCTGACGGGCGGCGGCCGGGGCCGGGGACGCCCCCGGGCCCGGCCGGGGGCTCACTGGTGGCCGGACACCTCACGCGGGGTGTAGGGGGCCTGGAGGCGTTGGGCTTCCTCGTCGGTGAGTTCCAGGTCGAGCGCGGCCAGGGCGTCGTCGAGGTGGTGCGGCTTGGTGGCGCCCACGATGGGGGCGGTCACCACGGGGTTGCGCAGCACCCAGGCGAGGGCGACCTGGGCGCGCGGCACGCCGCGTTCCTCGGCGACCCGGCCGACCTCGTCGACGATCTCGCGGTCCTGGTCGACGTAGAAGGTCTTGCTGCCCTCGTCGGTCTCGGTGCGCGCGGTGCCGACGTCCCAGGGGCGGGTGAGCCGGCCGCGGGCCAGCGGGCTCCACGGCAGCACCCCGATGCCCTCGTCCGCGCAGAGCGGCAGCATCTCGCGCTCCTCCTCGCGGTAGACGAGGTTGTAGTGGTTCTGCATGGTGACGAACCGGGTCCAGCCGTTGCGCTCCTGGAGGTGGAGCGCCTTGGCGAACTGCCAGGCGTACATCGAACTCGCCCCGAGGTAGCGGACCTTGCCCGCCTTGACCACGCCGTGCAGGGCCTCCAGGGTCTCCTCGACCGGGGTGTGCGGGTCCCAGCGGTGGATCTGGTAGAGGTCAACGTAGTCGGTGCCCAGGCGGCGCAGGCTGTTGTCGATCTCGGTCATGATCGCCTTGCGGGAGAGCCCGGAGCCGTTGGGGCGCCCCGGCCGCATCGGGAAGTAGACCTTGGTGGCGATGACCACCTCGTCGCGGCGGGTGTAGTCGGCGAGGGCGCGGCCGACGATCTCCTCGCTGGTGCCGTCCGAGTAGTAGTTGGCGGTGTCGAAGAAGTTGATGCCCGCCTCGATCGCGCGCCGTATGAAGGGGCGGCTGCTCTCCTCGTCCAGCGTCCACGGGTGGGGACCGCGGGTGGGCACTCCGTAGCTCATACAGCCGAGGGCCAGTCGTGAGACGTCCAGTCCGGTCCGGCCGAGTTTCACGTACTCCATGGGTGCCTCTCCGAGTCGGTTTCGGTAACGTCGCGCCAGGCGGACGTGATCGTACGGTAGACGTCCAAGATCCGCTCGGGGATTCCCGGGGGCGCGGAGAGCTTCGGCACGGGCCCGTAGCGCGCTCAGCCCTCCGCCGCCAGGGCCAGCCCGCGGTCGATGAGCGCGCCCAGTTCGGCCAGGTGCGCGGCGGTGGGGTCGGACAGCGGCGGACGGACCCCGCCGACCGGGCAGCCGCGCAGCCGTACCGCCGCCTTGACCAGCGAGACGGCGTATCCCTCGCCCTGGTCGCGCAGTTCGGCCAGCGGCCGGTAGAAGCCGTCGAGCAGCCGGCCGACGGTGGTGGTGTCGCCGGCGGTCAGGGCGCGCTGGAAGGCGAGGGCGATCTCGGGGGCGAAGCCGAAGACGGCGGAGGAGTAGAGGCGGACGCCGATGCCCCGGTAGGCGGGGGCGGTCAGTTCCGCGGTGGGCAGGCCGTTGACGTAGCGCAGGCCGCTGCCGGGGGCCTGATCGCGGACCGCGGAGACGATGCGCCGCATCAGTTCCAGGTCGCCCAGGCCGTCCTTGAGGCCGGCGATGCCCGGGGTGCGGGCGAGTTCCACCACGGTGCGGGGGGTGAGGACGGCGGTGCCACGCTGGTAGACGACGATGTCGAGCGCGGTGCCGGCGGCCAGCGCGGTGTAGTGGCGCAGCAGCCCCGCCTGGTCGCCGGTGACCAGGTACGGGGGCATGGCCAGCAGTCCGTCGGCGCCGGCCGCTTCGGCGAGCCGGGCGTAGCGCAGCGCGAGCCCGGTGCCGTACCCGGTGCCGGCCACCACCGGCACCCGGCCCCGCGTGGCCCGTACGGCGGCGGCCACGCAGTCGCGGTACTCCTCCGGGGTGAGCGCGGGGAACTCGCCGGTGCCGCAGCAGGCGAAGACCGCGCCGGCGCCCGCCGCCACCCCGGCGCCCACGTGCGCCCGGTAGGCGTCCAGTTCGAGCCCGCCGTCCGGGGCGAACGCGGTGACCGGGAAGAACAGCGGGCCGTTCAGGTCCCTCAGGCGCCCGCGCGACGCTGCGGTCATCGGAGGTACCCCCGTCCGGCGCGTTCCGTCAGGCGACATGCGTGCACATTCGTGAACGACGCCACGCTAAGGCAGCCGCCGGAGGCCGGTCAAGCACCCCGGTGGCCCGCTCCGGTGCCTTTCCAGCGGGGTCCGCGATGGACATACTTCTGAACATCATCCACGTATAAGCATGGAGGATCCATCATGCCCGCTCCCCGTACCGTCCTGCTGACCGGTGCCGCCGGCGGCGTGGGAACGCTGATGCGCCGTCTGCTGCCGTCCTACGGCTACCGGCTGCGCCTGCTGGACGTGGTGCCGATCGAGGACGCGGAGGAGGGCACCGAGGTGGTCACCGCGGACCTCGCCGACACCGGGGCGCTGCGCGCGGCGGTACGCGGCACCGACGCCGTGCTGCACCTGGCCGGCATCTCCCTGGAGGCCGATTTCCCGGAGATCCTGCGCGCCAACGTCGAGGGCACGTACCACCTGTACGAGGCCGTCCGCGCCGAGGGCGTGCGGCGGGTGGTCCTCGCCTCCAGCAACCACGCGGTCGGCTTCACCCCGCGCCCGGCCGGGGACGACCCGCTGGTCCCGGTCGACACCCCGCACCGCCCGGACACCTTCTACGGCCTGTCCAAGTGCTTCGGCGAGGACCTGGCCTCGCTCTACTGGGACCGGTACGGCGTCGAGACGGTCTCGGTGCGCATCGGCTCCCTCCAGCCCGAGCCGACCGACGTGCGCATGCTCTCGGTGTGGCTCAGCCCCGCGGACGGCGCCCGGCTCTTCCACGCCGCGCTCACCGCCGGGGACGTCGGCCACACCGTGGTCTACGGCAGCTCCGCCAACACCCGGCTGTGGTGGGACCTTTCCTCGGCCCGGGCGCTGGGCTACCAACCGCGCGACGACGCCGAGGCGTTCGCCGCGCGGCTCCTCGCCGAGCAGGGCGAACCCGACCCGGCCCGGCCCGAACACGCCTTCCTGGGCGGGCAGTTCTGCACCGACCCGCCCAGGTGGGGACGGTGACGGGAACCGCCCGGTGACCGGTCAGCCCCGGTCGGCCACCGAACGCGCCCGGAACGCGGCCTTGCGGGCCGCCTTGGCGGCGCCCCGGTCCGGGTGGAGCCGGCCCATCGCCTCCAGCACGTCGGCGGTGGCCGGGTGGTCCACCCGCCAGGCCGCGTCGAAGAAGCCGTCGTGCCGGTCGACCAGGTCGCGGACGAGTTCCCGCAGCGGCTCGGGGTCGTCGCCCACGTCGAGCTGGGCGGCGATGGTGTCGATGGTGAGCCAGAAGACCATCGCCGCGTCCGGCGCCGGAACGTCGGCCGCGCCGCGCTCGGTGAGCCAGACCCGGGCCAGGCCGCCGAGCTGGCGGTCGTCGAGCACCTCGCGCAACGCCGGTTCGGCGGCGGTGCCGAGCCGGCTGAGGGTCTGCTGGCAGGCGAGCCGCCGGGCGGGCGCGTCGGGGCCGTCACCGCGCGCCGCGGCCAGCAGCTCGCGGGCGGCGTCCACCTCCTGGCGGCCAGCCAGCCACGCCTCCGCCTCGGCGTACGCGGCCGGTTCGGGGAAGGTGACCAGCGCGTCCAGCAGGGTGTCGGCGTTCTGCCCGGCGAGGTCGCCGACCACGGGGGCGGTCACGCCGATGTCCAGCAGCCGGCGGCGCACCCCCGCCGCGCCGAGCGGGGTCAGCCGCACCATGCCGTACCGGGCGACCTCCTCCTCGGCCAGCTCCGGCTGACCGTCGCCGTCCGGGTCGGCCGGGCGTTCGCCACCGCCGGCGGCGGCCTCGGCCTCCTCGGCGATGAGCGCCTCGTCCACCGGCCGGTACTCCACCAGACCGGTGGGCATCAGCAGCCGGAAGTGGTCGTCCAGGCGCATCATCGCCTCGGAGACCTCCTCCAGCACGGCGTCGGTGGGCACCTCCATGTCGTCCGGGACCACCAGGGAGGCGGCGAGCACCGGCAGCGGCACCTCGGGGGCGGCACCCGGCTCAGGGAGCACCCCGGTGGCCGCGGCCCGCTCCAGCTCCTCCAGGGCGGTCAGCAGGTAGAGGTTGGCGAGGGCGCCGTCGAGGAAGGCCGCCTCCTCCTCGGGGCTGCCGGACCGCTCGGCGGGCCAGTCGTCCTCCTCCGCGTCGCTCCACAGCCCGGACGAGGAGGCGGCGGCGATCTCCGCCAGCACCGCGTCGACGCCGGTGCGCCACAGCCCCAGCACCTCGTCCGGCTCGCCGCCGTCCAGCAGCTCCAGCGCCTTGCCGGGGGCGGCGGCCGCCGGGGCGCCGTCACCGTCCGCCGCGATCTCCACCAGACCGGTGTCCACCGCCAGCGCCCACGCCTCCGCGACCTCCTCCGCCG
This sequence comes from Streptantibioticus cattleyicolor NRRL 8057 = DSM 46488, assembly GCF_000240165.1. Taxonomy (NCBI): domain Bacteria; kingdom Bacillati; phylum Actinomycetota; class Actinomycetes; order Kitasatosporales; family Streptomycetaceae; genus Streptantibioticus; species Streptantibioticus cattleyicolor. Next base: position 1,169,470 of record NC_017586.1, read on the forward strand.
ACCCCAACTCCGCGCCCGCCCGGGCGAGTTCGGCCTCACCCAGCGTGCCGTCGGCGTCCACCGGAACCGTGGGCGCCGCCCAACGGGCGAGCCGCCCGGCCCGTTCGAACAGCGGCGCCGACCGCACCAGTCGGGCGAGTTCGGCTTCCGGGAGCAGCCGCACCGGCGGCATGTCGCGGCTGTCAGCGGCCATGGGAAAGGTTCTCCTCGTACGGTTCGGCACTGAACGTAACGGTCGGTACGGGCGCCCGGACTCCACGCGACCGCCCGCCCACACGCACAGCCTAGTGCGGCGTCGGCCGAGGTTCGCCCGGCGAGGAGCGGCGACCGGTGCCGTACACCGCGAGGCGCCGGATCGGCCCCCGAGCCGCGCCCGCCCGACCGATCCGACAACGCCGCGAGACGCCGGGCTAGGCGTCGCGACAGGGCAGACCGTGGACGAGGCGGCACCGGAGTCGGCACCGGCGGTTCGCCCGGCGAGCGGTGGCGTCCGGTGCGGTGCACCGCGAGGCGCCGGGGCGGCATCCCCCCGCGGGACACCCCCTGGTCCCGGGCGGCCACGCCCTGGTGGGCGGCGGTTTGTTCACCTGCCCGCCTTGCCTCGCTTCGCACACCTGTCTTGACAACTCCCTGACAAGCCAAGGAGATTGACGCGCGTAGAGGGGGCCCGTCCGCGGAACCGTCCCCCCTTCCCCTGCCTTCTGCTCCCCGCCAACGGAGGACGTTCCGTGATGCGCAGACACCCGCGCGGTCCGGTCACCATCGGCGCGTTGTGCGCCGCCGCGCTCGCCGCCGGGCTGCTCGCCGTGCCCGAGGCGTCGGCCGCCCCGATCCGGATCCACGACATCCAGGGCACCACCCGCATATCCCCGTTCGCGGGCCGGGACGTGACCGGGGTATCCGGCATCGTCACCGGGGTCCGCGGCTACGGCTCGTCCAAGGGGTTCTGGATGCAGGACCCGCACCCGGACGCCGACCCGGCCACCAGCGAGGGCGTCTTCGTCTTCACCTCCGCCACCCCCGCCGTGCGGGTCGGCGACAGCGTCACCGTGGATGCCACGGTGACCGAGTACTACCCCGGCGGCGCCTCGGACGGCGGCCAGTCCGTCACCGAGCTGAGCCGGCCGAAGGTCACCGTGGTCTCCTCCGGCAACCCGGTGCCGGCCCCGGTGGTGCTGCGCAGCCGCGACATACCCACGCGCTACGCGCCCGACGCGCACGGCGGCAGCATCGAGCACCTTCCGCTGCGTCCGGCCGAGTACGCCCTGGACCGCTTCGAATCGCTGGAAGGCATGAACGTCGAGGTGGACGACGCCCGGGTGGTGGGCCCCACCGACGCGTACCACGAGTTGTGGGTCACCGCGAAGCCCCGGCAGCACCCCACCCCGCGCGGCGGCACCGTCTACACCGGCTACCGGGACCCCGACTCCGGCCGCATCCAGGTGCAGTCGCTGATCCCGCTCGCCCAGCGGCCCTTCCCGCAGGCGAACACCGGTGACACCCTCACCGGCGCCACCGCCGGCCCGCTGGACTACAACCAGTTCGGCGGATACACCATCGCCGCCACCACGCTGGGCACCCTGCGCTCCGGCGGCCTGAAGCCGGAGGTCACCCGCAAGCAGCGGCGCGGCGAACTGGCGGTGGCCACCTACAACGTGGAGAACCTGGCCCCCGGCGACAGCGACACCAAGTACCAGCGGCTGGCCACCGGCGTCGTCACCAACCTGGCCGCGCCCGACATCGTCGCCCTGGAGGAGATCCAGGACAACAGCGGCGCCGCCGACGACGGCACGGTGGCCGCCGACCGCACGGTGGCCAAGTTCGTCGCGGCCGTCAAGGCGGCGGGCGGCCCGTCCTACGACTGGCGCTCGATCGACCCGGTCGACGACGCCGACGGCGGCCAGCCCGGCGGCAACATCCGGCAGGTCTTCCTCTTCGACCCGGCCCGGGTCTCCTTCACCGACATCCCCGGCGGTGACGCCACCACCCCGGTCGGGGTGACCCGCGAGCACGGCCACGCCCGGCTGACCGCCTCCCCCGGCCGGATCGAGCCCGGCGACGCCGCCTGGACCACCAGTCGCAAGCCGCTCGCCGGCCAGTTCTCCTTCCACGGCCGCACGGTCTTCGTGATCGCCAACCACTTCAACTCCAAGGGCGGCGACCAGGGCCTCGACAGCCGCTTCCAGCCGCCGGCCCGCACCAGCGAGACCCAGCGCGTCCGCCAGGCCCGGGTCGAGCACGACTTCGTCGCCAAGCTGCTCGCCGCCGACCGGCACGCCGATGTGATCGCCCTCGGCGACCTCAACGACTACCAGTTCTCCGGCGCCCTGAAGACCCTCACCGCCGGCGGCGTGCTCACCGACCTGATGAACTCCCTCCCGGCGGACCAGCGTTACTCCTACGTCTACCAGGGCAACTCCCAGGTCCTCGACCACATCCTGACCAGCCCGGCGATCCACCGCCCCGACTACGACGTGGTACACATCAACGCGGAGTTCGCCGGTCAGACCAGCGACCACGACCCGCAGATCGTCCGCATCCGTCCCTGAGACGTCCGTACGCCGAGGAGGCCGGTGATGGTGGTGTTCGTGGGCGAGGGGCCCGACGAGCGCGAGACGCTGCTGACGTTCGTCGCCGAGCAGCGGGCGGCGCTGCGCCGGGCCGCTCTCGGGCTCACCGAGGAGCAGTTGCGGGCGACCCCCACGGCGAGCGCCCTGTCCATCGGCGGGCTGCTCAAGCACAACGTGGACGTGGAACGCTACTGGACGGTCGGCGTCCTCGACGGCCGCCTTCCAGACGTGCTCCCCCGCGAGTCGGCCCACCGGCCCGAAGCCCACCGGCTGGCCGACGACGAGACCGGGGCCGGGGTGCTGGCGGCGTACGAGGCGGTGGCGCGCGAGACCGAGCGGATCGTCCGGGCGCTGCCCGGGCTGGAGGTGGCGGTCACGCTCCCGGACCGTCCCTGGTACCCGCCGGGGACCACCCGCACCGCGCGGTGGATCCTGCTGCACCTGGTGCAGGAGGCGGCCCGGCACGCCGGCCACGCCGACATCGTCCGCGAGACGCTGGACGGCAAGGGGTCCTTCGAGCTGATCGCCGAGGAGACCGCCGCCGAGCGGGGCTGACACGCGGGTGCCCCCGGCCGGGGGCACCCGCGTACCGCCTTGCGCGGGGCGTCAGTTGTGGCTGTGCAGCGCGGCGTTGAGGCCGCCCCAGGAGCCGCTGCGGGGCAGTGCCTCGACGGTGCCGGTGACCGAGTTGCGGCGGAAGAGCAGGTTGGCCGCGCCGGAGAGCTGCACGGCCTTGACCACCTCGCCGTCCGGCAGGGTGACCCGGGTGCCGGCGGTGACGTACAGGCCGGCCTCGACCACGCAGTCGTCGCCGAGCGAGATGCCGATGCCGGCCTCGGCGCCGAGCAGGCAGCGCTCGCCGATGGAGACGACCTGCTTGCCGCCGCCGGACAGGGTGCCCATGATCGAGGCGCCGCCGCCGATGTCGGAGCCGTCGCCGACGACGACGCCCTGGCTGATGCGTCCCTCGACCATGGAGGTGCCCAGGGTGCCGGCGTTGTAGTTGACGAAGCCCTCGTGCATCACGGTGGTGCCGGACGCGAGGTGGGCACCGAGCCGGACCCGGTCGGCGTCGCCGATGCGCACCCCGGCGGGGGCCACGTAGTCGGTCATCCGCGGGAACTTGTCGACGCCGTACACCGCGAGGTGCAGGCCCTCGGCGCGGGCGGCGAGGCGGACCCGCTCGATCGCGTCCACCGGCACCGGGCCCAGCGAGGTCCAGGCGACGTTGGCCAGCAGGCCGAAGATGCCTTCCAGGTTCTGCCCGTTGGGGCGCACCAGGCGGTGGCTGAGCAGGTGCAGCCGCAGGTAGATGTCGTGGGTGTCGAGCGGCTTGTCGTCCAGCGAGGAGATCACGGTGCGCACCGCGACCACCTCGACGCCGCGGCGCGGGTCGGGGCCGAGGGCCTTCGGCGCCACCTCGCCCAGCAGTTCCGCGGCACGCTCGGCGGACAGCCGCTCGGTCCCGGCCGGCCCCGCCTCGGCGGCCAGCTCGGGGGCCGGGAACCAGGTGTCGAGGACGGTGCCGTCGGCGGCGATGGTGGCGAGTCCGGCGGCAACGGCTCCGGTGGCGCGGGTATCCGTCGTAGGCGTTTCAGTCATGGCACGAACGCTAGCCGGTGCCGTCCGGTGACGCTAAACCGGCCCGGATCGCGGGATCCGGGTTCCACCGGATGCCCCGGGAACGCCGACGGGCCCGCCCCGCGTGGTGGCGCGGAACGGGCCCGGGACGTGCCGGACGGCGTCAGACGTTGAAGCCCAGCGCCCGCAGCTGCTCGCGGCCCTCGTCGGTGATCTTGTCGGGGCCCCACGGCGGCATCCAGACCCAGTTGATCTTCAGGTCCTCGACGATGCCCTCGGTGGCGGAGCGCGCCTGGTCCTCGATGACGTCGGTCAGCGGGCAGGCCGCCGAGGTGAGCGTCATGTCGAGGGTGACGACGTTGGAGTCGTCGATGTGGATGCCGTAGATCAGGCCCAGGTTGACCACGTCGATCCCGAGCTCGGGGTCGACCACGTCGTACAGGGCCTCCTTGATCTCGTCCTCGGAGGCGAGCTTGGTCGCCGACTCGTCACTCATGCCGTCTTCCTTTCGGACAGCGCCTGCGCGGTCGCGTCCTTCCACGCCATCCAGCTCAGCAGCGCGCACTTGACCCGCGCCGGGTACTTGGAGACACCGGCGAAGGCCACCGCGTCCTCCAGCACCTCTTCCATCGCGTCGTCCGGTTCGATGCGGCCCTTGGACTGCATCAGCTCCAGAAACGTCTCCTGGACCTTGCGGGCGTCCGCGATCTCCTTGCCGACCAGCAGGTCGTTGAGGACCGAGGCGCTCGCCTGGCTGATGGAACAGCCCTGGCCCTCGTAGGAGACGTCGGCGATCACCGAGCCGTCCAGCCGGACGCGCAGCGTGATCTCGTCCCCGCACGTCGGGTTGACGTGGTGGACCTCGGCGTCCCCGTCCCGCAGGCCACGCCCGTGCGGGTGCTTGTAGTGGTCCAGGATCACGTCCTGGTACATCGAATCCAGCTTCACCAGTCCCGCCTTCGTCAGCCGAAGAAGTTCCGCACGTGTTCCAACCCGGCGACCAGCGCGTCGACCTCGGCCGGGGTGGAGTACAGGTAGAACGACGCCCGGGTGGTCGCCGGAATTCCGTACCGCAGGCAGACCGGACGGGCGCAGTGGTGGCCGACCCGGACCGCGATGCCCTGTTCGTCGAGGACCTGGCCCACGTCGTGCGGGTGGATGTCGCCCAGCGTGAAGGAGATCGCCGCCCCCCGGTCCTCGGCCGTCGTGGGGCCGATGATCCGCAGGTCGGGCACCTGGGAGAGGCGTTCCACCGCGTAGGTGGTGATGGCGTGCTCGTGCGCGGCGATGTTCTCCATGCCGATCGAGGTCAGGTAGTCCACGGCCGCGCCCAGCCCGATGGCCTGGGCGATCGGCGGGGTGCCCGCCTCGAACTTGTGCGGCGCCGGGGCGTAGGTGGACGAGTGCATCGAGACGGTCTCGATCATCTCACCGCCGCCCAGGAACGGCGGCAGGTCCTCCAGCAGCTCCTGGCGGCCCCAGAGCACGCCGATGCCGGTCGGACCGCACATCTTGTGCCCGGTGAAGGCGACGAAGTCGGCCTGGAGCGCCTGCACGTCCAGCGGCATGTGCGGGGCGGCCTGCGAGGCGTCGATCACCACCAGGGCGCCCACCTCCTGGGCGCGCCGGACGATCGCCTCGACCGGGTTGACGGTGCCCAGGATGTTGGAGACCAGCACGAACGAGACGACCTTGGTCTTCTCGGTGATCACCTGGTCGATGGCGGACAGGTCGAGCCGGCCGTCGTCGGTCAGGCCGAACCACTTCAGCTTGGCGCCGGTGCGCTGGGCGAGCAGCTGCCACGGAACGATGTTGGAGTGGTGCTCCATCTCCGTGATGACTATCTCGGTGCCGCGGTCCACCCGGTAGGGCTCGTCGGCCCAACCGAGCATGTTGGCCACCAGGTTGAGCGACTCGGAGGCGTTCTTGGTGAAGATCACCTCGTCGCGGCTGGGGGCGTTGACGAACGCGGCGACCTTGTCCCGCGCGCTCTCGTACCCGGCCGTGGCCTCCTCGGCGAGGACGTGCACGCCGCGGTGGACGTTGGCGTTGTAGTTCTCGTAGTACTCGGCCAGGACGTCGAGCACCTGGCGCGGCTTCTGCGAGGTCGCCGCGTTGTCCAGGTACACCAGCTTCTTGCCGTCGTGGATCCGGCGGTCCAGGATCGGGAAGTCCTTGCGGATCGCCTCGGTGTCGAGGAGGCCCGGCAGATGAGTCACTCGGATACGCCGCCTTCCACGTAAGCCGCGTAGCCCTCTTCCTCCAGCTTGTCCGCGAGCTCGGCGCCGCCGGATTCGACGATGCGGCCCTTGGCGAAGACGTGGACGTGGTCGGGCTTGATGTAGCGCAGGATGCGGGTGTAGTGGGTGATCAGCAGGGTGCCGACCTCGCCGGTCCCGTGGACCCGGTTGACGCCCTCGGAGACCACGCGCAGCGCGTCGACGTCCAGGCCGGAGTCGGTCTCGTCGAGGATCGCGATCTTCGGCTTGAGCAGTTCGAGCTGGAGGATCTCGTGGCGCTTCTTCTCGCCGCCGGAGAAGCCCTCGTTGACATTGCGCTCGGCGAAGGACGGGTCGATCTGGAGCGCCTCCATGGCCTCCTTGACCTCCTTCACCCAGGTGCGAAGCTTCGGGGCCTCGCCGCGCACCGCGGTGGCGGAGGTGCGCAGGAAGTTGGAGACCGACACACCCGGCACCTCGACCGGGTACTGCATGGCCAGGAAGACACCGGCCCGGGCCCGCTCGTCGACGGGCATCGCCAGCACGTCCTCACCGTCGAGGGTGACGGTGCCGCCGGTGACCGTGTACTTGGGGTGGCCGGCCAGCGAGTAGGCCAGGGTCGACTTGCCGGAGCCGTTGGGGCCCATGATGGCGTGGGTCTCGCCCTGCTTCACGGTCAGGTCGACACCGCGCAGGATCTCCCGCGGGCCGTTCTCGGCCTCGACGGAGACGTGCAGGTCGTGGATCTCAAGCGTTGCCATGGGTGCCTCAGGACTCCTGGGTGACGGAGACGAGCACGTCGTCCCCTTCGATCTTGACGGGGTATACGGGGACGGGCCGCGTGGCGGGCAGCCCGGACGGCTTGCCGGTGCGCAGGTCGAAGCTGGAGCCGTGCAGCCAGCACTCGATCTGGCAGTCCTCCACCTCGCCCTCGGACAGCGAGACGTTGGCGTGCGAGCAGATGTCGTTGATCGCGTAGATCTCGCCCTCGGTGCGGACGATGGACACCGGGGTGCCGTCGAGCTCCACCCGCTTGGGGGTGTCGTCCTCCAGCTCGCTCAGCGCGCAGGCACGTACGAAACTCATCCGACGGACTCCTCCAGCTCCTTCTCGATCTTCGCCAGCAGGCGCTCCTCCAGATCGGCGAGGCCGATCTGCTGGATCAGTTCCGCGAAGAAGCCGAGGACCACCAGGCGCCGGGCCTCCTTCGCCGGGATGCCGCGGGCCATCAGGTAGAAGAGCTGCTCGTCGTCGAAGCGGCCGGTGGCCGAGGCGTGGCCGGCGCCGACGATCTCACCGGTCTCGATCTCCAGGTTGGGGACCGAGTCGACCCGGGCGCCGTCGGTGAGCACCAGGTTGCGGTTGAGCTCGTAGGTGTCGGTGCCCTGGGCCGCCGCGCGGATGAGCACGTCGCCGATCCACACCGCGTGCGCGTCCTTGCCCTGCAGCGCGCCCTTGTAGGCGACGTTGCTGCGGCAGTGCGGGGTGTCGTGGTCGATGAAGAGCCGGTGCTCCTGGTGCTGGCCGCCCTCGGTGAAGTACAGGCCGTACAGTTCGGCCTCGCCGCCGGGGGCCGCGTAGACCACCCGCGGGTGGAGGCGGACCAGGTCGCCGCCGAAGGTGACGATCACCGACTTGAAGGTGGCGTCCCGGCCGACCAGCGCGGTGTGCTGGGCGACGTGCACCGCGGTGTCGTCCCAGTCCTGCACCGAGACCACGGTGACCTTGGCGCCCTCGCCGACGACGTACTCGACGTTGGCGGCGAGCGTGAGGTCACCGGTGTGGTCGAGGACCACCACGGCCTCGGCGAAGGCGCCGACCTCGACCAGCAGGTGGCCGAAGGCGGTGCCGCCCTCGCCGTGCACCGAGATCCGCACCGGCTCGGTGAGCACGGTCTCCTTGGGGATGGAGACCACCGAGGCCTTCTCGAAAGAGCTGTACGCCTGGGCCACCACCCGGTCGACGGGCTTGCCGGCCTTGCCCAGCCGGGCGTCGGCGCGGTCCACGGTCTCCACGGTGACGCCGTCCGGGGCGGTCACCTCGATCCGCGGGGCGCCGGTGGCCTCGGCGGTGCCGTCGTGCAGGCCGCGCAGCCGCTCCAGCGGCGTGAACCGCCAGTCCTCCTCGCGCCCGGTGGGCACGGGGAAGTCGGCCACGTCGTAGGACGGGGCGGCGCCGACCCGCGCGTCGGCGGGCTGGCCGACCTGGATCGCACCCTCGGTGGTGCTGCCGGCCGGAAGGGTTTCAGCCATGGCTGTCGTACTGCTCTCTCTCGGTTGGGAACGTCGCCTGGGAACGCTGCTGGCTTCGGGCCGGGCCGGTCAGCCGACCGCGCCTTCCATCTGGAGCTCGATCAGCCGGTTCAGTTCCAGGGCGTACTCCATCGGCAGCTCGCGCGCGATGGGCTCCACGAAACCACGGACGATCATCGCCATCGCCTCCTGCTCGGTCAGGCCGCGGCTCATCAGGTAGAAGAGCTGGTCCTCGCTGACCTTGGAGACCGTCGCCTCGTGGCCCATGGAGACGTCGTCCTCGCGGACGTCCACGTAGGGGTAGGTGTCCGAACGGGAGATGGTGTCCACCAGCAGCGCGTCGCACAGCACGTTGGACTTGGCGCCCTGGGCGCCCTCGCCGATCTCGATCAGACCCCGGTAGGAGGTGCGGCCACCGCCCCGGGCCACCGACTTGGAGACGATGTTGGAGGAGGTGTTGGGGGCCATGTGCACCATCTTGGCGCCCGCGTCCTGGTGCTGGCCGGCGCCGGCGAACGCGATCGAGAGCGTCTCGCCCTTGGCGTGCTCGCCCATCAGGTAGACGGCCGGGTACTTCATGGTGACCTTGGAGCCGATGTTGCCGTCGACCCACTCCATGGTGGCGCCCTCGTAGGCCACGGCGCGCTTGGTCACCAGGTTGTACACGTTGTTGGACCAGTTCTGGATGGTCGTGTAACGGCACCGGGCGTTCTTCTTGACGATGATCTCCACGACCGCCGAGTGCAGCGAGTCCGACTTGTAGATCGGCGCGGTGCAGCCCTCGACGTAGTGCACGTAGGCGCCCTCGTCGACGATGATCAGGGTCCGCTCGAACTGGCCCATGTTCTCGGTGTTGATCCGGAAGTACGCCTGGAGCGGGATCTCCACGTGCACGCCCTTCGGCACGTAGATGAACGAACCGCCGGACCACACCGCCGTGTTGAGCGCGGCGAACTTGTTGTCACCGGCCGGGATCACGGTGCCGAAGTACTCCTGGAACAGCTCCGGGTGCTCGCGCAGACCGGTGTCGGTGTCCAGGAAGATGACGCCCTGCTCCTCAAGGTCCTCACGGATCTTGTGGTAGACCACCTCGGACTCGTACTGGGCGGCCACACCGGCGACCAGGCGCTGCTTCTCGGCCTCGGGGATGCCCAGCTTGTCGTAGGTGTTCTTGATGTCCTCGGGCAGCTCTTCCCAGGACTCCGCCTGCTTCTCGGTGGAGCGCACGAAGTACTTGATGTTGTCGAAGTCGATGTCCGACAGGTCCGAGCCCCAGGTCGGCATGGGCTTCTTCGCGAAGAGCCCGAGCCCCTTCAGGCGCAGCTTCAGCATCCACTCCGGCTCGTTCTTCTTCGCCGAGATGTCGCGGACGACCTCTTCGGAAAGCCCGCGCCGGGCGGAGGCGCCGGCCACGTCCGTGTCGGCCCAGCCGTACTCGTACGTGCCGATGCCTTCGAGCTCCGGGTGAGTGGTCTCCGTAGGAGCAGTCATGCGGGGTTCCTCCCGGACGTGCTGGCAGATGCTGATGCAGATGCGTTGGCGTGGTTGGCTTGTGGAACGAACGTCGTGCACACCCCGTCGCCGTGGGCGATGGTGGCCAGACGCTGCACATGGGTCCCGAGCAGGCGGGAGAAGACCTCGGCCTCCGCCTCGCAGAGCTGCGGGAACTGCTCGGCGGTGTGCGCCACCGGGCAGTGATGCTGGCAGAGCTGCTCACCCGCAGCATCGCGCGCCTGACCGGCCACGGCCGGCGCCCTGCGCGTGGTAGCAGCGTACCCGTCCGCGGTCAATGCCTCGGCGAGCGCCCGGACCCGCTGCTCGGGAGGTACGTCGGCGAGCGCCGCGGCGTACCGCTCGGCCTGGGCGGCGACCCGGGCGCGGGCGAACTCGGCGACCGCGGCCTCACCGCGCTCGCCGCCGCCCGCGCTGCGCGCGATCCAGCGCAGCGCCTCCGCGGCGAGCTGGTCGTACGCCTGGTAGAAGGCGTCCCGGCCGCAGTCGGTGAGGGCGAAGACCTTGGCCGGCCGGCCCCGCGAACGGGAGCCGTAGACCCGCTGGTCACGCGGCTCGACGATACCCTCGGCGACGAGCGCGTCAAGGTGCCGGCGAACGGCCGCCGGGGTGAGCGCGAGGCGTTCGGCGAGGTCGGCCGCGGTGGACGGGCCGTGATCGAGGATGGAGCGGGCGACCCGGTTGCGGGTGCCGCGCTGGCCCTCGGCCTCGCCGGGCTCGACGGCAGGCGTACCCGAAGCGGCGGCCGGTGCGACCGTCGTCTCCCGCGCTACCTCGCCCTTGTATTTCACAACGCCATTGTTGCGTAATTCCGTCGCTCGCGACAAGCGAGCAGTGGATCATCCCCGGTGCGTTGCGTCACGTAAGGCATGCCTCACTTCGGCCCCGCCGCCCGCCCCGGTGCGGGACGGCCGCGGTGCCTCCTTAGACTCGCCCCATGCCAAGCACCCCCGCGGTCGAGCTCGTCGGCCTGGTCAAGCGGTACGGGGACAAGGTCGCGGTCGACGGGCTGGATCTGTCCGTCGCCCCCGGCACGCTGACCGCCGTACTCGGCCCCAACGGCGCCGGAAAGACCACCACCGTCGAGACCTGCGAGGGGTACCGCCGCCCCGACGCCGGTACGGTCCGGGTCCTCGGGCTCGACCCGGTGGCCGAGTCGGCGGCGCTGCGCCCGCGGATCGGGGTGATGCTCCAGTCCGGCGGCGTCTACCCGGGCGCCCGGGCCGAGGAGATGCTGCGCCACACCGCGCGGCTGCACGCCCATCCGCTGGATCCGGCGATGCTGATCGAACGGCTGGGCCTGGACGGCTGCGGGCGCACCCCGTACCGGCGGCTCTCCGGCGGGCAGCAGCAGCGCCTCGCGCTGGCCATGGCGGTGGTGGGCCGCCCCGAGCTGGTCTTCCTCGACGAGCCCACCGCGGGGCTGGACCCGCAGGCCCGCCGGGCCACCTGGGAACTCGTCCGCGAGCTGCGGGCGGACGGCGTGACCGTCGTGCTGACCACGCACTTCATGGACGAGGCGGAACAGCTCGCGGACCAGGTGGCGATCATCGACGGCGGCCGGGTGATCGCCGAGGGCACCCCGGAGGAGCTGTGCCGCGGCGGCGCCGAGGGCACGCTGCGGTTCACCGGCCGCCCCGGGCTCGACCTGGTCTCGCTGCTCAACGCGCTGCCCGCGGACAGCTCGGCGGCCGAGCCGGCCCCGGGCAGCTACCGGGTGGAGGGCAAGATCGATCCGCAGCTGCTGGCCACCGTCACCTCCTGGTGCGCCCAGCACGGCGTCATGCCCGACCGGATCGCGGTGGAGCGCCGCACGCTGGAGGACGTCTTCCTGGAGCTGACCGGCAAGGAGCTGCGTTCGTGAGCACGTTTTCCCCGAAGCCGGGCGCGGCCCCGCTGCCCCGGATGATCGGCGCCCAGACGGCGCTGGAGACCCGGATGCTGCTGCGCAACGGTGAGCAGCTGCTGCTGACCGTGGTCATCCCCACCCTGCTGCTGGTGCTCTTCAGCGCGGTGCGGATCGTGGACACCGGGGCCGGCAAGGCGGTGGACTTCCTCGCCCCCGGCGTGCTGGCGCTCGCGGTGATGTCCACGGCCTTCACCGGCCAGGCCATCGCCACCGGCTTCGAGCGGCGGTACGGGGTGCTCAAGCGGCTGGGCGCCTCGCCGCTGCCGCGCTGGGCGCTGATGACCGCCAAGACCGGTTCGGTGCTGGTGACCGAGGTGCTCCAGGTGGTGCTGCTGACCGTGGTGGCGCTGGCGCTGGGCTGGTCGCCGCACGGCGACCCGGTGTGGGTGGTGGTGCTGCTGGTGCTGGGCACCGCCGCGTTCTCCGGGCTGGGGCTGCTGATGGCGGGCACGCTGAAGGCGGAGGCCACGCTGGCCGCGGCCAACCTGGTCTTCCTGCTGCTGCTGGTCGGCGGCGGGGTGATCGTGCCGCTGTCGAAGTTCCCGCACGCGTTCGCCTCGGTGCTCCATCTGCTGCCGATCTCTGCGCTCTCCGACGGCCTGCGCGCGGTGCTGCGGGACGGCGCCGGGATGCCGTGGGGGGACGCCGGGATCCTGGCGGTGTGGGCGGTGCTGGGGCTCGCCGCGGCGGGCCGCCTCTTCCGCTGGGAGTAGCCCGGGCGCGCCGGGAGTAGCCCGGGCGCGCCACGCCACCCCCTCGTGAAAACGCGCACAAGCGTCGGCCTACGATGGTCGGGTGCCCAAGACACTCAACCCGTTCGTCCTCGTCGCCGAGCGGTGGCAGCCCTCCCGCAAGCTGGTCGAGCGGGCCGCGCTGGCCACCGTCGTGATGGCCGTGATCATCGTGGTCACCGGCGGCGTGGTCCGGCTGACCCAGTCCGGACTCGGCTGCTCGACCTGGCCGACGTGCACCCCGGAGAGCCTGACGCCCACCCCGGCGATGGGCATCAACGGCGCCATCGAGTTCACCAACCGGATGCTCACCTACGTGCTGTGCGCCATCGTCGGCCTGGCCATCGTGGCGGCGCGGTCCCGGGATCCGTGGCGGCGTGAGCTGACCCGGCTGGGGTGGGCGCAGTTCTGGATCGTGATGGGCAACGCGGTGCTCGGCGGCATCGTGGTGCTCACCGGGCTCAACCCCTACGTGGTGGGGTCGCACTTCCTGCTGTCCAGCGCGCTGCTGACGGTGTCGGTGGTGATGTGGCAGCGCACCCGCGAGGGCGACGGTCCAGTGCGGGAGCTCACGGCCCGCCCGGTGCGGCAGCTGTCCTGGGTGCTGGCGGCGGCGTCGGGGGCGCTGATCGTCGTCGGCACCGTGGTCACCGGTGCCGGTCCGCACGCCGGTGACGCCCGCCATGTGCACCGGATCCCGGTCAACTGGCGGGAGATCACCCAGCTCCACGTGGACCTGGTGTACATCGTGGTGGGGCTCACCGTGGCGCTGTGGTTCGTGCTGCGGGCGGTGAGCGCCCCGGCGCCGGCCCGGCGGCGGGTGGTGGAGCTGTTCGCCGTGCTGATGGCCCAGGGCGTGATCGGGTACGTGCAGTACTTCACCGGGCTGCCGTCGGTCGTGGTGGGCGTGCACATGCTGGGGTCGGCGCTGGTGTGGATCGCGGTGCTGCGGGTGCCGCTGGCGCTGCGGGAGCGCCCCGAGGCCCCGGCCGGCACCGAGCTGCCGGCCCAGGAGTCAGCGGTCCCGGCCGGGGTCCGGTAGCCGGTAGAGCCGGCGGGCGTTGCCGGCCGAGACCATCCCGGCCACCCGCCGCGCGTCCTGCCGCGACCAGGCGCCCTCGTCCACCCATCCGGCCAGCAGCCGCTCCAGCGCCCTGGTGTACAGCCGCACCCCGACCACGTACAGCTCGGGCAGGCCGTAGGCGTCGGTGGAGAACAGCAGCTTGCCGAAGGGCACCAGCTCCAGCACCTCGGCGAGGACGGCCTCGGCCCGGGCGCCGGTGTGGGTCAGGGCGAGGCCGACGTCGGCGTGGACGTGCGGGAAGACGTTGGCCAGGTAGGCGGCCTGCCGGTGGTAGGGGTAGCCGTGCAGCAGCACCAGGTCGGTGCCGAGGCCGTCGGTGGCCTTGGCGAAGTCGGTGAGGAGCGCCGGGTCGGCGTGGTCCAGCCGCAGGTCGGGGTCGCCGAAGCCGGTGTGCAGTTGCAGCGGCAGCCCGGTGGCCACCGCGCTCCACAGCAGGTGGCGCAGGAGGACGGGGTCGCGCAGCCGGGCTCCGGCGGCCCGCCCGGCGAGCCAGTCGGCGGCGGCCAGCCGTACCTCGGCCGGCCCCGGCGCGCTCGGCTCCAGCGCCAGCCCGTGGCGGTAGGCGGCCACCGACTTGAAGGCGACCGCCGTGCGGGACGCGGTGTGGACGGCCTCGGCGAAGGCGGTGACGAAGGCGGCCGGGGTGGCGGCGGCGTCGGCGGCCCGTTCCGCCAGGGTCTCCAGGCGGACCACCTCGCGGGCCCGGGCGTCGCCGGCCGCGGCCAGCTCGTCCGGGGTCGTCAGGTCGCCGGGGATGCCGGTGTCCACCAGGTAGGTGCCGATCCCGGTGGAACGCAGCAGCCGCCGGGTGACCTCGTAGGCGCCCAGTTCGCGGCGGCGGGCCAGGTAGTGGGCGGGCGGGCAGTGCGCCTCCAGCCCGAGCAGCGGCGGGCACCAGCGGCGTACCGCGAAGCCGGTCTGGGTGTCGAAGTAGGTGGTGCCGGCGGCGGCCGGGGCGGCGGCCTCGGTCAGCAGCAGCTCGAACGAGGCGAGTCCGAGGTCGCCGCGGACCACGCCGTGGCAGTGGTGGTCGACCAGGGGCGGCAGCGCGTCCATCAGTAGCGCCACCGGACGGCCGCGGCGATCTTCTCCGGGCTGTGCCCCTCGAACTGCGCGGCCTCCGCCCGCCGTACCGCCAGCACCGCGCCGAGCAGCACCTCCCCCAGCGCCTCGGCGAGCACCGGGTGGGCCGCCAGCCGGTCGGCGGCCTCGGTCAGGGTGCCGGGCAGCCGGACCGCTCCGGGGTGGTGGACGGGGTCGCCGGCGACCGGTTCCGGCAGGGTGAGCCCGGCCGCCACCCCGGCCAGCCCGGCGGCGATCACGGCACCGGTGACCAGGTACGGGTTGGCGGCGGCGTCGAAGCACTTGACCTCGGCGTTGGCGCTGCCGGGCTCGTCGGGCGGGCCGGCCACGAAGCGCAGCGCGGCCTCCCGGTTCTCCAGCCCCCAGCACTGGAAGGCGCCGGCCCAGTGCGAGGGGATCAGCCGCGCCCCGCTGACCGGTGAGGGGGCGCCGACGGCCAGCAGCGCCGGCAGCGCGTCCACCACCCCGGCCAGGAACGCCTCCCCGGTCGGGGTCATCCCGTACCGGCCGGTTCCGTCGCGCAGCAGGTCGGTGCCGTCGGCGGTGGCGCGCAGCCCGACGTGCAGATGGCAGCCGTTGCCGACCTGGCCGGCCACCACCACCGGGGCGAAGCTGGCGCGCAGGCCGTGCCGGACGGTGACCGCCCGTACCGTCTCGCGGACCAGCACCAGGTCGTCGGCGGCGGCCACCGGGTCGGCGGGGGCGGTGGAGACCTCGAACTGGCCGGGGGTGTACTCGGGGTGGATCTGGAGCACCTCGACGTGCTCGGCGGCGAGCGCGGTGAAGACCTCGCGCAGGTAGCCGGAGTGATGCACCACCCTGGTCATGCCGTAGGCGGGGCCGTGGCCGGCCGGGACCACCGGGTCGTCGGGGCCGGGTTCGGCGGCGAGCCATTCGGTCTCGAAGCCCATGGTGACCGCGATGCCCTCGGCGGCGGCGCGGTCGGCCATCCGGCGGGCGAAGCCGCGCTGGCAGGCGGGGTGGACGGCGCCGCGCTGGTCGTACCGGTCCACCGGGGCCCAGGCCCAGCCGGGCTGGGCGGCGAGCACGGTCAGCCGCCGCAGGTCGGGCAGGAGCCGCAGGTCGCCGTCGGGTCCGCCGAGGTGCGGGGAGGGGGCGACGGCGTCGTCGGAGGTGTAGACGTCGAAGATCGGCGACATGCCGACGCCGTGCCGGGCGACGTGCGGCAGCCGGCTCGCCGGGATCCCCTTGACCCGGGTGATCCCGGCGTTGTCGACCCAGGTCAGCGCGACCGCGTCGACCCCTTCGGCGGCGAGCCGCGCCGCCTGCTCGTGGGCGTGCTGCCGTGCCCGCTCCCGTGCGCCACCGGTGTCCATCGCCTCTGCCCTCCGCCACTCGCCGACGCCTCCGGTGATCCGGCCGCGTCCATGGTGCTAACGGCGCGGGGCCCGGTCGGGTGTCGTCCCGCCCGGCGGGTGGCCGGGCGCCCACCGGACGGCACCGGTGGCGAGCCTATCGATCAGCCCTGTCCGCCGAGCTGGATACCGGCCATCCGCTTCCACTCGTACGGGCCGGTGCTCACCTTGGCGGCGAAGTCGCCGTCGAAGGAGTCGTGGACGGTGATCCCGGCGTGCTCGACGGCCTTGCGCGCCACCTCGTAGGAGGGGGCCACCAGGTCGCCCCAGCGGCCGTCGGCGCCGACCAGCACGATCCGGGTGCCGATCGCGCCGATGTGGGCGTAGTGGCCCTCGGCGCCGCCGTGGCCGTGCGCGAAGGCCGTGATCTGCCGGGCGAGCCGGTGGGCGCGCCGCTCGGCCCGCTGGTCGGGCGCGGTGGACTGGTCAACGGTGGTCTCTGCCATGACCAGGATGCTACTCGCCGGTAATCGTGCGAGGAAGAGCGGTCCGCGGCCGGCAACGCCAAGGGCCGGCCCGGAGGGTTCCGGACCGGCCCAGGTGGCTTCGTCGTCCGCGGCTCAGCGGACGAACGGGTCCACGGCCACCGCGACGAACAGCAGCGTCGCGTAGGTGATCGACCAGTGGAAGAGACGCATCTCCTTCAGGCCGGCCCCGGTCACCCCGGCCTTGGCGCGGCCGTAGAGGGCGTGCGCCTCCTTCAGCCAGAAGGCGCCCAGCACCGTGGCGACCACCGGGTAGAACCAGCCGGTGGCGCCCACCGGCCACCACAGCGCCAGCGAGACGGCGACCATCGCCCAGCTGTAGAGGACGATCTGCTTGCCGACCACCACGTTGCCCGCGACGACCGGCAGCATGGGCACGCCCACCCGCTCGTAGTCGTCCTTGACCTTCATCGACAGCGGCCAGTAGTGCGGCGGCGTCCAGAAGAACAGCACCAGGAAGAGGACGAAGGGCGCCCAGGCCAGTTCGTTGCGGACGGCGGACCAGCCGATGAACACCTGGAGACAGCCGGCCACACCGCCCCACACGATGTTCTGCGCGGTGCGACGCTTCAGCCAGAGGGTGTAGACGAAGACGTAGTAGAGGATGGCCGCGGCCGAGAGCGCGGCCGACAGCCAGTTGACCAGGAAGCCGAACATCAAGGTGGAGACCACCGACAGGGTGATCCCGAAGACCAGGCACTCGGCCGGCGAGACCATCCCGGTCACCAGCGGACGCTGCTCGGTGCGGTGCATCAGCGCGTCGATGTCCCGGTCGATGTACATGTTGAGCGCGTTGGCGCCCCCCGCCGAGAGGTAGCCGCCGACCATCGTGATCAGCACCCGCCACAGGTTGGGCACCCCATGGGCCGCCAGGAACATCACCGGGACGGTGGTGATGAGCAGCAGTTCGACGATGCGTGGCTTGGTCAGCGCCACGAACGCCTTGACACGGGCCCCGAACGGCCGGTGCCGAGGGCTCGTCCCGACGACCCCGGAGGGTCGGGATTCGACGGCTGTCACGAACACCTCTGGGAGGAAGGGTTGAAGACCAGCAAGTCCTCCCCAGGCGGAGACCGGGCAAGTCCTTGCGCGTACCACGCCACTCTAGACGTTGCCGTTACGCGACCCGTCGCGGGGGGCACCCGTGTTGGCGGTACGGGTCCGGCCCGGCGTGCCGGTGGTGGCGGGGTGCCGTTTCGGAGCAGTCCGGCGGGCGGGGCGACCCCCGGTGGACGACGCTGGTGAGGACCGGGAGACAATATGTATCGGGAATGAACAAAGTCTTTCTTCCGTTGCATGAGACGTCGCCAGAACGCCTCCCCCTCCAGGGGTAGGCTCGAAAACGCCCGGGTGGCAGACGGCCGGCCGGCGTTGTGAGACATGTGGAGAGGAGCCCTGACCCAGGGTGAGCACGAAGCCGACCACCACTGACTTGGAATGGACCGAGCTGGACAAGCGTGCCGTGGACACCGCCCGTGTCCTGGCCATGGACTCTGTCCAGAAGGTCGGAAACGGCCATCCGGGCACGGCCATGAGCCTGGCACCCGCCGCGTACCTGCTCTTCCAGAAGCTGATGCGGCACGACCCCAGCGACCCCAACTGGACCGGCCGCGACCGCTTCGTCCTGTCGCCGGGCCACACCAGCCTTACCCTCTACACCCAGCTCTTCCTGTCCGGCTACGGCCTTGAGCTGGACGACCTCAAGGCGTTCCGCACCTGGGGTTCGCTCACCCCGGGCCACCCGGAGCACGGCCACACCGTCGGCGTGGAGACCACCACCGGCCCGCTGGGCCAGGGCATCGCCAACGCCGTGGGCATGGCCATGGCCGCCCGTTACGAGCGCGGCCTGTTCGACCCGGAGGCGCCGGCCGGGGAGTCCCCGTTCGACCACACCATCTGGGCCATCGTCTCCGACGGCGACCTGGAGGAGGGCATCTCCGCCGAGGCCTCCTCGCTCGCCGGCCACCAGAAGCTCGGCAACCTGGTCGCGCTCTACGACGACAACCACATCTCGATCGAGGGCGACACCGAGACCGCCTTCTCCGAGGACGTCCTCAAGCGCTACGAGGCCTACGGCTGGCACGTCCAGCGCATCGAGCAGGCGCCCAGCGGCGACTTCGACGTCGAGGCGCTGCACCGGGCGCTGAAGGAGGCGCAGGCCGAGACCTCGCGCCCGTCGCTGATCGCGGCCCGCACCATCATCGCCTGGCCGGCCCCCAACGCCCAGAACACCGAGGCCGCGCACGGCTCGGCGCTGGGTGAGGACGAGGTCGCGGCCACCAAGCGGGTGCTCGGCTTCGACCCGGACCAGCACTTCGAGGTCGCCGACGAGGTGCTGGCCCACGCGCGCCGGGTCGTCGAGCGCGGCCGGGAGGCCCACGCCCAGTGGACCAAGCGGTTCGAGGAGTGGCGGGCCGCCAACCCCGAGCGGGCCGCCGACTTCGACCGGATCGCCGCCGGTGAGCTGCCGGCCGGCTGGGAGGCCAAGCTCCCGGTCTTCCCGACCGGCAAGGACGTGGCCACCCGCAAGGCCTCCGGCGAGGTGCTCAAGGCGCTCGGCGGCGTGCTGCCCGAGCTGTGGGGCGGCTCGGCCGACCTGGCCGGCTCCAACAACACCACCATCGACAAGACCTCGTCCTTCCTGCCGGAGGGCAACCCGCTGCCGGAGGCCTCCCCGTACGGCCGCACCGTGCACTGGGGCATCCGCGAGCACGCCATGGGCTCGACCATGAACGGCATCGCGCTGCACGGCAACACCCGCATCTACGGCGGCACCTTCCTGGTCTTCTCCGACTACATGCGCCCGGCCGTGCGGCTGGCCGCGCTGATGAAGCTGCCGGTCACCTACGTGTGGACGCACGACTCCATCGGCCTGGGCGAGGACGGCCCGACCCACCAGCCGGTCGAGCACCTCTCCGCGCTGCGGGCCATCCCGGGGCTCAACGTCGTCCGCCCGGCCGACGCCAACGAGACCTCCGTGGTCTGGGGCGAGATCACCCGCCGCTACTCGGCCAACCCGGCCCCGCACGGCCTCGCCCTCACCCGGCAGAACGTGCCCACCTACGACCGCAACGAGGACGCCGCCAAGGGCGGTTACGTGCTCTTCGAGGCCGAGGGCGGCGCCCCCCAGGTGATCCTGATCGGCACCGGTTCCGAGGTGCAGCTCGCCGTCGAGGCCCGCGAGGCCCTCCAGGCCGAGGGGGTCCCCACCCGGGTGGTCTCCATGCCGTCCGTGGAGTGGTTCGAGGAGCAGGACCAGGCGTACATCGACTCGGTGCTGCCGCCGAGCGTCAAGGCCCGGGTGGCGGTGGAGGCCGGCATCGGCCTGACCTGGTACCGCTTCGTCGGGGACGCCGGCCGGATCGTCTCGCTGGAGCACTTCGGCGCCTCCGCGGACTACAAGGTCCTCTACCGCGAGTTCGGGCTGACGGCGGAAGCCGTGACCGCCGCCGCCCGTGACTCCATCGCCGCCGCGGCCCGCTGACCGCGCCCAAGACTTCCCTATCGAGGAGATGCAGTACTCATGACGGACGCACTCAAGCGCCTCTCCGACGAAGGCGTCGCGATCTGGCTGGACGACCTGTCGCGGCAGCGGATCACCTCCGGCAACCTGGCCGAACTGATCGACGCCAGCCACGTCGTGGGCGTGACCACCAACCCCACCATCTTTCAGAAGGCGATCTCGTCCGGTGAGGGTTACCAGGAGCAGGTGGCCGACCTGGCCGCCCGCCGGGTGACCGTGGAGGAGGCGGTGCGCATGATCACCACCGCCGACGTCCGCGACGCCGCCGACATCCTGCGCCCGCTGTTCGACGCCACCGACGGCCAGGACGGCCGGGTCTCCATCGAGGTCGACCCGCGCCTGGCGCACGACACCAGGGCCACCGTCGCCGAGGCCAAGCAGCTGGCCTGGCTGGTGGACCGGCCCAACACCCTGATCAAGATCCCGGCCACCAAGGCGGGGCTGCCGGCCATCACCGAGGTCATCGGGCGCGGCATCAGCGTCAACGTCACGCTGATCTTCTCCCTGGAGCGCTACCGCGCGGTGATGGACGCCTACCTGTCCGGCCTGGAGAAGGCCAAGGAGGCCGGCATCGACCTGGCCGGCATCCGCTCGGTCGCCTCCTTCTTCGTCTCCCGGGTGGACACCGAGGTCGACAAGCGGCTGGACAAGATCGGCGGCGAGGAGGCCAAGGCGCTGCGCGGCAAGGCCGCCCTGGCCAACGCCCGCCTCGCCTACCAGGCCTACGAGGAGGTCTTCGGCTCCGAGCGCTGGGCGGCGCTGGAGAAGGCCGGCGCCCACAAGCAGCGCCCGCTGTGGGCCTCCACCGGCGTGAAGGACCCGGCGCTGCCGGACACCCTGTACGTCACCGAGCTGGTCGCCCCGAACACGGTCAACACCATGCCGGAGCCGACCCTGCACGCCACCGGCGACCACGGTGAGGTCACCGGTGACACCATCCGCGGCCGTTACCAGGAGGCCCAGGGCGTCCTCGACGCGCTGGCCGGCCTCGGCGTGGACTACGACGACGTGGTCCAGGTGCTGGAGGACGAGGGCGTCGAGAAGTTCGAGGCGTCCTGGAACGACCTGCTCAAGTCGACCGAGGCCGAGCTCAAGCGGCTCGCCGGACCGGGGGCCTGAGAACCGTGACCAGCAGCAGCAACCCGCTGCGTGACCCGGCGGACCGGCGGCTCCCGCGCATCGCGGGGCCGTCCGGCCTGGTCATCTTCGGAGTCACGGGCGACCTGTCCCGTAAGAAGCTGATGCCCGCGGTGTACGACCTGGCCAACCGCGGTCTGCTGCCCCCGGGCTTCTCGCTCGTGGGCTTCGCCCGCCGTGACTGGGAGAGCGAGGACTTCGCCCAGGTCGTGCACGACGCCGTCAAGGAGCACGCGCGGACCCCGTTCCGGGAGGAGGTCTGGCAGCAGCTCGCCGAGGGGTTCCGCTTCGTACCCGGCGAGTTCGACGACGACGACGCGTTCGAGACGCTGCGGGCCACCATCAACGACCTGGACAAGGCGCGCGGCACCGGCGGCAACTTCGCGTTCTACCTCTCGGTGCCGCCGAAGTTCTTCCCCAAGGTCGTCGCGCAGCTGAAGAAGCACGGCCTGTCCGAGGGCCCGGGCGACTCCTGGCGGCGCGCGGTCATCGAGAAGCCGTTCGGCCACGACCTGGCCAGCGCCCAGGAACTCAACCGGGTGGTGCACGAGGTCTTCCAGCCGTCCGACGTCTTCCGCATCGACCACTACCTGGGCAAGGAGACCGTCCAGAACATCCTGGCGCTGCGGTTCGCCAACACCATGTTCGAGCCGATCTGGAACCGGTCCTACGTCGACCACGTCCAGATCACCATGGCCGAGGACATCGGCATCGGCGGCCGGGCCGGATACTACGACGGGATCGGCGCCGCCCGGGACGTCATCCAGAACCACCTGCTCCAGCTGCTGGCGCTGACCGCGATGGAGGAGCCCGGCTCCTTCCACCCCAAGGCGCTGGTGGCCGAGAAGCTCAAGGTCCTGTCGGCCGTGGAGCTCCCGGAGGACCTGGGCCGGCACACGGTCCGCGGCCAGTACGTCCGGGCCTGGCAGGGCGGCCAGGAGGTGCCCGGGTACCTGGAGGAGGAGGGCATCGACCCCAAGTCCAGGACGGACACCTACGCCGCCATCAAACTGACCATCAACAACCGCCGTTGGGCGGGCGTCCCGTTCTACCTGCGCACCGGCAAGCGGCTGGGCCGCCGGGTCACCGAGATCGCGGTGGTCTTCAAGCGCGCCCCGTTCCTGCCGTTCGAATCCCAGGCCACCGAGGACCTGGGGCAGAACGCGCTGGTCATCCGGGTCCAGCCGGACGAGGGCGTCACGGTGCGGTTCGGCTCCAAGGTGCCGGGCACCTCCATGGAGGTCCGGGACGTGACGATGGACTTCGCCTACGGCGAGTCCTTCACCGAGTCCAGCCCCGAGGCGTACGAGCGCCTGCTGCTGGACGTCCTGCTCGGCGACGCCAACCTCTTCCCGCGCCACCAGGAGGTCGAACTCTCCTGGAACATCCTCGACCCGATCGAGGAGTACTGGGAGAAGAACGGCACGCCCGCCCAGTACCCGGCCGGGACCTGGGGGCCGGCCGAGGCGGACGAGATGCTCGCACGAGACGGCAGGAGCTGGCGTCGGCCATGAAGATCGATCTCACGGACACCACATCGTCGAAGATCAACCAGGCTCTCGTCGAGGGGCGCCGGGCGAGCGGTACGCCGGCCGTCGGTATGGTGCTCACCCTGGTCATCGTCACCGACGAGGGCAACGCCTACGACGCCCTCAAGGCGGCCGGGGAGGCGTCCCGGGAGCACCCCTCCCGGATACTCGCGGTCATCAAGCGGCCCGGCCGCTCGCCGCGGGACCGGGCGACCTCCCGGCTCGACGCCGAGGTACGGGTCGGCTCCGACGCCGGCACCGGCGAGACCGTGCTGCTGCGGCTGCACGGTGAACTCGCCCACCACGACGCCTCGGTGGTGCTGCCGCTGCTGCTGCCGGACGCCCCCGTGGTGGTCTGGTGGCCGGAGGACGCCCCGGACCGCCCGGCCGAGCACCCGCTGGGCAAGCTGGCGCAGCGCCGGATCACCGACGCCGCGGCGGCCGAGGACCCGCTGGCCGCGCTGAAGGCACGGGCCGCGGCCTACTCCCCCGGCGACACCGACCTGGCGTGGACCCGGACCACCCCGTGGCGCAGCATGCTCGCCGCCGCGCTGGACCAGAAGCACTCCCGGATCACCTCCGCCGTGGTGGAGGGCGAGCCGTACAACCCCAGCACCGAGCTGCTCGGGATGTGGCTGGCGGACCGGCTCGGGGTGCCCGTGGAGCGCAGGGTCACCGACGGCCCGGGGCTCACCGCGGTACGGCTGTCCACCGCGGACGGCGTGATCTGCCTGGACCGTGCCGACGGCGCCCTGGCCGAGCTGGCCATGCCCGGCCAGCCCGACCGGCACGTCGCCCTCAAGCGGCGGGAGACGGCCGAGCTGATCGCCGAGGAGCTGCGCCGGCTGGACCCGGACGACATCTACAAGTCGGCCGTGCAGTTCGGGCTGGAGAAGCTGACCCACGGCGGTACCGGCAAGGCCGGGACGCCGGCCACCGAGTCGCAGCCCGCCGCCCAGGAGTCCACCCCCAAGGAGGACGGGACCAAGGAGACCGGCTCGCGCAGGTCCGCCGGGAAGATGTCGGCGAAGGCCGGGGCGGCGGCCGGCGGCGGCCAGGGGGAGCGGTCCTCGTGACGGCACCCCAGGTCGTGGTCCACCGCGACAAGGAGCTGATGGCCAAGGCCGCGGCGGCCCGGCTGATCACCAAGATCGTCGACGCCCAGGCCGCCCGCGGCTCCGCCTCGGTGGTGCTCACCGGCGGGCGCAACGGCAACGCGCTGCTCGCGGCGCTCGCCGAGGCGCCCGCCCGGGACGCGGTCGACTGGTCCCGGCTCGACCTGTGGTGGGGCGACGAGCGCTTCCTGCCCGAGGGCGACCCGGAGCGCAACGCCACCCAGGCCCGCGAGGCCCTGCTGGACGCGGTACCGCTCGATCCGGCACGGGTGCACGCCATGCCCGCGGCCGGCGGCGCCTGGGGCAACGACGTGGACGCGGCGGCCGACGCCTACGCGGCCGAGCTGGCCGCCTCGGCCGGCCCGGCGGACCACGGCCCGGTGCCCACGTTCGACGTGCTGCTGCTCGGCGTCGGCCCGGACACCCACGTCGCCTCGCTCTTCCCCGAGCACCCCGGGGTGCGGGAGACAGAGCGCACGGTGATCGGGGTGCGCGGGGCGCCGAAGCCGCCGCCGAACCGGGTGTCGCTGACGCTGCCGGCGATCCGCGCCGCCCGTGAGGTGTGGCTGCTGGCGGCCGGCGAGGACAAGGCCAACGCGGTCGCCATCGCGCTGGCCGGGGCCGGGGAGATCCAGGCCCCGGCGGCCGGCGCGTACGGCCGCGGTCGCACCCTGTGGCTGCTGGACCGGGCCGCCGCCGCCCAGCTCCCCAAGCAGCTCTACCCGCCGGCCTCGGCCTGAGGCCACGTGAAGCGGCCCGGCCGCGTCACCCCTCACGGGATGGCGCGGCCGGGCCGCTTCACCGTTCTCACCCTCCGGCTCGGCCGTGCGGCCGGGACCGGTGGCTCAGATCTCTCCGCGCAGCTTGGCGAGGGCCTCGGCGAGGATCGCCTCGCCGTCCGCGTCGCTGCGCCGTTCCCGGACGTACGCCAGGTGGGTCTTGTACGGTTCGGTGCGCGGCGGAGCCGGCGGGTTGTTCTCGTCCTGCCCGGCCGGGAAGCCGCACCGAGGGCAGTCCCAGGTGTCCGGGATCTGCGCGTCACTGGCGAAACTCGGCTGGGTTTCGTGCCCGTTCGAGCACCAGAAGGAGATGCGAAGGCGGGGCGCGGACTCGCCGCGCTCGGCCTCCCCCATCGGCCCCGCTCCGACCCGACTGCCACGGATCGCGTTGCCACTTGCCACGGTCGTAACTCCCTGCGTGATGCTGCTGCGAGGTCGTCCAGTTTACGGGGACCTTACGTGTCGTCCAGTGGCAGGCCAACAGCCCGGCTCGGAAGGACGCCGTCCCATGATAAGCGCCCAGACGACGGGCCGTCAGTTGTGCCGCTGCGCAGGGGAGTAGAGGACCGCCCCGCCCGCCGGGCCGCTCAGTGCTTGAACTTCAGCACCAGGCCGAGCGCCACGATGGAGGCGAACCAGAGCAGACCGACGACGATGGTGATCCGGTCCAGGTTGCGCTCGGCGACCGAGGAACCGCCGACGGAGGACTGCATGCCGCCGCCGAACATGTCGGACAGACCGCCGCCCTTGCCCTTGTGCATCAGGACCAGCAGCATCAGCAGCAGGCTGAAGACGATGAGGGCGATGGAGAACCCGATAACCACGGCTGGACCAACTCTCTCGGTGACATGTTGCAAAGCCTCGGGAGGCCGGGCGGACACCCCGCCCGGCCCCCGTCAGGGTACTTCGGAAGCAGGCCGTCAGCCTACTGTTCCCCGTACCGGACGATCTTCACGAACTCGTCGGCGTCCAGGCAGGCGCCGCCGACCAGGGCGCCGTCCACGTCGGCCTGGGCCATGATCGCCGCGATGTTGCCGGACTTCACCGAGCCGCCGTACTGGATCCGCACGGCGTCGGCGACCCCGGCGTCGTACAGCTCGGCCAGCCGGGCGCGGATCGCCCCGCAGACCTCCTGGGCGTCCTCGGGGGTGGCCACCTTGCCGGTGCCGATCGCCCACACCGGCTCGTAGGCGATCACGATGGTGCGCGCCTGGTCGGCCGGGACGTCCTTCAGGGCGCCGTCCACCTGGGCGAGGGTGTGGGCCACCTGGTTGCCCGCCTCGCGGACCTCCAGCCCCTCCCCGACGCACAGGATCGGGGTCAGGCCGTGCCGGTAGGCCGCCTTCACCTTGGCGTTGACCTGCTCGTCGGTCTCGCCGTGGTACTGGCGGCGCTCGCTGTGGCCGATGGCCACGAAGGCGCACTTGAGCTTGGCCAGCATGGCGCCCGAGATCTCACCGGTGTACGCGCCCGAGTCGTGCGCGGACAGGTCCTGCGCGCCGTACTTGATGCGCAGCTTGTCGCCGTCGACCAGGGTCTGCACCGAACGCAGGTCCGTGAAGGGCGGCAGGACCGCGACCTCCACGGCGTCGTGGTCCTTGTCGGTGAGCGCGAAGGCGAGCTTCTGGACGTGGGCGATGGCCTCGAGGTGGTTGAGGTTCATCTTCCAGTTGCCCGCGATCAGCGGGGTGCGAGTGCTCATGCGGTTCAGTCCTTAAGTGCGGCGAGACCGGGCAGGGTCTTGCCTTCGAGGTATTCCAGGCTGGCGCCGCCGCCGGTGGAGATGTGGCCGAAGGCGTTCTCGTCGAAGCCCAGGGTGCGTACCGCGGCGGCCGAGTCGCCACCGCCGACCACGGTGAAGGCGCCGTCGGCCGCGGAGGAGCCGGCCGCGTCGACCAGCGCCTGGGCCACCGCGCGGGTGCCCTCGGCGAAGTCGGGGTGTTCGAAGACGCCCATCGGACCGTTCCAGAACACCGTGGCCGCGTCGGCCAGTTGGGCGGCGAACAGCTCACGGGTGCGCGGACCGATGTCCAGCCCCTCCAGGTCCGCGGGGATGGCGTCGGCGGGGACGACCCGCGGGTCGGCGGGGGCCTTGGTCTTCAGGTCCGGGAAGTCGGCGGCGGCGACCACGTCGACCGGCAGCACGAACTCCACGCCCTTGGCCTTGGCGCGCTCCAGGTATTCGGTGACCGCCGGCACCTGCTCCTCCTGGAGCAGGCTCTTGCCGACCTCGTGGCCCTGGGCCTTGAGGAAGGTGTACGCCATGCCGCCGCCGATCAGGATGCGGTCGGCCTTCTCCAGCAGGTTGTCGATGACGGCCAGCTTGTCGGAGACCTTGGCGCCGCCGAGCACCACCACGTAGGGGCGGGTGACGTCCTCGGTGAGCCGCTGGAGCACACCGACCTCGGTGGCGATCAGCCCGCCCGCGGCGTGCGGCAGCCGGGCCGGCAGGTCGTAGACGGAGGCGTGCTTGCGGTGCACGGCACCGAAGCCGTCGCCCACGTACAGGTCGGCCAGGGTGGCCAACTCGTCGGCGAACGCGCCGCGTTCGGCGTCGTCCTTGGCGGTCTCACCGGCGTTGAACCGTAGGTTCTCCAGCAGCGTGACCTCGCCGTCGGCCAGGGCGGCGACGGTGGCCTTCGCGCTGTCCCCGACCGTGTCGGTGGCGAACGTGACCTGCTTGCCGAGGAGTTCGCCCAGCCGTCCGGCGACCGGGCGGAGCGAGAACTGCGGGTCGGGGGCGCCCTTGGGACGGCCCAGGTGGGAGGCGACGATCACCTTGGCGCCGCGCTCGGCGAGCTTGGCGATGGTCGGTACGGCGGCCCGGATGCGGCCGTCGTCGGTGATGTCCTGCCCGGACAGGGGGACGTTGAGGTCGGCGCGGACGAACACCCGCTTGCCCGCGACCGAGAGGTCGTCGATCGTCTTCATGGTGTTGACTCCTGGGTCATGGGTCGGGGCCCGTACGACGCCGGTGTCGTTCGGGCCCCGACCTTGTACATCGCGCGGTTGCCGACCGTCAGGTCAGAGCCGGCCGCCGACGAAGGTGGTGAGGTCGACGAGGCGGTTGGAGTAGCCCCACTCGTTGTCGTACCAGCCGATGACCTTCACGGACTTGCCCTGGACCATGGTCAGGGAGGCGTCGAAGGTGCAGGAGGCCGGCCAGTTGACGATGTCCGAGGAGACGATCGGGTCCTCGGTGTACTCCAGGATGCCCTTGAGCTCGCCCTGCGCGGCCTTCAGGAAGGCGGCGTTGACCTCTTCCTTGGTCACCTCGCGCTCCAGCTCGACCACCAGGTCGGTGACGGAGCCGGTGGGCACCGGCACGCGCATGGCGATGCCGTCCAGCTTGCCCTTGAGCTCCGGGATGACCAGCGCGGTGGCCTTGGCGGCACCGGTGGTGGTCGGGATGATGTTCTCGGCGGCGGCCCGGGCCCGGCGCAGGTCCTTGTGCGGGAAGTCCAGGATGCGCTGGTCGTTGGTGTAGGCGTGGACCGTGGTCATCAGGCCCTTGACGATGCCGAAGTTCTCCAGCAGCACCTTCGCCATCGGCGCCACGCAGTTGGTGGTGCAGGAGGCGTTGGAGATGATGTTGTCCTTGGCGGCGTCGTACTTCTCGTTGTTGACGCCCATGACGATGGTGATGTCCTCGCCCTTTGCGGGCGCGGAGATGATCACCTTCTTGGCACCGCCGGCGAGGTGCTTGCCGGCGTCCTCGGCCTTGGTGAAGATGCCGGTCGACTCGATGACGATGTCGACACCGAGCTCGCCCCACGGGATGTCGGCCGGGTTGCGCTCGGAGAGCACCTTGATGGTGTGGCCGTCGACGGTGATGGAGTCCTCGGTGTGGCTCACCTCTGCCTTGAGGCGGCCCAGGATCGTGTCGTACTTCAGCAGGTGCGCGGTGGTCGCCGTGTCGCCCAGGTCGTTGACAGCCACGATCTCCAGGTCCGCACCCTGCTCGAGCGCGGCACGGAAGAAGTTACGACCGATGCGGCCAAAGCCGTTGATGCCTACGCGGATCGTCACGAACCGATCTCCTCGTTGATGTGCCGGATACACTCCGGCTGCGCCGTTTGGGATGTCCCCGACCACCCCCGACCCTACCTCCCCCGGCTCCGCTCGGTGACATCGAGCACGCCGTGCGACCGAGGGCGTTCCCGGCACGGTGACGCGGCCGGCCGGGAACCGGTGAACCCTCGCGGAGCGCCCGTGGTCAGCCCACCATCTCCTCGGTCAGGTTGGACTCGGTGCCCGGGATGCCCAGGTCGGCGGCGCGCTTGTCGGCCATGGCCAGCAGCCGGCGGATCCGGCCGGCCACCGCGTCCTTGGTCAGCGGCGGATCGGCGAGCGACCCCAGCTCCTCGAGGGACGCCTGCTTGTGGTCCATGCGCAGCCGGCCGGCCGCCGCCAGGTGTTCGGGGACGTCGTCGCCGAGGATCTCCAGGGCGCGCTGCACCCGGGCGCCGGCCGCGACCGCGGCGCGGGCGGAACGGCGCAGGTTGGCGTCGTCGAAGTTGGCGAGCCGGTTGGCGGTGGCCCGCACCTCGCGGCGCATCCGCCGTTCCTCCCAGGCGAGCACCGACTCGTGGGCGCCCAGCCGCGTCAGCAGCGCGCCGATGGCATCACCGTCGCGGACGACGACGCGGTCAACCCCGCGTACCTCGCGGGCCTTGGAGGGGATGCCGAGCCGGCGGGCGGCGCCGACCAGGGCGAGGGCGGCCTCCGGTCCGGGGCAGGTGACCTCCAGGGAGGAGGAGCGGCCGGGCTCGGTGAGCGAACCGTGGGCGAGGAAGGCGCCCCGCCAGGCGGCCTCGGCGTCGCAGGTCGCCCCCGAGACGACCTGCGGCGGCAGTCCGCGGATGGGCCGGCCGCGCCCGTCCACCAGGCCGGTCTGCCGGGCGAGCTGGTCCCCGCCGGCCACCACCCGGACCACGAACCGGCTGCCGCGGCGCAGCCCGCCGGGGGCCATCACCACCAGGTCCGAGGGGTGGCCGAAGATCTCCAGGATGTCCTTGCGCAGTCGCCGGGCAGCGATCCCGGTGTCCAGCTCCGCCTCGATCACGATGCGCCCGCTCACCAGGTGGAGTCCGCCCGCGAACCGCAGGATCGACGACACCTCCGCCTTGCGGCAGCAGGTACGGGTGACGGGAAGCCGGGAGATCTCGTCCTTCACCGCTGGCGTCATCGCCATGGGCCGATCCTTCCATGCATCCGAAAAATCCGGTCGTACGCGGCGGCCAACAGCTCCGGGTCGTGCCGCGGCCCGTCCGGGGCGGCGACCCGGGCCAGTTCGACCGTGCCGCCCAGCCCGGCGGCGGCCCGGTCCAGGCTGTCGCGGTCGGGTACGGCGGCCTCGTCGGCCAGCACCACGTCGATGGTGAGTTTAGGGGCGTGTCGGACCAAAACCTCCAAGTGACGCTGCGGAGAAAAGCCCGCGGTCTCCCCCGGCTGCGGGGCGAGGTTGAGGGTGAGGACGCGCCGGGCCCGGGTCTGCGTCAGCGCCTCGGCCAGCTCCGGCACCAGCAGATGGGGGATGACCGAGGAGAACCAGGAACCGGGGCCGAGCACCACCCAGTCGGCGTCGAGGACGGCCTGCACGGCCTGCGGCACGGCCGGCGGGTCCTGCGGCACCAGCCGGACCTCGCGCACCTCACCGGGGGTGAGCGCCACCGTGGCCTGGCCGCGTACCGTGCCCACCTCGTCCGGGCGTTCGGGGTCGTGGCCGCGGACGATGGCCTCCAGCTCCAGCGGGACCGCGGACATCGGCAGCACCCTGCCGTGCGCGCCGAGCAGGCGGCCCACCCACTCCAGCGCCGCCACCGGGTCGCCGAGCTGCTCCCACAGCGCGACGATGAGCAGGTTGCCGACCGC
Organism: Streptantibioticus cattleyicolor NRRL 8057 = DSM 46488; assembly: GCF_000240165.1. Lineage (NCBI taxonomy): Bacteria > Bacillati > Actinomycetota > Actinomycetes > Kitasatosporales > Streptomycetaceae > Streptantibioticus > Streptantibioticus cattleyicolor. The sequence goes on from NC_017586.1 coordinate 1,200,229, forward strand.
GTGGCCGTGCATCTCACCCTTACTGGTGAACCGGTGCTGGATCACCTTGGACCAGGTGCGCCCCCATTCGTCGTCACCGCACAGGGCGGCGAGCGCCTTGCGCAGGTCGCCGGGGGGCAGCACGCCGAGCTCGTCGCGGAGCCGGCCGCTGGAGCCGCCGTCGTCGGCCACGGTGACCACCGCGGTGAGGTCCTGGGTTATCCGGCGCAGCGCGGCCAGCGAGGCCGACAGCCCGTGGCCGCCGCCGAGCGCCACCACCTTGGGGGTGGCGCCGAGGCGGCGTACGCTGCGGCGCATCCGGCGCGCGTTCCTGGTGCGGATCACTCGCGCCCCATGTCGCGATGGACGACCACGGTCTCGACGCCGTCCGAGGAGAGGCGGCGGGCCAGCCGCTCCGACATCGCGACGCTGCGGTGCTTGCCGCCGGTGCAGCCGACGGCGATGGTCACGTAGCGCTTGCCCTCGCGGCGGTAGCCGGCCGCGATGATGTGCAGCAGTTCGGCGTAGCGGTCCAGGAACTCCTTGGCGCCGGGCTGGTTGAAGACGTAGGTGGCCACCTCGTCGTTGAGCCCGGTGTAGGGGCGCAGCTCTGGCACCCAGTGCGGGTTGGGCAGGAAGCGGCAGTCGACCACCAGGTCGGCGTCGACGGGCAGGCCGTACTTGTAGCCGAACGACATGACGGTGGCCCGCAGTTCGGGCTCCTCCTCACCGGCGAACTGGGCGTCCATCTTGGCGCGCAGCTCGTGCACGTTGAGGCTGGAGGTGTCGATCACCAGGTCGGCCTCGCCGCGCAGTTCGCGCAGGAGGTCGCGTTCCTGGGCGATGCCGTCGACGATGCGCCCGTCGCCCTGGAGGGGGTGCGGGCGGCGCACCGACTCGAAGCGGCGCACCAGGGCGTCGTCGGATGCCTCCAGGAACAGGACGCGCCGCTTGACGTTGCGGGTGTCGAGGTCGGCGAGGGATTCCCGCAGGTTGTCGAAGAACCGCCGGCCGCGGACGTCCACCACGACGGCGATCCGCGCGACGTTGCCCTGGGAGCGGGCGCCGAGGTCGACCATGGTGGGGATGAGGGCGGGCGGCAGGTTGTCCACCACGAACCAGCCGAGGTCCTCCAGGCACTTGGCGGCCGTACTGCGCCCGGCCCCGGACATGCCCGAGATGATCACCAGTTCGGGGATGGCCTCCGCTGCCTCGCCCGCTCCGCCGGTACTCACGTGTGCTCCGTCTCCGTGGGTCTCGCTCATGGTTCCTGTCCCCGTTCCTCCCCCGGCCGGGCCGGGGCGTCCGGGACGTGCTCTCCGGTGGCCGCCCCCTCGTCGTCCATGATCTCTCCAGTCGCGGTGTTGACTGCGGGAACGGGGGGTGAAGCCTGGGCGAGCGCGGCGGCCACCGACTCGGCGGTGGTGCGGCCTATGCCCGGTACTTCGCAGATCTGCTCGATGGTGGCGGCGCGCAGGCGCTTGAGGGAGCCGAAGTGTTTCAGCAGCGCCTTGCGGCGGGTCTCGCCGAGGCCGGGCACCGTGTCCAGGGCGCCGGTGCGCATCGACTTGGAGCGCTTGCCGCGCTGGTAGCCGATGGCGAACCGGTGGGCCTCGTCCCGGACGCGTTGCAGCAGGTAGAGGCCCTCGCTGGTGCGCGGCAGGATCACCGGGTCGTCCTCGCCGGGCAGCCAGACCTCCTCCAGCCGCTTGGCCAGGCCGCAGACGGCGACGTCGGTCACCCCCAGCTCGTCCAGGGCCCGCTGGGCGGCGGCGACCTGGGGCGCTCCGCCGTCGACGACGACGAGCTGCGGGGGGTAGGCGAACCTGCGGGGGCGGCCGGTCTCCGGGTCGACGGGGCCGGCCGGGCCCTCCTCGCCGGGGTGGAGCGCGGCGTCCGGCGCCGGGAGCGCGGCGGCGTCCGGCGGTCCGGGCTCGTCCCACTCGCCGGTGCGCTGCTTCTCCGCGAGGTAGCGGCGGAAGCGCCGGGAGACCACTTCGTGCATGGCGCGTACGTCGTCCTGGCCGGCGAACGACTTGATCTGGAAGCGCCGGTATTCGCTCCTGCGGGCCAGGCCGTCCTCGAAGACGACCATGGAGGCGACCACGTCGTCGCCCTGGAGGTGGGAGATGTCGAAGCACTCGATGCGCAGCGGCGCGGTCTGCAGGCCGAGCGCCTCGGTGATCTCCTCCAGCGCGCGGGAACGGGTGGTCAGGTCGGAGGCGCGCCTGGTCTTGTGGAGCGCCAGCGCCTGCTGGGCGTTGCGTTCCACGGTGGCCATCAGGTCCTTCTTGTCGCCGCGCTGCGGGATGCGCAGCGCCACCTGGGAGCCGCGGCGTCCGGCGAGCCACTGCGCGACCGGCTCGACCGGGTCGGGCAGCGCGGGCACCAACACCTCCTTGGGGACCGCGTCCCCGCTCTCCTCGCCGTACAGCTGCTGGAGCGCGTGCTCCACCAGCCCGGCGGTGTCGACCGCCTCGACCTTGTCGGTGACCCAGCCGCGCTGGCCGCGGACCCGGCCGCCGCGGACGTGGAAGATCTGCACCGCGGCTTCGAGTTCGTCCTGGGCCACCGCGATCAGGTCGGCGTCGGTGGCGTCGGCGAGGACGACGGCGTTCTTCTCCATGGCGCGTTTGAGCGCCTCGATGTCGTCGCGCAGCCGGGCGGCCTTCTCGTACTCCATCGTGGCCGCCGCCTCCTGCATCTGCTTCTCCAGCCGGCGCAGGTGGGTGCCGGTGCGGCCGGCCATGAAGTCGCAGAATTCCTCGGCGAGTTCGCGGTGGTCCTCGGGGGAGATCCGGCCGACGCAGGGCGCGGAGCACTTGCCGATGTAGCCGAGCAGACAGGGGCGGCCGATCTGCTCGGAGCGCTTGAAGACCCCGGCGGAGCAGGTGCGGACCGGGAAGACCCGCAGCAGCAGGTCGACGGTCTCGCGGATGGCCCAGGCGTGCGCGTACGGGCCGAAGTAGCGCACGCCCTTGCGCTTGGGGCCGCGCATGACCTGGACCCGGGGGAACTTCTCGCCCATGGTGACGGCGAGCGAGGGATAGCTCTTGTCGTCGCGGTACTTGACGTTGAAGCGGGGGTCGAACTCCTTGATCCAGGAGTACTCCAGCTGCAGCGCCTCCACCTCGGTGGTGACCACCGTCCACTCCACGGAGGCGGCGGTGGTCACCATCGTCCGGGTGCGCGGGTGGAGGTTGGCGATGTCCTGGAAGTACGACGACAGCCGCTGCCGCAGGCTCTTGGCCTTGCCCACGTAGACGACGCGGCCGTGCTGGTCGCGGAATTTGTAGACCCCGGGCGAGTCGGGGATCTGCCCCGGTTTCGGGCGGTAGCTGGAGGGGTCGGCCATGGTTTCACCCTACTGGTGGGGACCGACGATCCGTGCGCGGGCGGGCACGGAGCCGGTCGCCCGGTGGCGCCGGTCCGCCGGGTCAGCCCTGGGCGCCGCCGGCGATCAGCTTGCCGCCGCGGACCCGTACCGGGACGGTGTCCAGCGGGGCGTCGGCGGGGCCCTGCACCACGGCGCCGGTGGCGGTGTTGAAACGGCTGCCGTGGCACGGGCAGGTGACCACGCCGTGGCTGTCGACGTTGCCGCCGACCACGCACCCCTGGTGGGTGCAGCGGGCGCTGAACGCCTTGAAGGAGCCCTTGGCCGGCTGGGCCACGATCACCCGCTGCTCGGGGAAGACCTTGGCGCCGCCGACCGGCACCTGCTCCGGGCTGCCGAGGTCGGTCTCGGGCATCGGCTTGGGGCCGCCGCAGGCGCTCAGCCCCAGGCAGGCCACCGAGGCGACGGCGGCCGACTGGAGCACGGTGCGGCGGGTTGCGGGGTGGTCGGACATGGTGGTCTCCGGGCTCGGTACGTGGTCCCTGTCGGGGCCGCGCCCCGCCGGGTGGCGGGGCGCGGCGCCTACGTACCCTACGTGGCCGGCGTGCCGGGCCCGGAGCCGCCGGTCACCCCTTGCCGCTGGTGCGCTTGCGGGTCGCGGCGGCCTTGCCCGCCGGGCCGCCGGAGGCCGTCTTGGCCGCCGTGGTGCGGCTGGTGGCCGTCTTGCGGGCGGTGCCGCGGGCGGCGGCGACCTGCTTGGCCGGGGCCTTGCGGGTGCCGCGCCTGGGGGCGGACGGGGTGGCGTCGCTGACCCGCTCGCCCAGGATGTCCCGCAGGAACTTGCCGGTGTGGCTGGCCGGGACCGCCGCGACCTGCTCGGGGGTGCCCTCGGCGACCACCAGGCCGCCGCCGTTGCCGCCCTCGGGGCCCATGTCGACGATCCAGTCGGCGGTCTTGATCACGTCGAGGTTGTGCTCGATCACGATCACCGTGTTGCCCTTGTCGACCAGGCCGGACAGAACGGTGATCAGCTTGCTGATGTCCTCGAAGTGCAGACCGGTGGTGGGCTCGTCCAGCACGTAGACGGTGCGTCCGGTGGAGCGCTTCTGCAGCTCGCTGGCGAGCTTGACCCGCTGGGCCTCGCCGCCGGAGAGGGTGGGCGCGCTCTGCCCGAGGCGTACGTAGCCCAGGCCGACGTCGTTGAGGGTGCGCAGGTGGCGGGCGATCGCGGGGACCGCCTCGAAGAACTCCAGCGCCTCCTCGATCGGCATGTCGAGCACCTCGGCGATGGACTTGCCCTTGTAGTGGACCTCCAGCGTCTCCCGGTTGTAGCGGGCGCCGTGGCAGACCTCGCAGGGGACGTAGACGTCCGGCAGGAAGTTCATCTCGATCTTGATGGTGCCGTCACCGGAGCAGTTCTCGCAGCGACCGCCCTTGACGTTGAAGGAGAACCGGCCCGGCAGGTAGCCGCGGACCTTGGCCTCCATCGTCTCGGCGAAGAGCTTGCGGATGTGGTCGAAGACACCGGTGTAGGTGGCCGGGTTGGACCGCGGGGTGCGGCCGATCGGCGACTGGTCGACGTGGACCACCTTGTCCACCAGGTCGTCGCCGTCCACCCGGGTGTGGCGTCCCGGCACCGCCCGGGCGCCGTTGAGCTCCCGCGCCAGGTGGGTGTAGAGGATGTCGTTGACCAGCGTGGACTTGCCGGATCCGGAGACCCCGGTGACCGCGGTGAAGACGCCGAGCGGGAAGGAGACGGAGATGTCCCGCAGGTTGTTCTCCCGGGCGCCGTGGACCGTCAGCTTCCGCTCGCCGTCCACCGGCCGGCGCTGCTCGGGCACCGGGATCGCGCGCTTGCCGGACAGATACTGACCGGTCAGCGACTCGTCGTTGGCCAGCAGCTCGGCGAGCGAGCCGGAGTGGACCACCTTGCCGCCGTGTTCCCCGGCGCCGGGGCCGATGTCGACCACCCAGTCGGAGGTGCGGATGGTGTCCTCGTCGTGCTCGACCACGATCAGGGTGTTGCCCAGGTCGCGCAGGCGGACCAGGGTCTCGATCAGCCGGTGGTTGTCGCGCTGGTGGAGGCCGATGGAGGGCTCGTCCAGCACGTACAACACGCCGACCAGGCCGGAGCCGATCTGGGTGGCGAGGCGGATGCGCTGGGCCTCGCCGCCGGACAGGGTGCCGGCCGCGCGGCTGAGCGAGAGGTAGTCCAGGCCGACGTCGACCAGGAACCGCAGCCGTTCGTTGACCTCCTTGAGCACCCGCTCGGCGATGGTCTTCTCACGCGGGGTGAGGGTGAGCGAGCGGAGGAACTCCGCGCAGTCGCTGATGGACATCGCCGAGACCTCGGCGATGGACTTCTCCGCGACGGTGACGGCGAGCACGATGGGCTTGAGCCGGGTGCCCTCGCAGGTGGGGCAGGGCACCTCGCGCATGTAGCCCTCGAAGCGCTCCCGGCTGGCGTCGGACTCGGCCTCGGAGTGGCGGCGGCGCACGAACGGGATGGCCCCCTCGAACGCCGTGGTGTACGAGCGCTCCCGCCCGTAGCGGTTGCGGTAGCTGACCTGGATCTGCGTCTTGTGGCCGCCCAGCAGTGCCTTCTTGGCCCGCTGCGGCAGCCCGTTCCAGGGGATGTCGGTGCGGAAGCCCAGCTCGCCGGCGAGGGCGCCGACCAGGCGGGCGAAGTAGTCGCGGGTGTGGCCGAGCGACCAGGGGGCGATGGCCCCCTCGTCCAGCGACTTCTCCTCGTCCGGGACGATCAGCTCGGGGTCGACCTCCATGCGGGTGCCGATGCCGGTGCAGTCGGGGCAGGCGCCGAACGGCGAGTTGAAGGAGAAGGAACGGGGCTCCAGCTCCTCGAAGGAGAGGTCGTCGTAGGGGCAGTAGAGGTGCTCGGAGAACATCCGCTCGCGCTGCGGATCGTCCTCGGGCAGGTCGACGAAGTCCAGCACGACCATGCCGCCGGAGAGGCCCAGGGCCGTCTCCACCGAGTCGGTCAGCCGCCGCTTGGCGCTGCCCTTGACGGTGAGGCGGTCGACGACCACCTCGATGGTGTGCTTCTCCTGCTTCTTCAGCTTGGGCGGCTCGGTGAGGTGGACGATGACGCCGTCCACCCGGGCCCGGCTGTAGCCCTTGGTCTGCAGGTCGGCGAAGAGGTCGACGTACTCGCCCTTGCGCTCGCGCACCAGCGGGGCGAGCACCTGGAAGCGGCTGCCCTCCTCCAGCTCCAGCACCCGGTCGACGATGGCCTGCGGCGACTGCCGGGAGATCGGCCGACGGCACTCGGGGCAGTGCGGCTTGCCGATGCGGGCGAAGAGCAGCCGCAGGTAGTCGTAGACCTCGGTGATGGTGCCGACGGTGGAGCGCGGGTTGCGCGAGGTGGACTTCTGGTCGATGGAGACCGCGGGCGAGAGCCCCTCGATGAAGTCGACGTCCGGCTTGTCCATCTGGCCGAGGAACTGCCGGGCGTACGAGGAGAGCGACTCGACGTAGCGACGCTGCCCCTCGGCGAAGATCGTGTCGAACGCCAGGGACGACTTGCCGGATCCGGACAGACCCGTGAAGACGATGAGGGAGTCCCGGGGCAGGTCCAGCGAGACGTTCTTGAGGTTGTGTTCGCGAGCGCCGCGGACGGTGAGTCGATCGGCCACGCCGGTCCGTACCTTTCGTAGAAAACGGAGGGCAACGCCCTGGTGGAGACGGGCAGGCCCCCTGCGATCGGAGGGTGGCGCCCCCTGGAGTCCCCCAGCCAGCGTAACCGGGGTGCCTGCCGCTCTCGTGGTCGTTGCGGGGAATCCAGCCGTTGCCGGAGGGCGGACGGGGGCCGCCCGGCGGTGACGTGCTGCTGCCGTGCCCTCCCGAGCCTATAGCACGCGTATTCGATTTTCGGCCGACAGTCGCCAGGTTCACCCGGTCGAGTGAGGAGCGCTAGCGTCGGAGACGGAACATCGATCAAGGAGGCTGCACGTGTCCGTCCAACGCCCCGATCCCGCCGCCGACGCGGACGCCGTCCGGCGTGCCACGCAAGAGCTGATCGACGCGGTCTCCGCGCTGCCCGCCGAGTCCGTCGGCGAGCCCTCGCTGCTCCCGGGCTGGACCCGCGGCCACGTCCTGACCCACCTGGCGCGCAACGCCGACGCCATGGTGAACCTCCTCACCTGGGCCCGCACCGGCGTGGAGACGCCGATGTACGCCGACGAGGAGACCCGGAACAAGGACATCGAGGAGGGCGCCGGCCGGCCGCTCACCGAGCACCTGGACGACCTGCGCACCTCCGCGCGGCGCCTGGCCGACGCCATCGGGGCGATGTCCGCCACCGACTGGGCCGCCCAGGTGCGCACCCGGCAGAACGTGGTCAAGCCCGCCGCCGAGCTGCCCGACCGGCGGGTGGCCGAACTGCGGCTGCACCTCGTCGACCTCGGCATCGGCTACACCTGCCGCGACCTGCCCGCCGACTTCGCCGCCCGGGAACTGGCGACACGGGTGGACAACCTCGTCGGCCGCGAGGGTATTCCCGCCATCGAGGTGCACGACGCCGAGAGCGGTGAGCGGTGGGAGATCGGCGCCGCCGAGGAGCCCGAGCTGACCGTCACCGGCCCCACCCGCGCCCTGCTCGCCTGGGTCACCGGCCGGGCCGGCGCCGAGGAGCTGACCACCACGCCCGCGCACAAGTCCCTTCCCGCGCTCCCCCCGCTAGGGTGACCGCCATGTCGTACACCGGAGCAGTGAAGGTCGGCGGAACACCCGACGTGCACGAACTCACCGACCTGATGATCACCAAGGTCGCGGTAGGCCCCATGGACAACAACGCCTACCTGCTGCGCTGCCGGAACACCGGCGAGCAACTGCTGATCGACGCGGCCAACGACGCCGCCACCCTGCTGGAGGTGATCGGCCCGGACGGACTGGCCTCCGTCGTCACCACGCACCGCCACGGCGACCACTGGCAGGCGCTGGCCGAGGTGGTCGCGGCCACCGGCGCCCGCACCTACGCCGGCCGCCACGACGCGGAGGGCGTCCCGGTACCGACCGACGTCCTCGTGGACGACGGCGACACCGTACGGGTGGGCCGGGTCGAGCTGACCGCCCGCCACCTGGTCGGCCACACCCCGGGCAGCATCGCCCTGGTCTACGACGACCCGCACGGGCACCCGCACGTCTTCACCGGCGACTGCCTCTTCCCCGGCGGTCCCGGCCGGACGACGAACCCGGAGGAGTTCACCTCGCTCATGGACGGGCTGGAGGCCAAGCTCTTCGGCGTCCTGCCGGACGAGGCGTGGATCTACCCCGGGCACGGCAACGACACCACGCTGGGCGCCGAGCGTCCGCATCTGGCGGAGTGGCGCGAACGCGGCTGGTGAGCACCGCGGAGGACGGCGGCGCCCGCCGGCGCGTACGGACACGCCCGGCGGGCGCCGCCGTTCCCGCCGACGGTTACTTGAACCAGTAGCGCACCCCGCGGTGGTGCGAGCAGGTGCCGGAGAAGTGCGCCGAGAAGCTGAAGGTGCCGTCCTTGCACTTGGCGGTGGCGCCGCGCGGGTGCTTCACCCAGGGGGCGCAGGTGCCGGTGGTGTGGTGGGCGCACGCGCTCCTGGCGGGCGCCGCCTGCGCCTGGCCGGCCAGCGGCACCAGCAGCGCGGCGCCCATCGCGGCGGCGGCCACCGCCTTGGCGAACCCGCCGCGCACGGCGGACGTCCGTGGCCGGGCCGCCCTCGGCGGCAGGGTGGATATGCGGCTCATCAGGTCTCCGTAAGACAGGTCGGACACCACGGCGGTCCGACGGGAGCCCTGATCGTCCCGGCTCGGGCGGGTCCGGGCGGGGTGAACACGGTAGCCGTGACGAAAAGGTGATGATCACATGGACGCCGTGTGTACGCCCCGGTCCGGGCGGGGCCGCCGCTAGCCGCGCGTCTGGCGCCGTACGCGTTGGCCGACCTCGCCGCCCTCCGTTTCCCACCACGGGCGGACGAGCCCGGCGGCGGGCGGCTCCGGGGCACCGGCCGGTCGCGGGGCGGACGGCTCGGCCGGTGCGGGGACGTCGGTGGCCGGCACCAGTTCGCGGTCGAGGCGTTCGTCGAGTTCGGCGGTCTTCGACCGTTCGGCACGCCACCACTCGACGAAGACCGCGATCAGGAACGGAAGTCCGATCAGTTCGGCGATGGTCACCATCAGGCCGCCGCCGATCATCTGGTCGCGCTGGAGCGTCGGCCCCCAGGTCCGCGGGTGGGTGGCGTACCAGTGTCCGGCGACCAGGGTGCCGCTGGTCATCACCACGATGCCCGGCACCGAGTCGAAGAGCCCGTCGAACAGGACGAGCACCGCCCGTACCGGGTGGCTGCACCAACGCGGCAGCAGCTCCTGCCGGGTGAGCATCGGCAGCACGAACAGGCAGCCGGTGAGCAGCAGTTGCAGATGCATCAGCTGACGCACCCCGTCCTGGCGCAGCGCGGTCTGGAAGTACGGGGTGAAGTAGATCGTCAGCTCCGAGGCGAGCACCGCCACCGAGCTGACCAGGGGGAAGGTGAGGAAGCGCACCAGGCGTCCGCCCACGGCCGCGTCCAGCCGGCGGCGGCCGGTCTCCCCCAGGGCGCGGGAGGCCAGGGTGAGGGGGTCGCCGAGGGCGAGGCCGAGCGGGGCCAGCAGGTCGAGCACGATGTTCTGCACCGCGGCCGGCCAGAACAGCACCCGGCTGTAGACCATCAGCGCCGACATCGTGGCGATCACGATCATGCCAAGGCCCAGCACCCCGAAGGCCGCCGTGCGCCCTGCCGACCAGCGCTCGCCCCGCCTGCGCAGCCGTACCACGCCGGCCGCGTAGAGCGCCCCGAGCAGCACCGTGAAGGCCAGCGCGTACGGGTCGGCCTCCCAGGTGCCGAGGAACCGGGAAACCGTCAGCTCCGGCAGAGCTGTCGCCGCCAAGGTGTGCACCGGCACCCACCTGCCTCACGTTCGCCTGGGTCTGCTGCCGCGGTCTCCTCGATCGCGGCAACCAGGTTAGACGGGGGGTGTGGTGCGTTCGCGCGCCGGGGCGGGGGACCGCTGGACGGCGTCGTCCGGCGCCGGCGCGCGGCGCGAGGCGATCAGGCTGGTGGCCGTGGTGACCGCCAGGACGGCCGCGATCACGGCGAGCGAGACGGGGACGGAGATCTCCGGCACCTGCGCCCCGGACTGGTGCAGGGCGTGCAGCACCAGCTTGACGCCGATGAAGCCGAGCACGACCGACAGCCCGTAGGAGAGGTGGACCAGCCGCCGGAGCAGGCCGCCGATGAGGAAGTACAGCTGGCGCAGGCCCATCAGCGCGAAGGCGTTGGCCGTGAAGACGATGTACGGGTCCTGGGTCAGGCCGAAGATCGCCGGGATGGAGTCGAGCGCGAAGAGCACGTCGGTGGTGCCGATGGCGACCACCACGACGAGCATCGGGGTCGCCAGCCGCCGGCCCCGCTCGGTCACGAACAGCGCCGTGCCCCGGTAGCCGGAGGTGGTCGGCACCCGGCGCCGGACCGCGCGCAGCAGCCGGTTCCCGGTGTACTCCTCGGCCGGCTCGGGGCGCCGGGCCTCCCGCAGCAGCTTGACCGCGGTCCAGATCAGGAAGGCGCCGAAGAGGGGGAACAGCCACCCGAAGGCGGCGATGGCGGCGGCGCCGGCGGCGATGAGGACCGCGCGCAGCACGAGCGCGACGAGGACCCCGATCAGCAGCACCCGCTGCTGGTAGCGGCCGGGTACCGCGAACTTCGCCATGATCAGCACGAAGACGAAGAGGTTGTCGACGCTGAGCGCCTTCTCGGTGACGAACCCCGCGAAGAACTCCCCGGCCGGCCCGCCCCCGGCCACCAGCAGCAGCCCGACGCCGAAGAGCACGGCGAGGCCGGTCCAAGCGAGCGTCCACACCGCCGCTTGACCGACCGACACGTCGTGCGGCTTGCGGCCCCCCACGGCGATGTCCACGCCGATCAGGGCACACAGGCCGAGGATGGTCACCACCCAGACGATCAGCGCGACATCCACGCCACGAACCGTACAAGATTCACCAAGATGCGGTAAATACTTGGTCAAGTGGCCAGGTGGGAGCGTCGGAGAGGAACGCTACCGGAGCGCTCCGCGGACGCCGCGGCCTCCCCCGCACCGTGCGCCGGTGGCCGTGGCTCACCTGCCGTGCGCCTGCCGGACCGCGGCCACCTCCCCCAGCACCCGCTCCAGCACCCGGCTGCCCTCGGGCGGCAGCAACGGCTCGTACGTCCAGGTGTGGCCCACCCACGGGTCCGCCACGTGCTCCCCGGGGAACGGGGTGAGCCGCAGCAGCGACCGCCCCAGCACATCGGCCGCCACCGGCCCGCGCCCCGCCGCGTCCGCGCGCGCCGCGACCACCAGCGGGAGCACCCCGGCGTCCGGCCCCTCCTCGGCGATCCGGCCCAGCAGCGCGACGGACCGGTCGTCGAACCCGTACGGAAAGTCGTTGACCACCAGCAGCCGGGCACCGCGCAACGGACCGGGCAGCTTCGGGTCGGCCTGCGTACCGCGCCCGTCCGACGCCATCCGCACCAGATCCGACCGCAGCGCCAGCTCCTCCAGCACCTCCGCCACACCGCCCGGCCGTTCGGCGAGGACGCCCGCCCGGCGCAACGCCTCCGCCGCCGGACCGAAGGCCGCCGCGGCGGTCCCGGCCGGATCCAGCAGATGAACGGTGAGCCCGCCGGCCGGGTGGACGGCGAGCAACCGCACCACCAGCGCCACGGCCGTCTCCAGCGCCCGCCGCCGCACCTGCTCCGCCTCCGGCCCGGCCTCATCCGCCAGGTCCGCGTCGTGCCCGCTGTCCACCCACAGCCCGCACTCCAGCGGCAGCCGCGTCAGCATCGGTATGCGCAGCTCGGGCACCTCCGGCAGATGGAGATCACCGAGCCGTACCGCCCAGGGCAGCGCCTCCGGCGGACGGTACGCCTGCCACACCGGGCTCTCCCACCCCGCGCACCCGGACGGCAGCGCGGGCTCGACCACCTCCGACTCCGCGGTGAGCTGCCGCAGGTCCCGGTCGAGGGCGGCCCTCGCCTGGTCCACCAGCGCCTGCCGGGCGGCCGACGCCTGGTCCCGGGCGGCCTCCACGGCGGCCCCCAGCCGCGACCCCGGCTCCCCGAGCAACCGGTCGAGCTCCCGCTCCAACCGCCCGTCCGCGAACTCCACCGCCCCCCGATACCCCGCCATCGCCCTCGCCAGATCCTCGAACATCCCGTTGACCTGGTTGTACAGCCGCTCCTCCAGACTCCACCCCGCGGCATCCCCCGCGTAAGGCAGCCACCCCGGCCCCCCCACCCCCCTCGTCCAACGCCCGCCGCGGCGAAGGCAGAACGGAAACGCCCCCCGCCACCGGGCCGGACGGCTGGGGCGGGGTTGCCGAGGCGGGAAGGCGGGCGGGGGCGGGGTGACCCGGCGGTGTCGCCGAGGCGGGGGGTACCGGAGCCGTGGGGCTGCCGGAGCCCACGGGGGCCCCGGAGCCCCATGGTCGGCGGAGCCGTCCGGGACCGCGGGGCCTGGCGGCAGCGGCGGCGGGGGCGCCGACGGGGCGGGCGGGGGCGTCAGGGCCGCGGGGCCTGGCGGCGGGAGTGCCGGGGCCGGGGGGCTCGGCGGGGCCGGGGCGGAGCATCGGGGGCCGGCTATCGCCTGGTCCACGGCGGCGGCCACGGCCGCCGGGTCCGGGACTCCGTGGTCGGCCAGCAGCCGCGGCAGCCCGTCCGCGTACCCCTGGCCGACGGCGCGCAGCCGCCAGCCGCCGTGCCGGCGGTACAGCTCCACGGCGACGACCGCGGTCTCGGTGTCCAGGCCGGTCAGCACGAAGGCGAGCGGCTCGGCCGAGCCGTCCTCGCCGGTGACCCGCACGCGCGGCGGCGCCGGCACGCCGAACCGGTCCGGCACCCGCCGTCCGCCGCGACCGGGCGGCAACGCGAGCACCACACCGAGCCGCCCCACCGCGGCCGGCAACTCGGCCAGATCGACGGTGAGTTCGTGATCGCGGGCGGCGGCCGGAGGCACGCGCAGCCCGTCCGCACGCGCCGGCGCGCCGGGCCGCAGGAAGCTCGCGCCTCCCCCGGCGGCACCGCGCCCCTCGTCCAGCACGGCCCCGACGACCAGCGGCACCGCCGCCGAGACGTGGATCCGCAGCCGGTTTCCCGCCAGCGGCTGGTTCTCTCCCCGTACCAGTTCGACGCCCATCGGTCCTCCCCGTTCCCTCGGTCGTCGCGGCGCCGGCGGTCCGACCGTTCCGTCCCGGGTGCGGCAGGCTCACGCGGTCGGCGGCGCCCCCGCTCACAGGTGCGGCACGATCGAACCCATCAGGTCGTTGATGGTCCGGCCGCCGGCCGGGGCACCGATCGCGGTCATCGACCAGGCGCCGCCGGAACGGTGCACCTTGGCCATGATCTGCCCGGTGTACGGGCCGCCGCCGGTGAGGGTGTAACGGGCCAGCTCCTGGCCGTTGGTCTCGTCGACCAGCCGGCAGAACGCGTTCCGGACCTCCTCGAAGGTCTGCCCGGTGAAGGAGTTGACGGTGAAGACGATCTGGTCGACGTGGACCGGAACGCGCTCCAGGTCCACCAGGATCGCCTCGTCGTCGCCGCCCTGGCCCGCCCCGCCGACCAGGTTGTCGCCGGTGTGGCGCACCGAACCGTCCTCGCTGATCAGCTGGCGGAACCAGACCATGTCGACCCGCTGCTTGTCCGCGAAGAGCACCGCCGAGGCGTCGAGGTCTATCTCCCGGGTGCGGCGGCCGAAGAGCCCGCGGCGCGGCGCCGCCTGCCAGCCGAGCCCCATGCGGACCGCGGTCAGCGTCCCCCCACCGCTCTTGACCAGGCTGACCTGCTGGCCCTTGGACAAGTTCACCGTCACGGGCGTTCCCCTCCGTCCGTTCGCGCGGGCCACCGCGCCGTTCCCCGCCGGATCGGTCGTTCCGGCCGCCCGGCCGCCCCTCGCGGGACGACCGGTCTCCTCGCACCCTACGCACCTCGTCCCGACGGCGGCAGGCCGGACCGGCTTTGTGGCGATCCCGCGACATCCGCGGCAGCGCCCGGCCGAGGGGACGAAGGGGGTGAAAGGGCCGATGGCCCCGCGGGTCAGGCGATCCCGGCCTCCCTCATCTGACGCAGCTCCTTCTTCAGCTCGCCCAACTCGTCCCGGAGGCGGGCGGCCACCTCGAACTGGAGCTCCGCGGCGGCGGTGTGCATCTGCTGCGTCAACTCCTCGATGAGATCGGTGAGTTCGTCGGCGGCCAGGCTCTTGCCCGACCGCTTCCCGGCGGACTTGGCCGACAGCCCCGGCACCGGCGACTTGCCGCGCGAGCGCTGGCGGCCGGAACCGAGCAGCTCCTCGGTGTCGGCGTCCTCCCGGGCGAAGGAGTCGAGGATCCCGGCGATCTTCTTCCGCAGCGGCTGCGGGTCGATGCCGTTCTCCTCGTTGTACGCGATCTGCTTCTGGCGCCGCCGGTTGGTCTCGTCGATGGCGCGTTCCATACCCGGGGTGATCTTGTCCGCGTACATGTGGACCTGGCCGGAGACGTTGCGCGCGGCGCGGCCGATCGTCTGGATCAGGGAGGTGCCCGAGCGCAGGAAGCCCTCCTTGTCGGCGTCGAGGATGGCGACCAGGGAGACCTCGGGCAGGTCGAGCCCCTCACGCAGCAGGTTGATGCCGACGAGCACGTCGAACTCGCCCGCCCGCAGGTCGCGCAGGAGCTCCACCCGGCGCAGGGTGTCGATGTCGCTGTGCAGATAGCGGACCTGGATGCCGAGCTCCAGCATGTAGTCGGTGAGGTCCTCGGCCATCTTCTTGGTGAGCGTGGTCACCAGCACCCGCTCGTCGCGTTCGGCGCGCAGCCGGATCTCGTGCACCAGGTCGTCGATCTGGCCCTCGGTCGGCTTGACGATCACCTCGGGGTCGATCAGCCCGGTCGGGCGGATGATCTGCTCGACCACGCCGTCGGAGCGGGAGAGCTCGTACGGGCCCGGGGTGGCCGACAGGTAGACGGTCTGGTCGACGCGCTCCAGGAACTCCTCCCACTTCAGCGGGCGGTTGTCGAGCGCGGACGGCAGCCGGAAGCCGTGGTCGATCAGGGTGCGCTTGCGCGAGGCGTCCCCCTCGTACATCGCGCCGATCTGCGGCACGGTGACGTGCGACTCGTCGATGACCAGCAGGAAGTCGTCGGGGAAGTAGTCGAGGAGGGTGTTGGGCGCCGTGCCGGCCTCGCGGCCGTCGATGTGCCGCGAGTAGTTCTCGATGCCGGAGCAGGTGCCGATCTGGCGCATCATCTCGATGTCGTAGGTGGTGCGCATGCGCAGCCGCTGGGCCTCCAGCAGCTTGCCCTGCTTCTCCAGCCTGGCCAGCGTGGTCTCCAGCTCGGACTCGATGCCGGCGATCGCCCGTTCCATCCGCTCGGGGCCGGCCACGTAGTGGGTGGCCGGGAAGACGTACAGCTCCTGGTCCTCGGTGATCACCTCGCCGGTGAGGGGGTGGAGGGTGGAGAGCGCCTCGATCTCGTCCCCGAACATCTCGATGCGCACCGCGAGCTCCTCGTAGACCGGGAAGATCTCGATGGTGTCGCCGCGCACCCGGAAGGTGCCCCGGGTGAACGCCAGGTCGTTGCGGGTGTACTGGATGTCGACGAACCGGCGCAGCAGCTGGTCGCGGTCGATCTCGTCGCCCACCTTCAGCGGCACCATGCGGTCGACGTACTCCTGCGGCGTGCCCAGGCCGTAGATGCACGAGACGGAGGCGACGACCACCACGTCACGCCGGGTGAGCAGGGAGTTGGTCGCGGAGTGCCGCAGCCGCTCGACCTCCTCGTTGATCGAGGAGTCCTTCTCGATGTAGGTGTCCGTCTGCGGGACGTACGCCTCCGGCTGGTAGTAGTCGTAGTAGGAGACGAAGTACTCGACCGCGTTGTTCGGCAGCAGCTCCCGGAACTCGTTGGCGAGCTGCGCGGCGAGCGTCTTGTTGGGCGCCATGACGAGCGTGGGGCGCTGGAGCTTCTCGATCATCCACGCCGTCGTGGCGGACTTGCCGGTGCCGGTGGCACCCAGCAGCACGACGTCCTTCTCGCCCGCCCGCACCCTGCGCTCCAGCTCGGCGATGGCCGCCGGCTGGTCACCGCTGGGCTGGTAAGGGCTGACGACCTGGAAGGGCGCCACCTTGCGTTCGATGTCTGATACGGGCCGCATGGAACCCACCGTACGACCCGCCACTGACAAAGGGCGCGCGCCGGCCCGGCGGCCTCCTCGGCGGCGGGGCGTTGTCAGTGGCCGCTCCTAGGGTTCGTCGGTGTGGGGGGCGGCTGCTGGGGCCGTCCGGGAAGGGGTTGTGCGGTGTCGGTGTCCACGACGTACCTGGAGCTGTCGGAGAACGGCGGCGGGGCGCACAAGTTCTACGAGGTGACGGTGGAGGGCGTGGCCGTCACGGTGCGCTACGGGCGGATCGGGGCCGCCGGGCAGGTGCAGCGTTCCACGTTCCCGAGCGAGCAGAAGGCGCAGGCCGCGGCGGCGAAGAAGATCGGCGAGAAGGTGCGCAAGGGGTACGCGCCGGCGGTGCCGGGGCAGCGGGCGGCCCGGCCGGTCACCCGGCGCCAGGTGGCCTCGGCGCCGTCGACGGCCCGGGCGGTCGCCCCGGTGCTGTGGCGGTTCCGCACCGGTGCCTCGGCGTTCGGCATACACATCGACGACGACCGCTGCTGGGTGGGCAACCAGGCGGGGGACGTCTACACCCTCGGCCACGACGGCGAGGTCCTCGCCCGCTACCGGCTGCCGGACGGCGTCAAGTGCCTGGTCGCCGACGACTTCTGGATCTACGCGGGGTGCGACGACGGCACCGTCTACGACCTGTCCTCCAAGCTGCCGTTCGCCGCCTACGAGATAGCCGCCGACGTGGACATCTTCTGGCTCGACATCCACGAGGGCATCCTCAACGTCGCCGACCGCAACGGCGGTCTGACGGTGATCGACCACGAGGACGAGTACCAGTGGTCGCGTCGGAGCACGGGGGCGCACGCCTGGATGGTGCGGCGTGACGACCACGCCGTGTACCACGGTCACGCGCGGGGTGTGACCGCGTACGCCCCGGACGGCGGCGGGGAGCTGTGGCACACCGACACCCGGGGCGCGGTGCTCTTCGGCTGGCAGGAGGACGCGTCGGTCTACGCGGGCACCGCCCAGCGGGTCGTCCAGCGGCTGGCGAAGGCCACCGGCGCGGTGGAGGCCACCTACGCCTGCGACGCGGTGGTGTACTCCTGCGCCACCGCCCCCGGCGGACGGTACGTCTTCGCCGGCGACTCGGCCTCCTCGGTCTACTGCTTCGACGCGCACGGCACCCGGCTGTGGAAGCTGGGCACCGGCGGCGGCTCGGCGCTGTCGATGCAGTACCGGGACGAGAAGCTGTACATGGTGACCACGGACGGTTCGCTGGTGTGCGTGGACGCCTCGCCGGCCGCGATATCGGCCGCGCAGTCCGGCAGCGTGCCGGTGCCGGTGGACGTCAAGTCCTCGGCGGCGCTGCCCACCTACACCCCGTCGACGGCCGTGCGGACGGTGGCGTCGGCGCAGGCGGTGACGGGCGCGGGGGCGGACGGCGTGGTGGTCGAGTGCGTCCGGGACGGGGCACGGCTGCGGGTCCACGTGGTCTCGGAAGGGTACGAGCCGACGTGGAACGTGCAGTTCCCGCGGGCCGTCCGGGAGGCCGGCGCCCGATTCCTGGTGGACGCGCTGCACCCGGCACCCGGCGGCTTCTACCGGGTGCGCGGGGAGATCCGGCGGCTGGTGTGACGGCCGGGGGCGTTGTCGGTGGCGGGGCATACGCTGGCGGCGTGAAGGTGATCTGGACGGTGCGGGAGACCCCGATCGGCCCGCTGTTCCTGGCCGCGACGGATCAGGGGCTGGCCACTGTCGGCTTCCGGGCCGGGGAACAGGTGGTGGAGCGGACGGTACGCCGGCTGGCCGGGCGGTTCGGCACCGATCCGGTGCCCGGCGAGCCCGCGGACGACGCCCATCTGGCGCTTGCGGCACGGGAGTTGGACGCCTACTTCGCCGGGGAGCTGCGCGACTTCACCGTCGAGCTGGACTGGTCGCTCAGCGGCGGTTTCAACCGGCGGGTCCTGCACGAGCTGGCCACCGGTGTACCGTACGGCACCGTCGTCGGCTACCAGACGCTCGCCGACCGCGTCGGCGAACCCGGCGCCGCCCGGGCCGTCGGGGTCGCCATGGGCTCCAACCCGCTGCCCGTCGTCGTCCCCTGCCACCGCGTGGTGGAGAGCGACGGCGGCATCGGCGGCTTCGGCGGCGGCCTGGAGATCAAGCGGACCCTCCTCGGCCTGGAGGGCGTCCTCCCCCAGCCACTGTTCTGAACGCGACCCGCCGACCCGGGCCACACGGCGGTCGGGGCCGCCGCCGTCCCCTCCGGCCCGCGCGGCCGGTCGGGCCAGGGGGGCGGACAGGCCGCGTCGAGGCAATGCGCCACGCGCGGCCCCACCCGAGCCGGTGAAGCCCCACCAGCGGAACAGCGGCCGGGCAACGGACGAGGCGCCACGAGCAGCCCGCTCGGGCGAGGCGAGCGGGCCACACGCCAGGCAAGGGCACCGCCGTCCCCTGCCGGCCACGGGCGTCGTCCATGGGGCCAACCCACTACGTCGGCGCAGAGCGCCACGCGCGCTCCCCACCCGAGCCGGTCAAGGCCCCGCCGGCGGGTCAACGGGTGGGGGCGGCGCTCAGTCCTTGCGGTCGAAGGCGGCCTTCGCCATGTATTCCGGGTTGGGGTCGAGCGCGGCGGCGAGGCGGAAGTGGCGCACCGCTTCCTGGTGGCGGTTGGCCCGCTGGAGGGTGCGGCCGAGGGCGAAGTGGGCGAAGGCGTTGTCCGGCTCGCGCTCCAGGACTATCTGGAACTCCAGCTCGGCGGAGCGCAGTTGGGCGGACATGAAGAAGGCGCGGGCGCGCAGCAGCCGGGCCGCGGTGTTCTCCGGGTGGGCGGTGATCACCGGGTCGAGCAGCTTCACCGCACCCCGCGGGTCCCGGGCCTCCAGCAGGTGCTCGGCCGCCCGGTAGTCGATGACGTTGTCCTCGGGGGTCCGCTCACGCACGGCCGTCTCCTTCCCACACGACGGTGGCGCGTTCCGCGCCGGCCGACGCGGACGGCCCGCGCGGGCTCACCGGCGTCGACGTACTACGCAAACGTCCCGGCCGCACCACTGATTCCCGCCCGCTTCTCCCTCGATCGGGTGAACCAGGCGATCGGACGGCCGACAGGGCATCCCTACCCCGGCGCGTACGCGCGTACGCGACACCCGTACGCCGCGTCCGGCGGGCGGCCCGCGACCGCGTCTGCTTACCCTCCGGCCATGGGCCACGGGGACCTCCCGGCCGAGAAGTCCCGCGCCGGCCGGCCCCGCCGACACGCCTCCCCCACCAGGAGTCCTCCCATGACCCCCAGCCGAGCGGGCCCCCGCCGACCGGCCCCGGCCGGAAGCACACCGGGCCGAAGCCCCCTCCCCCGGCACGCGCCCCCCGCACTGGGCCCGCCGCCACTTCCTCGGAGCCGCCGCCGGGCTCGGCGCCGGGGCGCTGGTCGCCGGGTGCTCCGAGGGCCCGGGACGGCGGGGCGGCGGGGAGCGCGGGACCGGACGCGTGGCCGGGGACTCCTTCGTCGCCACGGAGAACGCCCGCCCCGGCGATCCGGACTGGCGGCTGCGCGTCCGGGGCACCGACCGGGCGGTGGAGGGATACGCCGACCGGGTGAGTGTGCTGCCCGGCGAAACGTTCCACCTGCACATATCCACCACCGCCAAGGGGTTCCGGGCCGAGGCGTTCCGGATGGGCTGGTACGGCGGGGCGCAGGCCCGCAAGGTCTGGGAGTCGCCGAGGACACCGGGCGGGGCGCGCGGCATCCCCCGGCCGTCGGGCGACACCCGTACCGTGCTGGCGGGGTGGCCGCCGTCGCTGGCGGTGACCACCACGGGGTGGCCGGAGGGCGCGTACCTGATCCGGCTCACCGCCGACACCGGCGAGCAGCGGTACATACCGGTCACCGTCCGCTCGGCGACGACGGCGGGGCGGCTGGTGCTGGTCAACGCGGTGGCGACCTGGCAGGCGTACAACACCTGGGGCGGCCACAGCCTGTACCACGGGCCGGGCGGCAAGTCGGACTACTCCGGCCGGGCGCTGGCGGTCGGCTGCGACCGGCCCTACGACGAGGACGGCGCGCCGCTGTTCACCACCTACGAGCAGCCGGCGATCGCGCTCGCCGAGCGGCTGGGGCTGCCGCTGGCGTACGTCACCGGCATGGACGTCGACCGCGACCCGGCGCTGCTGCGCGGGGCGCACGCGGTGGTCTCCCTCGGCCACGACGAGTACTGGACCCCGGCGATGCGGGCGCATGTCACCGCGGCCCGGGACGCGGGCACCAACGTGGCCTTCCTCGGCGCCAACGCGTGCTTCCGGCGGATCCGGCTGGAGCCCTCCCCGGGCGGGGAACGCAGGTTGGTGGTCTGCTACAAGACCGACTGGCCACGCGATCCGCTGGCCGGCAAGGACGACGCCGCGGTCACCACGGACTACCGCGAGCCGCCCGCCGCCCGTCCGGAGAACTCGCTCACCGGCACGCTGTACGAGTCCAACCCGACCGACGCCGACTACGTGGTGGCCGAGCCCGGGCACTGGCTCTTCGAGGGCACCGGGGTCACCCGTGGCACCGGCTTCCCCAACCTCGTCGGCACCGAGTACGACCGGGTCAACTCCGGGGCCGCGACGCCTCGTCCGATCCAGATCGTGGCCCACTCCAGGCTGGTCTGCCGGGGCGTGCGCAGCTACTCGGACTCGGCGTACTACACGGTGGCGAGCGGCGCCGGGGTCTTCAACACCGGCACCATGCGCTGGGTGGAGTCGCTCACCGGGGACGGCGGCCACGGCATACCGCCGCACACCGCCGCCTTCACCTCACGGGTCACCGAGAACCTGTTGCGGGCGTTCGCCGCCGGTCCGGCCGGGCGGACGCATCCGGCCGAGGACAACCTGGACGCCTACCACCCCTTCGACGGCGACCCGATATGGGGCCGGAAGCACCTGTGGTGACGGTTCGTCAGTTTCCGGCGGGGCGGGCGGTGCCGCGGGCCGCCGCCCGTTCCCGCAACTCACGCCAGACACCGGCCACCTGGCGCTCCAGCTCCTCCAGCGGGCCGTCGTTGCGGATCACCAGGTCGGCCACGGCCAGCCGCTGCTCGCGGGTGGCCTGGGCGGCCATCCGGGCCCGGGCCTCCTGCTCGGTCATGCCGCGCAGCCGTGTCAGCCGGTCGAGCTGGGTGGCGGGGTCGGCGTCGACCACGACCACCAGGTCGTAGAGGTCGGCCAGCCCGTTCTCGGTGAGGAGCGGTACGTCGTGGACGACGATGGCCTCCGGCCCGGCCGCGGCCTGCAACTCGGCGGCGCGGTCCCGGACGAGCGGGTGCACGATCGCGTTGAGCGCGGCGAGCCTGGCGGGGTCGCCGAAGACGATGCCGCCGAGCTTGGGCCGGTCCAGCGTGCCCTGCGCCGTCAGCACCTGGTCGCCGAACTCGGCCACCACGGCGGCGAGTCCGGGGGTGCCCGGCTCCACGACCTCGCGCGCGATGCGGTCGGAGTCGATCAGCACCGCCCCGTACGACACCAGCAACCGCGAGACCTCGCTCTTGCCCGCCCCGATCCCGCCCGTGAGCCCCACATTCAGCATGGGGCCAGCCTAGTGCCGCGTCAGGCGCCGCCCTCGCCGCTCTCCCGTTCGGCGAGGAAGCGCTCGAACTGGGCGCCGAGGTCGTCGGCGGAGGGCAGGTCGATCGGCTCGGCCATCAGGCTCTCCCGGGTGGCGGCGCCGGCCAGCGCGTCGTACTGGGTCTCCAGGCCGCGGACGACCGAGACGAGTTCGGCGTCGCCCTCGGCGATCTGGCGCTCGATCTCGCCGCGGATGGTGTGGGATTCGGCGCGCAGCGCGCTGGCCGGGCCGGGGAGGACCAGCCCGGTGGCGGCGGTGATCGCCTCCAGCACGGCGAGCGAGGCGTCGGGGTAGGGGGAACGGGCCAGGTAGTGGGGGACGTGGGCGGCGACGCCCAGCACGTCGTGGCCGGCCTCGGCGAGCCGCAGTTCGATCAGCGACTCGGCGCTGCCGGGGACCTGGGCCTCGTCGAACCAGGCGCGGTGGCCGGGCATCAGGTCGACGCGGTTGCCGTGCGGGGTGATGCCGACCGGCCGGGTGTGCGGGACGCCCATCGGTATGCCGTGGAAGTTGATCGACAGGCGGACCCCGAAGCGCTCCACCAGTCGGCGCACGGCCTGCGCGAACGCCTCCCAGTGGACGTCCGGTTCGGGGCCGGAGAGCAGCAGGAACGGGGTGCCGGTGGCGTCGTGCACCAGGCGCAGCGCGATCTCGGGGGCCTCGTAGTCGGTCCAGTGGTCGCGGCGGAAGGTCATCAGGGGGCGTCGGGCCCGGTAGTCGACCAGGCGGTCGGCGTCGAAGCGGGCCACCACCTGGTGGTCGAGGCCGTCGAGCAGTCGGTCGACGAGGAGTTCACCGGTCTCGCCGGCGTCGATGAAACCGTCGAGGTGGTACAGGAGGACCGGGCCGCCGACGTCCGCGGAGTCGACCGCGTCCACGCCTTCCGGTTCGAGTTCGTACATGTCCTGCGGATCCAGCACCGTAACCGCCCTTTCCTGTTCTTCAACCGGCCAACGTCCGGGCGGGCGGCGGCATTCCCGGACCGGCCGGCACCGGCGCGGGTTACGCCGTGCGGGTGATCTTCGCGTGCCGGTGATGACGTGCGGCGGCACGCCGGGCGGATGGTGCGGTGAGCGGCCTTGACAGCGGTCCCGGCGGGGTCGAGGATCCTCGACCGGACCAAGGCGCGGCATCGGTGACGACGGGGACTGACAGCGTTGTCAGCACGAAGGGACACGAGCCATTGACGCTACGTAGGGCCATCTTCCGCCGGAACAGACCCGTGCCGGGCGCGCCGGGTGCCACCGGGACCTTTCCACGCCGCACCGCACGGCGCCCCGGGTTACCCGCTTCGCGCCTGGGCGCCCCCGTGGTCGCCGCGTTCGCGGCGGCCTTCTTCATGGCCGGACCGCTTCCCGTGGCGCACGCCGCCGCGCCCGCGTCGCACGGCCGACTGACCGACCTGGTCAACCCGTTCATCGGCACCAAGGACGAGGGGAACACCTACCCCGGGGCCGCGCTGCCCTTCGGCATGGTGCAGCTCTCCCCCGACACCGGGCACGACACCGGCTACGACTACGACCAGAGCAGCATCCGCGGCTTCTCCGCCGTCCACCTGTCCGGGGTCGGCTGCGGGCTCGGCGGCGACCTGCCGGTGCTGCCGACCACCGGCGAGGTCACCGCGACCGACGACGCGGCGTACGCGGCCTCGTACACGCACGCCGACGAGCAGGCGTCGCCGGGCTACTACCGGGTGGGGCTCACCTCGTACGGCGGGATCACCGCGGAGCTGACGGCGACGACCCGGACGGGCTGGCAGCGCTACACCTTCCCGGCCACCGACAAGGCCAACGTTCTGATCAACACCGGTCAGGCGCTGCACAAGGTCGTCAACAGTTCGGTCACCGTGGTGGACGACCACACCGTGGCGGCGACGATCACCGGGCGCGGTTTCTGCCAGGACACCCAGCCGTACACGGTGTACACGGTCACCCGTTTCAACCGGCCCTTCACCGCGCACGGCACCTGGAGCGGGGCGTCCGTCACCGCCGGGTCGGACACCTCCGACGGGGCCGGCCTGCGCGGCGCCTACGTGCGCTTCGACACCCGCGACGGCGACCGCTCGGTGGTGGCGACCACCGCGATCTCCTACGTCGACGCGGCCGGGGCGGTGCGCAACCTCGACCAGGAGGGGCGCGGCACCTTCGACGACACCGCGGCGCGCGCCGGGCGGACGTGGGAAGGGTGGCTGGCCGAGGCCCGGATCAGCGGCGGCACCACCGACCGGCAGCGGGTCTTCTACTCCTCGCTCTACCGCGCGCTGCTGTCGCCCAACACCGGCAGCGACACCGACGGCCGTTACACCGGCTGGGACGGCAAGGTGCACCGGGCGAAGGGGTTCACGTACTACCAGAACTGGTCGTTGTGGGACACCTACCGCACCCAGGCGCAACTGCTGTCGCTGCTGGCGCCGGCCCAGGAGCGGGACATGGCGCTCTCCCTGCTGCGGGTGGACCAGGAAGGCGGCTGGCTCCCCAAGTGGGGCTACGCCACGGTGGAGACCAACATCATGACCGGCGACCCGGTGACCCCGTTCCTGGTCAACGCCTACCAGCAGGGGCTGCTCGCCGGGCACGAGGAGGAGGCGTACCGGGCGCTGCGCGAGAACGCCGACTCGGTGCCGAGCGCCGACTCCCCGTACGAGGGCCGCGGCGGCAACCCGCGGTACCTGGCGGACGGTTTCGTTCCGCTGGATCCGTCGGCGCCGCACAAGCCGGGTGACTACGACTACGACCACGGGCCGTCGGCGACGCTGGAGTACGCGCTGGCCGACGCCGCGCTGGGCACGATGGCGCGCGGGCTCGGGCACGGCGCCGACGCCCGCCGGTACGCGGCGCGCGGGCAGAACTACCGCAACGTGTTCGATCCGCGCACCGGCTTCTTCCGGGCCCGGGACGCCGACGGGGTCTTCACCGGCCCGGCCGACCCCAAGGACAGCGTGGGCTTCCACGAGGGCACCGCCTGGCAGTACATGTGGCTGGTGCCGCAGGACCTGCCCGGACTGGTGTCGCTGATCGGCGGCGAGGGCGCGGCCAACCAGCGGCTGGATTCCTTCTTCGCCTACGACAAGCTCGTCAAGGACCCGGCCGGGACCGCCCGCAACGTCTGGGTCAACGGGCCGTATTCCTACTACAACCAGGACAAGTACAACCCGCAGAACGAGCCCGATCTGATCGCCCCGTACACGTATCTGTCCACCGGGCAGCCGTGGAAGACCACCGACGTGGTGCACGCGGCGCTGACGCTCTTCACCGACCAGCCGGACGGCATCACCGGCAACGACGACCTGGGCACCATGTCGTCGTGGCAGGTGCTCTCCTCGGTGGGGCTCTTCCCCGTCTCCCCCGGCTCGGCCGTCTGGGGGCTGACCACGCCCGCCTTCGACCGGGTCGAACTCACCCTGGACCGCCGCTACTACCCCGCCGGGAAGCTGGTGATCTCCGCCCCCGGCACCTCCGACAGCGCCCGGTACGTGCAGTCCGTACGGGTCGGCGGCAAGCGGCATCCGTCCACGTACGTGACCACGGCGGACATCAGGGCGGGGCGCCGGATCGCCTACGCCGTGGGCACCGCGCCCTCCGCCTGGGGCACCCGCCCCGGTGACGCGCCGCCGGCCACCGACCATGTGACGGCGGTCGGCCACCACGTGGCGCTCGGGGTCGCCCCGGCCACCGTGACCGTCCCGGCCGACGGTACGGCGACGCTCACCGCCTCCGCGGTGCTCACTGGGCCGGGCACCGACCGGGCCGTGCTGACCGCGTCGGCCGCCGCTCCGCTGACGGCGGATCCGGCACGGCGGCGGCTGAGCGCGCGCTCGGACGGGCTGCCGGCCACCGTCGAGGTGCCGCTGACGGTGACCGTCCCGGCGGGCACCGCGCCCGGCCCCTACCAGCTCGGCGTCGAGCTGCGGGACGCCCGGGGCACCACGGTGAGCCGCACGGTGACGGTGACGGTCACCGGCTGACCACCGCCGCGAGGCGCGAGGGCCGCGGGGTCGCCGACCTCGCGGCCCTTCGCCGTACCGGGGCGGGGCGGAGGCGTGTGCGAGGGATTGACGGCGCATTGGTATGGACCTAACCTCGGCGCGCAGCTGGGGAGTTCAGCATCGCGCTCATCGTTCCGTCACGCGAACGACACTTCGGGAGGTCCCATGCGCGTCCGCCCCGTTCCGCTCCTCGCCGCGGCCGTACTCGCCGGGGGCGGGCTGGTGGCCGCCGCCCCGGCGCCGCACGCCACCGTCACCGTGAGCACCGCGAGCCAGCTGAAGTCCGCGCTGGCCGCGGCGGAACCCGGCGACACCATCCAGCTCGCGGACGCCGTCTACCCCGGCAACTTCACCGCCACCACGCCCGGCACCGCCGCCGCGCCGATCACCCTCACCGGCTCCTCCCGCGCCGTGCTCACCGCGAGCGGCGGCTACGGGCTCCATCTGGACGGCGCGAGCTACTGGCAGGTCCACGGCATCACCGTCACCGGCGGCCAGAAGGGCATCGTGCTGGACTCCGCCACCCACGTCACCCTCGACTCGGTCACCGTGCACGGGCTCCAGATGGAGGGCGTCCACTTCCGGCGGTCCAGCGGCGACGGGGTGATCGAGAACTCGCGGATCTACGACACCGGACGGGACCGCCCCGGCTACGGCGAGGGCGTCTACGTGGGCACCGCCGGCGACCTGACCGACCGGAGCGACCAGGTCCGGATCCTGGACAACACCATCGGCCCCGCCGTGCGCGCCGAGAACGTCGACATCAAGGAGGGCACCACCGGCGGCCTGATCGCCGGCAACTCCTTCGACGGCAGCGGACTGAGCGACGCCAACTACGACGACTCCTGGGTGGACGTCAAGGGCAACGGCTGGACGGTGCGGGACAACACCGGCGTCCACACCCTCAACGACGGCTTCCAGGTGCACGCGGTCGCCCCCGACTGGGGGTGCGGCACGGTGTTCACCGGCAACCACGCCGATCTGACCGGAGCCACCGGGGCCGACCGGTACGCCATCGACGTGACCGACTACAGCGCGGCGTGCCCGGTGACGATCGGCGCCGGCAACACCGTCACCGGCGGCCGGGGGCTGGTCGACCCCGGCGTGCCGGTGGGCTGAGCGCGCCCGCCCGCACGACAACGCGCCCCCTCC
Organism: Streptantibioticus cattleyicolor NRRL 8057 = DSM 46488; assembly: GCF_000240165.1. Classification (NCBI taxonomy): domain Bacteria; kingdom Bacillati; phylum Actinomycetota; class Actinomycetes; order Kitasatosporales; family Streptomycetaceae; genus Streptantibioticus; species Streptantibioticus cattleyicolor. The sequence goes on from NC_017586.1 coordinate 1,227,435, forward strand.
CCGCACGGGACGCCGGCGTCGGTCCGGAATCCGGGAACGGCGAAGGCCCGCCCCCTTCGCCTTCCGTTCTAGTGGTCGTCGCAACACCCCAGTTCAGGGGATGCTGCGATGGACTTCAAGATCCGGGAGATCCGGACGGTGGCTCAGGGGCCCAAGAAGCTGCTGCGTGAGCGGGAGGCATACTCCCAACTCATGCAGCAGGGCCTGAGCAACAAAGAGGCGTGCCGGATCGTCGGTATCAACGAGAAGACCGGCCGGCGATGGCGGAACGGCCGCAGCGCGGACCGCCGGCAGAAGGCGGCGCCACCGATCCACGCGGTGGTGCCGCCTTCTGGTCCGTCCCGGTACCTGCGCGAGGACGACCGGATCTACATCGCCGACCGGCTGCGGGAGAAGGCCACGGTTCGGGCGATCGCGGCCGAGCTGGGCCGCAGCCCGTCGACCGTCAGCCGCGAGATCCGCCGCAACCGGCATCCGGGCAACGGCCAGTACCGACCACACGCAGCCCAGGCCCGTGCCGATGCCCGCCGGCCCCGCCCCAAGCCGGGGAAGATCAGCCAGAACCCCGAACTGCGGCGCTTCATCCAGGATCGCCTGCATCTACGGTGGAGCCCCGAGCAGATCTGCCAGGCTCTGCGGGCACAGTTCCCCCAGCGGCCGGAGATGCACGTGGTCCACGAGACGGTCTACCAGGCCCTCTATGTCCAGGGCCGGGGAGAGCTGCGCCGCGAGCTGGCCCGCGCCCTGCGGACCGGCCGCGCCCGGCGCAAGCCTCGCCGCCAGGCCCAGCAGCGCCAACCGCGGTTCTCCACTCCCATGGTGATGATCAGCGAACGGCCCGCCGAGGCGGAAGACCGGGCCGTGCCCGGCCACTGGGAGGGCGACCTCATCATCGGCAAGGACGGAGCCTCCGCCATCGGCACCCTGGTCGAACGAGCCACCCGCTACGTCATGCTCCTGCACCTGCCCGACGGCCGCAGCGCCGAGCACGTCCGTGACGCCCTGACTGACACCGTCCAGACGCTGCCCGCCCACCTGGTGCGCTCGCTGACCTGGGACCAAGACGCGGAGATGGCCGCGCACGGCGCGTTCACCATCGCCACCGACATCCCGGTCTACTTCTGCGATCCGGCCAGCCCCTGGCAGCGCGGCTCCAACGAGAACACCAACGGCCTGCTGCGGCAGTACTTCCCCAAGGGCACCGACCTGTCCGTCCACACCCGCGAGCACCTGGACGCCGTCGCTGCCGAACTCAACGGCCGCCCACGCAAAACGCTCGGCTGGGAAACCCCAGCCGAGCGCCTGCATAAACTGCTCGCGGCCTGATCAACACGACCACGTGTTGCGACGACCCCTAGAAACCGCCCACCGGATGCCGGGCCTTCGTGGCTACCGCCTCAGGTCGGACCAGCGACCGAGGTCAGGGCCGGAGCGTCAGCTCTGGCCGCCGGCCAGCTTCTCGCGGAGCGCGGCCAGCGCCTCGTCCGAGGCGAGCGCACCGGAGGTGTCGCTGGACTCCGAGGAGTACGAGCCGCCGGTCGGCTGACCGCCGCCCTGGGCACCCTGGGTGCCCTCGGCCGCGGCCTCGGCGTCGGCCTCGCGGGACTTGATGACCTGCGCCTGGTGCTGCTCGAAGCGAGCCTGCGCCTCGGCGTACTGGCGCTCCCACTCCTCCCGCTGCTTCTCGTAGCCGGGCAGCCAGTCGTTGGCCTCCGGGTCGAAGCCCTCGGGGTAGATGTAGTTGCCCTGGTCGTCGTAGGACGCGGCCATGCCGTACAGGGTCGGGTCGAACTCGACCGCCGACGGGTCGGCGCCGAACGACTCGTTGGCCTGCTTCAGCGACAGGCTGATGCGACGGCGCTCCAGGTCGATGTCGATGACCTTGACGAAGATCTCGTCGTTGACCTGGACGACCTGCTCCGGGATCTCGACGTGGCGCTCGGCCAGCTCGGAGATGTGGACCAGGCCCTCGATGCCCTCGTCGACGCGGACGAACGCACCGAACGGCACCAGCTTGGTGACCTTGCCGGGGACGACCTGGCCGATCTGGTGGGTCCGGGCGAACTGCTGCCACGGGTCTTCCTGGGTCGCCTTGAGCGACAGGGAGACGCGCTCGCGGTCCATGTCGACGTCGAGGACCTCGACGGTGACCTCCTGGCCGACCTCGACGACCTCGGAGGGGTGGTCGATGTGCTTCCAGGACAGCTCGGAGACGTGGACCAGACCGTCCACGCCGCCCAGGTCCACGAAGGCGCCGAAGTTGACGATCGAGGAGACCACACCCGACCGCACCTGACCCTTCTGGAGGGTGGTGAGGAAGGTCTGGCGGACCTCGCTCTGGGTCTGCTCCAGCCAGGCACGGCGGGACAGGACCACGTTGTTGCGGTTCTTGTCCAGCTCGATGATCTTGGCTTCGAGCTCCTTGCCGACGTACGGCTGCAGGTCGCGGACGCGACGCATCTCGACCAGGGAGGCCGGGAGGAAGCCGCGCAGGCCGATGTCGAGGATGAGGCCGCCCTTGACGACCTCGATGACGGTACCGGTGACGATGCCGTCCTCTTCCTTGATCTTCTCGATGGTGCCCCAGGCACGCTCGTACTGGGCACGCTTCTTCGAGAGGATCAGGCGGCCTTCCTTGTCCTCCTTCTGGAGGACGAGGGCCTCGATCTCGTCACCGACGGCGACGACCTCGTTGGGGTCGACGTCGTGCTTGATCGACAGCTCGCGCGAGGGGATGACGCCCTCGGTCTTGTAGCCGATGTCGAGCAGGACCTCGTCCCGGTCGACCTTCACGATGACGCCGTCGACGATGTCGCCGTCGTTGAAGTACTTGATCGTCTCGTCGATCGCGGCGAGGAAGGCTTCCTCGGAACCGATGTCGTTGACCGCCACCTGCGGGGTGGTGCGGGGGGCCTCGGTGCTGCTCGTCATTAGGGAAAGGACTCCGGTACGGACAATAAGTCGTAGGTACTGCCACGCCGTGAGCCCGTATCGCTTCTGCCGATTCCGGACAGCTTCGAGGCGATGGGTCCCGGATCCGGAATCTTCGCCTCAACAACCGAGAGGTCTGCAACAGACGCGAGCGCAACCTGCTCCGTCCGAGGTGCGCAGGCCCGCAGCGCAACTTGTAGCATACGGGGGCAGCCGGGCATGGTCAATGCGCGAAGAGCACACCAGGGACAGAACGCCCCAGACCGGCGCACACCTCCCCCGCCAGGTCACCGATGAGGGTACGACGAGCGCCGCGATGATCCAAGACCCTACGTTTTACCACCGTGAGCCGGATTCCGTAGCAGTACCGCCGGTTTCGGCCGGAGAACCGGCCGGCGCCGGGCAGCCCGCCGGGGCGGAGCCGGAGGCGGTGCGCCGGACGGCGGGGGCGGCCGAGTCCACCCGGGCCAGCCGCTCGTGGTGGGACCGCAACGCCGACGAGTACCAGGCCGAGCACGGCGGCTTCCTCGGCGACGACCGGTTCGTGTGGGGCCCCGAGGGACTCTACGAGCAGGACGCCCGGCTGCTCGCCCCGGCCGGCGGCCTGGCCGGGCTCGCGGTGCTGGAGATCGGCGCCGGCGCCGCCCAGTGCTCGCGCTGGCTGGCCGCGCAGGGCGCCCGCCCGACCGCGCTGGACGTCTCCCACCGCCAGCTGACCCACGCCCGGCGGATCGGTGCCGGCTTCCCGCTGGTGCAGGCGGACGCCGCCGCGCTGCCGTTCGCCGCCGCCAGCTTCGACCTGGCCTGCTCCGCGTACGGCGGGGTGCCGTTCGTCGCGGACTCGGCCCGGGTGATGCGCGAGGTGCACCGGGTGCTGCGGCCCGGCGGCCGGTGGGTGTTCTCGGTGACCCACCCGATCCGCTGGGCGTTCCCGGACGAACCCGGCCCCGAGGGGCTGACCGCCTCCGGCTCCTACTTCGACCGCACCCCCTACGTCGAGCAGGACGAGGCGGGCCGGGCGGTCTACGTCGAGCACCACCGCACCCTCGGCGACCGGGTACGGGAGATCACGGCCGCCGGCTTCCGCCTGGTGGACCTGGTCGAGCCGGAGTGGCCGGCCTGGAACACCCGGGAGTGGGGCGGCTGGTCCCCGCTGCGCGGCGCCCTGCTGCCGGGCACCGCCGTGTTCGTCTGCGTACGCGGCTGACGGGCGGGCCGGGGTGATACGGAGCGAGGCGGCCTCGCTGCCCGTCGCCGCCGCGCTGCCGGAGCTGCGGGCGGCGCTGGCGGACCACGGCTGCGCGGTGCTGGCGGCACCGCCGGGCACCGGCAAGACGACGCTGGTGCCGCTGGCGCTGGCCGGGCTGCACGGCCCGTCCGGGGCGGCGGACGGGCCACGGGTGGTCGTCGCCGAGCCGCGGCGGATGGCGGCCCGCGCGGCGGCGCGGCGCATGGCGTGGCTGCTGGGCGAGGAGGCCGGCGGCCGGGTCGGCTTCACGGTGCGCGGCGAGCGGAAGGTGTCGCCGGCCACCGTGGTGGAGGTGGTCACCACCGGCGTGCTGGTGCAGCGGCTGCTGCGCGACCCGGAGTTGCCCGGGGTGGGCACCGTGGTCCTCGACGAGTGCCACGAGCGCCATCTCGACGCCGACACCGCGCTGGCGTTCCTGCTGGACGTGCGGGCGGCGCTCCGGCCCGGGCTGCGGATCGTGGCGGCGTCGGCGACCACGGACACCGCGGCCTGGTCGGCGCTGCTGGACGGGGCGCCGGTGGTCCGGGCGGCCTCGGTGGCCCACCCGGTGGAGGTGGTGTGGGCGCCGCCGGCGCGTCCGGTGCGCCCGCCGGACGGCACCCGGGTCGACCCCGCGCTGCTGGAGCACGTGGCGGCGGTGGTGCGGCGCGCGCTGCGGGAACGCGCCGGGGACGTGCTCTGCTTCCTGCCCGGGGTCGGTGAGATCGCCCGGGTCGCCGGGGCGCTCGCGGGGCTCGCCGGGGACGGGATCGACGTGCTCCAGGTGCACGGCCGGGCGCCCGCCGCCGTCCAGGAGGCGGCGCTGTCGCCGGGGACGCGGCGGCGGGTGCTGCTGGCGACCTCGGTGGCCGAATCGAGCCTGACCGTCCCCGGGGTGCGCGTGGTGGTCGACAGCGGGCTGGCCCGGGAACCGCGCACCGACCACGCGCGCGGGCTGGGCGCCCTCGCCACGGTACGGGTCTCCCACGCGGCGGCGGACCAGCGGGCGGGCCGGGCCGGGCGGGAGGCCCCCGGCACGGTGTACCGGTGCTGGCCGGAGGCGGAGTTCGCGGGGTATCCGCGGTTCCCGGCGCCGGAGATCGCGGTGGCCGATCTGACCGGTTTCGCCCTCCAGGCGGCGTGCTGGGGCGACCCCGCGGCGGCCGGGCTCGCGCTGCCGGACGCGCCGCCGGCCGGGGCGATGGCGGCGGCCCGCGGCACGCTGCGGGCGATCGGCGCGCTCGATCCGGACGGCCGGGCCACGCCGCGCGGTCACCGGCTGGCGGCGGCCGGGCTGCCGCCCCGGCTGGCCCGGGCGCTGCTGGACGCGGCCGGCACGCTCGGGGCGCGCCGCGCGGCCGAGGTGGTCGCGCTGCTGAGCGAGGAGCCGCCGCGCGAGTACGGCGACGACCTCGCCGCCGCCTGGCGCCGGGCGGCCTCGGCCCGTGACGGCTACGCCGAGCGGTGGCGCCGGGAGGCCCGCCGGCTGGCCTCGGTGGCGGCCGGGGCGGACGGCGAGGGGGCCGGGCACCGGTGGCCGGACGACGCCGCCGCCGGTTACGTGGTGGCGCTGGCGTTCCCGGAACGGGTGGCCCGGCGGCGCGGCGGCGGCTATCTGATGGCCTCGGGCACGGCGGCGGATCCGGTGCCGGGGACCGGGCTGTCGGGGGCGGCGTGGCTGGCGGTGGCGGTGGCGGACCGCCCGGTGGGGTCGGCGTCGGCGCGGATCCGGCTGGCGGCGGCGGTCGACGAGGAGACCGCGCGGCTGGCGGCGGCACCGCTGCTGTCGGCCGGCGAGGAGGTCGGCTGGGACCACGGCGACGTGGTGGCCCGGCACGTGGAACGGCTGGGCGCGATCGAGCTGTCCGAGCGGCCGTTGCGGGAGCCGGGGCGAGAACGGCTGCGGGCCGCCGTGCTGACGGGGCTGCGCCAGGAGGGCCTGGGGCTGCTGCGCTGGGGCCGGGAGGCGGTGGCGCTGCGCGGGCGGCTGGCGTTCCTCCACCGTGAACTGGGCGCGCCCTGGCCGCCGATGAGCGACGAGGCGCTGCTGGCGGCGGCGGACGAATGGCTCGGCCCGGAGCTGGACGCGGCGCGCCGGAGGGCCGACCTGGAGCGGGTGGACGCCGGGGCGGCGCTGACCCGGCTGCTGCCGTGGGCCTCGGGTGCGGCGGCCCGGTTCGAGGAGCTGGCCCCGCAGCGCGTCGAGGTGCCGAGCGGTTCACGGGTGCGGATCGAGTACGGGGACGGGTCCGGGCCGCCGGTGCTGGCGGTCAAGGTGCAGGAGCTGTTCGGGCTGCGCCGGACCCCGCGCATCGCGGACGGGCGGGTGCCGCTGCTGGTCCATCTGCTGTCGCCGGCCGGGCGTCCGGCGGCGGTGACGGCGGACCTGGAGTCGTTCTGGCGGGACGGCTACCGCGCGGTCCGGGCCGAACTGCGCGGACGGTACCCGCGTCACCCGTGGCCGGAGGACCCGGCGACCGCGGAGCCCACCCGCCGTACCAACCCGCGCCGGTAGGCGGGGCCGGCCGCGCGGACGGTACGGCCGCGGGCCTCCAGCACCAGGGCGAGCGCCAGCAGCAGTGCCCCGGCGCCGGCCAGCCCCCACGGCAGGTAGGTGGTGAGCAGCAGCACCAGCCGGCGCTGGGACTTCACCAGGGCGACGGTGGAGGCGACGTAGTCGGGGCGCATCCGCACGTCCCCGGCGAACGCGGTGAGCGGCGGGGTGCCGGGGCGGCCGGGGTAGCGCATCTCCTCGCGGTGGATCTCCTCGCCGTCGACCGGGGCGCCGGTCACCGGGTCGACCCAGAACATGCGCCGGGTGGTGTACCAGCGCTCCATCCCGGCGGCCCGGACGACGGCCGGGGTGACCCCCAGCGGGAGCTTCCTGGGCACCGGCACCCGGGTCCACGGGACGGTCTGCTCGAAGTAGTAGACCGTCAGCCCGTGGAAGGCGCGGGTGCCGCGGTAGTGGATCGGGGCGGAGGTGCGGGTCTGCGGGTCGAAGTAGTCGTAGTCGCGCTTCTCGGTCAGGAAGGGCCACTTGTACTCGATACCCGTGCGGCGTACCGGGTCGCCGTCCACGTTCTCCCCCGCGGCGTGCACCGGGGCCTGGGAGTGGGCGTCGAAGACGTAGCGTTCGGGGATCTCGGAGACCATCCGGCCGCGCGGGTCGGCCACGTACGACAGGCCGTCCCAGACCACCACGTGGCGTCCGGTCTCCCTCAGGACCCGGCGGGCCGCGGCCACGTCGCCGCGGAGCGTCTGCACGATGCTGACCTTCGGCACGGTGACGGCCTTCATCCGGGTGTAGTCGAGCAGGGTGGCGTTCCTCGCCTCCAGGACCACCACCTGGTACTGGCCGGCCGGGACGCGGGCCAGCCGGGGGAAGGCGTACCAGCGCAGCAGCGGTGAGAGCGTGGCGCACAGTACGGCGAGGGCGAGGACCACGAGGGCGGAGCGCCGGCGCACGACCCGGACCCCGTCAGGGCTGCCGGGGCACGGTGGTCAGCAGCGGCTTCGGCGACGTCGTCCCGGAGGGCGCGCCGGCCGCCGTGACGACGAGCACCAGGGCGAAGGCTGCGGCGGCTCCGACGACCGCGGCGATCAGGGCACGCATGACCGTCCTCCCGACTGCGGGCTGCGGCTGTGCTGCTCCGGCCGGGGTGACGCCGGGCGCGGGCACGGTAGCAACCGGGAGGCGAAATGAGAACAGGTTCCACCGAACGCGGACGCGTGGGGCGGGCCGTCGCCCGGCCCGCCCCTGACGCCGCGTCAGCTCGCGGACGGGCTCGGCTGGGCCTTCACCGACGGCGAGGCGCTCCCCCTGGCCGACGACGGGCTCGGCGACGAGGCGCACGGGGTCGGGGTCGGGCTCGGCGAGCCGCTGGTGGACGGCGACGGCGACGGGGTCACGGTCGGCGTGGCCGAGGGCGTCGGGGTGGCGGTCGGCGACGCGCTGCCACTCGCGGAGGCGGAGGCGGACGGCACCGGGCAGGTGGCCGTCGGCGACGGGGACGGGTGCTTGCCGCCGCCCGGGTGGCTCGGCGCCGGACCGATGCTGCCGCTGACCGAGACCGTGGGCTGCGCGACCGGCGAGGAGCCCGACGAACCGCCGTGCCCCTTGCCGCCGCCGCCATGAGCGGCCGGCGTCGAGGCGGAGGGCGACGGCCCGGCCGAGGGCAGCGCCGGCGGCAGGACGGTACCGGGGCCGCCGACCGGCTCGTCCGGCACGTCGTGGGCGCCCTTGCGGAAGTAGTCGTACCAGGCGCGCACCGTGTGCAGGTAGTCCAGCGAGTGGTTGTAGCCGAGGATCGCGCGGTCCATGTTCTTGGAGACGGACAGGTCGCCGCCGGCCGCGCACAGGTAGTTGCCGGCCGCCAGGGCCGCGTCGAAGATGTTGTTGGGGTCCTTGACCCCGTCCCCGTTGCCGTCCGCGCCCCAGGCGGCCCAGGTGGACGGGATGAACTGCATCGGGCCCACCGCCCGGTCGTGCAGCGGGTCGCCGTCGTACCGGCCGCCGTCGGTGTCGGGGATGTTCGCGAAACCGTTGCCGTCGAGCACCGGGCCCAGGATCGGCCGCAGCGTGGTGCCCGCCGCGTCCACGTCGCCGTTGTCGGCCTGGCCGGACTCCACCTGGCCGATGCCGGCCAGCAGTTCCCACGGCAGATGGCAGCCGGGCCGGCTCTGCGCCACCTTGGCCTCGGCGTTGCGGTAGGCGGCGAACACCGTGGCCGGCAGCCCGGCACCGCCGACGCCCGCGCCCGGCCCCGCGGTGGGCCCGTGGCCGCCCGAACCCCCGCCCGGATGCGGGGACTTGAGCGGCGGCAGGTCGGTGATGTACGGGGAGCCGCCGTCGATCGGCGTGCCCGGCGGCGGGGCCGGGTCCGTCGTACCGTGCGCGGCCGACGCCAGACCAGGGGGCTGCGACGCGGTCAGCGCCGCCATCGCCGCCGCGGCGACCGCCGTACTCAGGACCCCGTTGCGTACCCGTCGGCCGAACCGAGCTGCCATACGCCCTTTCCCCTCCCATGCCGTCTCGCCCTGCGGTGTGCCGCGTCCGGGCCTGCCAGGTCCCGCGCGGGAAGCACGAACCACCCGGCGGCGGGCGCGTGCTGCACCGTGTGCGCCCCCCGGCGCGACAACGCAACGGACCTTACGGCAACTGATGGACCGTAGCCACACCACGGCAGCCACTCTCAACGACGCACAAGGAGTACGGACGCCGTTCACCTCACCGCGCCGGCCGCCACCCCCACGGCACGGGAACGCCACGGCCCCGGGCCCCCCGGGGCCGCGACCGTCACCTCAGTGCGCCGCCGCCTCCCAGTCGTCACCGACGCCCACCGACACGTCCAGCGGCGCCCGCAGCGGATAGGCACCGGACATCTCCTGCCGCACCAGCGCCTCCACCTCGGCGCGCTCACCCGGCGCCACCTCCAGCACGATCTCGTCGTGCACCTGGAGCAGCAGCCGCGAACGCAGCCGCTGCCGTCGCAACGCCTCGTCCACCCGCAGCATCGCGATCTTGACGATGTCGGCGGCGGACCCCTGGATCGGCGCGTTGAGCGCCATCCGCTCGGCCATCTCCCGGCGCTGCCGGTTGTCACTGGTCAGATCCGGCAGATAACGGCGACGGCCCAGCAGCGTCTCGGTGTAACCGGTGACCCGGGCCTCCTCCACCACCCGCTGCAGATAGTCACGCACCCCGCCGAACCGCTCGAAGTACATGTCCATCAGCCCGCGCGCCTCGGCCGCGTCGATGCCCAGCTGCTGACTGAGCCCGAACGCCGACAACCCGTACGCCAGCCCGTACGACATCGCCTTGATCTTGCGGCGCATCTCCGCGTCCACCCCCTCCGGGGGCACCGAGAAGACGTACGAGCCCACCGTGGTGTGCAGGTCCTCCCCCGAGGTGAAGGCGGCGATCAGCCCCTCGTCCTCGGACAGATGGGCCATCACCCGCAGCTCGATCTGGCTGTAGTCGGCGGTCAGCAGCGACTCGTACCCCTCACCGACCACGAAGCCGCGGCGGATCGCCCGGCCCTCGTCGGTGCGCACCGGGATGTTCTGCAAGTTGGGGTCGGTGGAGGAGAGCCGGCCGGTGGCGGCCACCGTCTGGTTGAACGTGGTGTGGATCCGGCCCTCCGGGGCGATCGTCTTGATCAGCCCCTCCACGGTCGAACGCAGCCGCGCCTGCTCCCGGTGACGCAGCATGATCACCGGCAGCTCGTGCTCGGTCTGCCCGGCCAGCCACGCCAGCGCGTCGGCGTCCGTCGTCCACCCCGTCTTGGTCTTCTTCGTCTTCGGCAGCCCCAACTCGCCGAAGAGCACCTCCTGGAGCTGCTTGGGCGACCCCAGGTTGAACTCGTGGCCCACCGCGGCGTGCGCCTCCTTCACCGCCTGCTGCACGGCGCCGGCGAACTGCTGCTCCATCCGCTCCAGCCACTCGCGGTCCGCGGCGATGCCGTGCCGCTCCATCCGGGCCAGCACCGCCGACGTCGGCAGCTCCACGTCACGCAGCAACTCCAACGCGCCGTCCTGCTCCAGCCGGGCCGCGAACACCTCACCCAGGTCGAGCACGGTACGCGCCTGCGCCATCAGCGCGTCGGCCTCCGCCCGCTCGTCCGTGCCGAACGCCAACTGGCCGTCCTCGGCGCCCGCCGGAGCCAGATCCCGCCCCAGGTACTCCACCGACAACGCGTCCAGCGCGAACGAACGCCGCCCCGGCTTGATCAGATACGCGGCGAGGGCGGTGTCCATCGTGACCCCCTCCACCCGCCAGCCGTGCTCGGCGAAGACCCGCATCGCCCCCTTGGCGTTGTGCAGCACCTTCGGCCGCGCCGGATCGGCCACCCACGCCGCGAACGCCTTCTCGTCGGCCTCGTCCAGCCGCGCCGGGTCGAACCACACCGCCGGCCCCGCCCCGCTCGCCAGCGCGATCTCACTGACGCCGCCGCTGCCCAGCGCCCAGGCGTCCACACTGGCCAGCCCCAGCGGCCCGGCCCCGTGCTCCGCCAGCCACCCCGGCAGCTCGCCCCCCTCCAGCACCCGGCCGTCGACCTCCACCCCGCCGACCGCCACCGGCACCGCGTCGTCCAGCGCCGCGCCCGGGTCCGCCGCGAAGAGCCGCTCCCGGAAGTTGGGGTTGCGGAACTCCAGCGCGTCCAGCACCACCTCCAGCGACGGACGGTCGTACGCCTCACGCGCCAGACCGTCCGGACCCGTGGACAACTCCACGTCCCGGCACAACTCCGTCAGCCGCCGGTTGAGTTTCACCGACTCCAGATGCTCGCGCAGGTTCTGCCCGGCCTTGCCCTTGACCTCCTCGGCCCGCTCCACCAGCTCGGCGAAGGAACCGAACTGCAGGATCCACTTGGCGGCGGTCTTCTCCCCCACCCCCGGGATCCCCGGCAGGTTGTCCGACGGGTCACCGCGCAGCGCCGCGAAGTCCGGGTACTGCCGCGGGGTCAGCCCGTACTTCTCCTCCACCTTCGCCGGCGTGAACCGGGTCAGCTCCGAGACCCCCTTGGTCGGGTACAACACCGTCACGTGCTCCGAGACCAGCTGGAGCGCATCACGGTCACCGGTGACGATCAGCACCTCGTAACCGGCCGCCTCCGCCTGCGAGGCCAAGGTGGCGATCACGTCGTCCGCCTCGTAACCCTCCACCGCGAACCGCGGCACCCGCATCGCGTCCAGCAGCTCCCCGATCAGCTCCACCTGGCTGCGGAACTCGTCCGGGGTCTTGGACCGGGTCGCCTTGTACTCCGGGTACTCGTCGAAACGCCACGTCTTGCGCGAGACGTCGAACGCCACCGCCAGATGCGTGGGCTGCTCGTCACGGAGCGTGTTGGCCAGCATCGAGGTGAAGCCGTAGATGGCGTTCGTCGGCTGCCCGGTCACGGTGTTGAAGTTCTCCACCGGCAGCGCGTAGAAAGCGCGGTACGCCAGCGAATGCCCGTCCAGCAGGAGCAGGCGCGGCCGGTCACCACCCGCGGTGCCGGTCGCTGCGGTCGTCGTCTTCGATGCCTTTGCTGCCACGCCCCCGATCCTGCCACGGACCACTGACACTCCGGTCCCGGCGGGCGGGTGAGCGCCCCGTCGCGGAAGGTGACCGGCGCGTTGTCGGCGGCCCGTGGGAGGATCGGAACGAGCACGTCGACCCGGGCCCGCCGCGAGGGCCGGCACGTTCGAAGGGGAGCGAAGATGGCAGCCAAACCGCCCAACGGGGACCCGGTCCAGGACGCGCCCGAGGTCACCGGACCCCAGCACGCGGCGGCCGGGCTGCCCGCCGTCGGCCACTCCCTGCGCATCGCCACCCGCCAGATGGGCGCCCGCCGCACCGCGCTCACCCTGCTCAAGGTCAACCAGAAGGACGGCTTCGACTGCCCCGGCTGCGCCTGGCCCGAGCCCGACAAGCGCCACCGCGCCGAATTCTGCGAGAACGGCGCGAAGGCCGTCGCCGAAGAGGCCACCCTGCGCCGCGTCACCCCCGCCTTCTTCGCCCGCCACCCGGTCTCCGACCTCGCCCGGCGCAGCGGCTACTGGCTCGGCCAGCAGGGCCGGCTCACCCAGCCCATGTACCTGCCCGAGGGCGCCGACCACTACCAGCCGGTGCCCTGGGAACGGGCCTTCGAGATCATCGCCGACGAACTCACCGCCCTGGCCTCACCCGACCAGGCGGTCTTCTACACCTCCGGCCGCACCAGCAACGAAGCCGCCTTCCTCTACCAGCTCTTCGCCCGCGAGTTCGGCACCAACAACCTGCCGGACTGCTCCAACATGTGCCACGAGTCCTCCGGCTCCGCGCTCACCGAGACACTCGGCGTCGGCAAGGGCAGCGTGCTCCTCGACGACCTCCACCAGGCCGACCTGATCATCGTCGCCGGCCAGAACCCCGGCACCAACCACCCCCGCATGCTCTCCGCCCTGGAGAAGGCGAAGGCCGCCGGCGCCCGCGTCGTCAGCGTCAACCCGCTGCCCGAAGCCGGACTCGAACGGTTCAAGAACCCGCAGACCCCACGCGGCCTGGCCGCCGGCGGCACCCCGCTGACCGACCTCTTCCTCCAGATCCGCATCGGCGGCGACCAGGCGCTCTTCCGCGCCCTCAACCGCCTGCTGCTGGAGACCGACGGCGCCCTCGACACCGCGTTCATCGCCGAACACACCCACGGCTTCGAGGAGTTCGCCAAGACCGCCCGGGACACCGACTGGGACGAGGTGCTCCACGCCACCGGCCTCGACCGCCCCGCCATCGACCGGCTGCTGGCCATGGTCCTCGGCGCCCGCCGGATCGTGGTCTGCTGGGCGATGGGGCTCACCCAGCACAAGCACGCCGTCCCCACCATCCGCGAAGTCGTCAACTTCCTGCTGCTGCGCGGCAACGTCGGCCGCCCCGGCGCCGGCGTCTGCCCGGTCCGCGGCCACAGCAACGTCCAGGGCGACCGCACCATGGGCATCTTCGAACGCCCCGCCCCCGCCTTCCTCGACGCCCTGGAGCAGGAATTCGGCTTCGCCCCGCCCCGCCACCACGGCTACGACGTGGTACGGGCCATCCGCGCGCTGCGGGACGGCGAGGCCAAGGTCTTCTTCGCCATGGGCGGCAACTTCGTGGCCGCCTCCCCGGACACCGAGGTCACCGAGGCCGCCATGCGCCGCGCCCGGCTCACCGTCCACGTCTCCACCAAGCTCAACCGCTCCCACGTCGTCACCGGCGCCCGCGCGCTGATCCTGCCCACCCTCGGCCGCACCGAACGCGACCGGCAGGCCTCCGGCGAGCAGTTCGTCACCGTCGAGGACTCCATGGGCATGGTGCACGCCTCCCGCGGCACCCTGGAGCCCGCCGGCCCCCACCTGCTCTCCGAACCCGCCATCGTCTGCCGGCTGGCCCGCGCCGTCCTCGGCCCGCACAGCGTCGTCCCCTGGGCCGAGTTCGAGGCCGACTACGACCGGGTACGCGACCGCATCGCCCGCGTCGTCCCCGGCTTCGAGGACTTCAACACCAAGGTGCGCCGCCCCGGCGGCTTCACCCTGCCGCACGCCCCGCGCGACTCCCGCACCTTCCCGACCGCCACCGGCAAGGCCAACTTCACCGCCGCCCCGGTCGAATACCCGCGGGTGCCCGAGGGCCGCCTGCTGCTCCAGACGCTGCGCTCGCACGACCAGTACAACACCACCGTCTACGGACTCGACGACCGCTACCGCGGCATCAAGGGCGGACGCCGGGTCGTCCTCGTCCACCCCGCCGACGCCGCCGACGCCGGGCTCGCCGACGGCGACTACGCCGACCTGGTCGGCGAGTGGACGGACGGCGTCGAACGGCGCGCCCCCGGGTTCCGCGTGGTCCACTACCCCACCCCCCGCGGCTGCGCCGCCGCCTACTACCCGGAGACCAACGTCCTGGTGCCGCTCGACCACACCGCGGAGACCAGCAACACCCCGGCCTCCAAGTCCGTGGTGATCCGGCTGGAGCCGGTACGTGATCGAGAACACCCGCAGGGGACGGCCGTCGTCGGTTGAACACCTGATAGGACGGTGGCAGTTCCGGCCGGGCGTCCGGAACCGACCCGCGACGACCGAGGACGATCGGAGCCGACCGAGATGGGCGAGCAGACCTCCACCCAGTTCCCACCGGAGATCATCGAGCAGTACGCCGGCCAGGGCATCGACCTGACCGCGCTGTTCTCCGCGGGCCATCTGGGCACCCGGATGGGCATCCAGATCACCCACGCCGCCCCCGAGCGCGTCGTCGGCACCATGCCGGTGGAGGGCAACACCCAGCCGTACGGGCTGCTGCACGGCGGCGCCTCCGCGGTGCTCGCCGAGACGCTCGGCTCGGTCGGCGCGATGCTCCACGCCGGCCCGCACAAGATCGCGGTCGGCGTCGACCTCAACGCCACCCACCACCGCGGCATCCGGGCCGGCCTCGTCACCGGCGTCGCCACCCCCGTCCACCGCGGCCGGTCCAGCGCCACCTACGAGGTCGTCATCACCGACGAGCAGGACCGCCGCGTCTGTTCCGCGCGACTGACCTGCATGCTGCGCCCGGTGACGCCGAACGCCCAGGGAGCGTGAGACGGCACCGGCCGCCGCGCGCCGTCGCGCGCGGCGGCCGGTGTCCGGCGGTCCCGCGATCCGGCGGGCTACTCCTTGCCGACCTCTTCGATGACGGCCTGCGCGACCTGGCGCATGGACATCCGGCGGTCCATGGAGGTCTTCTGGATCCAGCGGAACGCGGCCGGCTCGGTGAGTCCGTACTTGGTCTGGAGCACGCTCTTGGCCCGGTCGACGAGCTTGCGGGTCTCCAGCCGCACCGACAGGTCGGCGATCTCCATCTCCAGCGCGCGCAGCTCGGTGAAGCGGGAGACGGCCATCTCGATGGCGGGCACGAGGTCGCTCTTGTTGAACGGCTTGACCAGATAGGCCATCGCCCCGGCGTCCCGGGCCCGTTCGACCAGCTCGCGCTGGGAGAACGCGGTGAGCATCAGCACCGGGGCGATCCGCTCCTGGGCGATCCGCTCGGCGGCCGAGATGCCGTCCAGCACCGGCATCTTCACATCCAGGATGACCAGGTGGGGGCGGTGCTCCTCGGCGAGTTCGACGGCCCGCAGACCGTCCCCGGCCTCGCCGACGACCTCGTACCCCTCCTCCTCCAGCATCTCCTTGAGATCGAGGCGGATCAGCGCCTCGTCCTCGGCGATCACCACGCGGGTGGTCTGCGGCGGCACGTGCGAAGTGCCGGATTCGCCAGCGTCGTCGGCGGCGTGGGCGGTGATCTCGTCGGGGGCGTCAGCGGCGCTCACTGGGCTCCTCGTTTCAAGGGCGGGGGGTGCCCAAGAAAGCCTACCCAGGTGTGCCGGAGCTCGGTGAACCGGTACACTGCTCACGCAGCGCGCCGGGTTGGTGGAATGGTAGACACGATCGTCTCAAAAGCGATTGCCCGAGAGGGCGTGCGGGTTCGAGTCCCGCACCCGGCACCGGTTCGACCACTCGTTCGGGTGGTATTCGCCAGTTTGGCCTAGGCACCATCGTCACCGAGTGTGACGATGTGTGCATGCAACATCACGACCTCGCGATCCGCCAGAAGGCCGTCGCCCTCTTGCGTTCCGGTGTCGGCAACGCGGAGGTCGGGCGGCGTCTCGGGGTGCCGTCCGGCACCATCGGCTACTGGCACCACCTCGACCGGGCCGCACGGGACGCCCTCCCGGGCCGCCCGAGCACCCGTTGCCCCCGGTGCCACGGGCGGGATCTGGACGCGGTGGCCTACTCCTACCTGCTCGGCCTCTATCTGGGTGACGGTCACATCGTGCAGTACTCCCAGCATCGGGCGCCCAGCCTGATGATCACGTGCTGTGAAGGATGGCCGGGGCTGATGGACTTGGCGGAGGAGGCACTACGCGCCGTCTTCCCCGACAACAGGACCTGCCGGGTACGCCGCACCGGCTGCCGCAACGTGAAGGTCTACTCGACGCATCTGTGGTGCCTCTTCCCCCAGCACGGTCCCGGCAGGAAGCACGAACGTGAGATCACGCTGGAGCGGTGGCAACAGGACATCGTCGACTCCCACCCTTGGGAGTTCATCCGCGGCCTCGTCCACTCCGACGGGTGCCGGGTCACCAACTGGACGGTCCGGGACGTCGGCGGTGAGCGCAGACGTTATGAATACCCGCGGTACCTGTTCACCAACAAGTCCACCGACATCCTGCGGCTGTACGCCGACACCCTCGACAAGGTCGGTGTCGAATGGAAGGTCACGCGGCGGGGCGGCCGACCGTACAACATATCCGTCGCCCGCCGCTCCTCCGTCGCTCTCATGGACCGCCACATCGGCCCCAAGCACTGAGCGGGGTCAGCGGGACGGGTGGGGGGAGTCGTCCTCGCCGATGTGGTGGACGCGGACCATGTTGGTGGTGCCGGGCATGCCGGGCGGGGAGCCGGCGGTGATGACGACGGTGTCACCGCGCTGGCAGCGGCCGATGCGCAGCAGTTGCTCGTCGACCTGCTCGACCATCTCGTCGGTGGTCTGCACCATCGGCCCCAGGAAGGTCTCCACGCCCCAGCTGAGGCACAGTTGGGAGCGGGTGGCCGGTTCCGGGGTGAAGGCGAGGACGGGGATGGGCGAGCGGTAGCGGGACAGCCGGCGGGCGGTGTCGCCGCTCTGGGTGAAGGCGACGAGGAAGTCGGCGCCGAGGAAGTCGCCCATCTCGGCGGCGGCCCGGGCCACCGCGCCGCCCTGGGTCCGCGGCTTGGTGCGCTCGCTGAGCGGCGGCAGCCCGGCGGCGAGCATGTCCTCCTCCGCGGCGGCCACGATCCGGCTCATCGTCTTCACCGTCTCGATGGGGTACTTGCCGACGCTGGTCTCGCCGGAGAGCATCACCGCGTCGGCGCCGTCCATCACGGCGTTGGCCACGTCGGACGCCTCGGCGCGGGTGGGGCGGGAGGCGTCGATCATCGAGTCGAGCATCTGGGTGGCGACGATGGCCGGCTTGGCGTTGCGGCGGGCGAGGTCGACCGCCCGCTTCTGCACCATCGGCACGTCCTCCAGCGGCATCTCCACCCCGAGGTCGCCGCGGGCGACCATGATGCCGTCGAAGGCGTCGACGATCTCCTCCAGGCGCTCGACGGCCTGCGGCTTCTCGATCTTGGCGATGACCGGGAGCCGGCGCCTCTCCTCGTCCATGATCCGGTGGACGTCCTCGATGTCGCGGCCGGCGCGGACGAAGGAGAGCGCGATGATGTCGGCGCCGGTGCGCAGGGCCCAGCGCAGGTCTTCGACGTCCTTGTCGGACAGGGCGGGGACGCTCACCGCGACACCCGGCAGGTTGAGCCCCTTGTGGTCGGAGACGAGGCCGCCCTCGATGACCAGGGTGTGCACCCGGGAGCCCTCGACCCCGGTGACCTCCAGGGTGACGCGGCCGTCGTCCACCAGGATCCGTTCGCCGCGGCTGACGTCACCGGCGAGGCCGCGGTAGGTGGTGCCGCACATGTGGCGGTCGCCGGGTACCTCGTCCGTGGTAATGGTGAACTGGTCGCCGCGTTCAAGGAGTACGGGTCCTTCGGCGAAGGTGGCGAGCCGGATCTTCGGGCCTTGAAGGTCGGCGAGGACCCCGACGCTGCGGCCGGACTCGTCCGACGCCTTGCGCACGCGTCGGTAACGGTCCTCATGCTCCGCGTAGCTGCCGTGGCTCAGGTTGAACCGTGCCACGTCCATACCAGCGTCGACCAGCGCTTTGATCTGGTCGTAGGAATCGGTGGCAGGGCCCAGGGTGCAGACGATCTTCGCTCGGCGCATGGGTCGAGCCTACGACCTACCCGTTGGTAGGGAGCCGGAACATGGAGAAGGGCGAACGCCCTTCTGGTTAAAGGTTGTTGACGTGCGGAAGAAGCGGAGGAATCGGTCGGCGTGGCGTTCGGGTTTCCGCGTTGACGGGTCGGCCGGCCACCGGGGGTCAGCCCCGTAGGTCCGGCGGGGTCATGGTGAAGCGCGCGGTCACCTGGGCGCGTACGGTCTGCCGTTGCGGTTCCAGGTCGAGGACGACCGGTCCCTCGCCGCCGCCGGGGGCCGCCGTGGACATCGCGCCGAACGCCCGCGGCACGGGGACGGCGCCGAAGTCGGTTCCCTCGTCGGCGAGTTCGAGGAGGGCGAGGAGTTCGCCGCCGAGCGCCTGGGCGTACTCGCGGGCGCGCCGTACCGCGTCCGTCACGGCGGCCACCCGGGCGGTGCGGTGGGCGGGTGAGTCGGGGCGCAGGCTCCACCAAGGGCCGGCGAGGGTGGTGTGGTCGAGGTCGGCGAGGCGGCCGGCGAGTTCGCCGAGGACGGTGAAGTCGTCGAGGTCGGCGGTGAGCCGTACGCGGCCGTGGTGGGCGCGGACGCGTTCGCCCCGTCCCTTGCCCGGTTCGGGGGTGACCACCAGGGTGCCGGTCTCCAGCCGGGTCACCGCCTGGCCGTACCCCCGGATCAGTTCGAGCGCGGTGGTGTTGCGCCGGGTGAGGTCGGCGAGGACGGTGTGCCGGTCGGTGCCGCGGGCGGTGATGGTGACGTCGAGGCGGGCGAGTTCGGGTTCGGCCTCCAGGTGGGCTTCGCCGCGTACGGCGAGGTGCGGGGTGCCTTCGGTGCCCCGGCCGGTGGGCCACGGTGTCGTCATCCGCCCAGTGTGGCACCGGGGCGTGGCCCGTTTCCGCGCGTCGGGTGTCCGTACGGTCCCGGGCCCTTACCCGCC
Source organism: Streptantibioticus cattleyicolor NRRL 8057 = DSM 46488 (assembly GCF_000240165.1). Classification (NCBI taxonomy): domain Bacteria; kingdom Bacillati; phylum Actinomycetota; class Actinomycetes; order Kitasatosporales; family Streptomycetaceae; genus Streptantibioticus; species Streptantibioticus cattleyicolor. The sequence continues at coordinate 1,246,812 of NC_017586.1, forward strand.
GCATTACCTGATCGCAACCTCGCAGGGGTGTCGCGTACACGCCGACTGCGCCAGAATCTACGCGCGTTAACCGCGTTGACCGCACATGGAGATCGGTGACGCCTCGTCAGCCGACAGGCGCGCACTTGGGGAGCAGTGGATGTCGATCGACCGCAGGACCTTTCTGAACCGCTCGGCGGCGACCGGCGCGGTCGTCGCGCTCGGCGGGGCGGCCGGCGCGGTGGGCCCGGCCGGGACCGCGCAGGCGGAGCCGGGGACGCCCGCCGGGGCCGCGCACCGCCACCCGCGCCGCGCCTCCTTCCGTGTCCTGGGCACCACCGACGTGCACGGCCACGTCTTCAACTGGGACTACTTCACCGACAAGGAGTACGACGACGCCGCCCACAACGACGTCGGCCTGGCCAAGATCGCCACGCTGGTCGAGCAGGCCCGCGCCGAGAAGGGGCGCCACCGCACCCTGCTGATCGACGCCGGCGACATCATCCAGGGCACCCAGCTGTCGTACTACTACGCCCGGGTCGACCCGATCACCGGCGGCAACGGCAAGCGCCCGCCGAAGCACCCGATGGCGCTGGCCATGAACCACATGCGGTACGACGCGGCGGCGCTGGGCAACCACGAGTTCAACTACGGCATACCGGTGCTGCGCGCTTTCCAGGAGCAGTGCGACTTCCCGCTGCTGGCGGCGAACGCGCTCGACGCCACCACGCTCAAGCCGGCCTTCCCGCCGTACGTGGTCAAGCGGATCAAGGTGCCGGGCGGCCCGGACGTGAAGGTGGGCATCCTCGGGCTGACCAACCCGGGCATCGCCATCTGGGACAAGAACAACGTGCAGGGGAAGCTGACCTTCCCGGGCCTGGTGGAGCAGGCCAAGGTGTACGTGCCCAAGCTGCGCGCGCTCGGCTGCGACGTGGTGGTCTGCACCGACCACTCGGGGCTGGACGGCGGCACCTCCTACGGTGACGCGCTGCCGTACCCGGAGAACGCCTCCTCGCTGGTGGCCGAGCAGGTGCCGGGGATCGACGCGATCCTGGTGGGCCACACCCACAAGGAGGTCGCCTCGCGCACCGTGGTGAACGCCGAAACCGGCAAGCCGGTGGTGCTCTCCGAGCCGCTGATGTGGGGCATGCGGCTGAGCGTCTTCGACTTCGAGCTGGAACTGCGGCACGGCCGCTGGCAGGTCCTCTCGGTCACCGCCGAGGTGCGCAACGCCAACACCGTTGCGGAGGACCCGCACGTGGCCCGCCTGGTGCGCAAGGAGCACCAGGCGGTGGTGGCCTACGTCAACCAGGTCATCGGCACCTGCAAGGAGGCGATGTCGGCGGCCGAGGCGCCGTACCGGGACACCCCGGTCATCGACTTCATCAACACCGTGCAGGCGGCGACCGTCAAGGCGGCGCTGGCCGGCACCGCGTACCGCGACCTGCCGGTGCTCTCCCAGGCGGCGTGCTTCTCGCGGACCGCCGCCATCCCGGCCGGCCAGGTCTCGCTGCGGGACGTGGCCGGGCTGTACGTGTACGAGAACACCCTGGACGCGCGGGTGCTGACCGGGGCGCAGCTCAAGGACTATCTGGAGTGGTCGGCCCGGTACTACGTGCAGACCCCGGCCGGCACCCCGGTCGACCTGACGAAGATCACCAACGCGGACAACACCCCGGACTACAACTACGACGTGGTGTCCGGGCTCGGCTACGACATCGACATCGCCAAGCCGGCCGGGTCGCGGATCACCAATCTGACGTTCCAGGGCAAGCCGCTGGACCCGGCCGCCTCGTTCGTGCTGGCGGTCAACAACTACCGGGCCAACGGCGGCGGCAACTTCCCGCACGTGGCCGCGGCGCGTTCCATCTGGTCGTCGTCCGAGGAGATCCGGAACACGATCATCGCCTGGGTGAAGGAGAACAAGGTGATCGACCCGGCCGCCTTCGCCTCGGTGGACTGGCGGCTCACCCGCGACGGAGTGCCGGTGCTGTGAACCGGCCGCTGCCGCCCGGCCGCGGGGTGGCCGGGCGGCGGTCGTCGGCGCCGTCGAGACCGAAGGTGGTGAAGGCGGTGCGCCGGGGCAGCGGGTAGACCTCCTTGCCCAGCAGGGAGTTGAGGATCACGGCCGAGCGCCAGGCGCCGAGGCCGAGGTCGGGGGTGCCGACGCCGTGGGTGTGGCGTTCGGCGTTCTGCACGTGGACGGCGCCGCGTACCGCGGGGTCGAGGACGAGCCGGTGGTGGGCGTCGACCCGGGGGCGTCCGGCGGAGTCCCGGCGCAGATACGGGTCGAGGGGGGCCAGCAGGGCGTCGAGGGGGCGTTCCCGGTAGCCGGTGGCGAGGACGACGGCGTCGGTGACGAGCCGGGACTGGGTGCCCTGGCGCAGGTGGTCGAGGTGGAGTTCGACCCGGTTGGCGCCGAGCCGTCCGGCCGTGCGCACGGTGACGCCGGGGGTGAGGGTGACGTCGGGCCAGCGGACGCCGTCCTGGTCACCGCTGATTGTCAGTGCCCGCTGGTACAACTCGTGGTGGATGGCGTCGATCGTCTCGTGGTCGATGCCCTTGTACAGCTGCCACTGGCGCGGCAGCAGGTCGTCACGGGCGGGTTCCGGGAGGCGGTGGAAGTAGCGGGTGTAGTCGGGGGTGAACTGTTCGAGGCCGAGCTTGCCGTATTCCATCGGCGCGAACGATTCGGTGCGGGCGATCCAGGTGAGCCCCTCGCGGCCGGGCGGGCGGCGGCGGAGCAGGTCGAGGAAGACCTCGGCGCCCGACTGTCCGGCGCCGACGACGGTGATGTGTCCGGCGGCGGTGAGCTGATCGCGGTGGGTGAGGTAGTCGGCGGAGTGGAGGACGGGTACGCCGTCGGCCTCGACGAGCGGTCGCAGATGGCGGGGTACGTAGGGGGCGGTGCCGATGCCGATGACGAGGTTGCGGGCGTGGGTGCGGCCGAGCGCCTCGGCCTGGCCGTCCTCGTCGAGCTGGGTGAAGTCGGCCTCGAACAGGCCGCGTTCCTGGTCCCAGCGGATGGCGTCGATCTGGTGGCCGAAGTGGCAGTTGGGCAGTGAGCCGGCCACCCAGCGGCAGTAGGCGTCGTACTCGGTGCGCTGGATGTGGAAGCGTTCGGCCAGGTAGAAGGGGAAGAGCCGGTCGCGGCTCTTGAGGTAGGACAGGAACGACCAGGGGCTCGCCGGTTCCACCAGGGTGACCAGGTCGGCGAGGAAGGGGACCTGGATGGTGGCGCCTTCGATGAGGAGTCCGGGGTGCCAGTGGAAGCCGGGCCGCTGGTCGTAGAAGGCGGTGGTGAAGGCGGGGACGCCGTCGGCGAGGGCGGCCAGCGAGAGGTTGAACGGCCCGACGCCGACGCCGAGCAGGTCGAGCGGGCGGGCCGGGGTGCCGGACTGCGGGGCGTGGCCGGTGCCGGTGTCGAGGCCGGTAGCGGGGTCGGTGGCGGGCCGGGAGCCGGCGTGCTGCCGGTCGGCGGGGGCGCTGCCGGTGCTCATCGGGGGGTGGTTCCTTCCGGGATGGCGGCGGTGACGACGTCGAGCAGCGAGGCGAGACGGTCGGTGGGGGTGTCCGGGTTGAGCAGGGTGGCCTTGAGCCACAGGCGTCCGCCGGCGCGGGCACGGCCGAGCACGGCGCTGCCGGAGGTGATCAGGGCCCGGCGGATCGCGGCGACCTGGTCGTCGGTGGCGGGTTCGGGGCGGAAGAGGACGGTGCTGATGACGGGGCGGCCGTAGAGGGTGAACCTCGGGTGGCCCTCGATCAGGTCGGCGAAGCGCCGGGCCTGGTCGCAGACGTTGTCGACGAGGGCGCCGAGGCCGTCGCGGCCGAGGGCGCGCAGGGTGACGACGATCTTGAGGATGTCGGGGCGGCGGCTGGTGTGCAGCGAGCGGCCGAGCAGGTCGGGCAGGCCGGCCTCGGTGTCGTCGGTGGCGTTGAGGTAGTCGGTGTGGTGGCCGAGGGGGCGCAGCGCGGTGCTGTCGGGGACGGCGAGTAGTCCGGCGGCGATCGGCTGCCAGCCGAGTTTGTGCAGGTCGAGGCTGACGGACGCGGCGGACTGGAGGCCGTCGAGGAGGGCGTGGCGGTGGCGGCTGAAGAGCAGCGGACCGCCGTAGGCGGCGTCGACGTGGAGGTCGGCGCCGTGGGCGGTGGTGACCCGGGCGATGTCGGGCAGCGGGTCGATGGCGCCGGAGTCGGTGGTGCCGGCGGTGGCGGTGACGAGGACGGGGCCGTGGAGTCCGGCGAGCGCGGCGTCGAGGCGTCCGGGGTCCATGGTGCCGTCGGGGGTGGGCACGGTGACGGGTTCGGGGAGGCCGAGCAGCCAGGTGGCGCGGTGGACGCTGTGGTGGGCGTTGGCGCCGCAGACCACCTGGACGCCGGGGCCGCCGGCCGCGCGGGCGCGTTCCCGGGCGAGGAGCAGGGCGAGTTGGTTGGATTCGGTGCCGCCGCTGGTGACCAGGGCGTCGGGGGCGGGCAGGTCGGGGTAGACCACGGCGGCGAGGGCGGCGGTGGCCTCGGCCTCCAGGGCGGAGGCGGCGGGGGCCTGGTCCCAGGAGTCCATGGAGGGGTTGAGCACGGTGGCGGCGAGGTCGGCGGCGACCGCGACGGCCAGCGGCGGACAGTGCAGATGGGCGGCGCAGAAGGGCTCGGCGGGGTCGGCGGCGCCGTGGGCGACCGCCTGGACCAGGGTGGTGAGCGCTTCGGCGGCTCCGGTGCCGGTGTCCGGCAGTACGGGGGTGACGGCGGCCCGCAGCCGTACCGCCACCGGGCCGGGGCCGCCGGCCGGCAGCGGCCCGCCGCGCGCGGCGGCTCCGGCCACGAGCGCGTCCAGCACTCGGTCGAGCAACGGCCGCAGCGCTCCGGGCCCGGCGGGGCCCCCTGCGAGTGCGACCGCGCCGTCGGAGGCGCGGTCGTCCGGCGTCGGCATGGTGCGTGCCCCTCCTGCGTTCGGTTGCGCGGGTCCGCGCTCCGCAGTCTTCCGGGCGCGGCGGGCGTTCACCCGGAGAGCACAACGACCGCGACCCGAAAGTGGTACGGAGGTGGGCCGTGGGCGTGACGTGGGGTGGGGTTGCGTCGTTAGCAGTGGGGGTGTGTTCAGGGCGTCCGGCCGGACGGGCCGATGGTCGGCGGGTGGTCCGGGTCGGGGACGCGGCGGCTCCACCCGCCGGGGACGGTGGCGTGCTGCTGCTCGCGGAAACGGATGGGGGCGAGGCCGACGCGACGGGTGAACAGGCGGCTGAAGTAGGCGGGGTCGGCGTAGCCGACGCGGCGGGCGACGGCGGCGACCGGCAGATCGGTGGCGGCGAGAAGTTCCTTGGCGCGGCCGAGGCGGATGGCCAGGAGGTAGTCCTTGGGGCTGCATCCGGCGCCCCGTCGGACGGCGGCGCGCAGTTCGGCCAGGGTCATGCCGTGCCGGGCCGCGTGGGCGGCGACCGGCAGCGGGAGGAAGGCGTCGCGGGCGAGCGCGTCGAGCACCGGGTCGCCGTCGCACCCGGTGTCGGCGCGGGCGCGGCGCAGCGCGACCAGGAGTTCGTGGACGGCGGCGGAGGTCTCCACCTCCAGCAACGGGTTGCCGAGGCGGGCGGCGCGGGCGATCCGCGCGATCATGTCCCGGGCCCCCGCGGTCTCCCGCAACGGCACGACGGGACGCTCCGGCTCGATGTACCCCAACTCCGTGTAGGCCGCGGTGGCCGGGCCGGTGAAGTCGACGAACCCCTCGTCCCAACCGCCTTCCGGCGCCGGGGCGTAGCTGTGGCGCACGCCGGGGACGAGCCACAGCAACGCCGGTGCGGTCACCGTCTGCACGGGGCCGCCGCCGGCCCGGAACCATCCGCGGCCGGCGGTGATGACCACCGCGACGTGGTGGTCGACCACGCGCGGGCCGACGGCCGGCAGCGCCCCGTGCTGCAATCCGACGCCGAGGCAGACCAGACCGAGGCGGTGGTGTGCGGGCCCCGGGCGGAAGTAACGCATCCACGTGTGATACATCACGCCCGATCTTGTCGCGCCCCACGCCATCCCGCCAGAGGGGCTCCCCCCCCCCCCCCCCCACGGCCCCGCTCGCGCTCGCGGCCAACCATCACTCCCCGGCCGGCACCCGCGACCCGCCCACCCACGCCGTGGTGGCCGGTTCGCCCGGTTCGGGGTTCCGGGGTGGCCCCCGTTCGCCCCTGCCCGGTGGGTGGTTGGGGTGGGTTTTGGTTTGGTTCGGCACCGAGTGGCTTCGCCTACTGCCGGTACGGGGTCGGTGGCGCGCCGGGGGTGACTCCTCGCCCCAGGTTTCGCTCCAAGGTTGCGCCCGCCCCGCTGGGTCGCTGCGGGGACACCCCCGACACACCCCCTTGCGCCGTCGTGCGGGTGCCTCTCTTCGCGGGGGAGGGTGAGATAGGAGGTTGGGGTCACCCCGATCTCCTTCTCACCCACCCCGTGCCGCAGCGCGGAACACAACAGAACGGGGGCGTGCAGGGGTGTCCCCGCAGCGACCCAACAGCCGGAGCCAAGCCTTGGCGGATACGCGGAGCGAGGAGTCACCCCGGAGGGCCCCCGGAAACCCAGGAAGACAGTGCGCACCCCGCACTGTACGAACACAGCCACGGGTGGGCGGGGGGAAACATCCGTGACGCCAGCCACGACGAAAGGGGAACGGGCGCACCCCGAGGATGTCGGGGCGGGGGGGGAACGCCCTGTGCGGGGGGTCGGGCGCACCCCGAGGAATCAATGGCTGGCCGCCAGCGCGAGCGTGACCGTGTCGAGGGTGAACTCCGCCACCTCGTCCCCGCCCGTCTTGCTCAGCCCCACCCACGTCTCCCCCTCCACCGGGGCGGTGAACTCGTAGGTGAGGGTGGTGGGCCCGGTGGCCACCGGGAGGGGGAGGGTGGCCAGGACGGTGGGGGCGGCGGCGCCGGGGACGTCGACGGCGGTGATCCAGGCGTACTGGCCGGCGCGTTCGTTCTCGTACCGCAGGGAGACCCGGTAGCGGCGCCCGGGACGGAACCGCGCGGTGTGCGGCACGGTGCGGTACACAACGCCGGTGCTCTCGCCGCGGGACTTCAGCGACTGCGTGCCGTCGACGACGTCGTCGATCGCCTTGCCGTTCCAGCCGCGCTGGGTGTAGGGGAAGTGGCGTTGGGCGATGTGGGTGCGTGGGTCGTTGGCGCCGCCGGCGGGGCCTTTGACGAAGGGGCCCCAGCCCTGCGGGACGTGTTCGAAGTCCTCGTGGAGGAGGACGTGTTCGGGCAGTGGCGGGGCGGGCGCCGTGGGGACGACCCGTACGTTGTCGAAGCGGACGCGGGCGGTGCCGGCGTCGGCGGTGAGCGCGAGGGTGACCGGACCGCCGCCGGACGGCACCCGGAAGCGGGTGAACATGCGCTGGAAGCGGGTGCCGTGTTTGCGGTCGGCGGCGATGTAGTTCCCGGCGGTGGAGGTGTCGGTCCAGTTGACGGCGGTGACGCCGTCGGCGGTGCCTATCTCCAGGGCGGCCCGGCGCCGTTCCCCGGGCCGTTCGCCGACCTCCACCTGGACGGAGGCCACGTAGTCGCCGGGGGTGAGCCGGGCGAGCCGCTGCCGGACGCGGGCCGGGCCGCCGGGGCCGATGACGAGTTCGGGGTCGCCGAGTTCGTCGCGTACCACGCGGGCCGGGCCGGTGACCTGCCAGCCGCGCAGGGAGCCGGAGTTGAAGCCGGGGTCGTGCACCGGGGTGCCCTCGCCCCAGCGCGGGTCGCTCAGCGGCGGGGCGGGCCGCCGGTAGACGGCGTAGGGCACCCCGGCGTCGGCGGTGAGGGTGACTGCGCCGTCGCGCACCGGGACCTCGGCGACGTGCCGCCGGCCGGTGTCGGTGAGCCGGTACAGGTGGACGGTGCGGGCGCCGGCCCAGCCGCGGGGCAGCCGCCAGCCGGTGGTGCCGCCGGCCGGGTTGTAGTGGTAGAGCCTGGCCGGGTCGGTCGCTGCGCGGGGTTCCCAGGGCAGCAGGTAGGTGCCGCCGTCGTAGACGGTGCGGCCGTCGGTGGTGATGACGCGGCGGCCGGTGGTGTCGCAGACCGAGGTGGCGGTGGGTCCGAAGAAGGTGATCTCGTGGTCGGACCAGGTCTTGACGGGGTAGGCCTGGAGGTATTTGGCGGGCAGGTTGTCGGTCCACAGCAGGCGGTGGAAGGCGTGCCAGTCGGTCTTGCCCTGCCAGCCTTCGAAGGTGCCGAGCTTGGCCGTGCCGAGCAGGGGGAACTTGTCGGCGAAGACGTCCTTCTGGTGGTTGCGCAGGAAGCGGATGAGGGTGGAGTTGACGCCGCGTGAGGTGTCGGGGCCGTAGTCGGTCTCGTTGGCCCAGTGCGACCAGAGGGAGGAGCGTTCCAGTCCGTGTCCCCATTCGCTGGCCACCTTCCAGCCCTGGGCGCGCAGATGGCGTTGGAGGCCGTCGGAGGTCCAGCCGCTCTCCCGGAAGACGTCGAGGTAGACGGTGTCGAGGGCGGGGTGGGTCTCCTCGCGCAGCCGTCGGAAGCGGCGCACGATGTCGTGGGAGGCCAGGTCGCGGCGGGAGTTGATGCGGTAGCTCTGGTCGAGCCAGTCCCACTGGGGGTCGTCCTTGTCGACCAGGGTCTCGGAGAAGGCGTGGGCGACCGGGTAGGACTCGGTGGCGTTGACGTGTACGGCGAAGTCGCTGTTCCAGGTGGTGCCGGCGGCGAGCAGGGCGTTGAGGCCGGCCAGGCCGCCGGCGCGTTCGTTGTAGTTGCCGGCGTAGTCGGGGTGGGCGGAGTCGTGGCCTTCCGACTGGTACCCCTTGAGCAGGGTGAACTGGCGTAGTCCGTCGGTGGCCAGGGCGATGCGTTTGACGTTGTCGAGGGTGGCGGCGAACGGGTTGGTGGCCTGGCTGGCGAAGTTGAACGGGATGTGCGGGACGACGCGCAGGTGCTGGTCGTCGGCGCCGAGCGGGTCGACCATGATGTCGCGCAGGGCGATGGCGGCGTCCTGCCAGTCGATGCGGCCGTCGCCGTTGCGGTCGCGGGTGAGGACGACGGTGACGTAGGGCAGCGGTTCGGTGTCGTCAGGGGCGGCGCCGGCGCCGCGGTGGGTCCACTGGCCGCAGGAGATGCCGACCCGGGTATGTCCGTCGCCGTCGCGTACCGCCTGGCGCCAGAAGCGGCCGTTCTCCCAGGCGGCGGCCGGGTTGGCGGTGACGTCGTCCCATACGGTGTTGGCCTCGACCGCGGCGGCGAGGGTGTCGTGGGCGGCCACCGCGTAGGCGCAGCCGACGGGGGCGGGGTCGGCCGGGGTGGCGTCGGTGACGGTGACGGTGGTGTCGCCGTTCTTCGCCTTGTCGAGCTGGAGCCGTGCGGTGAGCACGGTGGCGCCGGGCTGGTCGCCGCGGACGCTCAGCCATGCCTGGCCGGGCAGTTGGAGGGTGCCGACGAGGTGGCCGGGGGCTTCGTGGACGGCGGTGACGCGGAAGGTGACGCGCATGCCGTCCACGGTGATCCCGGCCTCGATACGGGTGCCGCCGTCGAGGGTGAGGGTGTAGTCGACGCGGTCGGTGCCCGGGGTGGCGGTGACCCGCGGGGTGTGGGTGACGCCGTCGACCAGGAGTGTGGTGACCGGGGCGGGGTGGCCGTGGAGTACGGCTCCGGTGGCGCGGTCGGTGAACGAGACGACGCGGGGGAAGGCGGTGTCGACGGTGACGTCGAGCGCGGCCGAGCGCAGCACCGCCAGGCCCGGGGTGGTCCTGGGGGTGGCGGCGTGTCCGGTGGCCGGGGTGAGCGCGGTCCCCAGGCCGGCGAGTGCCGTGGTGGCCAGCAGGGTGCGGCGGCTGGGTCCGG